>JANNSN010000026.1:0-22179 GCA_031402615.1 Chitinophagaceae bacterium
TATTCTTACCACCGTATAGCCCTGAACTTAATCCGGCTGAAAAAATATGGGCTAAGTTCAAAAGGCAATTCACGAACCAATTTTTTAAAACCATTGAGGATCTCGAAAAATATGTTTGTACTCTTTGTAAAAAACTAAACGTGGGGGAGGTGAAATCTATCTGTGCTTATCAATATATATTCGCAGGCAATTTTTGGTCTAATATATAATTCACTTTGGTATAACAGGTTTGTTTTTTTATTTTCAAAACAAGCGGGCTAAGGCCTTCACAATTTTTTTGACCCCTACTTCAAAAACTGACAAAAGGTAAAGCATAAAAAAACGGGCAATTATTGATAACCCAAAGGACGGCAGTTCGTCCAGATTGCTATCGGCTTAATACCCTATAAGATTTCAACGTAGTCCTTTGGACTTATTAAATCAAGATGGTATTATATATATCAGGAATTAAGTAAAATTTTTAATTTTGTCCCAACTTTTTCGGCATTGGGCAACATTGCTTTTTCTAAAACAATATTCATAGGAACAGCGGGTAAATTCAACGCTCCTAAAACTTCAACAGGAGCATCTAAATACCTGAAGCAGGATTTGGAGATCCGCCCGGCCAATGCCTCAGCAAACGAATTGTTTTGCTGTTCTTCGGTTACTATTAAACATTTTCCGTGTTTTTTAACGGTAGCAAAGATCAGGGCTTCATCCAAAGGAAATAAAGTTCGCAGATCTATAATTTCAATCTGTCCCGGAAATTTCTTTGCCGCCGCTTTAGCCCAATAAACGCCCATGCCATAGGTAATGATACAGCAGCTTTCGCCGCTTTCAACAAGATCGTCATCAGCCTCCAACACCATATTGCCCTTGCCAAGGGGTATGATATAATCCCTGGAAGGTTCAATACTTTTCGCTTCTTCGGTGCCCGGCACTTTACTCCAGTACAAACCCTTGTGCTCCAACATCAGCACCGGGTTTGGATCGAGGAAAGCGGCTTTTAGCAACCCCTTCATATCTGCAGCATTGCTGGGATAAACAATCTTAATTCCTTTGATGGTGAGAAGTGTGCTTTCAATACAGCCACTATGGTAAGGCCCGCCCCCGCCATAGGCACCAATGGGCACCCTGATCAGGGTCTGTACGGGAAATTTGCCACAACTTAAATAACAGCTTTTCGAAATTTCGGTAACCAGCTGGTTCAGCCCCGGGTAAATATAATCGGCGAACTGGACTTCTACAATTGGTTTCGCCCCCACGGCACACATGCCAACCGTTGAACCGATGATATAGGCTTCCTGGATCGCTGTGTTAAATACCCGGTGATCGCCAAACTGCTCAGCAAGGGTTGCTGCTTCCCGGAATACGCCACCCAGCCTGCGTCCTACATCCTGCCCGTATAATAGTGATTCAGGATGATCTTCCATTATTTCCCGGATTGCAAACAATCCCGCATCTACCATTAAAATCTTTTCTCTGTCATTTGGTGCACGCTCACCCGCTTCGGCTGTAACAGGTGTTGGAACAAAAACAAAATCACTTACGGTTGCCGGATCGGGTTCAGGCGCAGCTACGGCTGCCCGGAAATGATGCGCTACGTCGGCGGCGGCTTCCTGCTCAATATGGTCCAGCTTTTCTTCGCCAACACCCGTTTCCAATAATTTTTTTCGGAGTTTCGGACCCGGATCGTCTTCGTTATGTTTTGCCAGGTCTTCCTCAGTCCTGTAAAATTCTTTTCTTACACCACTGGTATGATGGCCCAGCAAGGGCACCCTTGCATGAACTAAAAACGGGTGACGTTCTTTTCGCACTTCATCCACCACATTCTTCATCACGTCAAAACTCTGTAAAAAATCGCTGCCGTCTATGCTTATATGTTTGATGCCTTTAAACCCCTTTACCATTTCATTGGCATTGCTTGTTCGGGCTTCTTCCGATGTTACACTGATGCCCCATCCATTATCCTGTACCAGGAAAATGATGGGCAGTTGATGTAACGCTGCAAATTGAAATGCTTCACTTACTTCTCCCTCGGTAACAGAGGCATCCCCTAAGGAACAAATAACTACAGGCATTTCACCCTGTAAACCTCTCTTTAATTTAGTAGATTGTATTTTTTCTAAAAATTGTATACCCTGCGCTATACCAGTTGTGGGTATGGCCTGCATGCCGGTAGCACTGCTTTGGTGAATAATATTCGGTTTGTCATCACCTGTATAATTGGGATGCGCATAATATTCCCTGCCGCCGGTAAAAATATCATCGGCTTTGGCTAATAACTGAAGCATCAACTCATAGGGCGAAAACCCCAGTCCCAGTAAAATACTCTCATCGCGGTAATAAGGGCTCACATAATCGCAGGGTAATAACTGAAATGCAGTGGCAAGCTGTATCGCTTCGTGGCCGCGACTTGTAGAATGAACATAGGTACAGATCTGCCTGTTATCTTCATAGGTACCGGCCATCGATTTGGCTGTACACATTAATTTATATGCCCTCAACAAAATATCTGTATCCATCATGTAAAATAGCCATATCGTTAAAGAAAAATCACTAAAACCAGTTGCCAAAGGTATATATAAAAAATCGCTGACCAGGTAAATGCAGCGAAGCGTAAAAACAGGTAATGCAAAAGGCTATTTTATTTCCACATTAAAAAGGTTTTCCTTTTCGATAAACCCTTCTAATACATCACCGGTAACACATTCTCCAACACCCGCCGGCGTTCCGGTAAAAATAAGGTCACCAATATTTAATGAGAAATAATTTGAAATATTTTCTATGACCCTGTCGATGCTGAAGATCATTTCTGAGGAATTGGCACTTTGTACCTTTTCCTTATTCTTCAACATAGAAAAATTAATACTTTTCCTGTTGAACGCGGGATTTAATTCGATGAAATTACCAACTACCGCAGAGTTGTCGAATGCCTTGGCTTTTTCCCAGGGAAGTCCTTTCTTTTTTAATTCATCCTGGATATCACGTGCTGTAAAATCAATACCCACGGTAATGGCATTATAATAACTGGCAGCATGTTTTTCCTGGATGTATTTACCGTTCTTGCATACACGCAAAACAAGTTCACATTCGTAATGCAATTCGTTGGTAAATTCGGGATAATAAAACGGCGTATGGCTTTGTAACAAAGCACTTTTGGGTTTCATAAAAATCACAGGCTCCTCGGGTATGCTATTACCTAATTCTTTAACATGATCCTTATAATTTCGTCCGATGCAAATAATCTTCATCTAAGGTTTTTTATTGGGTATTCGGGTTACAGTGCGAATATAGACAAATAGCGAAAAAAAAACAACTATATGATCGGGTAAAATAGAAAATTATTATCATGGCTTAATTGAAATTTTGTTAAAAGCAGTCATCGTTTGTTCAATACCGGCGGTCACAAACGACTCCATTAATAAGATGCATATTTCAATCTTATGCAGTACCGTCGGCTCCTCGGCTTTTAGCCATTTACCTAAAACAAAATCAGCCTGCATGCCTTTTGGGTAATTATTTCCGATCCCAAATCGCAATTTAGGGTATTTATCGGTACCCAAAATATTTTGAATGTCCTTTAACCCGTTATGCCCGGCATCTGTACCGCTTGGCCGCAATCTGAGTTTGTCAAGGGGCAGGGCCAGGTCATCAACAATGGTCAAAGTATGGTCAAGAGGTACTTTAGTTTTTTCCAGCCAGTATTTAAATGCCCTGCCGCTCAAATTCATGAATGTTGTGGGACAAATACATACAATTTGTTTGCCTTTACATTTTACCTCGGCCACATAAGCAAGCCTGTCCGTTTTAAAATTGCCGCCGTGCTTCAGCACAAACGCATTCACCACATCAAATCCAATATTGTGACGTGTATTTGCATACTCGCCACCAATATTACCCAAACCGATAAAAAGAAATTTTGACATAGTTTGAGTTCAAAGTTCCTAGTTCGGAGTTCCGAATTTAGAGTTCTTAGTTTTTAGTTCTTAGTTTTTAGTTCGAAATCAGGAGTTTATTGTTATAAGCTGATAACCCTGGCTCCGGACTTCCGACTCACGACTCCAGACTCGGTACTCCCGACTCAAGACTTAAGACTTACATAATAGAATCGAGCATTTGCTGTAAATCCGCTTCTGTTTTAACAAGCACTTCCCTGGCTTTACTGCCCTGGTTACCGCCTACAATCCCCGCCGCCTCCAACTGATCCATCAGGCGGCCGGCACGGTTATACCCCAGCTTCATTCTTCGCTGTAACAAAGAGGTGCTTCCTACCTGGCTGGCAACAATCAACCTGGCAGCATCTTCAAACAATGTATCTTTTTCGCCCAGGTCAAAATCCTTGCCTTCCATATCTTTTTCGTCTATATATTCCGGTAATAAAAATGCCTGTGGGTAGCCACGTTGCTCACCAATGAAGTCCACAATTTTATCAACCTCGGGCGTATCCACAAAAGCACATTGCAACCGAACAATGTCGCCGTTATAACTGATCAACATATCTCCTTTTCCAATTAACTGCTCTGCGCCACCTGCGTCCAGGATCGTGCGGCTGTCGATCTTACTGCTCACCTTAAAGGCAATACGGGCCGGGAAGTTTGCTTTAATGGTGCCGGTTATAATATTTACCGATGGTCTTTGTGTGGCAATGATCAAATGAATACCCACAGCCCTGGCCAGCTGCGCCAATCGGGCTATCGGCATTTCAACTTCTTTTCCAGCCGTCATAATCAGATCTGCAAATTCATCAACAACCAAAACAATAAAAGGCAGGTACTGATGCCCTTTCTCGGGATTTAATTTACGGGAAACAAACTTTTCATTGTATTCCCTGATGTTCCTGCAACCTGCCTCCTTAAGCAGGTCGTACCGGTTGTCCATCTCAATACAAAGCGCATTTAATGTATGTACCACTTTTTTTGTATCGGTTATGATAGCATCCTCCTCGCCCGGCAGTTTTGCCAGGAAATGATTTTCAATAGTCTTGTAAATACTAAGCTCCACTTTTTTTGGATCAACCAAAACAAATTTCAGTTGCGACGGGTGCTTTTTATATAACAAGGAAACCAAAATGGCATTCAGGCCAACAGATTTACCCTGACCGGTTGCACCGGCCATTAACAGGTGGGGCATACTGGCCAGGTCAACAATGAAATTTTCATTGTCAATTTTCTTACCAATGGCGATCGGCAGCGAAAAACTATTATTCTGAAATTTTTCTGAAGAGATCAGGGTTTTCATACTCACAATACTTTTCTTCGCATTGGGCACTTCAATGCCAATAGTACCTTTACCGGGAATAGGTGCAATGATGCGGATACCAAGTGCCGCAAGGCTTAAGGCAATATCATCCTCCAGGTTTTTTATTCTTGAAATACGCACACCTGCTGCGGGTATAATTTCGTACAACGTAACCGTAGGACCAACCGTTGCATATATCTTTTGAATATGAATGTCGTAATTTTTCAGGGTATTGATGATCTGGTTTTTATTATTTTCCAGTTCGTCGGCATCCTGTACAATTTTATCTGTACCATGATTTGCCAACAAATCAAGTCCCGGGTACCTGTAATCCCGCAGATCTAAAATTGGATCATAGGGTTTTGTAACCGGCGTTTTTCCGGCAACAGTTACTGGCTCATCGTTGGCCTTTTCGGGTACTGATTTTATTTCTAACGGCAAATCATTTTCTGCAACCGAAACCATGGTTTGAGGAAATGTTTTTTCATCTGCTTTAACCGGCAGTTTTTCAATATGCTCCTTTTCAACCATATTTAAATCGTGGTTAAACCCCGGGATTTCCTGTTCTGGTATGGGTAACATCCCACCACTTCCTTTTAACGAATTGGCTTTTGCCAGTTTTTCTTCCTGGTCCCATTCAAATTTTTCCGATAGTTCTTCAGGTTCGGGTAGGAGGAGTTCACCAGGTACCGCAACAGCTTTTTTAGCCGGCAACTTAAATACCGGGTTAAAACGCCAAATAATATAAGACAGCACCGCTACAGCTAAAATAGCAATGGTGCCAACCTCGCCCACGGTTTTGTACATCCAATCCCGCATCATATCCCCGGCGGCACCGCCCCAGGGAAAAGGATTGTCATGAAAAACCGCAGCCGCTGCCACACTTAATAAAGGCAGGCCTGCAATGAGGTATTTAATATTCCGGAACCCCGAAAATACTTTTTTACCAAAAAACAGGTTAATTCCAAACACAAAAAAGCTGGTACAAATCAAAAAAGATGCAATACCAAATCCGTGGCGAATAAATATTTCTGAAATAAATGCGCCAAAAGTACCCAGCAAATTCTGCACTTTAATATCATTAGCGAGTAACATCCGGTAGCTAAACTTGTCCTGGTCCTCGCCCCAGGTAAATAAATACGAAGCAAAAGCAATAAAAAACAGGAATGCCAGTAATAATAACAGGCTACCGGCTATTTTGTGTGTACGCTCATCCTTCAGTAATTTTTTTACTTCAACCGTTTCTTCCTTTTCCAGTTTTAATTGCCCGGGGTCTGCCCCCTTTGATTTTAAAGTTTTCAATTTATTCGCCATTGTCAACAAAGATATAGAAAACCATTACTTCAAATACATCCTAAAATATGGCTTATTACTCTCCGGTTTCAATGAATTTGTGTACGTTTGGTAAAACTATTGCATGTTAAAACGGATTTTGGCCCTGCTGATATTTTCGTTTCTTATCCTTATTTGCAAGGGGCAGATCGCAACAGATTCTACCCCGGTATTCGTGGATTCCATCAATGAACGAAGCAGTGTACTTACTAAAACCCAGTTATTCATCGATAGCGGTTCCTCCCTTTCCATCGCGGATGTATTGCAAAAAAAATTTTTTCCGCTTGCAAATTTTAAACACCGCAAAAAGCTGCCACCCACAACTTTTAATCATACTTTTTACCTGAAAATTTACCTGGATAACATAACAGTCAATAGCGTTTCTGTCTTTTTGTTTCCGGGTGCCTATTACAGGGAATATGACGTGTACAAAACCAATGGTGCACCAGTGAAAATCACCAATGCCGACAGCATTTCGGGTTACCGCAAAATAACCCTGGCACCCGGCGAATCGGGCCATATCCTGGTTGCATTGAAACAACTCAAAAATGAATTCAACTATATCAGCCCGATCTTAATAAAGTCCGATTTTATTAAGGATTACAAACAATATGTAGTTGGGCACAGAAATGAAATGCAGACGTATGGCCTTGTATTGAGTGGCGTGTTACTGATGATGATCATATTCATGATTACGAATTACATCATCAGCAAAAAAACAGAGTTTCTATACAACGCAGCGTATTCACTTTGCATGTTCCTGCTGATCTTTTTTAATTCCACGCTAACCAAGCACTCGTCTTTTTTTAACAATCTTTATTTCAGTTACACAGATTTTTCCCTGATTGTAGCGGGCACGATATTTTATATCACTTTTACACGAAAATTTTTAAATACGAGAAACAACGACCTGTTTTTAGACAGGGTTCTGAAATATGGTGAACGATTTGTTATCCTGTTACTGGGTATTTTCACCTTTCTGAATTTTTTCACTTCAACCTATCTTCCACAATACTATCTCGAAATTTGCATGAAATTTTTCATACTGGCAATCGGGATTTCGTTTATTTACCTGGCTTTTAAAAGAAAGAACAGGCTCTTCAATTACATTGCTGCAGGTAATGCGGTATTGGTATTGTTTTCCATAATATCATTGCTCCTGCTGCTGTTAAAAGTAAAACCTGCAGAGATATACCTCTCGTCCCTGTTTTACTATAATACCGGCATCGCATTTGAACTGGCATTTTTTCTTTTAGGTTTAACTTATAAAAACCGGAGCGAGTTGATCGCCAATATAAAAGAACAGGAATCGATGAAGCAAGAAGCCGAGAAAACAGCATTTGAAACGCAAATTGCAGTAATAAAAGCGCAGCAGGAAGAACGCAACAGGATCAGCGCGGATATGCACGATGACCTGGGAGCGGGAATGACAACGATCAGGCTGTACAGCGAATTGGCGAAAACCAAACTATCGGATACGCCCATCCCGGAAATAGAGAAAATATCTTCCTCTGCCAATGAATTATTAGGAAAAATGAATGCGATCATCTGGAGCATGAGCAGCAGTAACGATTCACTGGGTAATATGATTGCTTATATCCGCAGTTATGCTTTGGAATATTTTGAAGACACGGGTATCTATTGTAAAATTGAAATCCCGGATAACCTGCCCAATATTCAGGTAATAGGCGAAATAAGAAGAAATGTTTTTTTAGTAGTTAAAGAATCACTGAACAATATTCTTAAACATGCAAAAGCAACTGAAGTACATATTATTTTAACAAGGGTTGAGGACGGACTCACCTTACATATCCAGGACAACGGAATAGGAATTAACAAGGATACCATCCGTCAATTTGGCAATGGCTTAAAAAACATGGAAAAAAGAATGAAGGATATTGATATGGATTTCAACATTGAGAATAAAAACGGCACATTGATTACGTTACACCGGAAAGTTACTACTTTCTGACCCCCTTTACGACGGTGTAAAAAAGCATTCCCCAGGCTGCTATGAAGGCGGTTCCTCCAAAAGGTGTAATGGCACCAATCCAGTTTGCCGCTATCTCAACATGTTTTACATAACACAGTACATATAAGGAACCAGAAAACAAAATGATACCGGCAATAAAAAATCTGCCAGCCCAGGTCATTAATTTACCCGGAAAATCCTTGTACAACATACCAACTACCAATAAAGCGAAAACATGATAGAACTGGTATCTAACGGCTGTTTCAAATATCTGCAAATTTGCAGCCGACAATATATTTTTCAATCCATGCGCCGCAAATGCACCAAGTATCACTGATAATGCCCCCAGCAAAGAAGCGGCTTTAATAAAACCCTTATGCATAAAAAATAATTATAGTTTTGAAAGACTGTACGTATCGAGATGATCAGCTGTTAACAGGTGTTTTGCCTGTTTATAAAACGGTTCCCGTTCTGTTAATTTTTGCTCAATATAAACCAGGAGTTCTGTATCATTCAGTTTACCGATCAAAGGCCTTTTAATCTTTTCTTTTAAAACCCTGCTTAAAATAAATGGAGGTGATGCGGATAGGTAAACCGAAGTGCCGTTTTTATTCATCCAGCGAATATTATCATTAAAACAGGCAGCTCCTCCGCCACAGGCAACCAGGAAGTTTTTCTTTTCTCCAAAGTTTTGCAAGGCCGCAGTTTCCAGGTTTCTAAAATAAGCCTCTCCTTCATTTTCAAATATCGACGCAATGGATCTTCCCTGTTCTGTTTCTATCATTTCATCCAGGTCAAAAAAATCCAGGTTTAATTGTTTGGCCCAAATTTTTCCCCAATAGGTTTTACCCACTCCCATAAATCCAATTAGAAATATTTTATCCCTTAATTTCTCCAGGGGAGCGTTGTCCGTTTCATTTGTCATATATCTTTTCCTCCCGGCAACAAAGAAACTAAATCAGGGTGAAAATCTGTATTATTTCTTCCTCCACAGGCCGGCAGAAGCCCGGTCGGTCATTTACTTTTATAATCACCCCTTTTCCAGGCTTTGATAAATTCGGCCCAGGCAAATGGGTTGAAAATATTTTGTGGAGGTGCCTGTCCGGCATAATAGGCTTTATTGCTGGCCTGGCGTAAATACATACTGGATGATTCACGGCCATCAGTAGGCAAATTAGCAACCAATAATCTCCTGGTTGCTTCACTATTATTTTTTCGGGCAACAGTAATGTAGTCGTCAGGCACTTCCGTATTTAAAAAATCCCGTTCAAACTGCGCCCGTGTTGGCCTGGCTCTAATGATTGTTGCAGCCAGGTAAATGGTATCTGTAACCATCAATTGGATTACACTGTGCTGATTGCCTTCCAGGTTTTCGGGAATATGGATGGTTTTGGGTTTATACCCGATACTGGTAAACTCAACCTGGTCGCCTTTTAAGACCACGATGCTGAAAACTCCTTTGTTATTGGAGATCGTACCCCGGTTTTGTCCTTTAATAACAACACTTACCGATTCTAATCCTTTTAAACTATCGGCCGTCATTACAATACCAAATAGCTGAACAATAGAATCTTTAAATGTTTCAAACTGGGCCCTGGCCGCCACGGGCATGATCAAAGAGGCAATTATAAAATATGGTACAAGTCTCTTCATTAAAAATCGCAAAATTTGGTAAGTAACAAAATGTTCGTCTCAAAAATACCAACATTCCGCATTTAATAAACAAATTAAGACCATCAATGTTTAAATTTGACCGATAAACCGGTTTTTTAACAAATAATTGAACGATGACAAACGAGGATATTTTAAAAGCGTTAAGTAATGTACAGGAACCCGACCTTGGCAAAGACCTGGTAACCTTGAATATGGTTAAGGACATTATTATTGATGGTAACCTTGTTTCATTTACGGTTATATTAACAACACCCGCTTGTCCGCTGAAGGATATGATCATGAATGCCTGTATTAATGCAGTAAAACTATTGGTAAATAAAGAAGCAGTGGTAACCGTAAATTTTACCAGTAATACCAGCAGTAACAGAAAAGATGGCAAAACCATTTTAGCTGGTGTGAAAAATATTATTGCGGTGGTCAGTGGTAAGGGAGGCGTTGGAAAAAGTACGGTTTCTTCAAACCTGGCGCTGGCGCTTGCCCAGGGTGGAGCAAAAGTTGGGCTAATGGATGCTGATATTTATGGACCCAGCCAGCACATCATGTTTGGAGTTAGAGGCGAAAGGCCGCTGATGAAGGAAGTTGACGGTAAGGGACTGATTGTACCCATTGAAAAATTTGGTATTAAAATGATGAGTATTGGTTTACTCATTGATGAAAAGCAGGCCGTAGTGTGGCGGGGGCCCATGGTGAGCAGTGCTATCCGCCAGTTTGTGAGTGAAGTGGATTGGGGTGAATTGGATTATTTGGTGATTGATATGCCCCCCGGTACCGGCGATATACATTTAACCATTGTTCAAACCGTGCCGGTAACCGGCGTTATAGTAGTAACCACACCGCAAACTGTTGCCCTGGCCGATGCAAAAAAAGGTATAGCCATGTTTAGCCAGGCCCAGCTAAAAGTTCCTGTTATAGGTTTGGTTGAAAACATGAGTTATTTTACCCCAACCGAATTGCCGGATAATAAATATTACATTTTTGGAAAAGACGGCGGTAAAACCCTTGCCGAAGATTTTGACATCCCCTTCCTGGGCCAAATCCCCATTGTGGAATCGATACGCGAAGGCGGAGATATCGGTATACCTGCCATGGCAGGCGATGACGGTATTACCAAAAAAGCTTTTATGGATTTTACTGCCAATGCGGTGAGAGGCATTGCTATGCGTAATGCAAACCTGGCGCCTACGGAGATCCAGGAAATTCTTACTTGATCAGGTTTACGAAATCATTATCTCTTTACGAGGCATTTGTTTTTAGTTTGAAAGTTTGTAGATTTAATCTCAATTTCAATCACCATCTAAATAAAATGATATGATCGTAAAATCTTTATTAGCCGAGTTTGAACATGAGGTTGAAAACACCCGAAAATTATTATCCCAAATTCCTGACAGCGCGCTGGATTACAAGCCTTCAGAAAAAAGCTGGACCACCGGGCAATTGGCATCTCATATTGCCGAAGTCTATAACTGGTACCAGCCTACATTGCACCAGGACGTGATGGACATGGCGCAATACAAATATGACAAAGGAGATATCAGTAAGGCGTCCAATATTGTTGCCAAATTTGAAGAGAACGTAATAAATGCCCGCAAAGCTTTGGAAACAGCTACCGACGAAAGCATGTTTACAGCATGGAAAATGGTAGCGGGCAGCGACGAGCCAATTTTTCCTGTGATGCCCAGGATCCAGGTAACACGTGGTTTTTTATTCAATCACCTATACCATCACCGCGGAGAAATGGTTGTATACTTACGTGCCACCGGTAACAAAGTGCCTGGCTTATACGGTCCAACTGCCGATGATGCCATGTAATACCATCTTGATTTAATAAGTTGTCCAAAGGACTACGTTGAAATCTTATATGGTATTATGCCAGCCTGTACCGATATATTCGGTAATAGCAAATGGTATTGGACTACATACTGGTATAATCGGTATAACCGGTTGGTTTTTAAAATACGAAAACTGCAAAAATCCAACAGGGTTTTTGCATTTTTCTTTTGATCCGGGTATTCGATAACCAACAACGGCTATGCCCCAATAATCTGCTAAATCATAACAATCGTCAAAATCAACGTTCCATTTCTTATTTTCGCTTTATGCAGCACACATTAACCCATCAACAACTTGTTGACATTGCCGGCGAATTTGGCACGCCCCTTTATGTATACCATGCAGAATGTATTGCCCGGCAATATGACAAACTGAAAAAAGCGTTCAAAGATTCGAATGCACGATTTTTTTATGCCTGCAAATCGCTTACCAATGTAAATGTGTTGAAGTACTTCTGCAGTTTAGGCACTTCGCTGGATTGTGTAAGCATTTACGAAGTGAAACTGGGATTGATGGCGGGTTTTGAACCGCAACACATTCTGTATACCCCCAACTGCGTTGATTTTGACGAGATCGTTCAGGCAAAAGAACTGGGCGTAAATATCAATATTGATAATATTTCTATTTTAGAACAGTTTGGTGCAAAATATGGCAATTCGTACCCGGTCTGCATCAGGCTAAACCCACATATCATGGCTGGTGGAAATTATAAAATTTCAACAGGGCATATCGATAGCAAGTTTGGCATTTCCATTCACCAGATGCGGCATATTGAAAGGGTGGTAAAAACTACAAAATTAAATGTTGAAGGAATTCACATGCATACCGGCAGCGAAATAAAGGACATCCATGTTTTTTTACTGGGGCTGGATGTGATGTTGAATACGGTTGAGCATTTTCCAAATTTGAAATATCTGGATATGGGTAGCGGATTTAAAGTTCCCTATCAACACGGTGACAATGAAACGGATGTTGACCTGCTGGGACAAAAAATCGCTGATGCATTTAACCAGTTTGAAAACCCGAAAGTAAAAGAATTGGAGATCTGGTTTGAACCCGGCAAATATTTAGTTAGCGAAGCCGGCTATTTTATTACCAAAACCAATGTAATTAAACAAACCCCCGCCGCTCTTTTTGCCGGCGTTAACAGCGGGTTTAATCATCTAATCAGACCCATGATGTACGATGCTTATCATCATATAGAAAATATTACCAACCCAAACGGTGCGGAAAGAATCTATAATGTGGTTGGTAACATTTGCGAAACAGATACTTTTGCTTTTGACCGTAAAATAAACGAAATTCGGGAAGGCGACTATCTTGTTTTCTACAATGCAGGTGCTTATGGTTTTGAAATGAGCAGCAATTTTAATTCACGCCTGAAACCGGCCGAGGTGCTGGTAAAAGACGGTAAAGCATCATTGATCAGAAAAGCCGATGTATTTGAAGACTTGTTGAGGAACCAGGTGTTATAAAAACGATGATAAAAAAAATAACCATATTCTTTTTTTTGATTTTACCTGTGCGTGCTGCGTATAGCCAGGTATTAGATTGCGGTAAATTCCGGGATGGTAAATTCCGTATTGCAGATGCAAGAGCCGGTGTAGTTACCATTGCAGACAGGCGCGGTGGTTACCAGACCGAATCAAGCGAAGCTTTAAAAGCAGTTGTCCGGTTCCGGATTTCGTGGCAAGACAACTGTTCATACACACTCAGGCTGGATAAAGTGATTAGGAACGAAAACAAGATCGACTTTCCATCCAACATGGAAATACGGGTGACAATCATTGAAACATCTGCTAACGGGTACACACAGGAAACTACCTCTTCCCTGACTAACGGAACCTATAACGTTGTAGTAACGAAGATCAATTAAATATATTTTTTTGTTTTATAAATAGTTTAACTAAAATTGAATTCTATGCCATAACGGAATTCAGATTTTCTTACAACATTTACACAGCAAATTAAAACCCATGCCCGGCCGTTGCCAGGATATGAATCCATCGAACTCAACTTTACTTCAACAATCAATTACAAAATTATGGAACAGGACCCAAGCCCCCGCAGTCAAAAGTTCAGTACAACTTTTTTACGCTCTCTTGCAGCCTTAACGGTAACTCTTTTTTTATTCTCCTGCAGTAAAAAAGACAAATGGATTGAGGTAGATCCTGCTTTCAGTAAATACATAGACGCCTACACAACCGGTACCGTTTCCAAAACCACCGCCATCAGGATCAAACTTGCTGACGATGCCAATACAACACATGCTGTTGGCGAGGCCGTTGAGGAACCTTTATTCAGCATCTCCCCATCTGTAAAAGGAAAGGCTTTTTGGCTTGATGCCCGAACCATAGAATTTAAACCCGATAGCTGGTTAAAACCCGACCAGTTGTACGAAGTAAAATTCAAACTTGGGAAAGTAACCAAAACTCCGGACAAGTATGTTGATTTTAATTTCAGTATGAGAACCGTAAAACCGTCTTTTAAAGTGGATCATAACGGTTTGAGAAGCAACGGCCTCAAAAATAAAATGAAATTAAACGGTACTCTGGAAACGGCAGATATGGAAGATGGCGATGCAATTGAAAAATTATTGACCGCTTTTCATAATAATAAAGCTTTAAAAATAAGCTGGCAACACAACGATGCAGCTAAAACACATCACTACAGCATCGAAAATATTGAAAAGCAAAAATCCGTTAGCCAGGTTGATCTCAAGTGGAACGGTGCGCCGCTAAGCATGGATGTTCAAGGTGAAACATCGGTCGCTGTACCTGCGGAAGGCGACTTTAAGGTAATTGATGTTGTTGCCATCAATGACGCACAGCAATATGCGTCGGTACAATTCAGCGATATGATCGCGGTTGGACAGGATTTGAATGGCCTGGTCAGCATCAGTGGTCAATCGGATATTTCATTTACCATCAGCGGCAGTGAAGTAAAAGTGTTTGGTAATGGAAAACTGGATGGTAACTACACGGTAAACATCAACGCAGGAATAAAAAATGCCTGGGGCGATATCCTGGATAAGGGCTTTGCAGCCAATATCAATTTCGAGAACAGGATGCCAGCCGTAAAAATTCATGGCAAGGGAAATATTTTGCCCAACAGCGGCAGGTTGGTTTTACCATTTGAGTCTGTTAACCTAAACGCAGTAGATATCAGTATCATCAAGATCTTTGAAAGCAATGTTCCCCAGTTTTTGCAGGAAAACAGCCTGGGTGGCAACAACGAATTGAGAAGGGTTGGTAAGCCGATCGTTCAAAAAACATTGAGGCTGGATGATGATAAAACAATGGACCTGCATAAAAAACAACATTTCTCATTAGACATAGACAAATATTTAAAAACCGAACAGGGTGCTATCTATAAAGTAACCATCGGCTTCCGCCCGGAATATTCGCTGTACCCAGCTACAGATACAACAGCAACAGCAGATGACGAAGAAGAGCAGGATGATTATTATACGGATTATGAAAGAAGTGGTGTTGACGAAGATGATGCTTTCTGGGACCGGTATGATACGTATTATCCTTTTGGTTACAGCTGGAGCAGGCGGGATGATCCTGCCAGCAAATCCTATTACAATAAAGACCGTTGGGCAACCCGCAATATCCTGGCCAGCAATATAGGCTTAACAGCCAAGCGTGGCAACGATAACAGTTTGGTGGTAGCGGTAAGTAATATACTCACCACTGAGCCGATGGATGGTGTTGAAATTGAAGTAACGGATTACCAACATACGATCATCAATCAAGCTAAAAGTGGTAACGATGGTTTCGTAACAATTGACTTAAAAAGAAAACCATTTTTATTAATTGCCCGTAAAGGAAATGAAAGAGGTTACCTGAAACTGGATGATGGAAGTTCGCTGGCACTTAGCCGTTTTGATGTGAGTGGTGAAGAAGTAAAGAATGGTATTAAAGGATTTATTTTTGGCGAACGTGGCGTTTGGCGTCCCGGCGATACCATGTACCTGAATTTTATTGTAGAAGATAAACAGGGCAAATTACCAAAAGACCACCCGGTTGAATTCAGCTTATTTACACCACAGGGGCAATTGTATAAACATGCCATACAAAATGATGCGCAGGACGGGTTTTATCTTTTTAAAACCAATACCGATGAGGCATCGCCTACGGGTAACTGGCTGGCAAAAATAAAAGTTGGTGGTGCAGTTTTCGAAAAAAGAATTAAGGTGGAAACGGTTATGCCTAACCGCCTGAAGATAGACCTGGATTTTGGCGAAAACGCCATACTTGGCAAAGGCAATACGGAAACCGGGAACCTTAATGCCAAATGGCTCTTTGGCGCAGTGGGCAAAAATTTAAAAGCAAAAATTGATGCGTCTTTTTATGCCAGGGGAACTTCTTTTCCAAAATTCGCGGGATTTGTGTTTGATAATCCAACATCCAATTATGCAACACAGAGCAAAACCATTTACGAAGGCACCCTGGACGGGGAAGGCAATGCCGCGTTAAAAACAAATTTCGAAATGGATGAAAGCGCACCCGGCATGTTGAGTGCCAATATGATGGTAAAGGTTTTTGAACCCGGAGGAAGTTTCAGTATGGACAATATTTCTATGCCATACAGTCCGTTTACCAGCTATGCAGGTATAAAATTGCCTGATGGACAAAAACCATTTGACTTTTTACTAGCCGGGAAAACCCATACCGCACAAATTGTAAACGTAGACAGTAAAGGCATATTATTAACCGGCAGCAATGAAGTGGAAATTCAATTTTATAGAATTCAATGGCGCTGGTGGTGGGATAATAATGGAGACAACCTCAGCAATTTTACCCAGGACGAATACAATAAATTATTGAAGAAAGAAACAGTAAAACTGAGTAATGGCCGTGCCAACTGGACTTTCGGCACTTCGGAGAATGAATGGGGACGATATTTGATCCTGGTAAAAGATTTAAAAAGCGGCCACACTACCGGCTCAACCATATATATTGATGATCCCTATTGGCAAAGCAGGGCCGGCAATGATGACCAGACTGCGGCTTCTATGTTATCCTTTACTTCCAACAAAGAAAAATACGATGTTGGAGAAGAAGTCTCCCTAAAAATACCGGGCAGTAAAGGCGGCCGGGTTTTAGTGAGTATTGAAAACGGGTCAAAAGTGATCAAATCATTCTGGCAGGAAACAAAACAGGGCCAAACCGATGTAACCTTTAAAGCCGAAGCAGGCATGGCGCCCAATGTTTATGCAACGGTAAGTTTGTTACAACCACATGCGCAAACCATCAACGACCTGCCCATTAGAATGTACGGTTCTATCCCCATATTTGTGGAAGATAAAAATACGGTGCTGAAACCGGTGCTCAATATTGCGGGCAGCATACGCCCCGAACAACCTGTTTCTTTTACCGTAAGTGAGCAGAACGGAAAAGAAATGACTTACTGCGTGGCGATCGTTGATGAAGGACTGCTGGATCTTACCAGGTTTAAAACACCGGATCCGCATGATGCTTTTTATGCCAGGGAAGCACTGGGCGTAAAAACTTTTGATTTGTTTGATTATGTGATCGGCGCCTGGGGTGGAGACCTGGAAAGGATCTTAACCATCGGCGGCGACAATGAAGCGGGACCGGGTAAACAAAAAACAGCCAACCGCTTTAAACCGGTGGTTAAATACCTGGGGCCATTTCATTTAAACCGCAATCAAACGCAAAAACAAAGTTTCACACTACCATCATACATCGGCTCCGTAAGGGCCATGGTCATTGCAGCGCATGGCAGCAGTTATGGCGCAGCAGAAAAAACGGTTGCCGTTAAAAAACCACTGATGATGCTGGCAACTATGCCACGGGTGCTGGGACCGGGTGAAACCATCAAATTGCCGGTAACCGTTTTTGCCATGGAGAATAATATAAAAAAGGTAACCATCTCTTTGCAATCAAACCCCTACCTGGAAGTAGTTGGCAGCAATACGCAAACCCTCAGTTTTTCTAAACCCGGAGAAGAGATGGTCTATTTTGATGTGCGGGTGAAACCCTATATCGGTGTTGGGCGGGTGAAATTGCTGGCCAATGCCGGTAAGGAAAAAGCAGATTATGAAGTGGAGCTGGATATCCGTAATCCAAATCCGCCTGTTACACAAGTTGCTGAAATAACCTTAACCGCCGGGCAGCAATGGAATACAACAGCCACTCCTATTGGTGTTACAGCAACCAGTACCGCTGTTTTGGAAATTTCAAGTGTGCCTTCCATGAATCTCCAGAAACGTTTAAATTATTTGATCCAATATCCGCATGGTTGTATTGAGCAAATAACCTCTGCTGTATTTCCACAGTTGGTATTGAACCAATTAACAGATTTGGACGAAAATAAAAAAGCACAGGTAGACAGAAATATAAAGACCGGTATCTCCAGGCTGCAAAACTTTCAGCGCCCCGAAGGAGGATTTGGATACTGGCCGGGTGCAAACCAAAGCGATGAATGGGGAACAAACTATGCCGGTCATTTTTTGATTGAAGCCCAAAACATGGGTTACCTGGTCAGTGATGATATGCTGCTGCAATGGAAAAACTATCAACGGGGAAAAGCAAACACCTGGGTACCGTCTACCAGCAATTTTTATGGTGGAGATCTTACACAGGCCTATCGCCTGTATACTTTAGCACTCGCAAAAGCTGCGGAACCGGGCGCCATGAACCGGCTGAAGGAATTTAAATATCTATCAACCGAAGCCAAATGGCGGTTGGCGGCGGCCTATAAACTCACCGGGCAGGATAATACCGCTTTGGACCTGGTTAGCGGACTCGCAACAAGTTTTGAAGAAAGGGTTGAACCCGGGAATACTTTTGGTTCGGCATTGAGAGACCAGTCCATGGTTTTTGAAACCTTAACCATACTGGGTAGAAAAGAAAAAGCGGCTGCATTATTACCAACCATTGCAGCCAGATTATCGCAGGATAACTGGTACAGTACCCAAACAACTGCCTATGCGCTGATAGCCATTGCAAAGTACTGCGGCAAAAATCCTTCCGGTGCAAAAATAATTGCAAGCGGTTCTGTTAATGGCAAATCTGTTGATATCAACTCGGCATCTTATACCAGGCAGATACCCATCCTGTTTTCAAAAGGCACCAGCCAGGTGCTGATCACAAACAAGGGCAGCAATACTTTATATGTACGATTGGTTACACAGGGGCAACCACTTACCGGCGACAGCATCAACATAAATAATAACCCTGCCGTACTCAATATGAATGTGAGTTATGTTTCTCAAAATGGTAATGCCGTCGACATCAGTAAACTTACCCAGGGCACCGATTTTGTTGCGAAAGTGGTCATTACTAATCCCGGTAAACGGGGTAATTATTCGGAGATGGCATTGTCGCAGATATTCCCGAGTGGCTGGGAAATTTTAAATGCCCGGATGTTTGATGGCGAAGGAGCATACCAATCTTCGGCATCTGCTTACCAGGACATTCGTGATGACAGGGTATACAGCTATTTCAATATAGGCCGCGGCCAAACCCATACCTATTATATTCAGTTGAATGCATCGTACCTCGGCAGGTTTTTTTTACCGGGCACCTATTGCGAAGCCATGTATGATAACAGTATTACTGCAGGTGTGCATGGTAAATGGGTGGAAGTAGTGAATCCATAATACTATTAAAGGCGCCGCCAGGGTTTTAAAACCCTGGCGGCGGCGTTAAGCCCCGACAGCGGTTTTTTCATTTCACTAATAATATATTTTGGATACACGCTTCCATAAAATCATCCCCAGATTAAAATCAATCAGTCGTTGGTCAAAAATAAAATTGGTTGTACTGGCAGGCCTGTTCGCCTGGTTCTGGCTTGCCCTTCCATCAAAATTATTTCATGCACCAACCTGCTATATTATTGAAGACAAAGATGGCAATTTATTAAACGCTACGATCGCAGCTGATGGCCAATGGCGTTTTCCTTACAACAACAATGTGCCGCAGAAATTTATTGACTGCATCACCACATTCGAAGACCGTCGTTTTTTTAAACATCCCGGCATTGACCCGGTTGCCATTGGCCGGGCGGTTGTTAAGAATGTAAAAAATAAAGGCGTGGTGCAGGGCGGCAGCACCCTTACCATGCAGGTGATCAGGTTATCCAAACAAAATAACAACAGGAATATCTGGAACAAATTAAAAGAAAGCATCCTGGCGGTGAGACTGGAATTTTCTTATGCTAAAAAGAACATTATTGCGCTGTATGCGAGCAATGCGCCTTTCGGAAGCAATATTGTTGGCCTGGATGCCGCATCCTGGCGTTACTTTAGCCGAAGTGCAGATAAACTCAGTTGGGGTGAAATGGCAGCACTTGCTGTTTTGCCAAATGCGCCTGCCCTGGTTCATCCGGGCCGTAACAGAAATGTATTATTGAGAAAGAGAAATAACCTGCTGGACAATTTAATGGCGCTGGGTAAAATTGATAAAGCCGGTGCCCAATTGGCCAAACTGGAACCATTGCCTGATGAACCCTTACGGCTTCCCCAACACGCACCGCATTTATTACAACGTTTTAAACAAAACAATAAAACCTGGAAAAAGGAAACAAAGATCAAAACGACCATAGATGGTGAACTGCAAAAAAATATTTCTAAAATTGTTCAGCAACACCAGTCCGTTTTAAAAGGCAATGGCATCAACAATGCCTGTGCACTGGTACTGGACGTTGAAACCGGGAATACCCTGGCCTATGTTGGAAATATTACAGATGCCGGCAACAGGGAAATGGAAGCTGATGTTGATGTAATTGATGCACCACGCAGCCCGGGCAGCGCATTAAAGCCAATTTTATATGCCGCTATGTTGAGCGATGGTTTGATCTTACCCAATTCCATCATACCAGACATACCCACACAGATCGGAAGTTATTCGCCAAAGAATTTTGACCTGGATTATGATGGTGCCGTTCCGGCCAACAGGGCTTTGTCCAGGAGCTTAAATGTTCCGGCAGTAAAAATGCTGCAACAATATAAATACCAGCGATTTTATGAAACACTGCAACAGTGCGGTATTACCTCATTAAACAATCCTGCAGATTTTTATGGTTTAAGTTTGATCCTCGGTGGTTGTGAAGTAACCATGTGGGATCTGGCAGGGCTGTATGCATCCATGGCACGTACCCTGAATCACCAAACAAAAAATAATGGTAAAATGGAAGTCACAGATTTTCATCCACCTAACTATGTTGCAAAAATAGGGCAGGCAAAGATCGTACATCGTACATCTGACAACATCCCGCTCGATGCTACTTCCATCTGGTTTGCCTTTGAAGCCATGCAGGATGTCATGCGGCCGGGCGAAGAAGGCCTGTGGCAGCAGTTTTCATCTTCCCAAAAAATTGCCTGGAAAACCGGTACCAGCTTTGGTTTTAGAGATGGCTGGGCAATTGGTTTAACACCAAAAAATGTGGTGGCGGTTTGGGTTGGCAACACCGATGGCGAAGGAAGACCGGGATTGGTTGGCATACAAACCGCTGCTCCCATTCTCTTTGATATTTTTAGAATATTGCCAAACAGCAAATGGTTTGAAAAGCCAAAATACAATTTTGCCTATGTGCCTGTGTGCCGCCAAAGTGGTTACCGTGCAAATATTGATTGCCCCAATGTGGATACATTATTTATGCCGCCCAATGCAATTAAAGTTGCGCTTTGCAACTATCATAAAATAATTCATCTTGATGCAACAGGAAATTTTAGAGTAACGGAGCAATGTGAAACACCATCGGCCATGCAACATAAAAGCTGGTTTATTTTATCGCCTGCTATGGAATTTTATTACAAACAAAAAAATATTGATTACAAAGTTTTACCTCTATTTAAACCGGGTTGTACATTTTCTGAAACCGGAAAATTAATTGAGATAATTTACCCCCAGCCCGAAGCTAAAATTTATGTACCGCTGGAGATTAATGGCGAAAGAGGAAAAACAGTTTTTACCGCAGCACATCGACGGGCCGGTGCAAAAATTTTCTGGAGTATTGATGATGAATTTGTTGGCACTACGCAAAATTTTCACCAGCTGGGATTAAATCCATCTCCGGGAAAACATATTCTTACACTGGTTGATGAAAATGGAATCAGTGTAAGCAGGGAGTTTGAGATATTGGAAAAAGAGAATCGCTGACCTGCCTGCCGGCAG
>JANNSN010000027.1:0-65488 GCA_031402615.1 Chitinophagaceae bacterium
CGTTTCTGGTATTCCAATTCGGTTCACCCCAGGTTTGAGATAAACTAAAAATACCTTTTCCATTATTAAAGTAAATCTTCTTCTCATCTGGATTATCGTTACTAACTACAATATCAAAATCTCCGTCATTATCTAAATCCGATAATACCGTTGAATATGTCTTATCGGGTTTTGTACCTAATTCTACAACATTGGTAAATTCGCCCTTTCCGTTATTGAATAAAATTTTATTATACAGCGGCCAATGCCTGCCTTTTGCAAGTACAATATCAAGGTCATTGTCACCGTCTAAATCAGCAAAACTTACATTCGCCGAAGTTTCAGAAGTGTTTTCTAATACAACTATTGAGTCAAATCGCCTTAACTCCAACTGTTCACCAATAATAAGTTTATAATCATTACCCAGCCGGTTAGCTTGTGAAAAAGCAAATGTGAAAAATAAAAATAACCCCAATAATATCGGTACAATATTTTTCATTGATATTTTATTTTATGAAACGGTCAGAAAAAAAATGAGATTTAATTAAAAGCATTTGTAAACAATTGTATCCGTTAACGAAAATATGGTAATGTGTCAATTTAATTTCGTCCCACGGCTTTGGTCTAGACTTCTAAAACAATATAGCACAATTTTATTTCATTAAAAATTTTATGCTGCTATTAAGCTGGTTGTTGGTGATTGCCAACGCTACTTTAACTAAAGCACAAACACCAACAACGGCAAAAAATACAAATAAATGCACGTATCTCCTGTACTTTAAAACATTATTTTTTGCAACGCCGCTGTTGCACCTCCTCACGGAGTCCTGCGGATGGCCAACAGCCGAAGGGTTAACCATTTTGCTGCCGGTGTTTCTGTTGGGTTGCGGCATTTGTTTGCCGGGCTTCGGGCGATGTCGTTAAGTTAAGGATTTGATATTGTTAAAAGCCACAGCGTGGCAACACTTTGGTAGTAAATAAAAATAAATTGTGAGCCAAGCCCCAAAGGGGCGACACTTTTTTATTGGTGGCTTCGATAAAATGTCGCCACGATGTGGCTTTTACAGACCTTAAGATTCTACCACTACCAAAATATCGCCTCGCTGAGGCTTAATTTAATGACATTGGCTTCGGGAGTTGGCAGGGAGGCACAACGCAGGCGCTCGTGTTTTATATTTTATGAGGTTTAAGGAGTGGGAGTATGAAATAAACAACACCAACAAAGGCAAAAGGACTCAGAGCATCGAAAGAAAATTATTCAACATTTGTTTTTCAAATTCCCCGATACAATCGGGGTAAGTTTAATCGGCATCAAGTCATCCTATCGAAAGACTTGCGCCGGTGGGGTATTGCTGTGATGAATAAGATGAAACCTCCAGAGTAATTTGCTTTTATGCATCACCAGGTGCACCAGCCAGCTGCTGAAGTCCAATGCCAGTGTACCAATAACAACGGTGAGCAGGATATTGGCATGCAGCCAGTAAATTATTCCGAATGATTGATTTAGACACCAATCTGACAATAACACAATCAAAATAGCCAGTAAGGTATGTATAACAAGATGAATAATTGTAAAGCCAAGATTAACCGCCGCATGTCGCAGTTTATTTTTTTTGTAATGCAAAGACAGTAATGGAATCGCACCTTCAAGTATCCAAAAGATCAACAGGACGCCAACTAAAATAGCCATCCTTTCCAACGGATGTTTTTCCAGTGTTTGAAAATGATTGATTATATCCTGCCACATATGGGGCATAAGTTACGAAGGAAAAAGCAAAATCATTTTTTCTTTATTGACAAATTATTGAAGCATGCCTTGCTATTTGTTGCCATTTTCCATTTTTCTTCATCCAGATATTTGTGAAACGTCTTTTATAAATTTGACCTGCTTTTGCTGCGGGGATATCGTTTTTTGATACAATAGTTTCATGCCCCATTGTAATTACAAGGTTCTCCTGAAATTGTATTCTTTCAATAACTTTTTCATAAGTACTGTAATCAATTTTGCCGGCTTTTTGAATCAGTAAAATAGAATCACGGGTTTCTGTTATTTCATTTCTTGGAGTGTTAACCAAAAACTCTGGTGCCCAAAGTTGCCTTAGTGTGTTTATATCTCCATGTAAAATTGCTTTAGCCCCGGTTTGTTCAAGGGTTCGTATTTCAGATTCAATTTTGGAGTTATCCTGTGCATAGATAGAAAGTGTAGAAATTGAAAACGCAATTACAAAAAAATACTTTTTCATACTCTATTGTTTTATTTAAATGATAAAAAGATTTTTTACTGCCGCCAGGATTTAGATGAACCTGCCAGGTGGTATGGTAAATTACATATAAATGCACGTATCTCCTTTACTTTAAAGCATTAATTTTTTCCAATGCCGCTTGTCAGGAGACAAGGGGGCAGCTCACGAGGGTAGGCATTAGCTTGTGGATGAATTTGGAATAACTACGGAGGCAAAATATTTTTATGCAGGAGCTATGCTGGTTGTTGGTGTTTGCCAACGCTACTTTAGCAAATGCACAAACACCAGCAACGGCAAAAAGTACAAATAAATGCACGTATCTCCTGTACTTTAAAACATTATTTTTTGCAACGCCGCTGTTGCACCTCCTCACGGAGTCCTGCGGATGGCCAACAGCCGAAGGTTTAACCATTTTGCTGCCGGTGTTTCTGTTGTGTTGCGGCATTTGTTTGCCGGGCTTCGGGAGATGTCGTTAAGTTAAGAATTTGATATTGTTAAAAGCCACAGCGTGGCGACACTTTGGTAGTAAATAAAATAAATTGTGAGCCAAGCCCCAAAGGGGCGACACTTTTTTATTGGTGGCTTCAATAAAATGTCGCCACGATGTGGCTTTTACAGACCTTAATATTCTACCACTACCAAAATATCGCCTCGCTGAGACTTAATTTAATGTCATTGGGCTTCGGGAGTTGGCAGAGAGGCACAACGCAGGCGCTCGTGTTTTATATTTTATGAGGTTTAAGGAGTGGGAGTATGAAATAAACAACGCCAACAAAGGCAAAAGGACTCAGAGCATCGAAAGAAAATTATTCAACATTTGTTTTTCAAATTCCCTGATACAATCGGGGCAAGTTTAATCGGCATCAAGTCATCCTATCGGAAGACTTGTGCCGGTGGGGACAGAGACTGGAATGCAAGCGCATGTCCCGATGTAACAGGGGAGCGTTTATTGTCTTCTGATTTTTTTGAATGTCAGCAGCTTTTCGCCTGCCTCGCCGCTTGCCAGGAGACAAGGCAAAAAAATTTATGCAGGAGCTTTGCTGATTGTTGCTTGTTGCCAACGCTATTTTAGCAAACGTACGAACACCAACAACGGCGAAAAAATTGAAAAAAGATATATTATAATTTGAATTTCTCAATTAAATGATTATTTTGTTCATAATTCTTTCTCCTGCTGAAAATTCCTCCGGTGCTTTCAAAATTTTTTTATTCACTCACTTCAAAACTAAACACGTATGAAAAAAATCTTTTCTGTAATTTTTATGGCAGCTTTTTTGTTTGCCTGCAATACGGAAGAAAAAAAAGACGAAACGGGTGCTGCCGAAGTTAAATCCGACAAACCTGCTGCTCCGGTTGAGCTTATTATGGACAGTAACCTCGTTAACACGGTAAAAGCTACCTTTACTGCTTTTGAAAACAAAGATATAGATGGCTATACTGCAAACCTGGCTGA
This sequence comes from Chitinophagaceae bacterium, assembly GCA_031402615.1. GTDB lineage: Bacteria > Bacteroidota > Bacteroidia > Chitinophagales > Chitinophagaceae > Ferruginibacter. The sequence goes on from JANNSN010000027.1 coordinate 3,676, forward strand.
TGATGTTATGTTCAGGAGGTCAGGTGGTGATAGCCTTGTTGGTAAAAAGGCTGTTAAAGACTGGTATACCACCAGATTTAACATCATTGACAACATCAAATTTTCCAGCCATATTTTTCTTCCGCTGATGGCTAATGCAAGTCCTAACGGAGGCGAAACTTCCGCTGGTAAATGGATGCTTAGCTGGTATAAGGTTGATGTAAAGTATAAAAACGGCAAAGCCATTAAGTTTTGGGCACATAATGCACAGCATTATAACGATGCCGGTAAGATTGATCAATTTACACAGTATGTTGACATGCATCCTATAATGGAAGCCGTTAAGGGCCTGGTAAAATAACAACATGATGAAAACCAGTTAGTAAAAACCCCATCCGGTTTAAAATGGATGGGGTTTTATTATAATCGAAATTATTTATTAATACCTGTAAGCATCTGTCTTAAACGGACCTTCTTTTGGAAGCCCTAAGTAAGTGCTTTGATCAGTAGTTAACACATCTAACACCACACCAATTTTAGCAAGGTGTAAACGGGCAACTTTCTCATCCAGGAATTTTGGTAAAACGTAAACTTTGTTTTCGTATTTATCGGTGTTTTGCCAAATTTCAAGCTGGGCCAATACCTGGTTGGTAAACGATGCACTCATAACAAATGAAGGGTGGCCGGTTGCACAACCTAAGTTAACCAAACGTCCTTCAGCTAAAACGATTACGTCTTTACCTTCGATGGTGTATAGATCAACCTGTGGCTTGATGGTGTTTTTGGTATTGCCATAATTTTCATTTAACCAGGCCATATCAATCTCAATATCAAAGTGACCGATATTACAAACGATCGCCTTATCTTTCATCACACGGAAATGTTTTTCTGTGATCAGATCACGACAACCTGATGCTGTAACAATAATATCAGCTTCTTTAACTGCTTCAATCATTGGCTTCACTTCAAAACCGTCCATAGCTGCCTGTAAAGCACAGATAGGATCAATTTCGGTAATGATAACCCTGCAGCCAGCACCTTTTAATGAAGCAGCAGAACCTTTACCTACATCACCATAACTACCCACAACAGCAACTTTACCAGCCATCATTACATCAGTAGCACGACGGATAGCATCAACCAGACTTTCTTTACAACCATACTTGTTATCAAATTTAGATTTGGTAACAGAATCGTTGATGTTGATTGCAGGGACAGGTAAAGTACCATTTTCCATGCGCTCGTATAAACGGTGAACACCGGTAGTAGTTTCTTCGCTCAATCCTTTTACATGCTGAATTAACTCAGGATATTTATCAAATACCATGTTTGTTAAATCTCCACCATCATCCAAAATCATATTTAATGGACGATCGGCGCCACCAAAGAATAAAGTTTGCTCAATACACCAATCAGATTCTTCCTGCGTTTGAGCTTTCCAGGCAAAAACACCAACACCTGTAGCAGCAATTGCAGCAGCAGCCTGGTCTTGTGTACTGAAAATATTACATGAGCTCCATTTAACTTCTGCACCCAAAGCAGTCAGGGTTTCAATTAAAACGGCTGTTTGTATGGTCATGTGCAGGCAACCTGCAATTCTTGCACCTTTCAACGGTTGTGATGGTCCGTATTCTTCACGGATAGACATTAAACCCGGCATTTCTGCTTCGGCTAACATAATTTCTTTACGGCCCCATTCGGCCAGGCTCATATCTTTTACCTTGTTGGCAAGTGTAAAATCGATGGCATTTTTAGTTATTGTTGACATATTAAATTGTTTTTAGAATGCAAATATACATAACATCAGGATAATATTCTGTATAGACACTAAAGTTTAGGAGATAAATCTGATAATGTATATATTGCAGGATAAATACCAAGTTTGTCATGGCAAAAGCAACAAAAAAAGAACAATCGCCTGTACAGGCCTTATCATTAGATACAAAAGACATGGCAATTCTCAAACTGTTGCAGGAAAATGCCAGAGTAACGGTTAAAGAAATCTCAGAAAAAATTCACCTGAGTACCACACCCGTTCACGAGCGTATAAAACGGATGGAAGAAAGCGGTGTGATAAAACAATATGTTACCCTGGTAGATCAGCATAAAGTTGATCTGAACCTGATGGTGATCTGTTATGTTTCACTAAAAGAGCACAGCAAGACGGCCGGCGCCAATTTTATTAAGAACATAAACGAGTTACACGAAGTAATTGAATGCTACAGCATTAGTGGTGAATTTGATTTTATGTTGAAAGTTATTTGTAAGGATATGAATAGTTATTATGATTTTCATGTAAACAAATTAAGTCAGCAGGAAAATATGGGAAATGTGCAGAGTGTTTTTGTAATGGGGATAATTAAGGAAACGCACCAGTTGGTTTACTAGCAATGGGCAATGCCCAAAAGGCATTGGACAATGAGGTAAGATCTACAATCATAAATCTAAAATCATCACATAGTCGTTCATAAAGTATCCTTCTCCAATATCAAAATCTTCTTCTTTCACGATCCTGAAGCCGCGCCTTTGATAAAAATGCAGCGCTTTGTTTTGCCGGTTTACGTTTAATTCCAAACCTGTTGCGTTATGGGGTTTGATATCCTGGATAATAAAATCGATCAAAATTTTGCCTGCACCTTTTCCCTGTTGACCGGGGTTGATATAAATTTTGTGTAGCCGGTAAACCTTCGATTCTTCGGATGATTTTAACGAGTAAGATGCAAAGCCAATAACGGTCTCAAATTCTTTGGCAACAATAAACCGGTGCCCGTCCTTTATCTGTTTTTGCAGGGAGCTTTCACTGTAAAACAGGTCCAGCATATATTTCATCTGGTTGGGGGAGAGGATGGAAGTGTAAGCGGCTTTCCAGGTGATTTCGGCTATATGTTGAATCGTGGAAATTGATTCTTCACCAGCGTTACTTACCAATATCATGTTTATCTTTTGATTTTTATCTTCAGCACCGGTGCAAACATTAACCTGCCCTGTGCATCTTTGGCAACAATATCGAAAAAATATAATTCCTCACCTGCACGCATTTGCTCAATTAAAATTTTAGTCCATAGAACGGGCAATGGAGTTTCCCTGAATAGATCCGAAACATTACTGGTGATGGCTGTTACCTTACCTGATGCTTCATCTTCGGTAACGGCCATTCTTTTGTACATAAACTGGTACGAAGAAATGGTGTAGATGCTATTTTTATCGTCGGTGATTTTGAGTGGTAATTTAACCAATTGAACAGCTTCTTCAATATAAACCGATGCGGTATCGGTTCTGATACCCAGCCTGGTGGTTAACTTTGGCGGCGTAAATTTTTGGAATGCAGGTGGCTTACCAGTTGCCGGTTTGGGTTTTTGACCCAACACCATGGTAACATGGATTGATAAAACAACAGCGATGAATATTTTTACAACAGTTACCATAGTTTGTGTATCATTATTGAAACGAAATTACGTACAATATAGTATCCGGTAGCTGTTTTAACTGATCGTTGACAAACTTTCCTCAATCGTCTTTATTCTGTCTTCGGCATCAGCTTTCTTCTTTTGTTCGAGCGCTATTACTTCAGGCCTGGCATTTTGTACAAAACGTGCATTGCCCAATTTTTTTTCAACCGAAGCAAGAAAACCTTTTTGGTGTTCCAGGTCTTTCAGCAAATCTTCCTTTAAAGTTAAGGTATCCAGTTCTTTATCTGTTTGTAAATAAAACTTATCATTTTCTACTGCCACAACGATGGTATTGGCGATGGCTTTATTTGTAAATGAAATCCCATCTGCATTCACCTGTTTGTTTAAAATACTTTCAATAGAGGTATAATTTTCTTTATTATCGGTTTCGATAAAGAGTTTTATGATCTCTTTGGGTTTAAGCTGGTTTTTATGTCTGCCATCACGAATGGCAGTGATAACCTGTTTCAATAATTCGCCATGAGACAAAATATGCTCATCGGCTTCTTTCACCGCCGAAAATTGTTTTACACATAGATCATCACGCTGTTCCTTAAGCAGATGATAAATTTCTTCAGTTACAAATGGCATATACGGGTGCAGTAATTGCATCAACTCTTCAAAATAATTTATCGTCTTGCTGTAGGTGTTTGCATCAACCGGCTGCTCAAAGCCTGGCTTTATCCACTCTAAATACCAGCTACAGAAATCATCCCAGATCAAAGAGTAAATGGTTTTTAGCGCTTCGCTCAAGCGGAATTGTTTCATTAACTCATCTACTTCGGACTTCACTTTATATAAGCGATTTTGAAACCAGTGAATTGCAAAGTCGTGACTGGTGAGTTGTGAGTTGTGCCCGGTGGAACCAACTCCCGTCTCCCAACTCCCATCTCCCGACTCCCAACTCCCATCTCCCGATTCCCGACTCCCGTCTCCCGACTCCCGACTCCCATCTCCCAACTGCCTCGCTTCCCACATTTTCAAAAGCTTTAACGCATTCCATATCTTATTATTAAAATTTCTGCCCTGCTCCAAACTGTTCTCATCAAACATCAGATCATTTCCGGCGGGCGACGATACCATAATACCAAAGCGAACTGCATCAGCGCCATACTTATCAATCAGCACCAACAAATCGGGACTGTTGCCTAATTGCTTACTCATCTTTCTGCCCAACTTATCTCTTACCATGCCCGTAAAATAAACATCCTTAAAAGGTACCTGCTTTTCATATTCCATACCAGCCATTACCATACGTGCCACCCAAAAGAAAATAATATCTTGCCCGGTTACCAACACAGAACCGGGGTAATAATATTTTACTTCTTGATTACCCGGCTTTGTAATACCTTTAAAAACCTGTGTTGGCCATAACCAGGAGGAGAACCAGGTATCTAAAACATCGGCATCCTGGGTAAGTGTGGGATTTAATATTGAATATTGATTATGGAATATTTCTTTTGCTTCTTCCAGTGTTTCTGCAACCACCATCTTTCCATCGGCATCATACCATGCAGGTATTTGTTGTCCCCACCAAAGCTGGCGGCTGATACACCAGTCTTTTACATTTTCTAACCAGTATTTGTAAGTGGCTAAAAACTTATCACCAGGATGAATTTTAATATCGCCATCCACCACAGCTTTTAATGCAGGCTTGGCTAACTCCTTCATCTTTACAAACCACTGTGTACTTATCCGCGGTTCTACAACAACGCCGGTTCTCTGACTGTAACCCAACCTGGTGCTGTATGCTTCCTCTTTGGTTAGGAATCCTTTTTCTTCCAGTTCTTTAATGATCTTCTTTCGGGCAACAAAGCGGTCTTCGCCCACATAAATTTGTGCAGCATCACTCATGGTACCGTCTTCGTTGATGGTATCAACTACTTCGAGATTATGTTTTAAACCTAAATTATAATCGTTGATGTCATGTGCCGGTGTTACTTTTAAAGCGCCCGTTCCAAATTCCAAATCAACATATTCATCAAAAATAATAGGAATACGGCGATTGATCAATGGTACAAAAGCATAAACACCTTTCAAATGCGCATAGCGTTCATCATGGGGGTTAACACAAATAGCGGTATCACCCATAATGGTTTCAGGCCGCTGTGTTGCAATGCGGATGTATGTTTCTTTGTCTGTATCTAATTTGTATTGGAGATGGTATAATTTACCAATAAGATCTTTGTACTCCACTTCCTCATCACTCAATGCTGTTTTAGCAGATGAATCCCAGTTGATCATTCTTGCGCCCCGATAGATCAATCCTTTGTTGTAGAGGTCAATAAAAACTTTGATAACTGCTTTGTAATAATGGTCATCCATGGTAAAGGTCGTTCTGTCCCAATCCACACTACATCCCAATCGTTCGATCTGGTGATAGATGATACCGCCATATTTATCTTTCCACTCAAAAGCATATTTCAAAAATTCTTCCCTGGTTAAACTGTTCTTATCAATTCCTTTTTCTTTTAGCATACCCACCACTTTGGCTTCCGTTGCAATAGAAGCATGGTCGCTGCCTGGCACCCAGCAGGCATTAAAGCCACTCATGCGTGCCTTACGCACCAATATATCCTGTACGGTTTCATTAAGTGTATGTCCCATATGCAATACACCGGTAACATTAGGTGGCGGTATTACAACTGTAAATGGGGGGCGGCTATCGGGCTTACTGTTAAAATAACGCTGGCTTAGCCAGTGTTTATACCATTTGCTCTCCACTGCAGCGGGTTCAAAATTCTTAGTCAATTCCATATGCTATGTTCCTGATAATTATAGGATGGCAAATCTACGAAAAAGAGAGCAGGATTTAGGACATGGTCTGGTGGTCCAAAAGGGAACGGGCTTATTTCTGTTTCAGCAGCGTAATCGCTTTAAGAACTGCTTCCCTGTTCTTTTTAGAAGTCATCCATTTGGGTAGCCTGCTGCCTAAACTTTTGTTTTTCATATCCAAAATATTCCTTTCTCTGAGTTTTGCTTCTACATGTGCTTGCAGAAAGGTAAGATGCTCATCATTATATGCCCATAAAATATTATCGCAGCAGACTATGGTAAGCCAAAGCGGTATATGAAAATAGGGGTCGATGGCCCCACCGATAATAACATATTTCCCGGTAATTATTTTGTTTTTTGAAGCATGTAAAATTTCATCCGGTTTTTCATCATACCGCTTATTATATCCACATGCAGAACAGGTTAGTTTTACTGCTTTTTTATGTATATAACCCGATTCAGGAATTAAAATTATTGCCTTGCTGTTACAGGAAGGGCAAACTACATACATATCTTTAATAAAGTCGTAAACCTGTTTTTGGTAACTGTCTTTAGTTCTTAATGAATTCATCTGTACATTAAATGGTGATTTTTCTATCTCTTGCTGTATTTTTCCATTCGGCAATGTACTTCGCATTTTCTATAACCTTAACGCTGTCGTACAATGCAACACTCGGGCAAATATGATATGGGATCACATATAATACATCACCGGGTTTAAAACGATGGGTTGTTGTTGTATTGTTTTCCAAAACCAAATGCTCCTCACTTTGTCCTACCGCAATTAACGAATCAAAATCAGGGAAGAATACCCTCTTCGTTATTTTATTTTCGGCCGCAACCGATTTATGTCCAAGATCGGTACATATTTTTCCTTCAGCAGGCAGTGAAATTACCCGCGTTAATAATACTGCAGCCGGTATAAATGCCTGCTCAGGACATATATCAGCATAACCTTTATCCCAGTAAATAAATGTACCCGGACTGCATTCTACTTCATTTCTTTTACAATGAACAGAAAAAGTTGGCGAACCACCAGCGATAATAATGGGTCGGGATAATCCCATACGTATGACCTGTTTAACCAGTTCTTCAACTTCGGAGAAAGCGGCATCGCATTTATTTTTCTTTTCTGAATAATCTGCTTCACGAATATGACCATCGTAAACATGGACTCCTTTTATGTCAATTCCAGTTGCTCTTGAACAAAAATCGTATAGCTTAATAGCTTCATTTCCAATTCGAATGCCTGTTCTGTTCATGCCAACATTTAGATCCAGGTAAACCGATACTCTTAATCCGGCCTCCATAAATGATTTGGATTGTTCAACAGCCGAATGCATGTTATCAACAAGAGATGAAAACCTGGTTCCGGGATATTTTTTTATTAGTTCGATGAACCGTTTCAACTTTGGCCCCAGGGGTTGATAAGCCAGTAACACATCTTTTGCTTTGGTGATACCAAGCATTTCTGCCTCTGCAATAGTTGCACACTTGAATTTGTGAATCCCAGCCTCCATCATTAGTTTTACAATTTGGGAGCACTTATGTGTTTTAATATGCGGACGAAGCCTGTTTACATCACCAATCATTTGTACTGCTGTTTGGATATTGGCTTTCACCCTTTCGGGATAAACCAATAAGGCTGGTGAGTCGATTTCATCTACGTTGTTTATATAATACCATTTATCATCAAAACTCATGCATGTTGGTTTAGTTGTTTGCTGGTTTTACAGATCTATTTGGCTGTTAAAGATAATGCAGCAAAATGAATGTGCATAGATCAATAACTATGCTACAAACGGGGCCTGATAATTCACGGATCTGACTGCCAGAAAATATGTCGGACCGTTTACTGTTTTTTAGTTTTATCAGGAGAAGGAGCAGCGTGGTAAAAAGGTGAATGATACTATTGTCCAAAAGAATGGATAATTTTGAATGACAATGATTTTATATAGAGCGTATTTTTCAGAACAAAACATAAATTAAAATGAAAACAGTAACGACCTGGAAAACCCGCCATGAATTTGAAAGTTCCATGATGCATAACAAGATCAAACTGGACGGAAGCAGAGAAAATGGCTTTAGTCCTAAGGCCTTGCTGCTTTCGGGACTTGCGTGTTGCTCTGGCATAGATGTAGTGGATATTTTGGAGAAAATGAAAGTTCAGTTTTCTGATCTTATTATTGAAGCGGAAGCAGCGCAAACGGATGAACATCCCAGAGTGTTTACAGAAATTATGGTTACGTATTCTTTAAAAACAGATGCAGCAAATGAGGAGAAGGTAAAAAAAGCAATTGATCTTTCGCTGGATAAATATTGTGGCGTATCAGCTATGTTAAAGAAGAACTCCTCGATCAATTATAAAATAGTCATCCAATGAATTAATTGTAGCTTATGCTTTCAAAAAAATCACAATATGCTTTTAAAGCATTGACCTACCTGGCCGAAAGATTTAACCAGGGGCCAGTGCTCATATCTGAAATTGCGAAGCAAAAAAAAATCCCGTTAAAATTTTTAGAAAATATTCTCCTCGAATTGAAAAAGGCGGATATCCTGGAAAGTAAAAAAGGAAAGGGCGGAGGCTATTTTTTGAAGAAAGATCCTGCAAAGGTGAAAATGGCTACAATCGTACGTTTAATAAATGGCCCGATAGCCATGCTTCCCTGCGTAAGCCTTTATTTTTATGAAAGGTGTAAAAACTGTGATGAAAAACAATGCGGTTTGCATGATATAATGATTGAGGTGAGAGATGCTACACTTGAAATTCTCGAAAACCGAACGCTCAAAGATCTATTGGTTTGATCTTCGTTTTATAAAAAAATTATAAGTCTACTTATTTGGTATGGTAAATGAATTTTTCTAGTTTTTTGCTATAAATAAATAATTATGGCACTACGTCTTGGAGATACTGCTCCCGATTTTACAGCACAAACCACGGCCGGGGAAATCAATTTTTACGAATATATAGGTGATGGTTGGGGAATTTTGTTTTCCCATCCAGCGGATTATACGCCTGTTTGTACTACAGAATTGGGGAAAACAGCCTTATTATCGCATGAATTTGCAAAGCGGAGTGTAAAAGTGCTGGCAGTAAGTGTTGACCCGCTTGATAAACATACGGGTTGGGTAAAAGATATCAACGAAACACAACACTGTGATGTTGATTTCCCCATCATTGCAGATGAGGATAAAACTGTGGCTACATTGTATGATATGATACATCCGAATGCATCAGTTACCGCTACTGTACGATCTTTATTTATCATTGGCCCCGATAAGTTGATAAAACTGATGATCATTTACCCGGCATCTACCGGCAGAAATTTTGTAGAAGTGTTACGGGTGGTGGATTCGCTGCAACTAACAGCAGACTATAGTGTGGCCACACCTGCCAACTGGGTTCAGGGTGAAGATGTGATCGTTGTGCCGGCTGTGTCTACAGAAGATGCCATCAAAAAATTTCCGAAGGGAGTTAAAGTTGTGAAACCCTATTTGCGATATACTCCGCAGCCGAATGTTGACTAAAGAAATAACAATGCAAATAGAAGATGGATCATGAAAGGATAGCCAGGCTATTGCGGCATCCCTTTTTCCCGGATAAGTGTTTTTTCTTCATCGCCGGGGCAGGAAGACCAGTTGATCACTGATTCCATTTTTAAAAATGGCCTGGCAATAAAGCTTTTTACTTTGTATACCGGCAGGATGTTTAATGAAACCTGTGCATTGCTGGAGAAAATGACAGCCCGATATAAATGCACGGTACAGGTTTATTTTCCCGGGGCTGCTGATGTGAAAGAATATATTCCGAATAAAGGTATCCATGGTTTTTACGAATCTGTCTACAACAGGAAAGCCTGTTGCTATACCAGGAAAGTAAAACCCTTTAACCAGGCGTTAAAAGGAGCCGGTATCCGGATCATCGGTTTGTGTGCAGAACAATCGGATAACCGCAAATGCAGATGATGGAATGGGCAACAGCACGGTAGCTGCTGTTTTATTTAATTAATTTGGAGATGATGATGCGGGTTACCAAATAATTAAAAAGGTGCGGAGCGTTAATGAGAAGTTTATCGATTTTTTGAACAGAAAGATAATACTTGCAAAATAAAAAGACCGGTACATCAAACCCGCCTTACAAGCCAGTTATTGCAGCACGTGTATTAAAATTGCGAAAGTATTTTTTTTGATCGTCCCGTAAAGGGATTTTATGGGTATCCATTTGATCCAATATAAATTTCATGCTGTGTCTTGTAAGTTGGCCTTTGTTATATAATTGCAGGATATGAACCAATCCCCTGGACCGGTATATGGCACAAAGCGGTTCTGGCACATCATTATTTAAAAAAACTAACGCATCGGCTCCCTTATTTAGTCGATAATGATGTGTAAGTTCTTTGAGTATTTCAATATCCATCAAAGGCATATCGCAGGCAAGGATGAAAAGGTCCTCCAGTGGAAATTGCAGGTGCACACTCATTAATCCACAAAGCGGTCCTTTAATTTTCAATGAATCGCTGTCAGTAATTATTTCCCGTGTGGTAAAAATGGATGTATAAGCTTCAAACTGTTCTTTATTAATGGATAAAACTACGTGAAGGGCCATTGTAGTTAATTTGTCGATTGCAGTTTGTGCCCAGGTATTGGCATGTAGTTTTAGTAAACCCTTGTCAACGCCCATCCTGGTACTTTGTCCACCGGTTAAAACAACAGCAATCATAATAAAAAATTAGTCACGGTGATGAGGAGTAATTGGTTCAGCCTGTTGTAAAGTTACTGTATGTTTTTCGCCTTTAAAAGTAGTAAGAAATTCCCGGGCAATATAGGCCATCTATACAAGCCAATGACATTTGGTCAGTGCCTTATAGTAAATATTAGTTTGAGCGTAATATGAAAATGTTGGTATTATCTCAACTAAAAACAGGGCGATAAACAAAATAATTAAGTCGATTAAATGTAGAATAAAATTATTTTCTAATAGGCTACTAAGTTAGTAGTAAATAAGTACATTCGTAATTGCAGGATCAATAGTCGCGACTGGGTATGATATATTTTAACTCAATACTTACAGAAAAAATTAAACAGCTGAAGGGTGCAGTTGCATACCGGCACTTCCCTAAAGTGAATAAAATATCCCGGCATTTTCCTCCATGTTATTTTACAAACAATGAAGGGGTGCAGACAAACGATTCGCAAAATCCTGGTTAAATTGAAAATAATTTTTAACAGAAGACCCATGGATAACGAAGTTGCAGAAATGACAACCCCTGACGGGATTTTACCCAACGATGTTTTGGCAATCGGCCGGCGCAAAATGAGTCGGTATTTGATTGTTTTTTTGGTATTGGCGGTTATCGCAGCAGGCATTTGGTTAGCATACCCTTTTATTCATTTCGATGCTGTACTGAAAATCCTGAATACAGACAACCACTTGTTTTACTGGATGGTGCTCGTGGGGTTTTTGGCAGAGATGGTCGCCGGATCTATGGGTATGGGTTATGGAGTAATATGTACCACCATATTATTGATATGGAATGTGCCAACTCCGGTAATAAGTGCCAGCATTCATTCAGCTGAGGTATTCACGACCGGTGCCGGCGGATTCAGTCATTATAAACTGGGAAATGTCAATAAAAAGCTGATCAAACGACTAGCCATTCCGGCAATCATCGGTGCCGTATTGGGTGCCCTGGCATTGAGTTATTTGGGAGAAAATTATGCCAAAGCAACCAAACCTTTTCTTGCCCTGTACACCATGTATCTTGGTATTCGGATATTGCAAAATGCTTTCGGGAAAAATGCGAAGAAGGCGCCTGTCATCCGCAAAAAAACAAATGTTCAAAGATTGGGTTTCCTTGGCGGTTTTATAGATTCATTTGGTGGTGGTGGGTGGGGACCGGTGGTAACCGGTACGTTTATTAAGAACGGGCGTTCACCAAAATATGTCATTGGCAGTTCAACCGTTGCCAAATTTATGTTAACCCTGGCCAGTGCCATTACTTTCATATTCACTGTGGGTATTCAACATTGGAATATAGTGGCCGGTCTATTGATAGGAGGGGTGATCACGGCTCCTTTTTCGGCCAAACTCACGTCAAAACTACCGGTAAGAAAAATGTTTGTTGCTGTAGGTTTGGTTGTAATCATCATGAGCCTGGTTACCATTTACCGTACCGTTTTTTTGTAATTGTGCCTGTTTGATCACGCAATGGATTGACCAGCGATGAATTGTGGAAGAACTGGCCCCTCCGTATCTTTGCCATTAAGCATAAATGACTTTTTAAACATGGCACAACATCCCGAAACAAAAGCCATCAGGCTTCAAACAGCGCAGACGGCGCAAAAAGAACATGCAACACCGTTATTTTTGACCAGCAGTTTCACGTATGATTCTGCCGAAGATATGGCCGCAGCTTTTTTTGATGATACAGTAGACGTAAATATTTACTCCCGCTTTTCCAATCCTACCGTTGATGAATTTATTAATAAGGTGGCTGCATTGGAAGGCGCCGAAGCCGGTATCGCCACGGGTACGGGTATGGCAGCCATCTTTTCAACCTTCATGACTTTTTTAAGCAGTGGCGATCATATCATTTCTGCTTCTGCTGTTTTTGGATCTACACATTCGATTCTTACCAAATATTTGCCAAAATGGGGAATTGCATCTTCTTATTTCGACATGAATAAGCCGGAAACCATTGAAGCACTGATCAGGCCCAATACAAAAATGTTGTACGTTGAAACGCCCAGTAACCCAGGATTAGACATCATTGATATTGAATTTGTTTCGAAACTTTGTAAGCAGCATGATATTTTATTGGTGGTAGATAATTGTTTTGCAACGCCTGCTGTACAACAACCCATAAAATTTGGCGCCGACCTGGTCCTGCACTCAGCCACTAAATTTATTGACGGGCAGGGAAGGGTATTGGGTGGTGTGGTTGTTGGAGGAAAAGCGCTCATTCATCCCTTATATCTTTTTATCCGCAACACCGGCCCATCCATGAGTCCGTTTAATGCCTGGGTGTTATCGAAAAGCCTGGAAACTTTATTTATCCGTATGGACCGGCATGCTGCCAGTGCTTTGCACCTGGCAACGCATTTGCAGGATCATGCCAGACTGTCTTCCGTTAAATATCCCTTTCTTACATCGCATCCGCAATGCAAGATCGCCAAAAAACAAATGAGTAACGGGGGAGGGATTGTAACTTTTGAACTGAAAGGCGGAATAGAAAGTGGCAGAAAGTTTTTGAACAATTTGCAGATGATCTCCATGACCAATAACCTCGGCGACAGCCGCAGTATTGCTTCTCATCCGGCATCAACTACTCATGCTAAATTGTCGGAAGAAGAAAAAGCTGCAGTTGGAATTACACCCGGTTTGATCAGAATATCGGTGGGACTGGAACATGTGGATGATATTTTGCAGGATATTTTACAGGCATTGAAAAATGTTGAGTAATTGTTGCGATCCAATAATCTTTTGGTGTTCACCAGGCCGTATTCGTTTTTTACAGAAACCAACTATACTGTAATTTCTTCAGGTATCGCATCCTGATTTGTTATCGCACCTACAAAATTATCCAGTCCATTGCGGACGGATGAACATCATTACCGGTAACCCTTTCTGTAGACATTATCTGGTTATTGTTTTATCCTGAATATTTGCCATTCTGTGATTTGTTGACCGGGGCGTTATGCCGTCCCGTGAGAAGTAATACGTTTTTTTTTTATGGATAAACAGAATAGTTTTATGAAATGTTAATATGAAGTATTAAATTAGTGGATGTAAATTTGCTGAGGTTCAGACTTTTACAAAGCCAACCAGCTGTAGAGTATTGCAAATATCGATTCTGATCGCTGTTGAATTAATTTAATATCCCCGAAATACGCCGATTATTTTTATTCCCTGGAAGTTCAGATTAATATGCTGGTTTTTGTGTTCAAATGTTTAACAGCATATTTATTTTTAAGTAATTAAAACCCGAAAAAATAGTTAATAAATAAAACCATGGCAGCAGAAGAAAAGAAGACCAATCCAGTTTATTTTGATAAGGATAATTGGGAAAATGTATTTAATGCTGAAAAAGAAAGACTTTGTAAAGACAGCAGGCTTTCGGGGCTTGCCATTTCCGGCGGTGGAATCCGGTCAGCTTCATTCGGGCTTGGTGTGATGCAGGCGTTGGTAGCTAACCGGCTACTGAGTAAAATTGACTACATGTCTACCGTTTCAGGAGGTGGTTATATTGGCTCTGCTTTAACCTGGGCTTTGTACCAGGATAAAAAGAAAAAGTATGGTACAACTCCGGAAGACTTCCCTTTAGGAAAAAAAGTTACGTTTAGCGATACAACAGATCCCAATAAAAAGAAGTCCTCATTCCAGGAGGATAATAAATTACTTGACTTTATCCGTTTGCATGGATCTTATTTAACACCTACAAAAAAACTGGATATCGTTTCTTTTGTGGCAGTTGTAGTACGCAGCATGATCATGTCGTTGTTTGTTTATTTGAGTTTTATAACCATTCTGATGACCGTGTCACTTTATTTACTTTATAAATTTGCCCATGCGGTAGGGTTAGATATTGTTGTAGTAAAATTTGTGAAAAGTATAATGAGTTCTGTAAACAAATTATCATCCTATACTAATGATTACAACCAGGGGCTTTTGATTTTAGTTGGTTTTGCAATTCTCGCGATTATGGTTTTATGGGGATTTTATTTTTCACTAAGTACTTTCAGGTTCCGCCGCAGGGTACCTGCCATGGCAAGTTCGAAAAGGTATTCAAAATATGTAGGCAATCAAATTGCAATGGGGTGGATGCTGCGGATAGCCATATACTGCCTAATACTTGGCTCTCTTCCCTTTGTAACCGTTTTGCTTAAAAGCGTTATTGCAAAGGCACTTGCAGTTAGTGGATCAACCGTATTTGGAGCATTGGTAGGATTGTGGCAATACAAAAAAGCAAGAAATAATGAGCAGAATACCGGAGGCTCTTCAGACATTTTGATTTATGCCGGTGCCTTTGCCTTGTTCTATGGGGTCATTCTGTTCGCCTATATTATCGCTACGCGGGTTTTTTTAAATCCTGGAGACAATTATGTTTTCAATCAACCGTATTATTGGTTCTATATTTTATGCGCCGCGTCAATAATATTTGGGTTAATTGTTAATCTTAATTATATCGGGCCGCATTATTTGTGGCGCAGCAGGTTAATGGAGGCATTTATGCCGGACGCGGACCCGGCTGTAGAAAAAAATGTGTGGGATAAAGCTAAAGGAGCAGATGCAGCCCTGATGGCGGATATGTGCCCAAAAGAAAGCCCCAGGCCATATCATATAGTCAATACAAATGTCATCCTGTCTAATTCCAGTAATATTGAGAGCAGCGGGCGTGGAGGGGATAACTTTATCGTATCACCCCTGTTTTGCGGAAGTGATGCTACCGGCTGGAAAAGTACCTTGGATTTTCAAAGTGATGGCTCAAGAGGTATCACGCTGGCTACGGCCATGGCCACTTCTGCAGCTGCGTTAAACCCTAATGCGGCTGTCTCTGGCGAAGGCGTTACCCGAAATATTGTGATATCGATCTTACTCTCTATGTTGAATCTCCGGTTGGGTTACTGGATGAAAAATCCGAAAAATAGTTTTAATAGAAAGCTGGGACTATCTCCCCCTAATTTTTTTAACCCCGGTTTAAAAACAGAAATCTTCAGATCCGGGCTTACAGAAGATGATACCAATCTGTTGCTTTCTGACGGCGGGCATTATGAAAACCTGGGTTTGTATGAATTAGTGAGGCGAAAACTAAACCTGATTATTATTTCAGATGGCGGTGCCGACCCGTTATTTAATTTTGATGACCTCTCCAATGCCATTGAAAAAGTAAGGGTTGACTTTGGTGCAAAAATAATTTTTAAACCGAATTATATGACCGATACCATTCTCCCGGGAACTTCGGGCGACAGTTTTTACCAAAAGAAATACAATATATCCAAACACGCATTTGCATTTGCGAAAATTATTTATGAGGATAGATCAGAAGGCACGTTGGTTTATGTTAAACTGGCAATGATTGACGGTATGTCAACCGACGTGTACAGTTATAAAGGAATAAATCCGTCTTTTCCTCACCAGTCTACGGCAGATCAGTTTTTTGACGAAAAGCAATTCGAAGCATACCGCGAACTGGGTTATGCTGTAGGGTGGCAAATGCTGGTATCGGACGAGGGAAATAAAATATTTGAGTTAAGTTTAAAAATTGAGAATAGAATAGAGATCAAAGCTTCTGCATCAACGGTCTGGGACGCTTTAACCAATCCCGACCAGACAAAAAAATATCTGTACGGCCGTGCAGCGGATACTGATTGGAAACCGGGAAGCCTGGTAAACTGGCTGGGATATGTTGAAGGAGAAGAAAAAATATTCTTGACCGGAAAAGTAATTCAGTATAAAGAAAACGAGGTTTTGGAATATACCGTAATAGATCCAAAACCTTCCTATCCCGATATTCCTGAAAATCATCTGCATATCACCTATACCTTGTCTGAGCAAAATGGTAAAACAACGCTGACGATATCACAGGATGGTTTTGAAAAAGCGGCTGAAGGAGAAAGAAGATATAAGGAGGCTTATAATAATGGCGAAGAATGGAACCCGATATTGTTAAAAATCAGGGAATTGGTTGAGAAAAAAGATTTAGGTAATTTATATGGCGTTTCATAAACCCGTTTAATTTGATTGGCATCAAAGCGGTTAATGGGTAATACCATCTTGATTTACCAGGTAGTCCAAAGCATTACGTGGTAATCTTAGATGGTATTATACCGATAGCAAATGGCTTCGGACTACTTACTGGTATAATCGGTATGCCTTCGGTTTTAACCAGGGATTCGGTTAAAAAGCGGGAAACTGTTTTGCAGGGCATTTTATCGGCTTTGGAAACTGCTCCGTATTTATTGGCGATCCAATAATTTCTTTTTTTGTGCTTCAAATTCTTCTTTGGTTAAAGCACCGGCTTTGTAGAGGTCGAACAGTTTTCGTATCTCATCGGCCACCATGAATTGTTTAAGGTCTTCCGGTGCCACTTGTTTTTTTAATGCTTCAGGCTGTTTTTGGTCTTTTGTTTCTAAAACCACGGCCCGGTAAAGTTTATTTTGATACTCCTCAGGAACGGTTATTTCACCGGGCATCCCGGTAAAACTCTCAATCACTCTTTCAAAATTCATGACGATATCCACTTCCATTGTTGAACCTTTCTCTAAAGTGGCGGTACCCATAATTCGGATGCTGTTTTTATCGGGCCCGCTGTATTTAAAACTTTTTACTTTATTAACCAGGATGCTGCTGTTTTGTAACAGGTAGGTATCCGTTCTGGCCAGGTTTGGATGAAATCTAATATAATTGAAATACCCGGCGGCCGAACTGCCTTTAGCCAATTGTAATATTTGTCCTTGGTATATTTTATACCCGGCAGAAGTATACAGCGTATCATGCACAAACCGGGGTAGCGTTTCCTGTGCCGTTAATGGGCATGGAAAAAGTAACAGTAACCAAAATATATTTTTCATGATATTAATTATGATTAAAGTAACGAAATAATATTTGAATGGTATTATCTGACCAGGAAATTTGGGGATGAAAATGGTATTGGTATTAAAATTAGCCGGGACATGGTTGAAAATAAAAAACCTTCACTGCTGAAGGTTTTTCATAGAGTAGGGGTTTTTAAACGGCACTCGTTTTCTGTTTGCTTGTGTCAACAGTACGATACCAGTTTTAAAGGGTGTTTTCACAGGTTGAATTCAGCGTTTTATGTATTGGATATTGAAAATCTTAACAACATAAAGATGCGAATTTGCAGAATGCTTTTTTGTAATACAAATTAGCAATCTAACGTAGTTTTTTTTCGAAATCTTATTGTTGTTGTTTTAGTTCAGTACCATTCAGCCCGTTGGCAAAACACTGCTGGTTTTAGACAACTGCTGGAACGGCTCAGGGTTTACAGGGGCAATGAATCAACCTCAACACCAGGGGATATCTAAAAAAAAATTTATTTTTCATTAAAGTAAAGTACATATGATAATTAAATAAGTAAACTATACATAAAGTTAAGCTTGCTTATTTCAAATAATCTTCAAATAATTTGCTATAATCTGCGGATCTAATAACTATATATCCTGCATCGCTTCGTGCCTGTTGTATGTTTCCGTCAATTTTCGTTGTACTTCATGAGAAACAGGGGCATAAGAGCTAAAATGCATGCTGAAACGTGCCCGGCCCTGTGTTAAACTCCGAAGTGCGGAAGAGTATTGATGCATTTGTGCCAAAGGAACTTTAGCGGTTATCTTTTCAAAATGTCCCTCCGCTTCCATGCCTTCAACCACACCCATTCGGGATTGCAGATCACCCATTACCGCACCAACCATTTCATCCAGACAATATACTTCTACAGTGTAAATGGGCTCCAGTAACTGTGGACCGGCCTCCAAAAATGCCTGTCGAAATGCATGAAGCCCGGCTATCTTAAAGGAGATATCGTTACTGTCTACATCATGCATCTTGCCATCATATACACATACTCTTATATCACGTGCATAAGATCCGGTAAGTGGACCATTTTGCATTTTCTCCATTACGCCTTTTAATATAGATGGAAGAAAACGGGTGTCAATAGCACCTCCAACTATGCAATTACAAAAAACCAATTTACCACCCCAGTCCAGGTCTATTTCTTCTTTGTTGCGGAGATTTAAACCTTCAGGATTGGGCATACCATCGTACCATGGTTCAATGCGCAGGTATACTTCGGCAAACTGACCTGCACCACCACTCTGTTTTTTGTGCCGGTAATTGGATTCGGCCCTGTGGTCAATTGTTTCCCGGTAAGGGATCCTGGGTTTTTCAAATTTTACTTCCAGTTTATGTATGTGTTCAATTTTCCAATTCAATACTTTAAGGTGCAGTTCACCCTGGCAATGCATCAAAATTTGTTTTATTTCAGGTGATACTTCAAATCGCATGCTGGCATCTTCTTCCTGCAGTGTGTGCAGTACCTGCGTTAGTTTTTCTTCGTCGCCCTTGTTTACAACAGCAATGGCAATACTGAAGTTGGGTTTGGGGAAGATGATAGGTTCAAGCTCCAGGTTGGCGCCTTTTTCATGCAATGTATTGTTTACATGTGTTGAACGCAGCTTGATAGTGGCGCCAATATCACCTGCCACCAGTTCCTGCACAGGCACCCGGTTGTGGCCTTCCATCAAAAACAACTGATTTATTTTTTCTGTTACACCGGTATTCTCGTTCATCAGCTCATTGCCCGATTTAACAGAACCGCTGTATACTTTAAACAAACTGAGTTCGCCAATATGTGGTTCGATGATGGTCTTAAAAATAAAAATACAGGCCGGGCCTTTAACATCGCAGGTTAATTTACCTCCGGCTTTCGTTTTTTGTGGTGGCATGTCAACAGGGGCAGGGCATACGTAATCAATAAAACTCATGATGCGGCCAATACCCATATTTTTTTCTGCCGAAGCACAAAAAAGTGGAAAGATATCATGTTTGATCATAGAGCTATGCAGGCCGGCTTTCATTTCGTCTTCGGTGAGTTCGCCAAGATCAAAATATTTTTCCATCAGGCCCTCATCGTTTGATGCGATGGTTTCAATAAGTTCTTTATGCAACTGGTTGGCTCTTTCCTGTTCCTTTTCGGGTATTGGAAGTTTTTCCGGTTTACCGCCATCTGCTCCAAATTGGTACAACTGCATTGTAAGCACATCAATAATTCCATTGAAACTGCTGCCTGTTTGTACCGGGTATTGAACGGTCACCACATTCGCTCCAAAATGTGATTTGGCATCACGAAGGGTGCTATCAAAATCCGCATCCTCCCTGTCTAATTGATTAATTACAAATATGGTTGGCGTTTTAAAAGTGTCGGTATATTCCCAGATGATGTCTGTTCCTACTTCCACACCCATCGCGGCATTCAACACCATCACACCGGTATCAGCCACCCGAAGGGCACTGATCACTTCTCCCACAAAATCATCGTACCCGGGTGTATCGATGATATTTATTTTATAATCTTTCCATGGGGTATGCATAAGAGAAGCAAATACAGAACTTTGTCTTTCCATTTCCAGCCCGTGGTAGTCGCTTACCGTATTTTTATTGACTATGGTACCACGCCGTTTGGTGATGCCTGCTTCAAAAAGCATGCTTTCGGCAAGGGTGGTCTTACCGGAGCCGGCATGCCCCAGCAGGGCAATATTTTTTACATGTTTGGAATCGTATGTAGGCATAGCGTAAATTTTATTTGATTTGGAAATGGCCCAAAAATTAAGCAGCCAGTCTTTTAAAGACTGGCCGGTTAATTATCTGGTTATTGTTTTATGAATGTATGAAACTCTTCTTCGAGTTTATCCAGGTCCGACAGGAGCCTATCCAGTTTTTCCTTGATGTTGTGATGCGGTATGCGGTGCCCGAAGGTTGGGTACCGTTCCGCATCTTTCAAATGATACCTGATCTCGTGTTTTAGATTATGAATATTCATAAGCTGGATGTGAAACTGGTTGTGAAAATGTTCGATACCCATCAATACATCGTGATCGGTTTTTCCCGGGGCAAAATAATATAATTCATTTTTAAGCTGATTGATCTTCTCACGATAAGATACCAGTACATCATGCCATTGGCCACACTCATCAACGAGTGTGAGATGTTGTGTTTCTGAATACATATGATATGATTTAGTTGATAAAAAAATAATTGTAAAATCTGTAAATACCTGTTTCTTTTCTTTAATAAAGGTAAAAACAGAAAGATAAAATATCCTGACAAAGGTCATACTTGCGGGTAAGAAATGTCATTTTCAAATGGTAAGGATTGGGAATGAGTTTTACGTTAATATCATCCTGTAAAACATCACTTGTTATGACTGCTGGATAAAGTAACGAAATTTTGTTTAAAAAGAGAAATGTGTTTACAGTGGTTGTGTATAAACGTTGACAACATACCGGCAATCGGTATAAATTCACATCAAATACATAATGGCCCTGTTTTTTAATTGCCTCCAGCATCAGCTGGAGGAACAAATAATGGATGCTTCACAGACTTTAGCCCCCAAAATCAATCCTTGCAAACCCTAACCCATTTCTTCCACCCATTTATCCCGATCATCCGGACTAAATTTCCAGGGTGCAAAATTGTTTTCAATATTGCCAAACATCACATTCCATTCCTGCGGAGCACTGCTGTCTTCCATGATGAGGGAGCGGCGTAATTCAATAATGATATTAAGCGGACTGATGCTCACCGGGCATTCCTGCACGCAGGCATTGCAGGTGGTGCAGGCACGGAGTTCTTCGGTAGTAATATAGTTAAACAGGTTTTGACTATCGTCTTTAAATTCACCGTTGGCACGGATGTTTTTACCCACCGCTTCCAGGCGGTCGCGGGTATCCATCATTATTTTTCGCGGACTTAATAATTTACCGGTTTGTGTGGCCGGGCAGGCGGCAGAGCATCGGCCGCATTCTGTGCAGCTGTAGGCATCGAGTAAAGATTTCCAGCTGAGGTCGAACACATCCTTAGCGCCGAACTTCATGGATGCTGCCTGTTCTGTGGGTGCTAGTTCCGGCTGCATCATGTATTTCACTTCGTTTTGCACGCTTTCCATATTATCTATTTTACCATCAGCGTCAAGTCGTGCATAATAGGCATTTGGGAAAGCAAGCAATATATGCAGGTGCTTACTATAGGGCAGGTAATTTAAAAACGCAAATATGCCAAGGATATGCAGCCACCAGCTACTGCGTTCTACAACAATTAAAGCAGATGAGGAAAAACCTTCCATCCAGGGAGCAATAAAGCCGGAAATTATGAAATTACCCGTCTCCTGGTAATGTTCGGCGCCTTGTAATTGCAAAGTGCGGTCGGCACTATTCATGGTGAGGAACAGTGTCATTAAAACGATCTCAGTAATTAAAATATAATTGGCATCACTTCTTGGCCAACCATCCAGATCTTTGCTGATGAAACGTTTTAGCTTGATGGTGTTTCTTCTTATCAAAAAGATGACACAGGCAATCAATACGCCTGCTGCCAGTATTTCGAAAAAGTTGATGAGTAAACTGTACAGGCTGCCGATATACGGCAAAAACAAACGGTGTGTGCCCAGGATACCATCAAGTACAATTTCCAGTACTTCCAGGTTGATGATGACAAAGCCTGCATACAAAATAAAATGCATGACTGCCACGAGCGGGTTACGAAACATTTTTTTTTGTCCCAGGGCGAGGAGAAAGAGGTTTCTCCAGCGTTTAGACGGGTTGTCGCTGAGGTCTTCATCTTTACCCAAAAATATATTGCGGCGGATGATGCCGATGTTTTTGGCGAATAACCAAATGGCGAAAGCAGACAGGGCTATGAAAAGAATTTGCTGGATGATTTGCATAAGAATATTTATGCTGCGAAGGTAAATAATTACTGTTGATTGAGGGACTGTTTCGCAGATTACTACGATTAATATTTGGCCGAACCTTTTTTGTTTAAACATAAAATTGCAGGCTAAGGCTGGCAGCTCATTTTTAAGCCGGTAAACGGATTAAACTTTTTTCATTTAAATTGCAGGTATGGATCTAAAAAAACAAATCATGAGCGCCGAAGTGGCCAACCGAAAACTACGACGCATGGCTTTGCAGGTGGTGGAACAAAACTATAATACCAAAGAATTGGTACTGATTGGCATTAAAGCCAATGGTACGGTCATCGCAGAAAAGATTCAACAATATTTAAAAGAGGTATTTACCGGCGAAGTGATCGTACTGGAACTGAGCATAGATAAAAAAAAACCTTTGGCTATTACTTTAAACGAACCCATGGATTTTAACGATAAAACCATTTTACTGATTGACGATGTTGCCAACAGTGGCCGAACCATGCTGTATGCGCTTAGACCTTTGTTGGAACAGCTACCGAAAAAAATTCAGACACTTGCGCTTGTAGAAAGAACACACAAAACATTTCCGGTTACCGTGGATTATGTTGGCTTTTCCATTTCCACAACTTTGGATGAACATATCAGTGTGGAGGTAGAAAACGGGGAAGTGGCAGGGGCGTGGTTGAATTAAAACCCGATCGCTTTTACTTTAAAACTTCCGTTCGAGTATTCCAAAGCCGGCATAGGGATTTTTACGATGTTGAGGAATCGGAATGCAAGTTTCAACGCTTTTTTATTGGTTTTTATTTTTGTCAGATCAATATCCGGGCCAAAATACCACTGCCGGTAACGTTTCATATTCGTACGATCAAAAATGATAACACCGTTTTTATCTCTGTCAATATTGTCATTGGCACCAAACAATCCTTCGGCGCCGGTGCCTGCGGCCAGGTTCAGCCATCGCGGCCACTTACTTTCCGGAAAAAATGAACGCATGTTTGCACACAGCCAAAATGTATGCCCGTTATAGTCTTTTAAAAAGCGCTCGGCTGTGCTTTTGCCGAATATGTCATTACTGCGTTCGTTCAACGTGGGGTCACTGTAATTTTTTCGGTGAAAAGATAATTTCAGCTGAATGCGCTGTTCGTCCCATGCCAATTCCTGTGCAATGAGCATACCGCTGCCGATAAAATTGGCCCCTATATCTGACCAACTCCAGCCCCATTCTGCACTAAATCCATCCAGTACTTCTATGGCCGTATGATAAACCGGGCCGCTTAATCCACCTAGCCAGATCCTTTTCTTGCGGCTGATACCCGTCCAGCGCCAGAGTTCCATGCTGGCAAGGCTTTCGGCATATACACTGTACACATGGCCCATCTTATCCATGCCTTTCCACTCCGGTAAATCATTAAAGCTATGTAAATTGCTTTTTGGATAACCTTTATACCAGGCAGCATTCAGGCCAATCATCACAACGCTGTAACCGACTATATTACCAGCAGCAACGATCTTAATACGGCGGTTTATTTGTTTTTTGGTTAATGGGATTCCAGGTTGATTGGTTATAAATCCACTGCCGGTTTCATGAAAAGAAACCTGGTCTGCATGTACTGAAATATCGGGCTGAATATAATTTAGTGTATCGTGCTGAGCAAATAATGGAGAGCCTGTAATGATGCAGGCAAAAAAGCACAATACCGTTTTTATCGCACAAGTGTGCGCTTTTTTTCCAAAGGTAATTCGCCAACCAGCCCGCCGGAGGCCAGGAACAGTTGATCTATGTACAGATAGATGGATCATAAAAAACAAAAATACGCATAACAGGCCTTTGTTAGTACAACAATCAAAATTTACGGAAAAGATAACCAGGAAGATTTCGATTATATGCAAAACTTTGGTTTTGTGGTTACGGGCTTTTTAATATACATGGCTAGCCTGATGTAATTGGCAATAATGTCATTTGCTATTTGACTGCCAACCGGCAGGTTATTTTTCCGACCTCTGTCTGCAATTTGTTCTGCCGTTAACGGATAATTGGATTAATACATGAATTCATTTCTTGTTGGCTTTATGCGTTCTGTCATCATAGGACTCGCCTTTATTGGTTTCTTAAACGATGCGTATAAAAGCGTGTTAAGTGTCAAAACAGAACTGTTTGCCCGTAAAACCTCATTTTGGGAAAAAACAGGTAAAAAAATAACAAAATTTAAATAATGACGGTTACGTGCTTTTAAATATTGGGTATATAGGCTTGTAATTGCCTAATTGCATTCAATAAATCTAATTATTTTATTTTTATAAGGTATGAATATTATATTTTTGGCGATATAAAAAGAGAAAACATGGAAGCAGCAACGCAACAAAAAATAGATAAATGGCTGGCCGGTAATTACGACCAGGCGGTAAAGGATGAGATCGGGGCATTGCAAAAGACTGATCCAGCGGGCCTGGAAGATGCATTTTACAAGAACCTGGAATTTGGTACAGGTGGCCTTCGGGGTATTATGGGCATTGGTACCAACCGTATGAATAAATATACAGTAGGTATGGCCACTCAGGGTTATGCCAATTATTTAAAGCAATGTTTTACAGGTGAAGTAAGTGTAGCCATCGCCTATGATTGCAGGAATAACAGCCAGTTTTTTGCGGAGATCACCGCAAATGTGTTCGCAGCAAATGGTATCAAAGTTTATTTATTTGAAGCCCTGCGCCCTACCCCGGAGTTGAGTTATACGATTAGGCAAAAAGGTTGCCAGGGTGGGGTGGTTTGTACAGCATCGCATAACCCCAAAGAATACAATGGATACAAAGCTTATTGGGATGACGGCGGACAAATGGTGCCTCCGCATGATAAAAATGTGATCGCCGAGGTTGAGAAGATTGCCACCGTTGATGACGTAAAATGGACTGGGGGCGAAGCCAATATCGTAATGATTGGTGAAGCCATGGATAATGAATACCTGGCCATGGTTAAAAGCTTAAGTGTTTACCCCGATGTGTGTGCGGCGCAGGCTGACCTTAAAATTGTTTATACACCTATACATGGTACGGGTATAGTTTTGGTGCCAAAAGCATTGGAACTGTTTGGCTTTAAAAATGTGCATATTGTGGAAGAGCAAAGCACACCTGATGGAAATTTCCCTACGGTTGTTTATCCTAATCCCGAAGAAACAGAAGCCATGAGTATTGGGCTCAAAAAAGCGGCTGCACTGGATGCCGATATTTTACTGGGTACCGATCCCGATGCAGACCGTGTTGCCATTGGCGTTAAAAACAAAAACGGCGAGTGGGTGTTGTTAAATGGTAACCAGACAGCCGTGCTTGCATTTAATTATATGATTGAAGCACGCAGGGCCAAGGGCATTTCGCAACCAAATGATATGGTCATTAAAACAATCGTAACCACGGATATGATAGAATTGATTGCCAAAGCCAATGGGGTAAATTGTTACAGTGTGCTTACCGGGTTTAAATGGATCGGTAAACTCATCAGGGAGAAAGAAGGTAATGAAAATTATATCATTGGTGGCGAAGAAAGTTTTGGTCTGATGATCGGGGATGAGATCAGGGATAAAGACGCCATCGGTGCCGTAGCATTGAGTTGTGAAATGGCGGCCTATGAAAAATCCAAGGGCCGTACGCTCTATGATAAACTGGTTGATCTGTGTATGCAATATGGTTTTTACAAAGAGAACCTGGTAAGCATTACCAAAAAAGGTATGCATGGTGCAGCGGAAATAGCAGCCATGATGGAAGGATTCAGAACCAATCCGCCAATTCATATAGATGGGGCTGCGGTTACTGAATTACTGGATTATGAATTGCAGGTGGGTAAAAATTTACAGACTGGTAAAAGCTGGGCAATTGAACTGCCGAGGAGCAATGTGTTGCAGTTTGTATTGGCCGATGGTACTAAGATTTCGGCCAGGCCCAGTGGAACGGAACCTAAAATCAAATTCTATTTTAGTGTAAATGCACCGCTGAAACACGGGGCGGCTTATGAAACTACCGAAAAATTACTGGATGAAAAAATCAACAGGATCGTGGATGAGCTGGGGTTGAAATAATGTAGATTTAATTATTATTTATGCATCGGTTACCCTGTAAAAATGATCTGTCAGGTTTTTACCCCTACATTTTTTTATCTTGCAACCTGCCATGAGAATTTACGAAGATACTTACCAGCATAAAGGGCTCCGCAAAAAGTTAATGGACTTATTGAGAGATAAAGGCATCAGCGATGAAAATGTATTACGGGCTATGAATAATATACCCCGTCATTATTTTTTGGACAGCGCATTTGATAAAATTGCTTACGAAGACCGGGCATTTCCCATCAGCGAAGGACAAACCATTTCACAGCCTTATACAGTTGCTTATCAAACCCAGTTATTACAGGTAAAACCCAATGAAAAAATATTAGAGATCGGTACCGGCAGTGTTTACCAGGCAACGGTTTTAGCCGAAATAGGAGCAAAAGTCTTTACCATTGAAAGGCAAAAAAAATTATTTGATAAAACCAAACAATTCATTTTAAAAAACCAGTATCCCCATCTTAAGTTTTTTTATGGAGATGGATACGAGGGGCTGCCAACCTATGCTCCCTTTGATAAAGTGATCATAACGGCAGCCGCACCTTTTGTTCCGCCCAAATTATTAGCACAATTGAAACCGGGAGGTAAAATGGTTATTCCACTTGATGAAGGCGAGCACCAGCGCATGTTACGAATTACTAAACATGAAGATGGAACAACGCGTGAAGAAGCTTTTGAAAATTTTAGTTTTGTACCGATGTTGAGCGGCAGGAATGGATGATTTGTGAGTTGGGAGTTGGGAGACAGGAGTCGGGAGTAGGGAGTTCATAGTTCTTAGTTTTTAGTTCTTAGTTTTTAGTTTGGTGCTGAAAGACAGGAGCCGGGTGTTTTCAGTGAGCTGATCAATATCCAGCATCCAGTATCCGGCATCCGGTAAAATGAATGATCACCTGTAGGTCAAACCTTACCCACTTAAACAAATAAACTTTTAAACCAGCTACATGCGTTTCTTTTCAAAAATTACGGTCATATTGAATTGTTGTTTTATTGTGGCAGTGTTATTGTGGTATGTAGAAATGACCTATAAAGCAAAGGGCAATTCCAATTTAGTGTTGCCGCTTCCCTGGCTCGAAGGTATTTTTGTTATACTTGGATACGGCGCCATTGTTGTCAATGCGCTTTTTTTATTATTGGTCTTTATTTTCTTTTCTTTTAAGGCAACCGTGAAAATTCCACGCTGGATAATTATCTTTAACATCATTATTTTTTGCTGCCAGATCTATTTCCATTTCATCTTTAAATGAATAAAATGATACAAAGCATTCTAAACGACAGACCAACTAAATTGTTTGTCATCTTTTCTGCTTTCTTTGTAGCCAATGCGTTAATTGCAGAATGCATCGGAACCAAAATATTCTCCCTCGAAAAATTGTTTGGACAGCAACCCTTAAGTTTTACGCTGTTTGGCGAGTCGGGCCTTGGCCTCAGCCTTACCTGCGGCGTTTTGTTGTGGCCACTCGAATTCGTCGTGACCGATATCATCAATGAATATTACGGCCCCAAAGCTGTTCGCCGTATATCTTATACCGCAGTTGCATTGATTATGTACGCTTTTTTAATGTTTTACGTGGCCATGGGCGTGCCGGCAGCCGATTTTTGGTTTAGTTCGGGCACGGCCGACGGGATACCCGATATGTCCAAAGCCTTTAATGGCATTTTTGGTCAGGGGATGTGGATCATCTTTGGAAGCCTCACTGCTTTTTTGGTTAGCCAGATCGTTGACGTTACCGTTTTTCATAAAATTAAAAAAATTACCGGCGAAAAGAAAGTATGGCTCAGGGCAACCGGGTCTACCTTGGTTTCGCAACTGGTTGATAGTTTTATTGTTTTATTTATTGCTTTTAAAATAGGTAAGGGCTGGAGCTGGCAATTGGTATTTGCCATCTGCCTGATCAACTATGCCTATAAATTTACGATGGCCATTTTATTAACACCGGTGATCTATTTTGTTGAACACCGCATCGAAAAATATTTCGGCCCCGAAACAACCAAAAGAATGAAACTGGCGGCGATGGGTAAAGAAACCTGATATCTTTTATAGAAATATGATGGATAAGCCACGTACGCTAAAGCCATTAACTGGTGCAGGGGATACAACAGGTGTTTGTTATACACTGCAGACAGCCTTTTAACAAAGTACAGGCCCGGGGTTTGTACTCTCCGGTATGATGATCTTCAGCCGCCGCTTTTTTTCAATATGATATTGATATGTTTATTGATGAGCACCCAAAGATCAGGGAGATCTTTATCCGGATTACGTACCAATACAGTTACCAGATGCCCTGTTTCTAATGCCTTTTTAACTATTTGCTGGCCTGTTAAACCGGTTGCGCCTATGACTAATATTCTCATCATTTAAATTCAAAAAAAAATCCTGTCAATAGTTTTTATTTACGTGTCTTCCATTCGGCAATAATTGCTTTTTCTTTACGCATCAGCGAATCGGCACCGGAAACCAATTTCGTTCTTTTTTATTCCGGAACGGCGTCAGAATGCCACCAGTTATAAATATCCCTGGCGCTTTCGGCCAGTGGTCTGAACGAAAGTCCGTTAGCAACGGCAAATTTATTATTAATCAAGGCAGACCCAACATTGTCGCCAACCGGCATGATCCAGGGAATAGGGTCAAGAATATGGTGTTTGTTTAAAAAATCATAGTCGGGGATCTTAACAAATCTTGCTTCGGAACTAAACGCGGCATGCACACCATACACAAATGCATGCATTCCCGTTGCAGAAGCCGGGCCAACCGCGTTATAAATTCCTGCCTTCCTGTTTTCGGCTAACCGTATCATCCAGTTGGCAACATCCCTTACATCAATATACTGAACGGGATCATCGTCATTTCCCGGTATCAACACTTCGCCTCCAATAGAAAGTCTTTCGGGCCAGTAAGTAAAACGGTCGGTTTGATCGCCGGGCCCCATCATATAAGTGGGCCTCACAATGATTGATCTATCGTTACCAAATACACGTAATACCTGGTTTTCATTGTTCGCTTTCATCACGCCATATTCGTACTCATACTGTTGCACCTGGGTAATATCGGGCGGCACTTTTAAAACCGGCTTTGTCTTCTCTCCGATATCTTTACCCAGGTAAGGATAATATACACCAGTTGACGACGTGTACATGTAAACATCCGAATTGTCTTTTAACAGGTTAAGCGTGTCTTGTACCCAATTTAATTTGTTCCCTGAGTTATCTATCACCACATCCCATTTACGGCCACGCAGGGCATCCAGGTTATTTTCACGGTCACCGATCAGTTGTTCTACGTCATCAAAAATGTCTTTTTGAACCGACGGTTTTGTTCTTCCCCTGGTAAAAGTGCTAATGCTGTGGCCCCGGTTTACAGCATAGGCGATTTGCTGGGGCCCTAAAAAACCGGTACCACCCAGTATTAGTATTTTTAAAGGGTGACAGGCTTTTTCGGGTTTATTTTTTTTGTTTGGTTTTGCGGATGAACCGAATGGCTTGCCAATAAGCGGTAAAAAAGCACCCAGTGTAATTCCGGTTTGCAGAAACCTGCGCCTGCTTTTATTTGTTTTGTTACTGTATTCCATAAACAATATTTTTATAAAGTAAACACAGCCGGTGTTGGCTTTTACGAATTTACCGATTTTTCAAATAAAAGTGTGGTGTACATTTTACATATGGGCTTGGCATTAATAAAAAGGCAAAAAATTTTGCTATCCCGATGAAGGAAAAAACGAAATCACGGCTCCGGAGCTTTCTGCTCTTTGGTGATCTTTATCAAACCGTATAGTAAAAAAAGGATGAAAACCGGGTATAGGAACATACAAAGGACTTGCATAGATTTTCCCTGAACAAACAGGGTCATGCAAATATGTAAAAGGGAAGTCGCAAGGATTCCAATTGTACCTATGGTTAAAAAAGAGTTGATTTTGTACATATGGGAGCGGCGAAATTTTATTTGGAGGGTTATAATTAGTATGGTCTTTAAAGCGGATTATTTTCCGGTCTGTTTTTTATGCTTTTCAGTAAATAAAAAGAGTATCGTTTAACAAACAGTATCACATAAAAGCCGGATATTGAAACGATCAAAAAAAAAGGCCATGGTTTCATTTTTCAGCAGTTTAAAAATAATACATGCGATAAAAACAGTGATCCCAATAAATCTAAAAAATCTTCTTATTCAATTCAAAACAGGTTTACAAATTTTTGCATTTGCAAAGTAGGGTATATTTAATTTATACAAATACCTCAAAGTGGGTATATGGTTTTATACTCTTTTATCAGCCTTTTGGCTCTATTTGGGAACAGATGAACGTTAAGCGTAAACGCCATACGGCGGCTACCTGGTCATATTTTAAAAAGTCTTTAAAATTTGGTCAGGCAAACTTCGTCAAATCAAAATACAGGCAGCGTGTTTTAAACTGCAAAAGAATCGCGAAAATAAAATCTACCTTTGTGCCCTATCAGCCGGGTTATCGTCTCCCTGTCATTGGCGGGGGGAAGGAAAGTCCGGACAGCAAAGAGCAACACACCGGTTAACAGCCGGCTCCAAAATGGTTAGTGGAAACATTAATGGTGGAGGAAGAGACAGGGCCACAGAAAATAACAACCTTACCTGGCCCAGGCTAAGTAAGGTAATGGTGAAAACGTGAGGTAAGAGCTCACGGGTTTATGCAGTAATGCATAAACAGGGTAAACCTTGTGTGCTGTAATGCCACGTAAACCGGCGCTTGAGGGCGGCTCGTCCGATGTCGAAGGGTAGGCAGCAAGATTGTGTTAGTAATAACATAGCCAGATAAATGATAACCTTTTCACTTTAGTGGAAACAGAATCCGGCTTACAGGCTGATAGATTTTTTTTGTTGCCGGTAAAGCGGTAAGACGGGATTAATATCTTCGCCTTCCCGGCTTCCCGGCAATTATTTTTAACCGGTAGGGCGTTAAGATGGGATTTATTTCCTGTCTTGTGCGATGGGGTTACCCAAAATTGAATTAGAGCTGACATTTAAATATTTCATAGAACAATATTTCAAAAACCTGTTTATGCTACTCTCGAAGGCACCAAAGATGGTCGGGGTTACTCACCGCACAAGACAGGAGAATGCGGCTTACAGGCTGATAGATTTTTTTTGTTGCCGGTAAAGCGGTAAGACGGGATTAATATCTTCGCCTTCCCGGCTTCCCGGCAATTATTTTTAACCGGTAGGGCGTTAAGATGGGATTTATTTTTTGTCTTCCAGTCTTATCGGTTGGCAGATATTTTTTAGCCGGGAAAACGTTAACAGGTATATTTATTTATGGCCCGCCTGCGGCGGGCCATAAATTTTTTTTTGTCATTTCGACGAAGGAGAAATCTGTTTTTCAAAATGTATTTAATATCGGTATAGATTTGTCCTTCGTCGAAATAGCAGGCAATATTATTTCCTGCCGTTAAAACTGCCAACATCCACATCTTTAATAAATTGTATCAAACCCGGAAAATAACTTTTCTGATCATCATACATGGCCATATGGCTGCCGTTGGGGCAAGCCAGGTAACGCCCGTTCTGCACCTGGGTGCTCATCCATTTCATATGTTCGGGGTCCATGGTATCATGGGCGCCGCCAATGGTAAGTGTGGGTGTTTTTATTTGCGGTAATTCTTTGCTTACATCCCAATTAATTAAATTACCGCCAATACCAAACTCACTGGGGCCCTGCATGGTAACGTATAAGGATTGGTTCATTTTAGCAAGGGAACGATTCAAGGGTTCGGGCCATTGCTCTAATGGAATACGGCAAATATGTTTGGCATAGAAATTAGGCATCAGCAGTTCCATGTATTTTGGATTGGCAAAATCTCCCCTGGCTTCAATCTGCCTGATGGTGTCCAATACTTTTTGATCGAATTGTGGCGCCAAAACTTCCTGCGCGTATTTTCCATAAGCCGTACAACTGCTCATCATGTTGCTGATGATGAGGCCTTTTAAATTATCCTGGTATTTTAATGCATACTGCATGGCCAATATACCGCCCCAGCTATGGCCCAGTAAATAAAAATTGTCCTTGTTTAGATCCAATGCTTTACGAACCTGTTCCACTTCTTCCACAAACCTGCCCAGGTCCCACATCGTTGTGTCATTGGGGTTATCAGACAAACCGCAACCCAGCTGGTCGTAATAAATGATCTCAAATCCTTCGGGTAATAAAAAGCTCTCAAAGCATTCAAAGTACTCATGGGTGGCACCGGGACCACCATTCAGCAACAGCAATTTAATCTTGGTGTTATGGCCCATCGTTTTAGTCCAAACATTGAATTTGCCTTTTGGGGTTTCGATTGAGATCACTTTAACACCGCCGGTTTGAATTTCGGAATACAGATCAGCACCGGCCGCCACGGTTGTTGATTTTTTATGATCATTGCAGGAGATCAATAAAATGGAAGCAAGCATACACAATAAATTTTTCATTTTTTAGTATTTGGTTTAACCCTAATTTTGCTGTTGAAATTTATTACGAGAAAAAAATGCTTCAAACACAGGCATTTGCTTTATTTTTTGATCTCTCCATAGTTCACTATGATTTCGTTCAAAAAATCTGCCCAAATACCCGTCTTTATTGCCTTTTTTCCTCTCATTACTATTTCATCTGTAAAATCTGGGTTTAATTAATGAAGTACATGCCAGCAGTATTGGAATTAGAAATCAATGCTTTCAAATGATTTACCCGTAAAGCCAAAAAAAGGATCCAGAATTAAATAAATTCTTTAAAGATATTTTGTTTGATGTCCGGCCATTCAGGCGCTATAAAACTAAAATACATGCTGTCTCTTACGAGGCCATCTTCATTGATCATATGGCTGCGAAAAACGCCTTCCTGTACGGCACCAATCTTTAACATGGCGCCCTGCGATTTTATATTGAGCGAACTCGTTTTTAATTCGATCCTGTTCAGCCCCAGGGTTTCAAAGCCAAAACGCAACAATAAAAATTTACAGGCTTTGTTGATTCCGCTGCGCTGTAACGCCGGATGATACCAGGTCCAGCCGATCTCCAGTCTTTTGTTGGCAAAAGAAATATTGCTGAAACGTGTGCAACCGGCGTACCGGTTATTTTGCCTGTCATAAATGGCGAAAGGGTAGGAGATAACTGCTTTTTTTTCAGCAATGGCGGTTTCAAAATAACGTTTAAAATCCGGTTCACTTTTAACCTTTGCCCCGGTAAATTCCCATAATTCGGTATGGAGGGCAATGGGTAACAGATCCGTAAAATGATTTTCGGTAAGTGGCTCAAGCCGGGCTCTTTCATTTTCCAGGACAAACTCCTGTTCAAAAAAATGATTGGTATCCATGTTACTTTTTGTTTTTTAACAGGTTTACTACCAGTTTATCAATGGGTAAACTGACCGATTTTTCTGAGAGGTCATCCCAGTTAATAAACCGAAAGGTTTCAGTTTCACCTGTTTCATTATACATTTTTATCTGCTTTTCATCAAAATCAAAAGGTTTGTAGCGAAGTGGCGCTGTTATGGCTTCCAATGCTTCGGCATAATAATAAACTGAAATGATCTGGTGCGCGGCATTGAAAGCGCTTTGCTGATAAAAATCGGTTGTGTAAATATGATCGGTTACTTTAACTTTTAAATTCATCTCCTCCATAAACTCACGTTGCAGGCAATCCCTGGTGCCTTCGCCAAATTCCAATCCACCACCCGGAAACTTGGTGATATAGGCGCCACGTATAAATTCATCGCTTACCAATAATTGTTGTTTTTCATTTAGTAAAATGCCATACACCCTGATATTAAACATGGTTATCATTTCCTGACTCTTTTTATATAATTCCAGATTGCAAAAGCAAAAATGATTACGGAAAGTATGACCGGTAACCAAAAAGCCATATGACTGTTTTCATAGGGGATGGGTACATTCATGCCATAAATACTTGCTATAAGAACCGGCACACTTAAAAATATGGTAAGTGTGGTTAGCCTTTTTAAAACTTCATTTTGATTATTACTGATGATACTGGCAAAAGCATCCAGGGTGCTGTTCAGGATGGTGGTGTAGGTATTCGCCATTTCCAGGGCCTGGGATGTTTCAACAATCAGGTCTTCCAGCAGGTCTCTTTCCTCTTCATTTAATTTTAAGATATTGGTGCGGCTTATCTTCATCATCAGTAATTCATTACTTCTCAATGCGGTTAAAAAATACACAAAACTTTTTTGAATACGCATGAGTTGCAGTAACTCTTCGTTTCGGTTGCTGTCGTATAGTTTTTGTTCCAGGCTATTACGGCGTGTATTGATCTCTTTCAAATAATCCTGGAAAGTGCTGGTTATCTTTTCAAATATTTTCAGTACCATCATATTCATCCTGTCGGGATTGCGGTGCTGAAAAGTGTTCAGGTATTTTTTTATCGCCTCGTTTTCGAAAGAGTTTACTGTAACGATCTGATTATGGGTTAGAATGATACAAATGGGAATGGTAATATAAAAGGCATCACTCAGGTTAAATGAATTGTTTTCGGTGGGGGTTTTGATAACGATGAGTTTTACATCATCTTCTATTTCGTAACGGCTGCGTTCATCAATATCCAATGAGTCTTTTAAAAAGTCGATGGGTATTTCCATGGCTTCGCTCAACTCGGTAAACTCCTCCTGTTTTAGAGGCGGCAACACATTTACCCATACCGCATCTTCCGTTTTATCAACGGCAATGGTCTTGTGATTGGTAATTTTAAAATTTTGAATCATTGGCTTTTAACGGGTTTTAGGATGCCTTGTAAATGATGCTCGGTATGGAAAACAGTAAAATAACCTAATTCCCTCAATGTAATACGCCCCAGCAGGGGATGCTTTACCAGGTAATTGTCCAGATCCGCTTCCGTTCTGTTTTTAATTAATGCATGGATGTATTTTAATGTGGCTTTTTCCCAGTGGTCCAATAGTTTTTGTTTGCCATAATTTATTTCGAGCGGTTTTGGAACAAACCGGCTGCTTGCAGTAGCACCTTCCGTTAGTTTTTTATAGTACTTTTCTTTTACTTCATCATAGTTCCTGGATCTTCGGTTGGGTTTTCCACCAATCCATCTTACTAAAAATTTGGGAAGCCGGTATGCAAGGCTTGTGGTGTTGGTTGAAAGGACAAGATGCTGAATATTTTCTGCAGCCGACCATTTTTTTCCTGGCCTTTTAAAAAGATCAGCATCATCAATACCATGACAGGTCTTCGAAAACCGGTCGAAAATATTTTCGGTAGCAGTTATGATCTCCGGTTTTGTCATATCTCTATTTCCCCTTTATAAACGAATACGGCCGGACCGCAAAGCCAGATATTTTCAAAATGATTATCATCGATTTTATTGAATTCAACACTTAAAAAACCACCTGGTGTTTTAACCCGCACCCGGTTAAAGCCTTTCGCATTGTGGGCATTCAACAATGCCGATGCGGTAACGCCAGTGCCACAACTCATGGTCTCATCCTCTACGCCGCGTTCGTAAGTACGTACATAAATGCCGTCTTCATCGGTAGTTTCAACAAAATTCACATTGATGCCAACGTCTTCAAATGGTTTGCTGTAACGGATATCCCGGCCGGTTTCCACCACATCAATTTCTTCTACATTGCTGGCAAATTTTACAAAATGCGGCGATCCCGTATTTAATATGGCATGGCCTGAATGGTATTCCACTTCACGAACGTCCTGCATTTTTAAACGTACAATATCATGCATATCTATGTCTGCTTCATGCGGTCCGTCTACAGCCATAAAACGATATGCAAGCCTGTGCATTCCCTGGTTCTTGGCAAATTTTACGATACATCTTCCTCCATTTCCGCACATCGTACTTGGATTACCATCCGCATTGAAATATATCATTTCAAAATGTAGTTTATCATGGTTGCTGAATAAAATTAAACCATCGGCACCAACACCAAATCTTCTGTGGCAGATATGTTTCACCTGTTCGGGGGTAATGTTATCATATTTGTGGTCCCTGTTTTCAAGAATTACAAAATCGTTTCCGGTACCCTGGTATTTATAAAATTCTATTTTCATGTGTTTACATTGTTTTATTTTGGCCACTTATGATTCGCCAATAATAATCTTGTCTGGTTTTTAGCTTTTGACTACGGATCATTTCATGTTAAAGACCTGATGCAGATATTACCTGCAAAGATTGTTTAATTAAATTTTCAACAGCCAAAGTGCCATTGGTGGAAAATTCTTTGCTGATCCGGTTAGCAACGATGGCACTCAGGCTCAGGCAATGGTGCCCCAATGCTTTCCCCAAACCGTAAATCGCCGATGTTTCCATTTCAAAATTAGTTATTCGGTAATTACCAAACCGAAAATTTGTGAGATTATCGATTAACATGGGATATCCTAACCCCAAACGCAGTATGCGGCCCTGGGGTCCATAAAAGCCCGGGCAGGTTACCGTAATACCCTGGTGGTAATTTTCGGTAAAATGTTTGATCAAAGAAGCGCTTACCAGGGTAATATAGGGTGAAACATTACCGGTATTTAATTGTGTATGCGTAACAAAAGCGTGTAAGATTTGTTTCTCTTCTTCGTTATGGGTTATTCGGTAAAAATGCATCAGGTTGTCGAGCCCAAGTCCATGGGTACTTGCTACAAAACTATCAACGGGAATATCTTCCTGCAAAGAACCCGCCGTGCCAAAACGGATAATATCCAGGCAGGTCAGTTCGTCTTTGATCAGCCTCGTTTCAAAATCAATGTTGACCAGGGCATCCAGTTCCGTTAAAACAATGTCAATATTATCGGGTCCGATGCCCGTGCTGACACAACTTATTCTTTTGTTACCGATATAGCCGGTATGGGTAACAAACTCGCGGTGTTTATTCTGGTATTCAATTTTATCAAAATACTTGCTTACTTCAGTAACCCTGTCCGGATCACCAACAGTGATGATCGTCTGTGCCAGTTCTTCGGGCCGGCAATTCAGATGGTAAACCGCGCCCCGTTCATTGATAATTAATTCCGATTCAGCGATCCTGTTCATCATTTAAAAATTAGAATTTGTATTGTGCAATTTTCTTTAAAATTACCCTATTTTTGCTCTTGTAAAAAATGAAATGTATGTTCGATACCTGGTAAATACAATAATCGAAATCCGACATGATTCATTTTAATATTTTGGTCCTGTAGCCGAGTGGTTAGGCAAAGCTCTGCAAAAGCTTCTACACCGGTTCGAATCCGGTCGGGACCTCGTACGTTACTTACGTCATTGCAAAAAAGAGATTTGCTCACTTTGGACGCAATGACGTTTTTATTTTACTTGTATGATCATAAAATACCTGCATTGGATTGGATTGGCCGCCTGTATCACCCTGATGGTTTCCTGCTTTTTACCCTGGGTATATTATGCCGATCTTAACCAGGCATTTACCGGCTTTTACAGTTATGACAATGAATATGGAAAACCAGGTAAATTTTTATTGATATTTGGTTCCCTGGCGATTATATGCATGTTATTGCCAAAGGTTTGGGCTAAAAGAGCCAACCTGTTTATCTGTGCACTTACCGTTGCTTATGCTATTAAAACGTTTATCCTTTTTAGTTCCTGCTATAACAATTACTGTCCACAAAAGCTTTTTGCCATATACCTGATGATTGGCAGTACCGTGATGATGCTGCTTTCTTCCTTTTTTCCAAATTTGAAAATCAGCCCTTCACCAAAAAAATAACTTTCTGCTTTAATTTTGAAGAAAATTATTTTTCCTGCAGAACCCGAACAGGGCCTGGTAGCACCGACCTTTCCATTCACTTTAATATGTGCTTAAAAGAAGGAAGTTTTTTTTCTAAAAAATATGGAATGATAATTTTTTAATATAACTTTATAATTATCCTCCCAATAGCCATTTAATAGATGAAAAACACCGCTTACTAAATAGGAGCAAAAAAAATGTTTTGTAGAGTTACCTTGTTAAGCAAATACAGGATTGAGTACGATCACATTATTGAACATGTAAACCGATCAATATGAAAAAAATATTTTTCCTATTCGTTTTTAATTTAGCCGTTAATATTACGCTTGCGCAATTACGTATTGATAATGCCGTACTTTTTATTCAATCTGGGGCTACGGTAACGGTTCAGGGAGATGTAACCAGTAATGTAGACTTACAGGGACCCGGGCTTTTACAATTAAAGGGAAGCCTGTTGCAAAATATAGATATGGGTGGTAATACCATTCCAAACCTGGAACTGGATAATACATTTAATGCCAGGTTGATGAACAGTGGCGCCAGAATTGGAAATAGTTTTTTGCTGACCAATGGAAAATTTCAAACCGGAGATTTTAATGTTACACTGGGTGCAGCGGCGAATATTACAGGGGCAAACAGTAGCCGCTTTATCTGGACAAACGGAACTGGTGCGTTAAGAAAAGAATTAACTGCCGATGTTGTTGCTTATGAATATCCGGTTGGAGAAAATACGAATTACAGGCCTGCTTATTTAACTACTGCAGGAAGTGCGTACGCCGGCGCCAATGTTGGCGTGCGGGTTTTAGGAACTGCCGACCCGAATCAGCCGCCAATGTCGGCATCATTTATAAAAACTGCATGGCCTGTAACAAAAACGGGCATTACCGGGGGTACCGTAACGCTTGAAGGTCAATATATTGACCCTTCCGATATAACAGGTACAGAAGCTAACGTGGTAGGTTATTACTACAATGGTACCGATTGGAATTCGGTTGGAGAGGGTCACAATGCCACTACAAACAGGATATCGGCTCCCATTGCTTCCAATAGTGGTTCGCTTTCAGGAATAAACAAATTTTTGCTGGTGGGTTCCAGGGCATTCCTACAGGGAGTCTATAATGCCACAACCGGTATGATGACAGATAATCTTCGAATTCTGCCATTTGGGTCGTCTGCCAGTACAGCTAATTTCCCGGGTACTGATCCTTACCGGGTAGCACCTTATAATACCTTATTTACCCATGTAAGTAATGCTGGCCTGGAAACCATTCCCGCTGCTTCGGTTCTTGATGCTGTTGGAACAGACAATGATATCGTTGACTGGTTATTTCTTGAGTTAAGAAATTTGAATGCATCACCGGGTAATGGCGTTTTACAAACAAGAAGCGCACTTGTACAAAGAGATGGTGATATTGTTGATATTGATGGAGTTAGCCCGGTTACTTTTAATAACCTGGCAAATGATAATTATATATTAGCTATCAGGCATCGTAACCATCTTGGTTTAAGTGTTGACCAAAGTTCGCCACGCACAATTAATGAAACGAAGTCCACGGCCTTTACAACCAATGTAATTGACCTGAGAACTGCTAACGATCCACAATTGTTTGGAACAACAGCTGCTTATACTACTGCGGGCCACCCATTATTAACCAACGTTAATTTACTGTGGGGTGGGGATGTAAGTGGAAATGCAATCGTGCGTTACCAGGGTAGCAATGGTCCAGCCGGCCCCAACGACAGGGTAGTATTATTGCAGTCGTTGGGTAATGTTGAAGCAAATGTTTTTACGGGCTATTTTAGAGGCGACATCACTATGAATCGCATTATGAGGTACCAGGGAAGTAATGGCCCAACCGCCCCCAATGACAGGGTTGTTTTATTGCAGATTCTTGGTAACATCGAATCTACGATACGAACACAAAGTTTACCAAACTAGGCGATTATTTATTTTTTATTATAATTGATTGATATGAAAAAGTTAAACGGATTAATAATATTGATATTGTTGGCAAATATATCTTTACAAGCGCAGTTGAAATTTAAGACGGGATTGGTCAACGGCCCATTGCCTAACTCGGTTGATATTGTAATTCAACCGAATATTAACTTTGATGGCTATTTAACAAACGTGATCTTTATTTTTCAGATTCCGTTTGGAACGGTACAACCTGCAATTACGAAAACATCATTATCGCCTTATTTTATTTTTTCGGCTGATCTCCCGACCTTACCGAATCAAAACGGATTCACTACCTATGGATATGCTTCTGTAAATTCAAGCGTTACCGCCCCGGTTTCAATAACTGCAGGAAACAATTACCCTGTGTTGAGATTAACATTCACCGGAGGGCCAAACACTGCCGGTGATGTACGCTTATCCCATCTTGCCGATGGTGGACCCGGTACTCTATATCAAAACTATGTTGAAGCAAATGCGGTTGTTGGAGGTATAAATGATTATACGAATTATGTGCAAATGTTTTTTGGTGGACTTGTTGAACCTGCAGCACCTTACGCTTCAGAAGCCACTGGATATTCAAGTTACCAGTATACCCAAATTTCCCAGGTGCTTCCAATTAGCTGGTTGTCATTTTCTGCCGTAAAACAGGGGAACAATGGTTTATTGAACTGGGCAGTTACCAATGAAGATGATAACCATCATTACGAATTGCAACGCAGCACTAATGGCACCGATTTTACAAATGTTGCGGTTATTAATAAAACTGCAAACAGTGGTGGCTCCTATAACTATACCGATGCAGGCATTAACAGTTTTGGCGCTTCCATTTTTTATTACCGGGTTAAGCAGGTAGAAATAAGTGGAAATTTCAGTTATAGCCTTATAAAGCATATAACCATGGATAAAAAAGAGCCCGGGATCACGATTTTTCCGAACCCGGTTTGGAAAGGATTTTATGTGCATGTACCGACTACCGGCCCTGGCACCGAAAAAATTAAGTTGAATTTATTTGGAACAAATGGCCAGATAGCAGTTAGTAAAGAAATAACGGCCGCACAGGCTGCCAATTACTATTTCGACATAACAGATAAAAAGCTGGCTGCAGGCCAATATAATCTGCAGGTGATTATGAATGAAAAAACAATCGCCAGTAAAATGCTCACCATCAAGCAATAAGTTTTTTAGGTTTCAGGCAGGTAATGATCAAATTCCCCCGTTGAAGTTAACAGGGGAATTTTTTATGTGAGAAACCCAGGTATACCGGATACCGGTTAATGGCGGTATAGGCAAAATGACAGGTGATAGAAAGAATAGATAGGCACGGGTTGTCATAACCCTGCTACATTCATGCAAATAAAATTTATAAAAGAAAGGGTTATTAATTTTTTTTAACTTCCTTAGCCCAGGCATCTTTTAACGTAACTGTTCTGTTGAAAACAAGTTTATCAGTGGTAGAATCGGTATCCAAACAAAAATATCCCTTACGGATAAATTGATAACGGCTATCAGGTGTTGCTTCTTTGATCGAAGGTTCCAGCATCGCATTGGTTATAATTTGTAAGGAATTGGGGTTAATAGAATCTTTAAAATCACCTTCCTCACCGAGTGGATTTTCTACGGTAAACAACCGGTCGTATAAACGAACTTCAACCTGTATGGCCTGCGCCACGCTTACCCAATGAATGGTTCCTTTAACGCTTATACCGCTGGTATCGCTGCCACTCTTGCTTTCCGGCAAATAGGTACAGTGTATTTCGGTTATCTGTCCATCAGCATCTTTTTCAAAACTGTCGCATTTTACAATGTATGCACTTTTTAAACGTACCATACTGCCGGGTGCCAGGCGGAACCACTTTTTTGCGGGCACCTCC
Organism: Chitinophagaceae bacterium; assembly: GCA_031402615.1. Taxonomy (GTDB): domain Bacteria; phylum Bacteroidota; class Bacteroidia; order Chitinophagales; family Chitinophagaceae; genus Ferruginibacter. The sequence goes on from JANNSN010000027.1 coordinate 45,951, forward strand.
ATAAAATCTTCCCGTTCAATCCAAAGTTCTTTGGTAAACGGCATCGTTCTTTTACCCATGGTTTCGTCGGGGCCATTTTCGCTAACCAGTTCCTCTGTTTTGCCTTCTGCATAATTTGTAATGACCAGTTTAACCGGGTCAAGTACAGCCATAACACGCAGGGCTTTTTGATTCAAATCTTCACGCAAACAAAACTCCAGTAAACTCAGGTCAATAAAATTTTCTCTTTTCGCTACGCCGATCTTGTCACAAAATGTGCGAATGCTTTCGGCTGTGTACCCTTTTCGGCGAAAAGCACTCAGCGTGGGCATACGTGGATCATCCCATCCTTTCACATGTCCTTCATTAACCAGTTGTAACAATTTTCTTTTGCTCATCACGGTATAGGTCATATTCAAGCGGGCAAACTCATATTGATGCGATGGAAAGATTTCCAGTTTCTCAATTAGCCAATCGTATAATTCGCGGTGGGGAATAAATTCCAATGTACAAATGGAATGGGTAATGTTTTCAATACTGTCGCTTTGGCCATGTGCAAAATCATACATCGGGTAAATGCACCAGTTGTTGCCGCTGCGGTGATGGTGTGCATGTTTAATGCGGTAGAGGATTGGGTCGCGCATCAACATGTTGGTATGCGCCATATCTATTTTGGCGCGTAATACCTTATCGCCATCATGGTATTTGCCGGCTTTCATATCTGTAAACAGGGCAAGGTTTTCTTCTACGGTTCGGTTACGGAAGGGATTGTCTTTTCCGGGTTCTGTTGGTGTTCCTTTCAGCGCTGCGATTTCTTCAGCGGTAGAGTCGTCAATGTAAGCGAGGCCTTTATTTATCAGATCAACTGCATAGGTATACAGTATTTCAAAATAATCCGAAGTATATAATTCCTGGTGCCAGTTAAAGCCCAGCCAGCGAATGTCTTCTTTAATACTATCTACATATTCTGTTTCTTCAGTAATGGGGTTGGTATCGTCAAAACGCAGGTTGGTTTTGCCGCCATATTTTAACCCCAAACCAAAATTAAGGCAAATAGCTTTGGCGTGGCCAATGTGTAAATAACCATTCGGTTCTGGAGGAAAACGGGTGTGAATGGTTTTGTATTTTCCATTGTTGAGATCGGCTTCTATAATTTCCTCAATAAAATTGAGGCTTTTTTCTTCGCTCATTTTTTGTGTTGAAGGGCAAATTTACGGAAATACCGATTATACCGGTATTTAGTTCAATGTCATTTGCTGTGGGTATAAGATGCACAATTTGTTCCGGATGTTCAGCGCGGTGAGTCGCCAGCGCCTGGTGACTCACCGCGCTGAACCATATGAACTATGCTTTTTTCAACTCTTCCAGCATGATGATGATCTTGTCCAGTTTTTCTGTTTCAATTTTATTCAGTTGCAATTGTAAAGATTCGATTTCGAGTTTGGCTTCAACATTTGTCCGGTAATCTTCCTGGGCCTGCAAACGGTCTCTTTCTCCCTGCCGGTTTTGGGCCATCATAATAATGGGGGCTGCATAAGCTGCCTGGGTTGAAAAGATCAAATTGAGCAGGATGAACGGGTACACATCCCAATGGTACATAAAACCAACAATATTTAAGAACATCCATACGATCACAAACATTGTTTGAAATATAATAAAAGCCCAGGAGCCCATACCTTTTGCAACTGCATCAGCAATTCTTTGTCCATAGGTTAGTGTTTCCCTGTGTTTATCGAGCCATGTTTTAGCTGACATTGTTGATGAATTTAAAAATGAAAAAAGAAAAAGCCTTTTTATTATCCTCTGTAAAAGTAAATAATAAAAAGGCTGTACAGGAAGATATTATCTGTGTTCTATGCCCTTCCCATATTTCTAAGATGAGTAGAATGAGATACAATGGCATGACGCATTCTTCTGAATTCAATATATTTTACGCCGTATTCTTCGCAGGTTTTCTTAATTATTTTGCTGATGGCAGGGTAGTGGATATGGGAGATCTTCGGAAACAAATGATGTTCAATCTGGAAATTTAAACCGCCCACCAACCACGAGATCAATTTATTTTTGGTGGCAAAATTCGCTGTGGTTTCAATTTGATGAATGGCCCACTCATTTTCAATGGTGTTGATATCGGCGTCCGGCACGGGGAACGAAGTTTCCTCAACCGTATGTGCCAGCTGGAAAACAATACTCAACACAAAACCGGCAAACATGGCGATGATCAGAAATCCAACCAGCCAGGGTAAAAATCCCAACAGCATAATAGGTAATACGATCATCATAAATGCATAACCGGCCTTGGCTATCCAAAAAGCAAAATGCTCGAACGTGCTCATTTTTTTAATGGCAACACTACCAACTTTTTTACTGAAATATTTTTTATAATCGGATTGAAAAACCCATACCAATAATAATAACGTGTATAAAAACCAAACATAAATATGCTGAAAGCGATGAATGAAATATTTCTTTTGCGAACTGCACATTCTCAATAATGGTTTTATCTCAATATCATCATCAATACCATCAATATTGGTATAAGTGTGGTGAATGATATTGTGCTTATTGTTCCACATAATGCCGCTTGCGCCAAGGGCATTAACAGAAAATGCGGCGATCTTATTCCATATTTTACTATTGCTGAAGCTGCCATGCCCGCCATCATGCATAACATTAAAGCCAATGGCCGCTGTTAATCCTCCCATTACAAAGCACTCCAAAATGGCTACCCAGTTTTGAGGTGTAAAAAACAGCACGTGAACATACAATAAAACATAAACTGTCCATAACAGTATAGCTTTAAAGTACAGGCTAAAATCGCCATGTGCCGCTGTTTTGGATTCGGTAAAATAATTACTGACTCTCTTTTTTAATTCCTGGTGGAAATTTGAGCCTTTTGTATTAATAAATTTAGGGGTTGCCATATTGAATTGTTGAATTTTATATTATGTATTTTCTTTAATTATTGCGTCAAAATTTTTGAGACCGATCATTTTATCAGAGATAAAACCTTCGGCATATTTTACTCCGATCATTTTTCCAAACCATTTGTGCCGGTATATAACACTGTCTAAAAAATCCGGGGAAGAAATATAAGTTTCCGGCTCGCTGTTGTCCCCATTATGAAACTGCGTTTTGAATGCTTTTATTGCCTCAATCTTTTTTTCAAATACATCGCTGATATCAATTACAAAATCAGGTTGCAACATTCGGTCCTGTATATACCTGAAAACATATGTTGGTCGCCAGGCTTCCTGAACCTGACCGTTTCTTTCGGTTTCTATTTTTCGTAAACCAGATAAAAAGGCTGCATCAGCAACCAGTTTTGATGATCGCCCGTGGTCAGGATGGCGGTCTTCAATTGCATTGCACAAAATGATGCCGGGTTGATAAGCTCTGATCGCGGCAATGATTTTACGTTGATGTGCTTCATCATTCTGTAAAAATCCATCGGCCATCCCGAGGTTTTCCCTCACTGCTACACCTAATATAATGGCTGCATCAGCGGCTTCTTTTTTTCGTATATCTGCCGTACCTCTTGTCCCCAGTTCACCTGCTGTTAGATCTATGATTCCCGTTTTCTTTCCGTTATTCTTCTCAACGAGTAAAACACCGGCACAACTCAATTCCACGTCATCTGGATGAACACCAAAAGCCAAGATATCTAACTTCATTCGTATTTAATAAATTTCACGGCAAAATTAGCTCATTTTAACCAATAAACTTACGGTGTTGGAATACGCTAAGCAGGTCCGTGCCATTTATTAACAATTTAAATGATGATGTGCAGTAATTAACAGCGCAAAACGGCAAAAGTTTATAATCAAGACGTCAATTATATACAATTAGTTGGCAGCATATTTATAAGCCGGGATATTGGCTTGATATTGGAACCCATAAGTTCGACAAACTTCTTTTACGATCATCTCCATTTCAAGGTCGTCTTTTGTTGGTTCATAGGGTTGTTTTAAACTACTGTTGAAGAAAAATGCAACCGTTTGATAAAAACGGGCAGTTAGCCCACCCCTGTATTCCTTAATGATATCGTAACAGTTATTGCCGGTTTCCCGGTTAATCAGTTTCATTAACACCTTACCCTGGTATACCGATAAGTTACTCAACGGATCAGAAAAATCCCTTTTTAACTCTTTCTCCCGGCTTTTTATATATGCTTTTCTTTCCGATTTGTCATGTACACCCGCTAACCTGGCGTTCATCTCATTCAAAATTGATCCCGAACGCATCGCATAAGGATAGGTAACGATTATTGCATTTCTTAACCTGGTCCATTTTGCTTTGTTAGATCTGTTGGCATCCGTATAACGTGCATAAAAATCAACTTCCGCCAGGGTTTTAGCTTCGATAGTGTCGCCATTATAAACGACCGCATAGGTGGTCAGTGTATCACGAATGCCTGTTTGGGCATGGGCACAGTTCGTAATTGTAGTAATCATTACCACACACAGCACCAGGCAGGATTTTTTTAATATGAGGCGATAAAGCCAAACCATAATGTAAATTTACTCTATAGACCGATATATAAATCAATTTGATGCTTAAGAGAACTATAAAGTTTATGATTTATTGTATAATAATTTTGTTTAGTGGATGTATGGGCGGAACTCCGGAAATTACTCCGTTCGAAATACAACATTTTAATGACTCCATTTCAGAAGCCCGTATTGATTCAGCTTATCCATCAATTCGCTCAAATTGCGACAGCTTGATGGTTTACCTGGTACCGAGGATGGTTGATTCCTTTTTAAAAGATTCGGTGTTGTTGCTAACTTTCTTCGATACCGGTAATTTGTACCGCAGTCTTGATAAAAAAGCCGAAAAGATCGTCCGCCAACTAGAGGCCGATTGTGAAACTAGTTTGCTAAAAGAAACATATAGAAGAGCCCGGCTCCGGCAAAAATTAAAGCCAGTGCAGCATAAAAGGTAGAAAGTTTGGCTCTTTTTACTGCACTCATTATGATACCTAATGCCATAATGATCAAACCCAGCCAAACTAAATTGATATGGGGAAAAACATAGGCCTTCAGCGTTATGTATTGAATGAGTTTGTCAGATTCTTTGATGCCTAATTTTATTTTCTGATTATCTGATACGCCGGCAAACTTCACATACAAATTCTGGGCATACACCGTATCGTCAACCTGATTTACTCCAAACTCATCGATCTGTATTAGCGGCATGGCTTTAAATTGAAGGCTGTCTTTACTGATTAGGGTAACATCAGCCATCAATGCCGCATCAGTTGATTTAAAATGGTATTTTTCGTTATCGGGGTTTTTTTCAACCTTGTTTAAAATGAGGATCCCGTTGCTGTAAAAAGCGGTATCACCCTCGGCCATTTCTGTTATTTTAAACTGGGCCGTATCTTCATCTTTATCATTTACCGCATAAGAAATATAGGTAAACACATCTTTGCCTAAATAGGCCTTGGTATCCGGATTGCTGCTCATGTTGTTATCCTTCATAATATACACATCGGGCCACAAAGTAAATTGTTCTACAACCTTTTTTGTAACTGCATCTTTGCGTTGAAACTGGAGTTCGTAAAACCTTCTTCCATTTTCGTTTCCAAAAGAGTCTTTCAAATAGGTAACCTCATAAGGGCCCATGGCAGCAGGCACATGGCGGATTAGTGTAAGGTTTTCCTGCGGGTTATCTGTTTCCCTGGTCATAGGGTCCTTGCCGCTTATTTGCAGATTGATGCCATTAACACGGCTGTTACTGATCACTTCTTTATTGCTGGAAGAAATTAAGATTCCGGCAAGCATCAGTGCAAAACCCAGGTGCGCTATAGAGCCGCCTGCTGCTTTTAATTTGCCGTTCAAACCGGTCCAGATATATGCGCCATTGGATATTACCGAATAAATGGCGGCAAACATTGCTACATAAGTGGCACCTAAAAATCCGGCGCCCATTTTGTAATAGGTTAGCGGATAAAAAACCGCCAGCAACACAGTAATGCCGGCTGCCAACAGTGTTGGCAGGGCAATCTTTTTCAATACATACCCGGGTGATGTTTTTCTGTATTTAAAATATTGTGTAACCGCACTCAACACCCCGATAATGATCGCAACCAAAACAATTACTTTATTATAGGAAAACTCAACATCTTCGGGCTGCGCAATACTGGTTCCAAAAATTTTATTGTAAACGGGAACCGATGTTTTAGCCGTGATAAACATGGCGGTTAAAAAGAAAACCAACGAACCGATGAACATCCAAAACTCACGGGAATTAATACTTTCTTCTTTGGTTTCGGAAGGCATCTTTTTTAAATTCGCTATCAATAAACCAAGCGAAGGCAATGTGAATGATGCTACAAAAAGAAGGATCATCACATTAATTGCTGTACCGGCATCCGTAAACGCGTGAACTGATGTATCGCCCAGGATCCCTGTCCTTGTTAAAAAAGTTGAATACAGGATAAAAATAAAAGTGAGGAAGGCAAAAAGATAACTGGCCTTCAATGAATGCCCCGTTGCTTTAAAAATAACCATCGTGTGCATACCGGCGATTAAAATTAACCAGGGTACCAACGACGCGTTTTCAACCGGATCCCATGCCCAATAACCGCCGAAAGATAAAGATTCATATGCCCATTTGCCGCCCATCATAATACCCACACCTAACACACAGGCACTAAACAGGGCCCAGGGCAGGGCAGGGGTAACCCAGTCGCCAAAACGTTTGGTTTGAATTCCGGCATAAGCAAATGCAAAAGGTATAATCGTTGAGGCAAATCCTAAAAATAAAATGGGCGGATGAATCACCATCCAGTAATTGCGAAGCAAAACATTTAAGCCTACACCGTCCTTTATAAAAGTTAAATAATTGGCCTGGCCGAATATGGGGCCTGCAATTTCATTTCTTGTTAAGGTAAAGGGACTGCTCCCCAATCTTATATCTCCGGCATACAAACCCAACAGCATCATTAATAAGAACACCTGGGCCAGGCTGACCACGGTCATTACCGGTGCTTCCCATTCCCTGGACCTTATCATGATAAAGATACCCAGTATACTATGCCAGATGGTCCACAATAAAAAACTTCCTTCCTGTCCTTCCCAAATACAAGCCAGCAGGTACTTTGGTTCCAGTTCTTTAGATGCATGCTTATAGGCATACAAATATTCGAAATAATGATTTGCGCAGATGTAAAAGATCGTCGCAAAAATGATTGCTGCAGAGATCAGCTGAGTAACAAATGCAATTCTTGCAAAATTCAGCCAGGATCTTTTTTCCAAAAGATCAGTTTTTCTGCCGGCAGTAAAATAAGCAATGGTAGAAATGATAGAAGCAATGAAAGCAAGCAAAACAAAGAAATGTCCTATCTGCCCCGGTAATAAATGTTCGCCTTCAAATTGCATTTGTTTTAATTATTAGTAAGCAGAATCCTATTGATTGGTAATCGTTTTTTCAAGCTGTGTTTTATCATCTTTGTACTTACTTGGGCATTTGAGCAAGATGTCCTTGCATTCAAAATGATCGTCTTTCATCGTTCCTTTCATCACAATGCGTTCGCTTTTTTCGAGGTCTGCCGGTTTACTATTATGAAAAATGACTTTAGTTTTTCCGCCTAAACTGTCAACCGCATAAAAGCTCAGGAAATTCGGGTTATTAACAGCATCATATTCAATAGGTTCTGTTTTGTCTAATTTGGCAATCAGGTGAACAAATGTACCTGGCTTGTTTTTGGCGGAGCTTATGCTTTCATAGGTTGAAAAATCACCGGCCGAAAATACGATCAGGGCTACAATTAAAGCAGCAATGGCAACAAGAAAAATGATATGCGTTTTTTTCATGGTTAAAATTTCGAAACAAAGGTAATTCAAATGAGGTTTTTTAATTCAATTTGTGGAAATAATTAACCTCGTTTTTACTGAAATATGTCATATACGGCTGTTTGGCTGTATTTTATTTCCCGAATTAGGAAATACTACGGACAACTCTTTATCGTTCTTGCACAGTCTCTTATCTTTGCAGCGTTTTTAATTAGGTAGAAGTTGCTGAATACGTTTAATTAAATAAAACTGATGACCGATCTTTCAAAATTTGATCCCAACTCCGTTGGTAACCCCAACAACAATATTTTTGGTTTACCCTTTACCGAAGAAGATGCAAGAGTGATTATTTTGCCGATTCCCTGGGAAGTTACGGTAAGCTATAATGCAGGTACAGCAAGGGCTCCTGAACATATCTTTAATTCAAGCCTGCAGGTTGATCTGTATGACCCGGATGTAATGGATGGCTGGAAACAGGGTTTTTTTATGATCCCTTCCGATAAAAAAGTGTTGACAAAAAGTGATTACCTGCGCAAGGAAGCCGAACTCTATATCAATTATATAGCACAGGAGGAGATTGTGGCCGATAACAAATTCATGTGTAAATCGCTAAAAGAGATAAATGCAGGGAGCGAATTTTTAAATAACTGGGTATTTGAACGCACCACGGAACTCATGGATGCCGGCAAATTGGTGGCTTTATTGGGTGGAGATCACAGTACGCCTTTAGGGTTTTTTAAAGCCATAGCCAAAAAGCATGGCGATTTTGGGATACTTCAAATTGATGCACACTGCGATTTAAGAAAAGGATACGAAGGGTTCAATTATTCTCATGCTTCCATCATGTACAATGCGTTGGAAGAAATACCGCAATTGAGCAAATTGGTACAGCTGGGCATCAGGGATTATTGCGGGGAAGAGGTGGATTACATCAACGCCCATCAAGACCGCGTGGTTACTTATTTTGATAAAAATATAAAAGAACGCCAGTACGAAGGTGAAACCTGGAAACAAATAGTTGATGAGATCATAAGCCACCTGCCGGAGAAGGTATATATCAGTTTTGATATTGATGGATTGGATCCCAAACTTTGTCCGCATACCGGAACGCCGGTGCCGGGAGGTTTCGAAACCGAACAGGTCTTTTACATCTTTAAGAAATTATTAAAGAGTGGACGCCATTTTGTTGGTTTCGATCTGAATGAAGTGGGTATCAGCCACGATGAGTGGGATGAAAATGTGGGAGCCAGGTGCCTGTTTAAAATGTGTAATTTGCTGGTTGCCTCAAATCCGCTTTAATGCAATATCGCTTTACATTGAAAGATAATAATGAAAAGACGTACCGGCTTTTTAACGTGTTTTTGTTTTTTCTGCATATCGTTGCTGCCGGAGTGTTAGCGTTGAATGCGGTTGAAAATAAGGTAAAACTGAGTTTATATATCCTGCTCGGGTTTTACCTGTTGGTGTACCTGGTTTATTTTTTCTTTAAACGGCACCCGAAAGCATTGGAAACATGTAGCCTGATCATGGCCTTACTTTATATGAATTTCTGGTTTAGGTATGTAGCTGTTGTTGCAGGAATAATTTTTGTTGTTGTTTATTTATTTGTTGCCGTTGTGCAGGCCAAAAAAACAAGCGTACTTTTTTCGGATAACGGGGTTCATCTAACCAGGGTTTTTAAAACCATTATTTTTCCCTGGTCGGCGATGGCCAATGTGATCTTAAAAGATAATTTACTCACTATTGATTTTAAGACGAACAAAATAATACAGGTTGAAATTTCAGAAAATGAGTTGGCTGTAGATGAAGAGGGGTTCAATGTGTTTTGTACTGAACAGTTGCAACTGAATCCTGACCTAGCATAAACCGGCATCATAATTAACATGTTAACAGAAAGCCCCTATATATTATATTCCGACGGAGAAGGAAATATTTTTGAAGATACTTCATTGTATGTAACCGGCCGCAGTGGCTGGGATGCATTGGCTGTGCCTGTTGAAGAATGGATTGAATTACCCACCGGCGGAAATTTATATGAACTGCCCGGCCGTAAAGGAATTGGAATTGATGTGGAAACAGGGGAGATGCGGATCTGTGAAAAAGGTTGGGCTGTTGCGGCATTTATTCCACCGGCACATACGGGGCTTTACATGTCGGCTTACGAAACCGCAAAAGATGCGCCTACACTTCCTTTATTTTGTTATACGGCCGCCGGATGGCAGGATGAAAAGATCTATGTTCCTGCAGTTCGTATAGAACAGGATATACGCCAGGAAGCCGAAGGGTACATCGATGAACAGATTGAAATGGGGACCAAAAATTTACTGGCAGCCTATCCGCAAAACCGTTTGGTAAAACATTTAATGGAAAATTGCTGCATGACCTACACTTGCCCGGCTGCCAGGAATCTGGCCATTGGCAGGTGGGAATGCCCGGTGCCTGTTTCACCGGCATGCAATGCCAATTGTATCGGCTGTATTTCTTTTCAACCCGAGGAAGAAACGATCATCAGCACACAGGACAGGCTGACATTTAAACCTACAGCCGGGGAAATTGTTGAATTTACGGTACCTCACCTGCAAACGGCTCCTTTCCCAATCATCAGTTTTGGACAGGGTTGTGAAGGGGAACCATTGCTGATGTGGGAAACCATCCGGGAATCCATCATGGAGATCAGAAAACATACAGATAAGGGAAGCATCAATATCAATTCCAATGGCAGTATGCCAAAAGCAGTAAAAGCTTTGTGCGAAGTTGGTTTAAACAGCATAAGGGTGAGTACCAACTCGGCGCGGAAAAATATTTATACCTCGTATTACCTGCCCAATAATTACGAATTTGAAGACCTGTTTGAAAGTTTAAAGATCGTACGAAGTTTTGGGGGCTGGACAAGTATCAACTATTTTGTTTTTCCCGGCATGACGGATAGTATTGAGGAATATGAAGCTTTAAGAAAGCTCATCCGGGAAACAGATCTCTGTATGATCCAATGGCGCAATTTTAATATTGACCCCGATTGGTATTTAGGAAAAATTGGTGTATCAGATACCGGCGAATGCATGGGTGTAAAGCAAATGATGGAGCTGATCCAGGAAGAATTTCCCAATTTAAAATTCGGGTATTTTAATCCCTCTATGGAAAGAATAAAAGGCAATTTTGAAGCTGATTTTGCACATTAATTTTTGTCACGATGTACAACAATTAATATCAAGGTGATTACAGGTTGTAAAGATGATTTTTTATTATTTCAAAGTTTCATCCAGCCAATTAAAAAATTCGCGTTGCCAAACCAATGCATCCTGTGCGGTAAGTACCCAGTGGTTTTGATCGGGCAATAAAATGAATTTGCTTTTTATTCCTTTCAGCTGTGCCGCCTGGAAAGCCTGCTGGCCCTGCTCTATAGGCACCCGGTAATCTTTTCCACCCTGGTAGATCAAAATGGGTGTATTCCATTTATCTACAAAATTACTGGGCGAATATTTGGTGTAGGATTTTTGAGCGGCCAGGTTTTTCTTATCCCAATAGGCGCCGCCATAATCCCAGTCAACAAAAAACATTTCTTCTGTAGTGCCATACATGCTTTTAAAATCAAAAATTCCATCATGGCTGATAAAAGATTTAAAACGGTTGCTGTGCATACCTGCCAGCATAAACACCGAATAGCCACCATAACTGGCACCAACACAACCCAGGCGGTTTTTGTCAACATATTTTTCCTTACTCAACGCATCAATAGCGCTCAAATAATCCAGGATGGCCTGGCCTCCATGTTCCTTGCTGATGTCTTCATTCCATTTGGTGCCAAAGCCCGGCATACCACGCCTCGACGGAGCCACCACAATATATCCGTTGGCCGCCATCAACTGGAAATTCCAGCGGGTGGAATAAAACTGGGTTAAGGCAGATTGTGGCCCGCCCTGGCAATATAAAAGCGCCGGATATTTTTTTGCCGGATCAAATCCCGGAGGATAGATCACCCAAACCAACATATTTTTTCCATCCGTGGTTTTTACAAATCGTCTTTCGGTTTTACTCAAACCAATAGATGCATAGGTTTCATCATTTACATGGGTTAGCTGTACCATATCGCCGCTTGCTGGGTCAACCGAATAAATTTCAGCAGCATGGTTCATGTCGGTTCTTGAAACGATCAGGGTTTTACCCGACTGCCCTATAATTCCATTCACATCAAAATCGCCTTCGGTTATTTGCGCAATCCTTGGTAGCATTTTAGTGTTACCCGGGTATGTCACTGCAAACAGTTGTTTTGTTCCATTAACAGGCGCCGTAAAATATATTGATCTTCCGTCGTTTGCCCAGCGTAAACTTTCAACATGCATATCATCCCTTATCCCGGTCAGGTTCATCTTTGTTACCCCATTGCTTACCAGGATGTCCTGTTTATCAGACTCAAAACCGTCTCTGCGCATACTAAGCCATGCCATTTCGCCTTTACTGTTAAATGTCGGATGGAGATCATATCCCATCATGCCCTCCGTTAAATTTTTGGTTTTTCCGGTTTCCATATTGTAGGCAAAAAGGTCTGTGTTGGTACTAACCGCATATTCCTTTCCGTATTTCTTTTTGGTACAGTAAACAATCTCTTTGCCATTGGGATTCCAAACATAGTCTTCATCGCCGCCAAACGGTTTTTGCGGACAATCATATGGTTCGCCTGGCATTAGATCTATTCCGGTACCGGCTGTTCCATTTTGCAAAGGCGTTAACATCACATGATCAAAATTTCCATCTTCATAGGTATCCCAATGCCTGTAATTCAGGTTATCGAAAATGTAAACACTTGATTTTGGAAGGTCTGAATAATATTCCCTGCCGGTAACTTTTTTAATTTTTACTTCAGCATGACCGATCAGGTATTTTCCATCGGGAGATATTTTTTCATTTTTAAGCATGCTGTCGGCATTGTTTACCGGAAAAGGATTTCCACCGGTAACCGGAACGGCAAAAGTTTTTCTGGTGCTTTTATTCTCAGTTGCATCTGGAGTTGAAACCGAATACAAAACATACCGGCCATCTTCTGAAATGCCAAGCCCCGATACCCTGCCCAATTTCCATAAAAGTTCAGGTGTCATTACAGCCTTGCCCGTAAGCGGATTGTTTTGTGCAAGAGAAGTGCAGGAGAGTAGTATGGCTGAAAATAATAAGAACTGTTTCATGCTATTTTACATTTATACGGGTTATGATACAGGCCGCTTCAGCGTCCCGACTCTTGTTAACTAGTTGTTGATTGTTTTAGGATAATCAACCACCAGTTGACAAAATGTTTTTACACCAACAAATAGCCGGCTATCGTCGATCATAAAATCGGGTGTATGATGAGGTGGCGCATTTTTTGCATCATTGTAACGTGGCATACCGCCAATATAAAAAAAGAATGCAGGTGCTTTGGTACCAAAATAACTGAAATCTTCGGCGCCGGTAACCCAGTCCATTGGCCGCACATTATTTTTACCGGTTGCAGTTTGTATAGAGGGTAACATTTTTTCAACCAGATCGGGTGTGTTAAAGGTTACCAGTGTTTTTTCATAAAATATTACTTCGGCTGTTGCGTTGGAAGCCTCTGCAATTTTTGTGGCTGTAAATTTCATTCTTGCCTGAACATCTAACCGCATTTTGCTTTCGAGTGTTCTTAATGTTCCTTCCATAAATGCTTCTTCGGGAATTATATTAAACCGTGTGCCACTGTTTATTTTAGCCACTGTAATAACAACCGGAGCTTTGGTTAAGTCCATTTGCCTGCTTACGATATTTTGCAATCCTTCAATAATTTGCGCCGAAACTGCAATGGGGTCAACACCAAGCCAGGGCTGCGATCCATGCGATGATTTACCTTTAACTTTTATAGTAAACAGGTCCGCAGAAGCCATAAAAGATCCGGATTTGTATTGAATATCGCCGGCAGGTATCCACGATTCAATATGCATGCCAAAGACCACATCAACTTTTGGGTTATCCATTACGCCTTCCTTAACCATTAAAGCGGCACCACCTTCTTCGCCTTCAGGCGGACCCTCTTCGGCCGGCTGAAAAATAAATTTTATGGTACCGGCAATATCATTTTTCATCGACGATAAAACCTTTGCTGTACCCATCAACATCGCCACATGGGCATCATGTCCGCAGGCGTGCATAACAGGAATTTTTAAGCCGGCATACACACCGCTGTCGGTTGAGGCATAGGGAATATTCACCCTTTCCTTTACGGGCAAGGCATCCATATCGGCACGTAAGGCGATAACAGGTCCGGGTTTATTGCCTTTTAATATAGCCACTACGCCGGTTTTGGCGATACCGGTCTTAATTTCCAGGCCCAGGCCTTTAAGTTGATCAACGATATAAGCAGCCGTTTTAAATTCCCGGTTACCCGGTTCTGGATGTTGATGCAGGTATCTTCGCCATTCGGTGAGTTGATTCTGTATCGCCGTTGCTTTTACGTCAATCAAATGGTTAAGTTCCTGGGCGGTTATATAATTGTAGAAAAACATGTTGACAAAAGCTAATGCATATTTAAGTTTTCTCATTGAAAATGATTTTGTTGCAAAAAGAAAATCCAACCTTTGGATATCTTAATAAAATAGCTGTTAACTTTTTAACAATATTAACTTAATGTTCGTATTATTGCATACTAAATTTTGATTAAATTAAATAACAGGAACAGGTAGCTTATGATTAAAACTTTTACTTCTGCTTTTTATTGATAATAACAACCCATTAAACAGTCTTTGTAACAGCCGGTTTCAGCTCCGTTTTTGTGTATAGGCAATTAAAATTTATTGATTACTCTTTTTTTAATGAGGTTTAAATCTAAAACAATTATTTTATGAGAAAAATTTTCCTTTTTCTGTGTCCGTTGGTATTTTTTGTGCTTAGCATAAGCGCGCAAGATGTTACCGTAGAAAAGAATGCAGCCATGAGTTTGGTAAGTGCAAGCAAAGCCGCGCTGAACCTGTCTGTGGAAGACCTTTCTAACGTGTCGGTAACCAGCACCTACTACGATAACGCTACCGGCGTTAGAATGGTGTACCTGGTTCAAACACGCAACGGAATTCCAGTTTATAACCAAATGCTGGTACTGGCTTTTAAAGGCGCCAGACTGGTATCCCAGGCGGGTGTTTTTAACCATAGCCTGGAAAAACTGGTTAATGTACAATCCGGCATGCCTGCTGTTACGGCAGAATCGGCCGTACAGTCAGCTTTGTCTGACAGGGGCTTACGTGCATCGCAAATGGCAGTAGCTATTTCTACAAAAAACAACGGCCAACTGGTTGAATTCAGTAATATGGGAATTTCCCGAGAAAACATTACTGCCCGTTTAATGTGGACACCTGTTGAAAATTCAAAGGAGGTCCGTTTATCGTGGCATGTTTATATCATCCCTAAAACCACGTCCGATTACTGGATGGTGAGGGTTGATGCTGCAAACAACAGCATATTGGGTATGGACAACTACACCGATTACGACCATTGGGGAACTCCTGATATAAACGGTGCGGTAAAATACCCTGCTTTTACTTATGGTAACACGCAGTCTAATGCAGGGGAAAATAGTTTTCCTGATTTTAAAAAATCTGATGATCCTTCCTTAGTAACTACAGCTACGTACAGGGTTGTTCCATATCCTGCAGAAGCACCTTCTTTCCCTAATGGTGCACACGCTTTACGAACCGATCCATGGTTATCTGCACCCGGTAATGCAACCACTTTAAGATGGCATACAGGTCTTGCAACTGCAGATTATAGTCATACACGCAGTAATAATGTATTTGCATACCAGGACAGGGCAAATGACAACAACGGAACGATTGCAGATGCTGCTAACTCTACCACTGCGTTCCCTAATTTAACTTTTAATTTTACACCTGATTATACTGTTGATCCAACACAATCAACCCCGGTACCTAATCAGCAATTTAATACTACCAATTTATTTTACTGGAATAATGTGATTCATGATATGATGTATATCTACGGATTTACGGAACCAGCTTTTAATTTCCAGGATGATAACCTGGGCCGTGGTGGTGCAGGTAACGATCATGTGAATGCAGAGGCACAGGATGGTGGCGGAACCAACAATGCAAACTTCAGTACACCTGCCGACGGCGGAAGCGGAAGAATGCAGATGTACTTATGGACAGGTGGATCACCTTCCAGAGATGGTGATGTAGATAATGGAATTATAGTTCATGAATATGGCCATGGTATCAGTAACCGATTAACCGGTGGCGGTGGCGGAGGTTGTTTGGGTAATGCCGAACAAATGGGCGAAGGCTGGAGCGATTATTATGGATTGATGTTTACCCAGGATTGGTCAACAGCAGTCCTTAATACAGGTTTTACCTCGCCTAGAGGAATTGGTACGTATGCCTTGTTTCAACCTACTACAGGTGTGGGTATCCGCTCACAACGTTATTGCACCGATTTTGCAGTTAACAACAAAGTTTATTTGGCATCTTTACCAACAGGGCCTCACCCAAGAGGGGAGATATGGTGTGCTACCTTATGGGATATGACGTGGAATATTATAAACCAGGTTGGTTCCATTAATCCAAACCTGTATAACCTGGCCGGCGGTGGTGGTAATACTATTGCTATGAGGCTGGTTACCGAAGGGCTAAAAATGCAACAGTGCAGTCCCGGTTTTATCAGCGGCAGAAATGGTATATTGGCAGCAGACCAGGTGCTTTATGGCGGGCTTTACAGTTGCGCGATCTGGGAAGCTTTCCGAAGAAGAGGTATGGGTGCATTTGCATCTGAAGGCTCTCCCTCAAGCGTTACAGATCAGATCCCAGACTTTACATCCCCTATTAGTTTAGGTGCTACAGTAAGTGCTGCAACTATACCTGAAGGATCAAACTTGAATTATATAAATAGTGTAACAACCTGTGGCGCTGTTACCGGTTATACATTGAGAGATACATTACCTGCAAACGTTACTTATGTAAGCGGTGGTACTTACGATGCTCCTAACCGTGTGGTAAGCTTTGCAGTAAACCAGGCGGCAGCGGGTACAACCAATTATCCGTTTACGGTTAACGTAAATCCGGGTTCTTATTTTCCTCCAATTTCATTATTAAATGAAACAGTGGCATCGGCAACAATACCTGCATCATGGACAACAACAGCTCCATTAGGAAATTTGTGGACTACATCTACAGCCAGGAGTCGCAGTGCACCTAATTCATTTTATTCAATAAACCTGGCAGTTGCTTCAGATCAGAGAATTGAAACGACAACTGCAATTGCTTTACCTGCAAACGCTTATACCAAATTAGGCTTCTGGAGTTCATGGAACACCGAAGACGGATGGGATGGAGGTGTTGTGGAAATCAGCACGAACGGCGGCGCTTCCTGGACTGACTTAGGTCCGAATATGATCAGCGGTGGTTACAATGGCGGTTTGGGCACAGCACCAACAAACCCATTAAGCGGAAGGCCGGCATTTACCGGCTCGCAAACGGCGTTTGTAAATACAATCGTTAATTTATCTCAATACGCAGGCCAGTCTGTTAAAATACGTTTCAGGTTTGGTTCTGATGATAATACTTCTGCTCCTACTGTTCCTGCCGGATGGTGGGTAGATGATATCACTTTAGATGCAGTTGCTGCTGTTCAGGTGCGTTCAAGTTTATTTAACGCAGCAAATACAAGGGTATCATTTAAAGATCTGATTACAGAAATTACACAATTGGTTGCCTGTTTCCCTTCTATTACGCAACAACCGGCAGATGCTGCCGTTTGTTCAGGCTCACCGGCTACATTTACTACTGTAGGTACTGCAGTAGGCGGTGTTACTTATCAATGGCAGATCAGTACTACCGGTATTGGTGGTACTTATACCAACCTCGCAAATGCTGCTCCATATGCTGGTGTAACCACAACAACATTAACCGTAAACCCAACAGTTGCCGGAATGGACGGTTATTACTACCGTTGTGTAGTTACCGGTACCTGTGCTCCAAATGCAAACAGTAACCCTGCGAGATTATCTGTTGCTGCTACTTCAACACCAGGCACAGTTGCTCCGGCAACTTCGCAGGTTTGTGGAGTTACCAATAGCGGAACGATAACTTTATCAGGTCATGTAGGTAATGTTATTCGTTGGGAATCTGCAACAAACATTGCAGGTCCGTGGACAACGATAACTAACACCACAACTACATATACGTATGTAAACATTACACAAACCATGTACTATCGCGCGGTAGTGCAGTTTGGTAACTGTGTTCAGGCTACTTCAACAATTGCTACTGTCAATTTTGTTGCGTCTTTACCGTTGACGATCATCGGTGACCCAGGTACCATCATTTGCGAAGGTGATCCTACCTTATTGACGGTAATGGAAGGTTTAGCTGTTACAGCTAATCCAACCACGCCAACTGCAGGCGGTAATGGCCAGGCATTGATTGTATTTAATATTACAAATACCAATCCTTTCCCGGTAACATTTACCGAAATCTCCAGTAGGGCCTTGGCAGGTGGAGTGATGAATGCACGTATTTTTTATAAAACAACTCCAATTGCGGGTCCTCCCGGAGCAATAGCCCCGGCTAATGGATGGAATCAATTTGGAGCGGGCACACATACAGCTACTGCAGCAGTTGTTAGTAGATTTATATCCGGGTTAACACTTGTTATACCTCCGGGCACAACTTATGGAATAGCGCTTGAAGGACTGGTAGGTGCTGCTGCGGGAATTGCTTATACCAATGGAGGGGCGCTTGTTAATTATACCAACGGAGGTTGTACGATTACTACAGGGGGAAATGTTGGTTATGGAGGTGCCGCAGCTCCTGCTGCACCAACCTTTAATCCAAGAAACTTTAATGGAAATGTGGTTTTAGTAGGTGGCGCATTAACTCCGGTAACAACTGGTACTTTCCTTTGGACGCCTGCAGGCGGTTTAAGTTCTACAACGTCGAACCCGGTAGCTGCTTCTCCAATGAATACAACTACATACACTGTAAGACATGATAATGGAGCCGGTTGTGTTCGCCAGGGTTCTATCACAATCACTGTGAATAAGCGTCCGGTGGTAACTACACAGCCAATGAATACTGCAGTTTGTAATAACCAGGTTGCAACATTTACAGTTGGTGGAACAGGAACTGGCTTAACTTACCAATGGCAGTTAAGCACTGCCGGCACAAGTGGTCCATGGACCAACCTGGCCAATACTGCTCCTTATGCTGGAGTTAACACAGTTACACTTACGATCAATCCGGCATTAATAGCTATGAATGGTTACGCCTACCGTTGCGTATTGAGTGGTGTTTGTGCCGGCATAGGCGTTGCCAATATTTCCAACGCAGCTGTATTATCGGTGAATCCGTTACCAACTGTAACAGTTACGCCAACAGGAACCTGTGGTGGTGTAGCGGGCCTATTTGGAACGCCACTTACCGCAAGCGGTGCCAGTACTTATGTTTGGGCTCCGGTAATCGGATTATTCCAGGATCCAGGGGCGTTAATACCATACACCGGTGGCAATGCGGCTACTGTGTACGCAGCTCCAACAGCGTTTACCATTTATACAGTAACCGGAACTTTAACATCAACAGGTTGTTCAAATTCGGCTACCGTAAATGTTAACTATACACCTCCGGCGCCTAATGTAACCCCATCATCGGTAACCATGTGTTTGGGTGATCCTGCTGTTAAACTGAAGAGTTCATCTTCATCCACATCAACAACAACCTTTACATCGGGTACCGTCAGCGTAGCCATTCCTGAGGGTAC
>JANNSN010000028.1:0-193450 GCA_031402615.1 Chitinophagaceae bacterium
TACAGGGTAATACGGTTGGAACTCCTCCAAATATAAATGGTCAATTGTCATTTTCAGGCGGTGCAAATCCGCTTAATTGTACAGGGCCAACAGGTGCAATTGGCGGAGATAATTCGGCCAATAACAACTCACAGGCGGGCACATCAGTGGTGCCTGCAAATCAGTGTACCCTTGCACCTGCAAATGTATCTCTCACAGGGCCGGCATCCATTGCGTGTTTTGGTGGTACAACCACCCTTACAGCAAATTCGGGCCAACCTACCAATATAGAATACAGTTTGAACGGCGGAGCTTTTCAGACAGGTAATACTTTTACTTTACCTGTGGGAACTTATACTGCGGAGGTAAGAAGAATAAGTGACCCGGCCTGTACAGTAACAACAAATACAGTAACAATAACACAACCGGCTTCAGCTTTATCAGCTACAGCCTCAGCAACCAATACTACTACTGTAGGTGGTAATGATGGAACAGCTACAGCCAACCCGGCTGGTGGTACTGCCGGATATACCTATTCATGGAGCCCCGGTGGCCAAACCACACAAACTGCTACAGCATTAACAGCAGGAACATACAATGTTACTGTAACAGATCTTAACGGATGTACTGCCGGAGCATCAGCAACAGTGAATGACCCAATTGTAACACCTTTAACGCTTATTGATTTTAAAGCAAAATTGGTGAACTGCCAGCCGGTATTAAACTGGATAACTGAAAATGAGATAAACACAGACCGTTTTGAAATTGAAAAAAGCAACTTATCCAGTCCCGGTTGGTTAACGGTTGGGGTTGTAGCAGCTAATGGATATACTACCACAAAATCAATATATAATTTTATTGACAGAAATGCAAATGGTTCATCAGGCCAGGTATTGTACAGGCTAAAAATGATTGATCAGGATGGTCGTTATAAATATTCAAAAGAACTTCGCGTTGCTTCTAATTGTAAAACTACCCGGTTAGAAGTATATCTTAATCCGGCAAGTAACTCTATTAATGTGAATCACTCGATAGCCAAAGCTGGTGCAGTGATGCAGCTGTTTGACATGAAAGGAACATTCCTGTTTTCGAAAACAATTCCATTGGATGCGTTCCTAACAACTATTGATATCAGCAGGCTTCCTGCAGCTGCTTATGTATTGGTTTTTATAAATGGCAATGATAAAAAGTCTGTTCTTTTTGAAAAACTTAGTCATTAATAACACAAATGAAAAAAGCAGTTGTTTTCTTTGCAGTCATCATTACTGTTGCAACCATTTCTGTTGCATTCAGGCAAACGGATAACTCCGCTATGTATATTCAATGCTATACAAATAAGATTGACCTTTATAGAGAAGCACAACAAAAATTACTGGCAACCATTCAGCAAAGTGATATCCGTTCGCCTGAAGGATTGGAAAAAATAAAACAGCAGATCCATCATGCCCGCCTGCAATTAAAATCGGTGGATTTCTGGATCAGGTACCTGGAGCCAATTATGTATAAAAGAATGAATGGCCCCTTACCGGTAGAGTGGGAGACAGAAGTATTTGAGAAATTTGAAAAACCCTACAAACGTGAAGGGGCCGGGCTTACGTTGGCAGAACTGTACCTGGAAGAAGAAAATGCAGATAAGGATTCCCTCTATAACCTTATACATGCTGCAGCAGAAGCTTCGGCAACTTTCAGCGCCGATTCCATTACCGGTAACCTTACATCATTTTCCACTTTCTATTTATGCAACCGTTTATACCTGCTTAACCTGGCTGCCATTTACACAACCGGTTTTGAATGCCCCGATACCACGCGTGTTATACCCGAACTGCTTTCCATGATGAAGCATGTGGATGAAATTTACGGAGCATTTAACCGTGGTTTTACCAACACTCCAATTACTGCTGACTATCTTTCGCTTTACAACAAAGCCATCAATTTTGTACAGGCACAGCCGCTGCAATACAGCAGTTTCGATCATTTTATTTTTATCCGGGATTATATAAATCCGCTCTTTACCCTCAATCAGCGAATGATTAACAGCTACCGGGTACGTAGCCGTAGTGTGGTAGATTATTCACTGAATAAAACTGCTACATCCATCTTCAGCAAACAGTTATACAACGGGCAAAATGCAAAAGGTATTTTTTTAAGGGTTAAAGATGAACAGGCACTGGTTGAACTGGACAGGATAGGCAAACTGCTTTTTTACGATCCGCTTTTGTCTGTAAATAACCAGCGCAGTTGCATATCCTGCCACAAATCAACAGAATACTTTACAGATACAACTACAGCAGCTTCATTGCAGATAAACGGGGTTGACAGGTTGAACAGAAACACACCTTCGCTCATCAATGCCAACTACAATCACCTGTTGATGCTGGATGGAAAACATATTTCCATGCAGGACCAGGCAAAGGCTGTTATTACCAACCCCGATGAGCTGGGCAGCAACGAAAGCCTGATATTGAGAAAAATTTTAAGCTGCGAAACTTATAAAAAAGCGTTCACCAGGTTGCTGAAATATACACCACAGGAACCTGAAATAACTTTTGAACATATTACTTCTGCACTCACATTTTATTATGCCAAATTCAGTAATTATTATGCACCCTTTGATGATGCCGTTAACCAAAGGAGGGATGTTGAATCCGGCATAAAACGCGGATTCAACATCTTTATGAGCAAGGCCCAATGCGCCACCTGTCATTTTGTACCGGAATTTAATGGTGTAAAGCCGCCTTATGTAGGTTCTGAATTTGAAGTACTGGGCGTACCTGCTGATACGGGTTACAAAAGATTGAATGGCGATGAGGGAAGGTGGCTTATTAACCCGGCAAAAGAAACCATGCGTGCATTTCGCACAGGAACCATACGCAATGCAGATCATACAAAGCCTTATATGCATAATGGTGTTTTTACCAGTATGCAGCAGGTGATTGATTTTTATGATGCCGGCGGTGGGGCCGGAAAAGGCCTGGATGTTCCCAACCAGACCTTATCATCTGATTCGCTACGGCTAACCTTATCAGAAAAAAAAGACCTGATGCTTTTCATTTCATCGCTGAATGAAAAAATTGAGTTTGAAGATCCACCAGCGGCGCTTCCGCCTTCAACAGATAAAAAATTAAACAGGCGGAAAGTGGGTGGGGAATACTAAATAAAAAAAGAATTTATGAAGTACATAATTGTTATCGGCATGGCATTATCAGTTCTTGCATTTACAAACAGCGGTGTTGTTCAAAACAGGAAGCTTTTATTAAACAACAGCGATACCTCAAAACCAGTTAACAAAACAGTTAAGCAAAATAAAAAGGAACCGATCTTTGATTATCCGGAATATATAAACAGTGATACAGGCAGAGCTACTTTCGTAAAAGAATTCAATAAAGGAAGAATCATCTACAAACAGACCTGTGCCAAATGTCATAATGTAACTAAGGATGGCAAACTTTATTATCCCGATTTTTCTATACCGCAGTTGATTGATTATGAAATGCGGATTCAATACCCCGCACACGAGGATGAGCTAAAGGAAACCAATTTGAGCCCGCTTGAATTTGACTGGGTGGTACTTTTTTTGCAATACAAGAAAAAGAATTTGTTGCTTACCGCTAAATAATAATACAGTAAACATTTATCTTCAATTTTCTCACCGTTTCATCTTTACAAAAAAAAAAAATTTGCCGCTTTTTAATTTACCTAAGCAATATTATAGTTCAGTTTTTTACCAGTTTTACAGCTTTGATATTTTTGCCCTGTTTAATTTCGGCAATGTAAATACCTTTTGGAAGATTAGCTCCTACTGTTATATTTCCGGCTATTAATTGTTTGGTTTGCTCACTCATAAGCTTGCCGTTCATGTCCATTATTCTTACGGTTACCGGCTCTGTATTTTTATTTGCCACCTGAATGATAAAATACAATGACGATGGATTGGGATAAACTTTTACCCGGAGTTCATCAGCCTGTCTAACTACTTCACCATTCACACTATTTTTTGTCTGTAACACATCACTGTTCCTTTCGGCAAATGAGCTCAGTTCTGCTTCTTCAGAAAAGGTTTGGTTCCAGTAAACAAACTTACAGCTTGCATCCAGTTTTTCAATTACATACCAACCTGTCATAACAGTTGGCCACGCCGTAAAACTTCCGCCTTCTACTTTCAATTTACCATTAGGTACCATAATATTCGCAGTTACCTGATTATCTTCGCCTTTTACCAAAAAATTTTCTTCACCGTCCCTTTCATCGCCAACATAGAAAGTTACCTGCGGGCCACCCACATTTACCCGTGTATAGGCTTCAACAGTTACCTTGTCTTTAACTTTAACAGCAGTCTCACCAGTGAAATTTACAATGGTAAGGCTCAGTGGGCTTTTGCCATTTTCTACTTTAAGTTCTTCCAGGTTAATAGTAGCAGCAGTAAAAGTTACGTTAGCCCCCCTTTCAATAGTTATACGGCCAAAGTTATTACCAGTAATAGTAGCAATAACGCCACTCTTTACAGTAACATCATTCCAGTTTCCGTTTAATGTTCCAGTAACCCGTACTTCAATATTTCTGAGGCCTTTTGTATTTCCGTTGTAAGGATAAAAAGTTGGCAAAGAATTGCAGCCTGCCGGTGACCTGGTAATATTATTTACGTCAGCCTGTGGCGAAACATATACATACCTTGCTCTTACTTCATAGGGATCAAGAATATCGTAACTGCCAAACTCTGCCCTGCCATGCGCTGCCCTTACACCCACATTACCATTGATATAATTATACTTTCCAAATACCGCTTCATCCCCGGCTAAAATAATATAGCCGATCTGGCTGGTATCGCCGGTTATCTGTGCAATCAACCTGCCACCGGTTGTTAACAAGACCACCAGAGCAAAAAATAAGAGTTTAATTTTTTTCATGTTTCGGAATTTAGTGTTAAAGTATTTAAACGTATATATTTACAACGGTAAAATAATTTTCAGGCAACCAGATAATTGAAAAAAACTGGTCAAACTTAAGTGTACTGTTTTAGGAGGTGGTGGTTTTCTACAGAATAAGAACTGCTTTAGCACTATTTCAATAACACAATACCACAAACATAAAGAACAAAATGGAAGAAATAAATAACTTCGGTACGTATGCGGCAGAAAACTCGAATGATAGATTGAACCACTTGTTGGTAGAGGGTTACAACCTGCTGTTAATGTTTATTTAACAATAAGATAATATTAAACGCCATAGATTAATTTACCGAAATATCCGTAGCACCTGTTTATAAAAAAGTTTTATAAAACCGAACAATTACTCCTTAATAATTTTAAACTGTTGCTTACTTCCATCGGGTAAAACTGCAGAGAGTATATAAAGCCCCGGAGCAAAATTGCTGATATCCATATTGTTTACACCACTTACTGTAATTTGTTTGGCCATCATGATCCTGCCGCTCATATCGGTAATGCGCAGGCTGATTGGATTTACGAGGTTACCTGTTGTAATAATATTTACCCTTCCCTTTGTTGGATTGGGGTATACATCTGTAATAATCTGCCCTTTAACACCAAACCTTACCGGTACAATATTGCTGTAAGTAAATGCGCCTGTTGTTGAAACCATTTTAAGGCGATAGAAAATTTTATTGGCAATAGATGAAGCATGTAGATGCGTAAAACTGTAGTTCTTTTGGCCGCTGCCATTTTGCGAAATACGTTGCCCGGCAGAAATAAAATTACGGCCATCAACACTGTAAAGTATTTCATAAAAAGCATGATCAATTTCATTGGCAACTTTCCATTGTACCAACGCATCATTTCCTTTTTCTGTTGCATTAAATGACAACAGGGTAACCGGAAGTACAAAATTACTGGTTTGTATAACAAAGCCACTAAAGCCTGTTACATCAAAACTTACTTCCCATCTTGATTCTATACTATTCCAGATAATATCATTGTCTGCAGGATTAATAACGATGGGTGTACCGGTAGTATATGAATAGGGTAAACCGCTTCCGTCATTACTAACTCCCGGATACTTGCCTACCCGCAGATTGGCAATACCTAATGCATCTACAGAGTTAGTTGGCAGATCCTGAACACTGGTTGGATCGTTATTGAATTCGTCAAACTCCGCCTGTGTAAAATACAGGTTTACCCTTGCCGTTGCTGTTGCGGGATCTGTTACCGGTGTTATCTCGTAATGCCGCTGCACAAAAGGTTGCCCCCCTTCAAGAGGAACAGTGGATTCTATCCAAACCCTTGCATTTACATCGCCACTAATTGGGTTTGCGCCATTCTGATTTATTTTCGCAATCACGCCATTGCAATCTCCATAAAATGTGGTAACGCCTTGTGTTGAATTGATAGACGAATAGGCTATTGGCAAACTGCCGGGTATCAAACTAAATTCATAAACAGTAAGGGTTCTGCTTATTTCGGCACTGGCAATTATCAAAGCTTTGCCTGTAGGACTTTCATAAGCAGGTACAAAAAGTAATCCTTCCACACCCAGGTCGGCAGGGTTATCTATAAATTGCTTGAAAACAGGATTATTTGGATCGCTGATATCATACACAAAAATATCTCCTGAACGTTCAACGCCGATGAACGCATATAAAATACCATCAACGGTTCCTGTTATTGCAGCTTCGGGCTCGGGTCCTTTATTGTCACTGCGGCTGTCAAAACTTGCAAAAGTATTGCTTATGTTATCTGCATTAAATCTTCCTGGTAATTCAGTTGCGGTAATCTGTTCCAGTTCATCGCCGCTATCAAATATCTGTGAAAATGTACTGTTCCAGATACTGAACGAACGGGAACCGAATGCATGTATTTCATCAAATAATCCATCATTGTCTGTATCGCCTGTTGCATTGGTTAATTGAAGACGGCCAAGGTTTGCATCCAGTTTAAGTGTGGCTGCATTGGGAAATACTGTAGGATCTAAAACATATGCAACATTGCTTACCCTTATCTCTTCAGCGTAACCGGTATAAGCCCGGGAATCGCCTTCGTTTGCTGTTATAAAATACCGGTTGCCGCCAACAGTAAATCCGCTGATGGCATCAGGCATATACATACCGTATATCGGCCAGTTCTGGATATTTATTTTTCCGGTAGATGCAGTTGAATCTCTGTCGCTTGCATCGAGTCCATTACTTCCTGCATTGTGGTCCTTCAAATCAAGTGGTAATATTTGTAGAACGGTTGCAGTTGCAATATCCACTTCGGCCACTGCATTATTTTCCTGCAGTGTAACATAGGCTTTTGTACCATCATCCGAAAAAGCAATGTACTCCGGTTCCAGGTCTTGTGCCACTGTGGCTCCGGGCCCAAAAATTCTTACACCGGCAGCCTGTAATGCAGCTATCTGCGGGTTAAAACTGGTAAACCCTGCAGTTGTAACAGTTGCAGCAGCCACACCTCCTGAAATATCAATAATGGAAACAGAACCTTCCGGATCAAATGAATTGCCTTGCCCGTAACTGTTGGGCTCTCCCTCATTGGCTGACAAAACTTTAGTACCATCGGGCGAAAAAATCACCATATCGGGCAAGTAACCTACTGCTACATGATTGAGATAAACTGATGTTGATGCATTATAAAAAGCTACTACACCGGGTTGTTGCGCATTACTTCCTGAGTTAACTATAGCATAGCCGACAGCCACAATACCGCTTTTTATGGCCACACTGTTTGGTACAATATTATTACCTGGCGATGTAAAACCAAAAGGCACATTTAAAGGACCGGTTACAATACCTGTATTACTCAAATCATAATATTCAACTGTTGGCCCTGCTACTGTGTATATTTTTTTACTGGATACATCAAATGCCGATATCTCTGCACCATTTGCACTGCTGGTAGTTGATTTACGCATTAATGGCAAACAGGTGAAATCTGTAATCGCCACATTTTGTGAAACAGTTGTACCCAGCGAAATACCTGTTGATGGATTGAGAATAGTAAGCACTGCATTTTCTGTTCCTTCTGTTTCTGCATCCTGTCTTATTTTAAATGTTGTGGTACCGGTGGTTGTACCATCAGCTATTTGTATAGATGTTGCCGGCAGTATATAATCGTACAATGTTATTCCGCCACCTCCAACAGTAATATCTACCGACTGGTTACCGGTTACTGCTGCAGAAGCTGTTGCCGAAACTGTTATAACGGTTGTTGCAGCTTCGTCGCCGGTATTACTGCTTACAGAAAGGTTAACTGTTGGGTTTGGTATTTCATTATCCGTAATATCAATGTTCTGAGCAAGTGTGGTACCTAAACTAATTCCTGGAGATGGGCTGCTGATGGTAAGCACTGCTGTTTCAGTTGATTCAACCTCTGCATCATCCACTACGGTAAAAGTTACTGTACCGGCTGTTGCTCCGTTCAATATGGTGATGGTGGTATTGGAAAGTGTATAATCGCCCGCTGTGATGTTGGTGCCCGTAACTGCAAGGTTCACCGTTTGGTCACCTGTTACTGCTGATGAAGCAGTAGCCGTAACGGTTATAACTGATGCTGATGCTTCGCTTCCTGTATTACTGCTTACCGAAAGGTTAACAATTGGTGTTACCGGTGGTACAACGGGTGCATAAGCAACGCCTTTAATGATTGTTCCGGCACCGGTTGTATACAGTGTTACATTGCTTGCTGTGGTAATATCTACAGCAACATTGTAACCGGCAGCATCATTTAATTTAATTACACTGTTAGCTGTTGTTGCACCGGCACCTGTTGATACAAATATATCTGCACCGGCTCCGTTCTTTTTAGCCGCTATACCAAAACCACCAAAGGTTGTTGTATAACTTCCGTTTGCTGTCCAGTTTCCTGCTACCAACGAAAATTTAGTGATCGTTCCTGCAGTTGCACTTGTGTTGGATATAATATACAGTATGTCAAAACTGCTACCGTTTGATCCGGAAGAAATTAAATAAAAGTCCTGGAAAGCATTATTAAAACTTAAACCAGGTAAGCCGGTAATGGTTCCAGCACCTGGTGCAGACACCGTTGCAACCTGTATAGCTGTTGTACTTTGCTGGCCAACATAAACTATTCCTCCAAACGATTTTATGCCTCTTAAATTACCGGTAGGGCTTGCTGCCGAAGTACCATTTGTATAAAGCCCTCCCTGGTCGGCTATAAACCAGTTTGCATTGTCAATGCTGGTGGCGCACCTGGTTTGGTTGCCCGAAGTACCGGTATATGTTGTTGGCAAAAAATAAGTACCTGGGTTATTGAAAGTACCAACTCCACGTGGGTTTAATGTATTTACATTAGAAGCAGTATTATTGCTGTTTGCACCATTAAAAGCAAGCAGGCTGCCATCATTGCTGTTGGCAAGGTATGCTGTTGAAGTAGCGCTGCCCGAAAACCGCAAACCATTGCCAACACTGGCACCGTCTGGTATTGCGTGGATTACAACACCAGTACCGGTTGTAGTGAATTCAACAATGGCGCCGGTTGTATTATTTGCACTTGCTGATGCAACAAAGACTGCCAGGTTGCCTGCGGTAAATGATTGTGCATGTACAGTAAAACAACTAATTGTTGTAATAAGAACAGCTGCTGAAATTTTAATCCAAAAGTAAATTTTCTTCATGTTGCCAGAGCTTTAATCAAAGTAAGTAAATGGTTATCGGAAAGCGGATTTCAACTGAATAATGGATTGCAGGCAAAATTATTTGTTACTATAGATGCATCAGGTGCATTACAATAAGTTAACAGATTGTTGTTTTTAACTTAACGGAAAAATAATGTACAAATAGATTTTTGGAAAAATGGCCAGGTAGTAAAAAAGAAACCGGCTAAATAATACCGATTATACCAATATGTAGACTACAGCCATTTGCTGTCAGTATAAGACCAACTAATATTTCAACGTAGTGCTTTGGACTTATTAAATCAAGATGGTGTTACTTACCAAATACAAAACCCGCAAACTATAGATTTGCGGGCATTTAACTAATTATAGTCTTGTGATTGCGGAGAGGGTGGGATTCGAACCCACGGTACAGTTTAACCCGTACGACGATTTAGCAAACCGTTCCTTTCGGCCTCTCAGGCACCTCTCCAAAATACCTATTTTGAACTGACCTTATTTTGTAAGGGGTGGCAAAAATACAATTCAAACTGATATTACCCAAAACTAAATAGAGAATAAGAGTAAATAATTCTGAAAGGATGATTAATGATATACTGTACAAGAGTGCGACGCCAATGAAGATGATTAAAAATTTTATGCCTGGCTAATAAAACATAATCTACATTTCAATCTTCGGAATTTCGTCCCACTTCGGGGTTATTTGAAAAAGCACGAACGTAGTTCAAGAGGGGGCTTTACATAGCTGCCAAATGCACTTTTTGCTGTAATTCCAATACACTTTCTTTAAATAAACTATCCGTATCCATTAAATCCTTCACTGTTTGACAACTATGAATTACAGTAGTATGATCTCTTCCTCCAAAATGTTCACCAATCGTTTTTAGTGAATTCTTGGTAAAAGCCTTGGCCAGGAACATGGTAATCTGACGGGCCTGTACAATTTCACGTTTACGCGTTTTTTGTAACAACTTATCATAAGGCACATCAAAATATTCACATACCATTTTCTGAATTGCATCTATCGTAATCTCCTTGCTGGATGATTTTACAAAATTTCTAAGTACTTTTTTTGCCAATTCGAGGTCAATTTCTCTCTTATTAAGCGAAGATTGTGCCAATAATGAAATCAATGCACCTTCCAGCTCGCGAACATTGCTGTTAATATTATAAGCAATATACTTTACAACTTCCGGTGGCATTTCCAATCCGTCGTTCTTCATTTTCTTTTCCAGAATCTCAATCTTGGTATCATAATCAGGAACCTGCAAATCGGCACTTAGTCCCCAACGAAAACGACTCAATAATCTTTCCTGAACACCTTCCAGGTCTTTTGGCGGTTTATCGCTCGTTAAAATTAATTGCTTACCACTTTGGTGCAAATGATTGAAAATGGAAAAAAACGCATCCTGCGATTTTTCGGCACGGTTAAAAAACTGTACATCATCAATAATTAAAACATCTATCAATTGATAAAAATGAATAAAATCGTTAATGGCTCCATTTCGGCCGTGATCTATGAACTGGTTGATGAATTTTTCGGAACTGACATATAATACGATCTTATTGGCATGAAGCCTTTTTACTTCGTTGCCAATAGCCTGGGCCAAATGCGTTTTGCCCAAACCAACACCGCCATATACAACCAAAGGGTTAAATGAAGTGGTTCCGGGCTTTTCTGCCACTGTTTTACCGGCACGCCGGGCAACCCGGTTACAATCGCCTTCAATATAAGTATCAAAAGTATAAGCCTGGTTCAACTGCGGGTCAATCTGCATTTTTTTAAGCCCCGGAATTACAAAGGGGTTTTTTACGGGGTTATTTATGACAAGCGGAAAATCCATTTCGTTATTTGAATATGATTTGTATCCCTGCCCCGGCACATCAACGGTTTGTGGTTTGTTTTTACTGTTCCCGCTGTCAACCATTATCCTGTATTCAAGTCTTGCCTCTTTTCCCAATTCTCTTTTTAGTGTTTTAGCCAGCAACGAAACATAATGTTCTTCAATATACTCATAAAAGAATTGACTTGGTACCTGAATGGTTAAAACTTTTTCTTTTAAGGCAACCGGCTTAATGGGTTCAAACCATGTTTTGAAATGTTGCCATTCTACAATGTCCTTGATTATTTCTAAACAATTAATCCATACTTTATCAAAAGCTTTCTCCATTAGTTCCTTCGCAATTTATATATCGAGTTAAGAATAGTTTCCTCTGTTGCTTGCCTGTTACATTTTCTTTTCCATTTCATATCAAAGAAAAATATAGGCGGGAAAGCGAATATCGAATAAAATGTTGAAAAAAAAGTTTTTTATTCATTTGTTTTTTCCGTGTAAACTACAGTTTATGATTTAACACGGCTTTCCATTCACAATGCAAATATTTATAATACAATAAGGAAGCTAAAATCCCGGGTATTCTGTCACTTTGTATTAAATGGCAACCAATCATTTTTTCAAGATGAATCCCGGTGTTGCTGTCCAATTTTGCGATCAGCTTTTACATTCCACGCCATTTATACAAATCCGGATTTCATATACGGCGACAAATAATTATCCCATCACTTTTTTACCAAATAAAAAGTTGATACCTGTATCTAACCATAATTTTTGGATCGGCAACTCGTATACCCGGGTGTTAATTTTATTAGTTATGGTTGTACAGTTATTTTTTATTTCAATTTTATGCAAGGTTTAAGGAACAAATTCATCAGGTAACATCGCTTTTTTTGAATGAGCTGCCTGCAGATCTTTACATGGATATGGATAGTTATTTTACCAAATGAACGACAAACCAAATGCCGGGTTTACCAAATAAACTTTTTTATCAAAAAGAAAGAATAGAATCAAAAAATAATTATCAATAAAAATAGAATTACTTTTGTAGTTTAAATTATTATTATGAGTTATGAATTAACCGGCAA
Organism: Chitinophagaceae bacterium; assembly: GCA_031402615.1. Classification (GTDB taxonomy): domain Bacteria; phylum Bacteroidota; class Bacteroidia; order Chitinophagales; family Chitinophagaceae; genus Ferruginibacter. The sequence goes on from JANNSN010000028.1 coordinate 12,485, forward strand.
ACTGGTTGCCAAATATGATACCGTTCAGCGAACGGAAACTTTTAAAACCCGTGAATTTGCGGTTGAAAAATCAGAGGACTATAATGGCCGAACCATTACCAATTACGCTAAGTTTCAATGTGTTCAGGATAAAACCACCATAATTGACCGGGTTAATATCGGCGATGAGATTAAAGTATACTTCAACATTAAAGGAACTAAATGGGAAAAAGACGGTAAAGTTAATTATATAACCAATTTAGATGCCTGGCGCATCGAACAGATCCTTCAATCCGGAATATCCAAGGCCGATAGCGATTATCTGGAACCTTTGGATACGTTTTCAGCAGCACCACCGGATGCAGTTGATGATCTGCCGTTTTAAAACAGTTCCTCCGGCCCCCCTCTTCCCTGAAATAATCAGGATGTTCCAAAAAGAGAACCGGGGAATACCTTTTAATTTACTCCTGCTTTTTGGATAAACACCAAACGCATGCAACAAAAGATCTCTATAAAGCTTCTGCCAGCCGAAGCAGGTAATGAATCGGCTGTAAAAAAACTGATTGCCGATAATACAGGTAACAAAATAACTTCCATTTCAGGCTTTCATATTCTTAAACAATCTATTGATGCAAGGGCCAAAACCATTTGGGTTAATTTAACGGTACTTGCTTTTATTGGTGAGCCCTTTTTTGAAAGAGACATTCAGTCTTTTCATTTTAAAGATGTGGATAAAGCTGATAAGCGGGTGGTCATCATTGGTGCCGGCCCGGCAGGATTATTTGCCGCTTTGCGTTTGATTGAAGAAGGCATTAAACCTGTTATACTGGAAAGAGGAAAAGATGTACGATCAAGAAGAAGGGATTTGGCCATACTTAACAAAGAAGGAATTATTAATCCAGAAAGTAATTATTGTTTTGGCGAGGGCGGAGCCGGAACCTACAGTGACGGTAAACTGTACACCCGGAGTAATAAAAGGGGAGATATTGACCGTATATTACACCTCTTTGTAAAATTTGGCGCCGAAGAAAAAATCCTTTACCAGTCCCATCCGCATATTGGTACCAATAAATTACCTCAAATAATTACAGCCATGCGTCAACAAATTGTTGACTGCGGAGGTGAGTTTTTATTTGAAAAAAAAGTAACGGATCTTATTGCAGACGAACATAAAATTAAATCGGTAAAAACAGCAGATGGAAACAGTTATGAAGCCGATGCTTTTATTCTGGCTACCGGGCACAGCGCCAGGGATATATTTGAACTATTGCATCAAAAACAAATTTTTATCGAATCAAAAGGGTTTGCACTGGGCGTTAGAATTGAACACCCACAGGATTTGATCGATGATATCCAGTACCATTTACCTTCGGCTCAAAAAAATAGTGTGGGTTTTCTCCCCCCTCCGGGGTTCCCCGGTAAAGTAACCAACGGAGTTCCCGGGAGGGGGCTTCTGCCTGCCGCCTCTTACGCTTTGGTAAGGCAGGTTAACGACAGGGGCGTTTTTTCATTTTGCATGTGCCCCGGTGGTATTATTGCACCGGCATCCACTTCGGCGGGCGAATTGGTGGTCAATGGCTGGAGTCCATCAAAAAGAAATAACCCCTTTGCCAACAGTGGTATGGTAGTGCAGGTTGAAAAAGAAGATGCCTACCGGGAATTACAGCGTTCCGGCAAAAAAAATATGGACATGAACAGCCCGCTGATGCTCTTGCATTTTCAACAAATGGTAGAGCAAAACAGTTTTAATGCCGGTGGCGGAAAATTTGTTGCCCCTGCGCAGCGGATGACGGATTTTTGTACTGGTAAAATTTCATCCGACTTACCGGCAAATTCCTATTTACCCGGCTTAAGGTCAACTGCCCTGCAACAGGTATTACCCGGCTTTATTTATAAGTCGCTGGCAAACGGCTTTGCAGCGTTCGGAAAAAAAATGAAAGGGTATTATACTAACGATGCGGTTGTTGTAGCAACGGAAAGCCGTACTTCATCACCTGTGCGTATTCCCCGTAATGCTGAAAGTTTAACCCATCCCCGGTTAAATAATTTTTACCCCTGTGGAGAAGGTGCAGGTTATGCCGGAGGTATTGTTAGTGCGGCCATGGATGGTGAAAAAGTGGCCGTTCAGATCGCCCGTGTTTTTGCCTGATTCCAATGCCGTTTATAAAATCTGCGTATTTATTCCTTCATACATCCTTACTTTTGATATCCTAAAACAATAATTGTACGGATATGAACATTTTAGAAGTAAAAAATTTAATAAAATATTTTGCTACGCAAAAAGCCGTTGACGACGTCAGCCTGAACATAGAACAAGGCAGCATTTTTGGTTTACTGGGCCCCAATGGTGCAGGTAAAACAACGCTAATCAGGATGATCACCGGGATTTTTTATCCCGACTCAGGAGATATCCTGCTGAAGGGTAAAAAATTTGATGCTGAAAATGACGCAAAATTCATTGGCTATATGCCCGAGGAAAGAGGATTATATAAAAAGATGAAGATTGGTGAACAGGCCTTATATCTTGCCCAATTGAAAGGCATGCGTAAAACACATGCCCAGGAAAAAATAAAAGAGTGGTTTAAAAGACTGGAGATGGAAAACTGGTGGGATAAAAAAGTAGAGGACCTAAGCAAGGGTATGGGACAAAAACTACAGTTTGTCATTACTGTTTTGCATGAACCCGACCTGATCATATTAGATGAACCGTTCAGTGGTCTGGACCCGGTAAATGCCAACCTGATCAAAGATGAAATTTACCGCCTTGCTCAAAATGGCACCACCATCATTTTCAGTACCCACCGTATGGAGCAGGTAGAAGAGATATGTGACCATATTGTATTGGTAAATAAAGGAAAGAAAATATTAGATGGAACGGTACATAATATTAAACAGGAATTCAAAGAGAACCTGTTTGGTGTACAACTCGATGCTGTTCCTGAAAATATCAGCAGTCATGCTTTTGACCTGGTTGACACAAGTAATCAAAAACTGGTTGTAAAGATCAATGAAGGTTATAAACCAAATGACGTACTTGGGTACTTTATAAACCGGGGGACCAACATCGTTTCGTTCCAGGAAAAACTCCCTTCATTAAACGACATCTTTATTAAACTTGTGGAAGGCACGCCCAATGCAAGGCAATTTGAAAAAATATCAGGTTAAACAAACCGAATCAATTTTATTTATGAACAAGATCATTTTAATTATTAAAAGAGAATTTCTTACCCGGGTAAGAAAAAAGACCTTCATCATAGGCACCATACTGTTCCCCGTTTTATATGTGGGTTTAATTTTTGGAACCGGTTACCTGGCTGATAAAACCCGCGAAGACCTGAACATAGCACTGATTGATGAATCGGGTTTATTCACTCCCGGATTGATACAGGATGTTAACAGTTTGGATACCAGTAACAAACTGAAATTAATTGCTTCAAACCCCGAAGTTATTGTAGCAGGATTTGATTCATTGGGGTACGACGGATATATTATCATACCCGGTTCATTCAACTGGAAAACAGGCACCGGCAGTCTCCTGGTAAATACAAATAAGTCTTTTGGTGCAGGTACTTTGAGGCCTGTTGAAAATAAATTAAACCTGGTTTGGAGTAAAATCAAACATGACAGTTTGGGAATTGACCAGGCCAAAGAAGCCATATTAAACAGATCATTTGATCTGCAACTTAATAATGTAAAAGATAAAAATGCTGATGCCGGTGTTGCAACCGTAATTGGATATGTATCGGGCTTTTTAATGTACTTCATTTTACTGCTGTATGGCTCCCAGGTTATGATGGGTGTAACAGAAGAAAAGACAAGCCGCATTGCAGAAGTGGTGGTATCATCTGTTAAACCATTTCAATTGATGATCGGTAAAATAGTGGGTATTGGCATGGTAGCATTAGTCCAGTTCCTGATATGGATCGTGTGCATATTCCTCATCTATAATATCGGAAAAACGACCGGTGGAGACAGTGGTGCTGCTTCGGGTATTGTTGGCCAAATTCAAAATGTTTTCACCAGTATGAATATACCCATGGTAGTTGGATGCTTTATTTTTTACCTGCTGGCAGGTTTCTTTTTCTATTCATCTTTGTATGCGGCCATTGGCAGTGCTATTAATGAAGATATGAGAGAGGCACAGTCGCTGAGTTTTCCAATAACGATGCTGATCATCTTTTCCATTGCCTTAATGGCACCAGCTATTACAAACCCAAGCAGTCCGCTGGCAGTTTGGGCCAGTATTATTCCCTTCAGCTCACCGATAATCATGATGGTACGCATACCGTTTGGCGTACCCAATACCGTACCCTGGTGGCAATTAGGTTTATCGATGGTATCGTTGGTTGCCGGCTTTATGCTTACCACCTGGTTTGCCGCAAGAATTTATCGAACCGGAATTTTAATGTATGGTAAAAAGCCAAGTTGGAAGGAAATGATTAAATGGGCATTTAGAAAATAATGGGTAATGCAGTCAAAAATAGTTGGTAAACTCGTTTGTAATACAATGCTGTATTGATTTTTACAAAAGCTATGTGAAGGACGGGGTTACTACATTAATCCGGGTTCTACAAGCTCACCCTGACAATATTCTAAAAATTGAACATTTGTCATTTACCAGGAGCTTAAAACGCTTTTTTATTAGTGCCTCAACATAACATACTATTACGCCTCCTTTTTTTACACCATTTTTTCTTTTTCCAGCGCAATTGGAATGGGTACTTTAGGCTTTGATGCTTTTTCAATGGCTTTATCCAATTCAGCCCCCAGGTATCTGTTGATCACTTTCCAGCTTACTAAAAGCATACCTATAAATATTCCCATCATTACACCGATCAGTATGTACATCATTTTTGATTTTTGTTTTTTATCAAAAGGAGGTTCGGGCCTGTCGAGTGGTTCTATAATGGGTGTTTCTTTTTGTAAACGATAGGCTGCGGATTCCCGGTTATTAACCGCATAATAATATTGCGACTGCACGGTTGCTTTATCCTGTGCCAGGTTAATTTTAGGGAGGTTATATCTTTTCAATCCCTCGTTGGTAAAAAAAGTGTTTTCGTCAAGTGCCACTGCACGCTTATCCAATTGGTTTAAAACAGCCTGCAGTGAATCCGCTTTTCTTACCGAAAATTCATAGTCAATCTGTGCTTTTTTCTTTTTCAGATCGATATAAAAATCTGAAAGTTTTTCAATATAGACATAGCTTACGGCTCTTACCAGGTCTGCATTGCTGTTCGTAAAAAACAACTCCAGAATTCCATTTTTATTGATCTTGGCAACGAACGCAAACTTCAATAAGTTACTGGCGATATTAATTTTTGACAGGCTGTCTGGTGGCAAATCAATAGTTTCGTTTTGCATAAAACCTGTATGCCGGTTATGTTCTTCTATCATTAATTCTGTAACGGTCTTATTTTGCATGGAAGGTATTCGCTCCATGGCTACGGCCTCCCTGGTACGCCTGCTGCTGGCCAGTTCAACAATATTAATAGAAGCGTCACCGGTAAAAGATTTTGAACCATCGCCCAAACCCAGGAGGTTAGTGATAGCAGAAGTAGAGCTGTTTTCGGGACTGCCATTTAATGGAAAAACCGTGGCTTTGGAAGTGTATAATAATACACTGCTTTTGGCAATAAAATAGAAACCCCCGCCAAATACTGCTGCAATGATCAGGATAACCCAACTGTATTTTTTAAGCCTGTATAATATTTCTTTTAAAAGTTCAATACTGTTCATGTAGTAGTTATTGATTTAACAGGTTTTTAGTTTATCTGGTTTAAGATTACAGCAGCCAATACAATGGGAATACTGGAAACCACTACCTGTAGCAGGGTATCGGTTATTTCAGCTCCAGGCGGCCTGAAAGGAACAATTACTATGGCACCTTCTTTTACCCTGGGATGAAAATGCAGAAAGAATATACTTCTTGTTCGCCTGCTTTTTCCATTGGCATAGGTAACATAAATTCGTTTTTTCCATGGCCGTATTCCATATCCGCCGGCTTTATCTATATAATAACCAATACTGGTATGCTCTTTATCAAAAGTGAGTTTTAAAGGCGACTGTACGGTGCCCTGTACAGATACAAAAGGATTTATCTCCGGTACAAAAATAATATCCCCTTCCTGCAATATAATATCATACTTTGAATTTTTATATGCTAAAGCACGACTTAAATCAATACTGATAGGTTCTTTGGCCACCTCTGCAAAACTGGTTTTAACTGAATCCAAAACGATACTTCCAATGGAATCGGTTAAACTGGCAACTTTACCGGCAACGTTATCCCTGAAAAATTGTGTTTTCTTCCGGTATAATATGGCTCCGCTTAAATCAGCATTTTCTTTTACGCCGCCGGCGCGTTCGATGTAGGATGAAAGCCGCTCGTACTTACTAAGCCTGGGATAAGGACCGGAATACAGAACCAATCCATTGATCTGTACCAGCTGTTGTAATTCAAAAGTCGGATTCTTTCTTACATAAACCTGGTCAAACGGCCGCATCTCAATGGTTTTGGTAATGCTGTCCAATTCAATATTTGGGGAAATTTTTATTGTTCTGAGAATTGTCCTGGTTGGTTGTTGCATGTCTTTTGCAGAATCCAGGTCCACTACACTTGAAATTTCTATTCTGCCATATTCGGCAGATTGTTTAATCCCACCAGATAAATAAATCAGATCCTGCAGGGTCATTCCTCCATACTTGTTCACTTTTCCTTCTTTTCTTATCTCACCAAAAATCTCCACGTATTGCCGGTCTGCAAATTGATTGGTGTTGAAAAACAAAACCTGGTCATTGGCAAATAATTCCACGTTATTCAGGCTCATCGTGTCATTGGTGGTAACGTCCGTTAAATTTACTTCCACCCTGCTGGCTTTAATATTGGTAGTATCACCACCACCTCTAAAAATATAGGCCCGGGGCAGATAGGTATTTCGGGTGATCCCACCTGCACGGTTGATCAAATCAAATAATTTGTCGCCCGCTCTTGTTTCATATTGACCGGGATAAGAAATCTCTCCCTTCATTTCAACCTTATTGATCAAACCCGGGTTAACTGCAATTACTTTAACAATGTCTCCATCCACCAACGAAAAATCCTGGTCCATTAAACGGCTGTCATTGGTAGGATTGATGATCGCAGTGGCATTTAGATCTTTGATGATCTGTTTTTCCAACTCGGTTCTGTAAATTTTAACGCCACTTGAAAATGCGTCTCTTTCCAATCCGCCGCTGAATCTTAACAGGGCTTTCATCCCTTCATCTTTTTTCAACTGGTAATACATCGGGCGTTTAAACTTACCTTCGGCTTTTACTTTTTTTTCAACGGTTTGCAGAATAACAAAATCATTATTCTCGAGATAGATATGTTTTCCAAAATCGCCGGTAGTTAAATATTTATACACATCCAGTACATCAATTACTCTTCCATTTCTTTTAATCTGTATTTCCCGCAAATTGGCCAGGTTGGTGGGGCCGCCTGCCAACGCGATTACATTAAAGGCATTGGTAAAGGCCGAAACCGTTACCGGCCCCTGCTTTCTTACTTCTCCCGCTACATTAATGGAAATGGTACGTGGCTGCCCAATGGATACCGAAATATTTGTTGAGGGCGGTACAAAGGATTTAAATCTTCGCGTTAATAATGATCTTACATTTTCAAATGTAAGCCCCTGCAGGTAAATTTTACCAATACTGGTAGGAAAAATAGAACCGTCCCTGGCCACGGTATAATCCAGCGTAGCTTCTGCCCCGTTCCATAACGAAACAATGATCTGGTCATAAACGCCAATGGGGTAATCCAGCGGTGGCGTCGACAACTCGGTAACAGAAGCTATTACACCACTGCGAAAAAGATTCATCCCATAGGTATCTTCAGTAGGATTTAATGACTGTGGCGTATTTTCTTTAACCAAACTATCTTTCTCAATTCTTTCTTTTAACGACTTGTTATTGTCTTCGCCCGTTGTTTTTTTTCCTTCCCCGTTTTTGTCCTTTAATATTTCATACAATTGTGCCGAGGGCAATTGTGTGGGCAGCGATGGTAAATCAGGACTGCTTGGATCTTTTATCTGGGCATTTGCCAGGTTGGCCATGGAGAGAAAAAGTATACTGAAAATGAAAACAGTTTTTTGTAAGCCTGGATAAAATTGCCCTTGATTTAATAACATTTTATGAAAGTTGATTTACAATTTTTTTTATTGATGTGCAAAGATAATATTTTATTACAGTGACAGCCTTTTTGCATTTTCATATTCTTCGTATATCTGCTGTACAATTTCTGCGGCCGGCCTGATGTTTTTTATCAATGCACTTACCTGGCCTATTTCCAATTCTCCTTCTTCCAGATTTCCTTCAAACATTCCCAGCTTTGCCCTTCCCTTTCCCAGTAATTTCTGCAGTTCTTCGGTTGATGCACAATTCATTTCAGCATCTCTTACCTGGTCATAAAAATTATTTTTGATCAGCCTTACCGGAGCTAGCTGTTTTAAAGATAATTGGGTACCGCCTTCTTCCGTTGCAATTACCCTTGCTTTGAATTTCTCATGAGCCGAAGCTTCCATACTGGCTACAAAACGACTGCCTATCTGCACACCATCTGCACCCAATACCATTGCCGCCAACATTTGTCGCCCGGTTGCAATACCACCGGCAGCCAAAACCGGTATATCAACGGCAGCAGATACTGCCGGAATCAAAACCATCGATGTTGTCTCCTCTCGCCCATTATGCCCGCCTGCTTCAAATCCTTCGGCTACCACTGCATCGCAGCCTGCTTCCTGGGCTTTTAACCCAAATTTGCTGCTGCTTACAACGTGTACAACTATTATTCCCGCTTCTTTCAGGATGCCGGTCCATGCTTTTGGGCTACCGGCCGAAGTAAATACAATCGGAACTTTTTCTTCCAAAATGATATGGATATGCTTGTTTATATCTGGGTATAATAAAGGGATATTTACACCAAATGGCTTATTGGTAGCTGCCTTTGTTTTTTGAATATGCTCCCTTAAAACATCCGGGTACATACTGCCACTGCCGATAATACCCAATCCCCCGGCATTGCTAACCGCACTCGCCAGTCGCCAGCCACTTGCCCAGATCATGCCTGCCTGTATGATGGGATACTTGATATTAAACAGTGCTGTAACCCGGTTTTGCATATTTATTAATTAACTTATTTTGTATGCTATACATACGTCTTAAAATAATGAAAGTACTTTGAAACGCAAAGTAAACTGTTTTATTTCATAAAACATGGGCTTTTTCGAAAAAAGAGGTATAAAATATATTATCGCAGAATTTGATAAACCGGTTAACTACGCCCTGTTCCCCCGCCGCCGCTTAAATCAATGGCCGTATTATCGCCAATATTCAGGCTTCGGTTTACGCCTTTTATCTCGGCATCGCTGCCAATAAGTGAATTACTTAAAACGATCTCAAAAAGATTTGAGTAAGCGCCAATGATAGAATCTTTTATGATGGTGTGATTGATCTTGGTATGTTCCCCAATGGTAACATTTGGCCCCACCACCGAATTTTTTATTTCACAACCTTCGGCTATCGATACCGGAGGTATGATAATGGTATTTTCAAATGCATGGGTTTCTTTTATATTACCACCAAATTTTTTCAATAAAGTAGCATTGGATTCCAACAAAGTTTCTTTTTTACCGCAATCGAACCAGTTTGAAACTTTAAAAGATTTAAACCTTGCACCCCGTTGCATCATACAATCCAGTGCATCTGTTAAACTGAATTCATTATACCCTTTATCATTTACCACAATTAACTTCTCCAGGCAGGAGAACATAAATTCTGTTTCCTTTATTTTATAAACACCTACCAATGCCATATTACTTTTTGGTATAGATGGTTTTTCCACAACCTTACTAATATATCCATCACCATCAATTTCGGCCACTCCAAAATTACGGGGGTCATCTACTTTTTTTATACCTAACATGGAAACCGGTGCATCAATGACTTCTTTCACATCATAATCTGCAATGGTGTCACCCAATACAATAATCACTTCATCATTGGCAACCAGTTCCCTGGTAAGATTTATGGCATGACCGATACCAACCCGTTCATTTTGCTGAACAAAATGACAGTTTAAACCGGGATAATTGATCTTTACATAATCCTCGATCTTCTCTCCCAGGTAACCAATAATGAATATGAAATCTTTTATACCTGCCTCATGCAGCTGATCTACAATAATGCTTAGTACGGTTTTACCTGCCAGTGGTATCAGTGCTTTGGGCTGTGTGTAGGTATGTGGACGAAGCTTAGTACCCGCACCCGCTACCGGAATAATTGCCTTCATTATTAAAACTAATCTGCCTTGGGCAGTACATTTAGTTTACAATAGATTTTTCAATAAAAACTTAAAACGGGTGTGAAAGTAATACATTTTACCTAATTGGATTTATAATATATGCACAAAGGTTAACAACCAAAAGAATAAAATACCAGATGCTTCCTATATTTGCGGTTCTAAAACAGTTTTATGCAGCGTGATACATTGGTTTTTGATTTAATTGACCTGGAACTAAAGCGCCAGCGTGAAGGCATTGAGTTGATTGCGTCCGAAAACTTTACCAGTCTGCAGGTTATACAGGCCATGGGGACTTCTTTAACCAATAAATATGCGGAAGGCTATCCCGGTCGCAGATATTATGGCGGCTGCGAAATTGTGGACCAGGTTGAACAACTGGCCATTGATCGTATTAAGCAGGTATTTAACTGCGAATATGCCAATGTACAACCGCACAGTGGTGCACAGGCAAATGCAGCCCTGATGCTGGCAATTTTGCAACCCGGCGATAAAATACTGGGGCTGGACCTGAGCATGGGCGGCCACCTTACGCATGGCTCCCCGGTAAATTTTTCGGGCAAATTATACCAACCATATTTTTACGGAGTAAAAAAAGAAACCGGGTTAATAGATTATGAAATGCTGGAAGAAAAAGCCAGGTCAGAAAAACCGCAACTGATCATTTGCGGAGCATCTGCATACAGCAGGGATATTGATTATGTACGGATAAGAAAAGTAGCTGATGAAGTTGGTGCATTTGTATTGTGTGATATGGCGCACCCCGCGGGGTTAATTGCCAAAGGCTTATTAAGTTCTCCTTTTGAACATTGCCATTTTGTAACCAGCACCACGCATAAAACTTTACGTGGCCCTCGCGGCGGCATTATTTTAATGGGTAAGGATTTTGAAAATCCGTTTGGCTTAAAAGATATGAAGGGCAATATCCGCATGATGAGTCATTTGATCGATATGGGTGTTTTTCCCGGCACCCAGGGCGGTCCGCTGGAGCATGTGATCGCAGCAAAAGCTATCGCGTTTGGAGAATTGCTTAGTGATGAATTTACAATGTATGCCAGGCAGGTAGTAGCCAATGCGCAGGCGATGGCCAGTGCTTTTGTGGCAAAAGATTATCAGATCATCAGCGGCGGAACCGATAACCATTTAATGCTGATTGACCTGCGCAACAAAAATATTACCGGAAAAAAAGCACAGGAAACTTTAGATAGAGCCCATATCACTTTAAATAAAAATGCAGTTCCATTTGATGATAAAAGTCCTTTTATAACTTCAGGCATACGGGTTGGCGTACCGGCAATTACTACAAGAGGTATGCAGGAAGAACATATGCAGACTGTTGTTGATTTGATAGATAAGGTTTTGATGAATATTAATGACGACCAGGTAATTGCTGAAGTAAAAGAAGAAGTAAAATCGTTTATGCTTCAATTTCCGCTGTATCCCGAATTGAAATAATACGGCTGTTGCCAGCATGGTTATACTGAATGTACGGCCTTTGGCAAGCGGTACTTATTTTATACAGGTAACCAAATCCAACGGAATAAAGGAATCTTATGGTTTTGTAAAACAATAAAAACTGATCGCACTAAAATACATGAATACAAAAAGTGTAATTTTCAAATCTATACAGGTTGCCGGTTTTTTATTTTGAGAATTATCCGTTTCGGATCAGCAAACAGCCGGTAAAAAACATAAACACGGTAACCCATGAAGAAACAACGATAAACCTATACCTTAAAATATTTGATACCGTTACAGACATCCTGAAACCTACAGTTTCTTTTATTCCCCAATTCGGTTAATTTCGTATAAATTAATTATAGCATGATACAGCGTATACAATCCATTTGGTTATTACTGGCTGCTGCCTGCGTCTTTGCCGGCTTTAAATTTTCGTTTTACAGCGGCATCAACGCCAAAGGTTTGACAACTTATGAATTAAACGGCAGCGAAAATTTTTTACTGCTGATCACAACCGTTGCTGTTGGCGGACTTGCATTGTTCAATATTTTTCTGTTTAAGAAAAGAACCTGGCAGGTAAGGCTTTGCCTATTGGGTATTTTACTCGAAGCCCTGTTGCTGTTTTTATATTACCGCGAAGTAAGCACGTTTGTACAGGGCACGTATTCTTTAACAGCTATTCTTCACGGTATTATTTTATTGGCGTTTGTATTGGCTGCAAAAGGAATTAACAAAGATGCAAAATTAGTGAAGGATAGTGACAGGCTAAGATAATGGAATAATGATGCGCCATGTTAGATGTACGATGTTGGATGTACGAAAAGATTTAGTTTCAAAAATTGGCGTACCTTAAACATCATACCGGGTACACTCATAAAAACTTACCTGTATAGCTTTCTTTACAGGCAGCTAAATCAGCAGGCTTACCGGCAAAAACAAGGTTGCCGCCTGCATCTCCTGCTTCGGGTCCCAAATCAATTACCCAATCAGCCGATTTGATCACATCGGTATTATGTTCAATCACTAAAATGGAATGCCCTTGCTCTATCAGCGCATTAAAAGAAGCCAGCAGTTTTTTAATGTCATGAAAATGAAGCCCGGTGGTAGGTTCATCAAAAATAAATAGTATGCTGCCCTGTGTACGGCCTTTCCCTAAAAACGACGCCAGTTTAACCCGTTGCGCTTCGCCTCCTGATAAAGTGTCGGATGATTGTCCCAGTTTTACATAACCCAGGCCAACATCACTAAGCGGTTGTATTTTTTTGGACACATCAACACCCTGCTTATCGGCCCCATAGGATGCATTGAAAAATTCAATCGCGTCATCAACACTCATGTCCAGTACATCGTAAATACTTTTGTCCTTATATTTCACTTCCAGCACTTCTTCTTTAAACCGTTTGCCGTGGCAAACATCACAGGTCAGGTGCACATCTGCCAGAAACTGCATTTCAATGGTTTGTTCACCTTCGCCTTTACAGGCATCGCACCTTCCTCCATCTACATTAAAGGAAAAATGTTTAGGTTGAAAACCCCTCATTTTACTTAAAGGCTGTTTACTATACAGGTCCCTGATCTCATCATAAGCTTTTATATACGTTACCGGGTTACTTCGGGATGATTTACCGATCGGGTTTTGATCAACCATTTCAACCTGGGCAATAAAATCCACATCCCCTGTCAGGGATTTATGCAATCCGGCTTTTTCAACAAATCCACCCTTTAGTTTTTGTAAAGCCGGGTATAAAATTTGTTTTACCAATGTTGTTTTACCGCTGCCACTTACACCGGTAACCACCGTTAATACCTGTAAGGGAAATTCAACCGTTAAATTTTGCAGATTATTTTGTTTGGCACCTGTAAGTTTTACAGATCGGTTCCAGGTACGCAAGTTTTGAGGAACTTCTATCTTTAACCGGCCCGATAAATATTGACCGGTAAGGCTTTCCGGATTATTGATGATGTAGTCATAATCACCCTCGGCCACAACTTCTCCGCCCAAATGACTGGCGAATGGCCCCATATCAATAATATGATCTGCTTCCCGCATCATCATTTCATCATGCTCAACCACTACAACCGTATTTCCCAGGTCTCTTAATTCTTTCAAAACTTTAATAAGCCTTTCGGTATCGCGACTGTGCAAACCGATAGAGGGTTCATCTAAAATATAGAGGGAATTGGTTAAATTACTGCCCAGGCTCCTGGTAAGTTGAATACGCTGGCTCTCACCCCCGCTAAGCGAATTGGCCAAACGATTTAAGGTAAGATAGCCAAGCCCCACATCCAGCAATGTTTTTATACGGTGATGAATTTCGATCAGGATTCTTTTGGCAACCTGCTGATCGTATTCACTCAGCTTTAGTTTTTCAAACCAGGTAAACAGATCCTTTACCGGAATTTCGCACAGCTCGCCAATATGTTTACCGGCAACTTTTACGTACAATGCTTCGTTTCTCAGGCGATAGCCTTTGCAATCGGTACATAAAGTACGGCCACGGTACCGGCTTAATAAGACGCGGTATTGAACTTTATATAAGTTTTGTTGAACTTCTTTAAAAAAATCGTTGATGCCGTTTACATATGCATTGCCTTCCCATAAATTGGTCAGTTGCTCATCGGTTAAGTCTATAATGGCTTTATGAATGGGGAAATCAAATTTCTTTGCAGCCCTTATAAAACTTTCTTTCCATAAACCCAGTTTCTCCCCTTTCCAGGGAGCAACGGCTCCTTCGTACACACTCAGACTTTTATCGGGAATAATTAAATCGGGATCAATACCCAATATTTGTGAAAACCCTTCGCAGGTTGGGCAGGCGCCAAAAGGATTGTTGAATGAGAACAGGTTTGGTACCGGTTCTTCAAATACAATTCCATCGGCCTCAAATTTATTGGAAAAATGCAGGAGTTTATCTTTATTGATCTCTACATACATCTCCCCTTCCCCTTCATAAAAAGAAGTATTTACCGAATCGGATATACGATGCAGATCATCTTCCCCAAATTTTTTTGCAACTAATCTGTCGACCAGCAGAAAAGCTCCTCCATCTTCCAAAGGGGGGATTTTGGATTCGGTGTTTTTAAATTGTTTTTGCAAATCGGACTTATTCATTTCCAGCAAATCTTCAATCCGCAAAACTTCTTTATTTACATACAAACGGGTAAAGCCCTTTTGCAACAGGATATTCAACTCTTCCTGTACGTTACGTTTGGCGTGTTGCTTAAATGTGACCAGCAATAGTATCTTATCTCCCCCCGGTAAACTTTCTATGGCTTTAACCACATCGGCCACCTCATCTTTGCTTACCTCCTTTCCACTAATTGGCGAAATTGTTTTACCTGTTCTGGCAAAAAGCAACCGGAGGTAATCATAAATTTCTGTCATGCTGCCAACGGTACTCCGTGGTGTTCGGGTAATCACTCTTTGTTCTATGGCGATCGCGGGGCATAAACCCTTAATATAATCCACATCCGGCTTGTTCATGCGTTGCATGAATTGCCGGGCATAGGCACTCAAACTTTCTGCATAACGGCGCTGACCTTCTGCAAATAAAGTATCAATGGTTAACGAAGACTTTCCTGAACCGGAAACACCTGTTACCACGACCAGTTTTTCACGCGGTATGGTTACCGTAACATTTTTTAAATTATGAACACGGGCTCCCTTTATAAGGATACCCTGCTGTTCAATTGCCTCATTGGGGGCTCCTTTTTTTGAGCTTGCTTTTTTTGTCATCATTGGTATGGTAAAAATACAATCTTGGGCTTTGGCAGCCATAAAAATGTGAAAATCTTCCCAAATAACAGGAAAAATACAGTAGCGTATAATTACTTAACTTATTTTCGTTTGGATAAAAACTCAAAAATAAATTTGGCGGTTTAAAAATTAGCATTACTTTCACAGTCCAATATCCAAAAAAAATGAAAAGCCGTTAAAGCCTATCTAGAGACTTCTACGTATTTTTTTTCACTTTCTTGGACCTGTTACAATTATCCTAACAATGTAAAACTGTAGAAGTTAATGAAACACCTAAACAATTTAACCGATCAACAGCTCATCCATTTATATTTGGATGGTGAAGCAAATGCCCTTGCAACCATTGTAATTCGTTATAAGGACAAAATTTATACCTCCATTTACCTGTTGGTAAAAGACAAGTACCTGAGCGAAGACATTTTCCAGGACGTGTTCATCCGTATCATTGATACATTAAAAGGTGGCCGTTATACCGACGAAGGGAAATTTTTACCCTGGGCCATGCGAATTGCACACAATATGTGTGTAGATCATTTTAGAAAAGTTAAGCGTACGCCAACAATTAAAACCAGTGACGACCGCGATATTTTTGAAGTATTGAACTTCTCAGAGCCGGGAGCTGACCACAAAATGATGAATGTACAAAGCCAGGATAAGGTTAGAAAAATGGTTGACCTGCTGCCGGAAGATCAACGTGAAGTAATTATTTTACGTCATTATGCTGACTTAAGTTTTAAAGAAATTGCCGATTTAACCAGCTGCAGTATTAACACGGCTTTAGGCCGTATGCGCTATGGATTAATTAACCTGCGCAAAATGATGACCGAAAAACAAATTGCATTATAAGTAATCTGGCATTTTAATTGTAACGGATTAAGCTAACCGGATTACAATGCCTGTAACTCCCAAACCCTAGTACAAAAACCTCCTT
Source organism: Chitinophagaceae bacterium (assembly GCA_031402615.1). Classification (GTDB taxonomy): domain Bacteria; phylum Bacteroidota; class Bacteroidia; order Chitinophagales; family Chitinophagaceae; genus Ferruginibacter. Next base: position 28,952 of record JANNSN010000028.1, read on the forward strand.
TTTACAAGGAGGTTTTTGTTTTCGGGTAGTTTATACCATCTTGATTTAATAAGTAGTTTAAAGCATTACGTTGAAATCTTAAATGATATTATACCGATAGCAAATGGCTTTGGACTACATACCGGGATAATCGGTGTTACAAACTATTTAGACTTTTTAAATGCCTCCAGGCCACAAAGTAACCAGTCCCGGTATTCTTTGATAGCTGGCGTATAACCAACCGGATTGTTCATCAAAATCCCGTCTCCATTTAAAATAGCATATAAAGGCTGTGCATTATTTTTAAAATTCTCCGTTTCAAAAGTTGCCCATTTGTTACCAACAGTGATAATTTCTTTTTCCACGCCTTCCTTGGTCGTGTAGGTAAACTGTTGGGCCGCAGGTAAATTTTTCTTATCATCGACATACAAAGAAACAATGATGAATTTCTCCTTCATGATCTTGTAAACCTCGGGATCACTCCATACATTTTCCTCCATTCGCCTGCAGTTTACACAGGCATAGCCGGTAAAATCGAGCAGTATAGGCTTATTTTCGGCCTTTGCTATTTTGACACCTTCTTCAAAATCATGTGTACAGGTTAAATTCAATATGCATTCATTGCTTTTTTGATAGATACTATAATACAATGGTGGCGGAAACCCACTGATCAGGGAAAGGTTGGCATATTTGGTATTGGTTACACCCGGTACCAGGTAGAGCGTAAAGGCCCCAAAAAGAACAGCTAACCCTATTCTTGCTTTACTGAGTTTTTTTATCGGGCTGTCGTGTGGAAATTTGAGTTTACCTAACAGGTAAAGCGTTATTCCTGCTCCTACCAGTATCCATATCCCGATAAATACCTCTCTTTTTAAAATACCCCAATGCATAACCAGGTCGGCATTGGACAAAAATTTAATGGCCAGGCCCACTTCAATAAATCCCAGCACTACTTTTACAGAATTTAACCAACCACCTGATTTTGGCAACGAGTTGAGCCAATTGGGAAATAAGGCAAATAAGGCAAAGGGCAACGCCAGTGCCAAACCAAATCCCCCCATTCCCACTGTTAACTGAACAGCCCCGCCGGTTAATGAACCTACGAGTAACGACCCTAAAATTGGCCCTGTACAGGAAAAGGAAACAATGGCCAACGTTAAAGCCATAAAAAATATGCCAACAATATTTCCGGCACCTGCTTTAGCATCCGCTTTGCCCGACAGGCTTCCGGGTAAAGTAATTTCAAAAAGGCCGAAAAAAGATAAGGCAAAAACAATAAACACCACAAAAAAGATGACATTAAGCCATGCGTTTGTAGAAATGGAATTTAATATTTCGGGGCTTGCACTTTCGAGAAAATAAAAAGGAACACTCAATAACACATAGATCAGGAAGATAAAAAATCCGTAAAGCGTAGCATTAAATATACCCTGCTTTCTGGTGATCGCCTTTTTTGTAAAGAATGAAACGGTGAGTGGTATCATCGGGAAAACGCAGGGCGTGATCAACGCCACCAGTCCACCCAAAAATCCCAGAAGAAAAATTGTCAGCAACCCACCCGATCCTGAATCCTCTGCGCTAATACCCGTGCCGCCACAGGAATTTACCGGATTCTTTAAATCAATGGTTGGTATTAAAATTCTGTTAGAAGCAGACATGTCCACACCGCCTTCCATATCAATTTCGATCTTGCTTTCCTGCGGAATAAAGGCGTCGCTGCCGGCTGTGTTATACAGTAAAGTTGCTTTTAGTTTTGCCGGTACGGCACCGGTAAGGATTATTATTTGTATAATGTCTATATGCTCTTCTACAACCTCTGTCTGTATTTCAAAAATCTTGTCGGTGATTGTTTTTATTTTACCGGATACCTGCAGGCTGCCAACGTTCTGTATGGAAGAATCTGAAAATGTTATTTTAAATGATTCTAAACCTACGGCTTCATTTGCCTTTGCATAAACATGCCAACCTGCTCTAATCATTCCTTTAAGCTCAATTTTATATTGGCCATCGGCAATTTTTTTTCCGGTAGCCTGCCATTTTACGATAGCAGAATCCTGCGCATAGGTTGAAAACTGAAATAGAAACAATATGGAAAAAAGTAATGGAGCTATTCTTTTGAAATGCATATTATCGTATTTAAAAAAAATCCCGAAAGGATATATCGGGAAATATGGTTAAACAGTTCATTCTGATGTTAAACTATTTTGTGGATACCGGTTTTAAAACAGTATCGTGGTATTTACAATTTCTACACAACCCGATGGGCTATTTTGCAAACCAGGATGATATTATTTTCCGCCAACATTAACCGCAAACGGAACATCCCTGGGCGGCAAACACTGCCGGTCGTTGCATACCATAAAAGTTACGGTTCCTTTCACCACTGTGGCAATGGTCGACCTTACCTTTATTTTCTGTACAAAGTCTACTTTTTTTGCATAATATTTTAGAACAGAATTGAAATTCTTGTCGTAAGACTTTTCCATCTTACCCACTTCTTTCGGTTTCCCGTCAAAGCTGATCAGGGGATTTGCTGTAAAAGCAAAAGAAGTAGGTTCGGGGCCTTCCCCTGCGTCCTGTGCGTACAAATGCCAGTTCCCATCAATGGTGGCTGTCAGGTGCAATTCATAGGTTTTATCAGCAATCTTTTTGGAGGTATAAGACCAAGTTACCGGGTTATTGATCTGCGCATGCACAAAACCTGCAAACAGCAACAAAAAACCTCCTAATAATATTTTCTTCATGTTCAAATTTTTCATATTCAAATTTACGAACTAATAAACCGTGCGGCTGTCGGGTTAACGACCAATTAACCCTACAAATTGTTAATTAATACCAAACAGGTGATTAAACACATGTTTTCCATCAACGTTACCCAGTGCGATGTTGCAGGCTCTTTCGGGATGGGGCATCATTCCATATACATTTCTTTCTTGGTTACAAATGCCTGCAATATTATGAATGGCTCCGTTTGGATTGGCATCAGCATTAACTTTTCCGTTCTCATCGCAGTACCGGTAAACAACCTGTCGGTGCATTTCCAGGCTTTCCAATGTAGCTTCATTGGCAAAAAATCTACCTTCGCCATGGGCCACCGGAATTTTAATGGCCTTACCTGCTTCTGAAGCAGCCTCTTTCATAAATATATTCCTGCAAACAAATTGTTGCTGGCTGTTGCGTAACAATACACCAGGCAATAGCCCACTTTCGCATAAAATCTGGAAGCCATTACAAATACCCAGCACCTTTCCGCCTTTATTGGCAAATTCAATAACGCTCTGCATCATGGGGCTGAAGCGCGCAATGGCACCGCAACGCAAATAATCTCCATAACTGAAGCCTCCGGGCAGCACGATACAATCATCCAAAGCAAACATGCTTAGATCTTTATCCTTATGCCAAAGTTGAATAACTTCCTGCTTTAAATCTGTTTGCAGGGCTTCCATCATATCCCTGTCGCAATTACTACCTGGAAAAACTACTACACCAAATTTCATGTACTTATGTTGTTTTACAAATTGAATACGGGTGGTTTAGGTTCAATCATACTTATCCAGCATTTTATGGCGAAGTGACACAACCATGTTTAATCCTTTATCAACTGTTGGTAACCAAATAATATTGAACCGTAAAGGTACAATTAGCATTTCAATTTTCAGACTACATAAGTGATCACTATTACCAGCGCTACCATTAACCAGTGTAACAGCCTGGGAAACCAGTTCCTGGTCGGGTAAAAAAATGCCGCTGCCAGCAATGCAGACAATGGAACTGCACTTAATATCCAGTATACGAACGAATGGGTTGTATTGATGAAAGGAATAAATAAGGCTACCAAAAGGTATAAAAAAGTAAGGTTCCAGCTTTTTCGTGCCTGAATTAACTGGCGCCTGAAGTTTTTTTGTATATAAAATATACCCACAATTGCGCCAACTAAAACGATCGCTATGGCAGCATAAACCCATTGGGATTGATTGATTACCGGATTGGTTACGGCAAACTGCGGCAACCGGTAATTTTTCCATTTACCGGATAAAAACCAGATCGACAATAAAAAATAATATGGCGTGATGATACCAAATAAAGCAATGAGCCACTCTGCCAGTTTAAAAGGCCTGGTGATGGCAAGGCCAAAAATAATTAAGGCAGCAAATGCAAGTGAAGGAAAATAAAAAAAAGTACATATCCCGATAACAATCCCGATATTGAACAATGCTGCTTTTGGTTTTTGATTGTTGTACAAGCCACTCATTTTTGACCACACCCAGATCAACAGGCTGTTGATGATCAGCGGTGGGGATAAAACATTCCACTCCACAAACAAAGACGTGATCAGCAGGTAACTCATACCGGTAAGGTAATGTGGCCGCTGCATAATACGCTGATCATTGGCCAGTTTATTAAATGCCACTGCCTGCGTATATAGTAAAAGAAATGCCATAACCGAATAGATGAACGGTATTCCTGCAAAAACAGGTTGCAGCCAGTTTATGATCGTTTTGTATAAAACGCCATCAATTTGCTGCGGTTTTGGAACTTCGGGATGCAAAAATATGGGCAGCTTCAGTAATACACCGTACAAAAGCAGTAAAAAACTGTTATAGGAGTTATTGGCCTTAAAAGTTCCGGTCACTTATTGATTTTATCGTAATGGAGTAATTATTTGCTACGCAAAAATGAGCAATTATTATTAACCGGAGAAAACTGTTTACCTGTTGCCGCCTGTTATTTTTTAAAAATCTACTTTGGCAAAACAAATAAAATTGCGGTATGCACAGGGTACAATGATTTGATTGGCCCCGACCTGCTTACTCAAACTGGGCATCAATTCGCAGCCTTTTTTTGGAATTTTTAAAGTCGGGTATCTCTTGATCGTCCCGTCTGGTGTAATACCCTGGTTGGCCATTGTTTGAAATCGCTTGTCCTGGTTATATAAAAAGTGAATTTCGGCACCTGAGTTCAAAGTTGAAAAAGACAGGAAATTATCTTCATTATCGTCAAACTGGGTTTTCTGTATTATTTTAGCCCATTCAACCTCTCCCATTTTAGTAAAGCTCATCACCAAAATATTTTCGCAGTAATAACGTGTGTTTTGTGTATAATAACTGTTTAAAGGCCTGTAAGTACGGGTGTAAGGATTGTAGTAGAAAGAGCCAGATGGCAGTAAATAAGGATTGTACAGGTAATTATACCGGTCAAAATTATTGTTGTTCCGGGTATCACTGGTATAATCTTCTGCTGCCAATACAAACCCACCATCGCCTTTTACAATAACCTGGCGGATAAAGAATTCATCAAAAGCAAACCGCAACATGCCACTTGTTTTTGCTTCGGCACGTAATGTATCAACCAACTCTGTAAATTGAGACGTGTAGGTTTTTGCATTTTGATTATCCCATATATAGGTAAACAGGCCTTCTATATTGCCGCGGTTCTTTTTATAGTAAAAAGTATTGATGAGGTAACGGTTATTGCGGTTATCGATTTTAAGCTTTACTTCATCAATATACTTCTCATTTAAATCAATCTTCTGGTAGGCAAAGGTATCCTGATATGGCTTTTTGATCACCAGGCCAAGGGTATTGCTGTTGTCGCGGTTTCCGGATTGCCCGGCGTAGGTAAAAACCAGGCTGCCGTCGTTTGCAACATTAAAATTATCATAACTCTCTTTCCGGTCGCTATATGCAATTAAATACCTGTTTTGATTGATGAGGTTCATTTCCTTATCAAACAACAGGGTTTTCAAATTAAACTTTTGAAACCGGGTTTGAATCTTAAAGATCATGATCCGCTGCCGGTCTTCGCTGATTATGGTGGTATATATTTTATTATCCGACATCACCGGAATGCGGGTAGTATCCAGTTCCACAGGCTCACTCATCTTTTGAGCTTTACCATCCATTTTTACGGCCATACAATGAAGAAAAGTTCCCTTTTGATATTGATAGATCATAAAAAAATGATCGGTATATACAATAAAATCAATGTTGAAAGTCTTTTCCGGAATAAAATCAAGGCGCACCGTCTCCAGCGTATTCATATCTTTATCAAAAATATTTATTTTATGCTTTGCCCTGATATTTTTGTACACCAGGAAATTGTTATTCATTTTTCCAATGACCTCAAAATTGATATCCCGGTTATCTTCTCTTTCATAGTCTGAAATGGTTACCGTTTGTGCCATCAGCGGCATGGGAGCTGCAAAGGACAATAAAATGATAAAAAAATAAATTCGGTTCATGCAAATAAAACTTTATAGATGAAATTACAACTTAAAAACCAATGGCTGTACATTACAATAAACAAGATGTACAGATAATTGTTATTACATAAACGATTTAAATTTTTACTTGATGCAAACCGTATTAATAACAGGTGGTACCGGGTTGGTTGGTCATGCACTCACCAGGCTCCTGCTGGCTAAACAGTACAGCGTTATTGTTTTAACACGTACATTAGCCGGTAACCAGCCCAAAAAAAATCTGCGTTATTCCTTGTGGGACATAAAAAAACAGGAAATTGACAAGGCCGCCATACAGGAGGCAGATTATATTGTTCATTTGGCAGGCGCCGGTGTGGTAGACAAAAAATGGACCGAGGGATATAAAAAAGAAATACAGGACAGCCGGACCGAAAGCAGCCGTTTATTATTTGCTTCCTTAAAAGCTACTGTCAATAAAGTAAAAGCAGTGGTAAGTGCCAGTGCTATCGGCTGGTATGGTGCAGATGCAGGATCTGCCAAACCATTTACAGAAATGGATGATGCGGCCACCGATTTTTTAGGAGAAACCTGTAAACGTTGGGAATCGGGGATTGAACCGGTAACCAGCCTCGGAAAACGTTTGGTAAAATTGCGTATTGGTATTGTTCTCAGCGGTGCCGGAGGTGCTTTGGCGGAATTCAGGAAACCAATCCGTTTTGGTGCTGCTGCTATTTTAGGAAATGGAAAACAAATGATAAGCTGGATACATATAGAAGACCTGTGCAACTTGTTTGTTGCAGCCATTGAAAACGAAAAACTAAACGGCAGTTATAATGCCGTTGCGCCCCAGCCGGTAACTAATAAAATGCTTACGCTGGGTTTGGCAAAGCTGATGAACGGGCATTTTTACATTCCTGTATATGTACCCGCATTTGTTTTGAAAATAATGATGGGACAAAGAAGTATCGAAGTTTTAAAAAGCACTACCGTGAGCTGCAAAAAAATCACAGAAACCGGTTTTACATTTCGTTTCAATACTGTTGAAGAAGCGTTGGCTGATATTATCAAAAAATAAACTAGAGGTCCGAATTCAGGATCTTACGCCTGCTCCAAAGGTAAAATATGATAATATAAGCCAATGCAAAAGCCAATACTACTGAATTAAAATCTGAAGGCAATAAACTCCTTGCCATACCGGCAAATTGCTCAAATGGTGAAGTGAGCAAGCCATCGGAAGCATTCATGGGTAAATAATTACCTAAATTCCCCAGGTCGATATTGTTATCTTTTTTCAACTTAATGGCCAGAAAAAACAATAACAGAGATACCCCATTTTCGAAAATGGTATAAATAAAAAATAAAGCGATGGCTACACCGGATTTTTTTGTCAGCAACGAGATCAATATAGCTACCAGGTTATAGGTTACTGCCTTGAGCAGGAAATAGCCAACATTTTCAAATCCATTTACAGAAAATGCTGTACCCGAAACGGCACCAAAAATCAATGCCGTAATGATGACAACAAGGGTACTGGAAATCGCAAAAAGCAATGCCATCGCCAGTTTAACTTTTAAAAATTCGAACCTGCTCCAGCCATCAATAATGTTTTGCCGGTGGGTTTTGTAATTAAATTCGTTCGAAATTAAGATGACCATCAATAAAGCCGGCAGCATTAAAAAATATCCGCTGTAATAACTTACTGTTTTCCATACAGCATCAAAATCAAATGGTGAGCCGGAGAATAACAGTTGTGATCCTTCTACTTTATCAATTACATTCTTCTTAAACGCATATACAATATAGTTGGTAGTAACCACACCCAATGCGAAAAAAGAGGATAATAAAATAAACCCGGTATAGGATTTTATTTTAAGCCACTCTATTTTTAAAAGATTAATCATTTTGTAAAATATAATTGTACACGAATTTTATTTGTCGCTTTGCTTTCCCGTAATTTCCAAAAACCTGGTTTCCAGTGATTTTCGTTTCACGTTCAGTTTGTTTAATACAACGCCCTTATCAAAGCAATACCTGTTAACTGATTCGCCGGTAATGGTTTCATCACAAACCAAATGCAAATTATTATCCGCTTCTGTTATGGAAGTTATTCCATCCATTTGTTGCAGCAGTTCATTTAACAACTTGTTATCGGCGGCCCCTATTTCTATCAGCACAGCGTTATTTGTATTAACCGCAGCCGAATTCATCAGTTCGGAAACAGAACCTACTGTTTTTAAAACTCCTTTTTGTATAATGGCCACATGGGTACAAACTTTCTCCACTTCGTCCAAAATATGGCTCGCCATGATGATCGTTTTTCCCTGTTTGTACAATGCTTTGATCAACTCTCTTATTTCTGCTATACCCGCCGGATCCAATCCATTGGTAGGTTCATCGAAAACCAGGATCTCCGGATCGCCCAACAAAGCAGATGCGATCGCGAGTCGCTGTTTCATACCCAGCGAATAAGTATTGAACCTGGAATTTTTCCGATCGTACAGGTTAACTATCCTTAAAACTTTTTCGATGTCGTTCTCTCCTCTTCCTTTGATCTTAGCGGCTATCTGTAAATTCTTTTCCGCACTCAGGTAATGATAAAAGTTTGGCGTTTCCAAAAGGGTGCCAATTTTTTTTCTTAGGTCATTGGGTGCAAGCCCCTCACCTGCCCAGGTATACGTTCCTCCAGAAGATTTGATCACATCCATTACAATACCCAGTAACGTTGTTTTACCGCTTCCGTTAGGACCCAATATACCAAAAACGGTTTTTGCGGGTACAGAAAAACTAACGTTATCAAGCGCTTTTACTGATCGGTAATTTTTTGTGAGGTTATTAATGCTGAGAATTGCCATGGCCAAAATATAAATAGCAATGAAGATAATCGAATTTTGTTAACCGGCAGCAGGCAAATGTTTTTCGTGCCAAATAGAAGAAAAATCACCAATTATGGCAAAACCATTTTCATTAAAGCGGAGGTCATGTAAATGCAGGTCATCGATATCCCGCTGCAAAACTTTGCGGGTAAAAGGATTTACGGTTCCTCCTTTTTCGCCCGCTGCTACTTCGGGGTAATATTGAAATTGGGGATCAACCAAAGTACCCCTGGGATACATGATACCCGGAGTTCCCTGTCCCCGGATATCCAGGTGATAGGGATGATCCAGGCCAATGGTATGGCCAAATTCGTGCGCCGCGGTGGTGGAGTTATTGAGCAGATTTTCCAGTTTAAAATACCCGGTGTTGGAATTCAATCCGTCTACAAATGAAATATTCCCCCTGGCGTATTCTTCAATGCGGAAATAATTGTTACGGGGGTTCGTGTTTTCATAAACCATTTGGGGTGTAAGGACTTTCATATAGTTACCGGTTATACTAAACCTGACCTTATACATTTTTTTTGAAAACCAGCCATCCCGCATCCCGACGATCCCTTCCGCTTCGTTCCAAAAACCTTCTATATCACGTGCGATCTGCAAACCAAGCTCTTCGCCAGCTGCATCACCGTAAGTGATGATCACCGCATGTAAAATAAGTAAATCATTAGCTGGCTGGAGTTCAACTTCGCCCATACTATCAGGTTTTACTATTCCATTTTAATTCGATCTCCACAACTGATCCGGAGCACCCGTATAACCAGGAAACGAATCTTCATTTTCAAGATAAATAAATTAACCTTCGATGCGCATGCCTGGAAAAACAGCGCATATATAAAACTGGCAGGATGCATGTTGCAGAAAAAATCACACCTTCAGCCCCGATAGACGAAGGCACCAGACCAGTTGCCGGTACCTGCCAGCTGTTAATTCCTTAACGGTTTCCCGGTTTTCAAAATAGTCTGTATTCTTTCCAGGGTTTTCTTTTCGCCGGTTAAACTTAAAAATGCTTCCCGCTCCAGGTCAAGCAAATATTGTTCGCTAACCAGTGTTGGCTCACTTAAGTCACCGCCACACATTACATAAGCCAGTTTTTTACCTACCGTAACATCATGATCAGTAGCATATTTACCACGCCACATACCATTAATACCTGCATGCATGGCGCCCAGCATGGAACGGCCCAATACTTTAATGTCGGTACGTTGAACGGGCATCACATAACCATCATCATACAATTCGATCACAGCCTGTTTGGCTTCTGCAATTCTTCTGCCCAGGTTAAGGCTTATTTGATCCTGACCATGTCTGTAAATACCCATTTCAAATGCTTCCTGAGCCGACGTAGCAACTTTCGCTGTCGCAATGGACAGAAAGCGATTTTGTAAGGGAATGGTTTCCGGCTCACCGCTATGTACTTCATCTGCAGCACGTAAAACAAATTCTTTCGTTCCTCCCCCTCCGGGTATTACACCAATGCCCACTTCCACCAACCCGGTGTAGGTTTCTGCAGCCGCAATAACTTTATCGGCGTGCAAACTCATTTCGCAACCACCACCCAATGCCAGGCCATGCGGCGCTAAAACAACAGGAATACCCGAGTACCTGACCCGCATCATTGTATTTTGGAACTGGCGTATGGCCATATTAATTTCATCATAATCCTGTTCAATGGCCAACATAAAGATCATCGCTACATTGGCACCCGCACTAAAGTTTGCACCTTCATTGGCGATCACCAGGCCCTTGTATTTGTCTTCTGCCAGCGCAATTGAACGCTGGATACCTTCCAACACTTCGCCGCCGATACTTCCCATCTTGGTGTACCATTCCAATCCAAGTACATCATTACCTAAATGATAAGTACGGCAGGCTGCATTTTTCCAAACTGTTTCATTTTCAAAATTTTTCATCACAATAAATGCATCGCCTCCCGGCATATTTTTGTACGACTTACTCCTAACATCATAACATAAACGTTTTCCATTTTCGACTTTATAAAAGGATTCAGCACCACTGGCGATCATTTCATCAACCCACGGTGCAACCGCATGTCCGGCGGCTTTCATGGCTTCCGAAGTTTTGGCTACTCCCAATACATCCCAGCTTTCAAAAGCACCAATTTCCCATCCAAAGCCAGCCATCATACCATCATCAACACGATAAAGTTCATCTGTAATTTCCGGAATGCGGTGAGAGATATAAGAGAACAGGTTGTAATGAAACAGGCGATAAAATTCACCGGCTTTATCAGTACCTGCACATAAAGCTTTTATCCTGGTTTTTAGATCTTCAATAGGCTTAGCTACGTCTAAGGTGGCGAATTTGGGTTTTTGTCTTGGCCCGTATTCGAGGGTTTTCAAATTAAGGGTCAGTATCTCTTTTTCACCGGTTGCAGATTTTGTTTTTTTAAAAAACCCCTGTCCTGTTTTATCTCCCAGCCAGTTATTCTCTACCATTTTATTTAACCAGGCAGGAATCTTGAATTGTTCCTTTGCTTCGTCATTAGGGCAGTTATCCTGTACGCCCTTAGCCACTTTAACCAATGTATCAATACCCACCACGTCCCCGGTACGGAAAGTGGCAGATTTGGGGCGGCCAATAACGGGGCCGGTCAATGCATCAATTTCATCAACCTGTAGTTCCAGTTTTTCCATGGCATTCATGATCGCCATCATGCCAAAAACACCAACACGGTTTGCAATAAAAGCAGGTGTGTCTTTGCATAATACAGTTGTTTTACCCAGGGTAACATCACCATAATGCATCAGGAAGTCGACAACCTCCGGATCGGTGTGTGGTGTTGGGATGATTTCCAATAAACGTAAATATCTTGGTGGATTAAAAAAATGTGTGCCACAGAAATGTTTCTTAAAATCCTCAGTTCTTCCTTCCGTCATCATATGTATGGGAATACCTGATGTGTTGGATGTGATTAGTGTTCCTGGCTTACGGTATTTTTCAACGTCTGTAAAAACCAGCTGTTTGATATCAAGCCGCTCTACCACCACTTCAATCACCCAATCACAATCAGCAATATCCTTCATATTATCGGTGAAGTTTCCCGTGGTAATTTTCTTCAATACATCTTTTGTATATACCGGAGACGGATTTGATTTTATAGCCGAAGCCAGCGCATCATTTACAACCTTGTTTCGTTGAGATGATTCTCCGCCTTCGGGGGAGTTAGCGGGGGCTGGTATATCCAGTAATAACACCTGCAAACCAACACCTGCAAAATGGCAGGCAATGCGGCTGCCCATTACACCACTACCTAAAACCGCTACTCTTTTTATTATTCTTTTTGCCATGATATTAAATTAGTTAGTTAAACAACTATTTTTAAATTCGAAATTAAGCCTTTCTTAATAAACTGAAAATAAAAACTGGAAATAAATATAAAGGCCGCTTACCTGTAAATTATACCGATTATACCGGTATGTAGTCCAAAGCCATTTGCTATCGGTATAATACCATACAAGAATTTAACGTAGTGCTTTGGACTCCTATTAAATCAAGATGGTATTAGATATTTAAGTTTATGTATCGTACAAGCCTGACGGCAAAAGTTCCTGTAAATAAATCCATCAACTACATGCCGGGAATTACCCCGGGTTAAACTAAAAAAAAGCCGGTTCAACATAAGAACCGGCCCTCGAATCATTTATCACCAAATTATTCCTCAAAAAATTCAACCAGGTTATTATTTATATACCCCCACTTACCGGCAAAGGTTTTTACCTTAACAAACTCCCCTCCTGTAACCGGAATTACCTCCAAATAAACAGGCTCCATGATAATTCTGTTAAAAAAACAGAATCCTTTCAAATTATTGTAGCCCGTTAAAATAAATCCTCCAACATCACTGTACCTAATATCCGTATAAGTTGGATTTACGATGATCTCGTACCTGGAATTCTTGACACCGGATTTACCATCTTTTGTAAAAATGAGATAATTATTTCCATCAGATCCGGCTACATAATCTAACCTGGTATTTTCTACCGGCATATATAATGACCCGTTACCAAAAACCATTCCTTTAAGACTATCCTTTTCTACAACAAGGTAGGGCATCACGCCCATTTTTACTTTTACAATATTGGTATATTCAAAAGGCACAATGACCTCAAACGTTTTATTGAATACGCCAAATTTATCATTACGGGTTGCTACATAATAACTGTCTTCGGCACCCGGCATTTTATAATCATCCATTATCTTATCGTACAATTCACTTTTTTGTATTGTACTGTAGTTGGAAACAACAGTTATTGTATTGGATTTATTTACATCCGGTGCACTATTCTCGGGTATTGCAGGACACTTCGGCATTCTATTACCTTTTGTATCAATACATATTTCATACCCGGTTGCATCTAAAGAAGCTCCGGCAAACAGCACTGTCTTTTGGTTACTGACGTTTTCTCCGGCAGCATTTTTTTTGCCCGCACTTTCAAAATAGCCAAATCGAAAATGTTTGGCCGTAATATACCTGAATGGTATCACTACTTTTCCTTCTTTATTGATATAACCGTATTTACCGCCTTTTTTCACACTGGCATACCCCTCATAAAAGAAATCCACTTCCTGATATTGAGGGTTAATTACCAAATTTTTATCGGGTGATGCAAATCCCCATAGATCTCCCTTCCTGTAGGGAATCAAAGACATATCGGCTTGCTGGGCAAATACAGGTATAGTACAACCAAGAAATAAACTGAGTATAAAAATTTTGCTGTTCATGATAGTCGTTTTTATTTATCTTATTGTGTTCAAAAATGGGTCCAATTATTTTAAATAATAAAATATAGTGGTAACTTCTTAGTTACTGGCGTTCTAAATATAAATGATTATTTAGCATGTACATGTTTTTTATCATGTCAACTTACACCACTTCCGGCATCTACTTTAGCATCAGGATTTACAAAATGCAGTTTCCCTGCTTTATCTTCCGCCATTAAGATCATTCCCTGGCTTTCTATTCCCCTCATTTTGCGGGGAGCAAGATTTGCGACTACCACTACCTGTTTGCCAACAATATCAGCCGCATTAAAATCTAAAGCGATACCACTAACAATGGTTCTTTTTTCAAAACCCAGGTCTACTTCCAGTTTCAACAGTTTATCTGCTTTTTCTACTTTTTCAGCAGTAATAATGGTTCCAACTTTCAAGTCGATTTTTGCAAAATCATCAAACTGAATTTCCGGTTTATCCGTTTTAGTTGTTTTTTCATTTGCTACGGCTGCCGGTTTTGATTCACTATTTTCCATCCTTATTTTTTTATTTTTTAATTTTTCAATCTGTTCTTTTACCTCTTCGTCTTCTATTTTGCGAAACAGTAATTCGGGTGGACGCAAAGAATATCCTATGCTCACCAATTTGGGTTTACCGGCATTTTCCCATTCCAGCATTTTATCTACCACCTTCAGCATGTAACACACTTTTTTTGCTGTATAAGGCAAAAAAGGATTGATGAATATGGCCAGGTTTGCAGTTAACTGCAGGCAAATGTGCAGGCAATTATCAATTAATTGCCGGGCCACCACGCCCTCCAAAGGAGGGTTCGAAGAAGCAAATTCGGGGTCCAGGTATTTAGCTGTTATCCAAGGTTGCTTATCCTGCATGTATTTATTCCCCTTCCTGGCCAGGTCTATCACTTCATACAGTGCGTCTCTGAATTTATACCCTTCTATTAAATTTTCGATTTTGGCCTTCGTTTGTTGTATGTCGGCAAACATTTTTTTATCCGCATCATCCAATATATCCAGGTGCAATGGCGGCACCTTTCCCTTGCACAATTTATGCATGAGCACAAATGCCCTGTTAACAAAATTACCGTAAATGGCTACCAGTTCGCTGTTCACAGCATCCTGGAAACCTTTCCAGGTAAATTCGCTGTCTTTGGTTTCAGGAGCAATCTGTGTAAGATAATAACGCAACGCATCCACCATCATATCGCCGCCATTATCTTTTTTCACAAAATCTGTAATGTAATCATCCATCTCAATACTCCAGCCACGGCTGGTACTCATTTTATCTCCCTCCAGGTTCATGAATTCATTGCTGGGCACATTATCAGGTAATATATTTCCATGCAGCTTCAGCATCACCGGAAAAATGATCGCGTGAAAAACAATGTTGTCCTTGCCGATAAAATGAACCAGTTTGGTATCCTTATCATACCAATATGGTTTCCAGTCTTTATTATTATCGAGTGCCCATTGCCTGGTTGCACTGATGTAACCAATGGGAGCATCAAACCAAACGTAAAGTACCTTTCCTGGTACAAACCCAGCCCCCCCACCCCCCAGGGGGGGATTTTGCGGAGACTTCAATTTAACAGGAAGAGATTGCAATTTTAAAGAGATTGCTTCTAAAGTTTTATCAGTATCAGCTAAAACTTCTTCGTTGGTAAATCTAATTACTGTGAATCCTTCTTTGTTGAGCCAGTCAGTCCTTTCTAAATCATTGGTTTTATTTTCAGGTAATTGATGAATTAATCCATCAACTTCAATAATTAACATTTTATCAAGGCAAATAAAATCCGCAATATAAGACCCTATGATATGTTGTCTTCTGAATTTATGACCTTCAAGTTTTTTTCCTCTCAACATCTGCCATAATGCATTTTCAGCAGGAGTGGGATTACTTCTACTTGTTTTTACAAAATCTTTTAATAATCCATAAACAAATGGGTCAGCAGTTACATAGTCAAAAGATTCTTTCAAATTATCAGTATCCGAAATCCCCCCTTGGGGGGCGGGGGGGCTGGGCACTTTAACACCCCAATCCAAATCCCTGGTAACAGCTCTTGGCTGCAAACCCATATCCATCCAGCTTTTACACTGACCCAATACATTTGTTTTCCAATCATTTTTATGTTCGGTCAGTATCCATTCCTTTAAAAATTCTTCATGTTTATCCAAAGGTAAAAACCAATGTGTAGTAGATTTTTTTGTTGGTTGGTTACCGCTCAATGTACTGCGTGGATTTATCAATTGCTCGGGACTTAAGGATGTGCCACATTTTTCGCACTGATCGCCATAGGCACTTTCGTTGGCACAAACCGGACAAGTACCTATTATATAACGATCGGCTAAAAATGTTTTTGCCTCTTCGTCATAATACTGTTCGGTTTCCTTTTGTACCAGGTCGCCATTGTTATTTAAGGCGGTAAAAAACTCCTGTGCTGTTTCATGATGTATCGGCGAAGATGTACGGTGATATATATCAAAGGAAATACCCAGGTCGGCCATATTGCTTTTAAGCAGGGCGTGGTATTTATCAACTATTTCCCTTGGGGTTGTTTTTTCCTTCATGGCCTGTATCGTAATTGCAGCACCATGTTCATCGCTTCCGCATACATACACTACATCTTCCTTTTTTGCCCGCAGGTAACGTACATAAATATCAGCCGGCAGATAGGCTCCCGCCAGGTGCCCAATATGTTTGGGCCCGTTGGCGTAGGGCAGGGCAGATGTAATTAAATATCGCTTGGGTTTGTTCATTACGGTGCAAAAATACCGTAAAGCATGTCACTGCCCAAACTATAATAAAAGCAGAATAACCCTGGTGGCGGCCAGTAGCCTTTCAACGGTTTGTTGAAGATTTTTCCGGGACCTTTTTTTTATACGCCGACAGGTTTTGCAACTGCTGCCTGGGATCAAACACTATTTTCCAATTTCTTTTTCCACCGCTGCAATGGCTTTCACCGTTTTCATAACGGAATCCGGCGTAACAGAAATACTGTCGATACCCAACTCCACCAGGAACTGCGCAAAATCCGGAAAATCGGATGGACCCTGGCCGCAAATACCCACTTTCACTTTCATTTTTTTAGCTGTTGCGATCAACATCCGCAGCAACTCTTTTACCGCGGGATTCCGTTCATCGTACAAATGTGCCACCAGAGAGGAGTCCCTGTCAAGGCCCAATGTTAATTGGGTAAGATCATTGGATCCAATAGAAAATCCATCAATATGCCTGGCAAACTCTTCAGCCAGGATAATATTGGATGGCAACTCGGCCATTAAATACAGCTCCAGACCGGCCTTTCCCCTTTCCAATCCATATTCCTTCATTACATCATGCACTTTATGTAATTCCTCAACCGTTCTGCAAAACGGGATCATCACCACCACATTGTCGAGCCCCATTTCTTCCCTTACTTTTTTAATGGCCTTACACTCCAGGCCAAAAGCCGGCTTATATTTTTCGGAATAATATCGGCTTGCTCCCCGCCAGCCTATCATCGGGTTCTCTTCATGCGGTTCAAAATATTTTCCTCCCAACAAATTATAATATTCGTTGCTTTTAAAATCGCTGAACCTGACAATTACTTTATTGGGATAAAAAGCTGCAGCAATTTTAGCAACACCATAACTTAGTTTCCGGATGAAAAAATCCTCCTCATTTTCAAACCCCAATATCATTTTACCGATGGATTTACTTAGTTCCGCATCGCCCAGTTCTTTATGCTGCATTAAAGCCAGCGGATGCACCTGGATAAAATTGTTGATAATAAACTCTTCTCTTGCCAAACCAACACCTGCATTTGGTAAATGCGAAAACCTGAAAGCCAGGTTGGGCGAAGCCACATTGAGCATGATGGGTGTTTTAACCTGTGGCAGGTCAGCCAGGTTTGTCTCAATCGTTTTAAATGGAACGATGCCTTCATAAACTATTCCTTCGTCACCTTCGCCGCAGGAAGCAGTTACGTTTTGCCCGGTACTCAATATTTCTGTTGCGTTTACACACCCCACAATGGCGGGTACACCCAGTTCCCTGGCAACAATGGCCGCATGGCATGTTCTGCCTCCTTTATTGGTAATAATAGCGGAAGCTTTTTTCATCACCGGTTCCCAGTCAGGATCAGTCATATCGGTGACCAATACGTCACCTGCCTTAAATTCATGACCTTCTGTTACCCGTTTATCTAAAGAAAATAATATGGAAACTTTTCCGGTACCGATCTTATCCCCAACAGCAATCCCTGTAACCAATGTTTTGTTTGCCGTATTTTTTTCCATTACATATTCTGTAATTTTAGAAAAGTCTTTTTGCGAATGAATGGTTTCGGGCCTTGCCTGTACAATAAACAATTCCTTTGATAATCCATCCACTGCCCACTCCACATCCATGGGGCACCAATACCCTTTTAATTGGCTGTAGTACGCTTCAATTTTGGTAACCCATTTAGCCAGTTGCAGGATACGTTCATCCTTTAAGCAATAACGATGCTGCAGGGGTTTTTCTACATGAATGATCTTGACCCGTTCATCCGGATTATCGCCATACACCATCATCAGGTCTTTTTTACCCAGTTTTTTTTCAATGATACTGCTGAATCC
The DNA here is from genome assembly GCA_031402615.1 of Chitinophagaceae bacterium. GTDB lineage: Bacteria > Bacteroidota > Bacteroidia > Chitinophagales > Chitinophagaceae > Ferruginibacter. Next base: position 47,359 of record JANNSN010000028.1, read on the forward strand.
TTTTTCCAGACCGGGCTTAAAAACAAGGTATTCATCCGGCGAAACAGACCCCTGCACGATCAGCTCTCCCAAACCAAAAGAAGCGTTGATCACAACAACATCTTTAAACCCGCTCTCCGTATCCAGTGAAAATGCAACGCCCGACGCACCCAAATCACTTCGCACCATTTTTTGAATACAAACAGAGAGGCCGATACTGAAATGATCATATCCAAAACTCTGGCGGTAACTGATAGCCCGGTCGGTAAAAATTGATGCAAAACAATTTCGTACGGCATTCATCAATGGTGCCGGGCCCCGCACATTCAGGTAGGTTTCCTGCTGACCGGCGAAAGAAGCATCAGGCAGATCTTCGGCAGTAGCAGAAGAACGAACAGCCACATCGGTTATCTCCTGGTCGTAATTTTTACTTAATTCATGATATTTTTCAATGATGGCATCACTCAATTCGCGCGGAAACTTACCATTCTTCAAAAGCTGCCTGGCCAGTAAACCTCCACGTCGCAACGACTCAATATCATCAAGCTTAATATCATTGATGACCTGTTTGATTTCCTCATCCAGATTATTATAACGGATAAATTCACGATAAGCTGCAACGGTAACTACAAACCCACCGGGTATCTGAATCCCAAGCTGTGTCAGGTTTTGAAGCATCTCCCCCAGGGAAGCATTTTTTCCGCCCACCTGTTCAAGGTCGCTCATTCCAACTTTGTGTAAATCCGCAATGTACATTGAAGTATCCATAAATTTCAGGTTTAGGCAATTGTAAAAAAGAACACCAGCATCCATTAACTACTAAAAGCTGCAAGCAGGCAGATAACAATTTACGTTAAATGTAATACAGATGCGCTGCAAATAAAAATGAAATTACAAATATATAATTTCTCTTTTTGCAATGCGTCAATTAAAATAACTTTAGCAGATGAAACGAAAACATTTTCTTTCTTCACTTGTTCCGCTGGCGGCATCATTTACTGCGGTGGCAAGAGGTAAAAGCAGTATGGATCCGGATAGCCCTGTCCGTATTCCCCCTTATTTAAAGCGGGGAGACACGGTGGGCATTTGTTGCCCCGCGGGATTTATTACGGCCGAAGATATTCAACCTGCACTACTTAAATTAACCGAATGGGGCTTTAATACCAGGATTGGCGGCAGCATCGGCAAAAAAAATTTTACGTATGGAGGTACGGATGATGAGCGATCCGGTGACCTGCAACAATTGCTGGATGACAAAAATATAAAAGCCATTTTGTTTGCCAGAGGCGGTTATGGCGGCATAAGAATTATTGACCGGTTAAATTTTAAGAAGTTCGACAAGGATCCAAAATGGATCATCGGTTTTAGCGATGCTACAGTTTTTCACTCGCATATAAATGAAAATTACCGGGTGGCTACCATACATGCAAAAATGTGTAACAGCTTTCCATCCGACTGGAGTAAAGCCGAACCTGTACAAAAGGAAACTATCGAATCAATAAACCAATGCCTGACAGGCGAAAAAATGAAATATCTTTTTACACCAAATGAAAAAAACAAAACCGGCCTCGCTGTTGGTGAACTGGTTGGTGGCAATTTAAAAACACTTGAATCGCTGGCCGGCAGCAAATCTGACATCAGTACAAACGACAAAATATTATTTGTGGAAGATACCGGTGAATATCTATATAGTATTGACCGTATGTTTTGGAATTTAAAGCGCACCGGCAAACTGGAAAAACTAAAAGGGTTGATCATTGGCGGTTTCAAAATTAAAGCAGATGACCCCGGTGAGGAATTTGGTAAAACCATCGAAGAAATGGTGCTTGAAAAAGTAGTTGAATATAATTACCCTGTTTGTTTTGATTTTCCTGTAGGGCATCAGAAGAATAATTTTGCTTTAAAATGTGGTGTATTGCATACATTGGGCGTTCATCTTAACGAATGCAGATTAACGTAGGCGTAGGTTTAATTTAAGAAGGGTTCTGGGTGCTGCCCGCCCAGCTGAACGCCTTTCGGAGAGGGATGTTGAAAGCAATAATCGAAAATCTTAAATCCCGATGGCTAATGCCAAAATCCGGTGACCAACTGCTAAATGCCCGTTTTACAAAAGCAGCATCTTATCAACGCAGCAAAATGCTCGTGCCCTTTGTTTTAACGTGTTTGCCGTTCCGGGGGTCGATATAGTTTAGTATCCATACGTAGGTTCCGGCATCGGCTGGTTGTCCATTTAAGTAACCATCCCAACCCTTCAACGGATCATGGGTTGAAAAAACCATTTGCCCAACACGGTTAAATATTTTAAATGAAAAGTCTTTGACCATATCGGCGTTTAAAGCTTTCAGTTCTTCATTTAACCCATCTCTGTTAGGAGTAAAAGCATTAGGCACTTTGATCAGGCATACGGGTAACACTTTTACTGCCATTACATCATAACTACTACAACCACTATTATAGGCAGTTAACCTGTAATTTCTTGTAAAAATACTGGTAAGTATCTGAGACGAAGTTTCACCGGTACTCCACAAATAACTGTAGTTAGGTGTTGCCGGTACTCCAATCAGCATTTGCTCCTGTTGACAAAGCACGGTATCGGCGGGCAACTGAATTACCGGCACTTGATAAACAGGTACGGTTTTACTGGCGGTTGACGAACCGCAATATCGGTCGATACCCGAAAGCGTTATGGTATAAATCCCTTCATTTGCATAAGTAAAGGCAACATTTATTCTATTCACAAAAGTTTGCCCATCTCCGCTATCCCACACATAAGACACGATGTATGGTGAAATTTTTCGGGTTAACCGCAGTATATTACCCGTACAATATTGCGGTCTCAACCCGGTAAAATCAATAGACGGGACCGGTGCGATATAAATATTTTTACTGGCCGTATCCTTACAACCATAGATGTCCGTTACGATCAGTTTCACCTGGTAATTCCCGCTTGCTGCATATGCATGAGGAGGCGGTGACTGGCCGTTATACTGCGTTAAATCGCCAAAGTCCCATAAATAGCCGGCAATAAAACTCCCCCGCGAAGTATCGGTAAAACTCACGGGACTATTTATACAAAATGTATCTGGCGGATTATTATTAATAAAGCCGGCTTTAAAATAATTACCCAATGCAATTGATTGATTTGCCGTATCGCTGCAGGCACCATTTGATATGATCAACTGCACATCAATGGAAGGCGTGTTAACAGGGGCTATATAAGTAACCGTTTGGCCCGAAGCCGTACTGCCATCACTGAAACGCCATAACCAGGAACCGGCATCATTACCACCCGGATGAGAAAGTATAATCGTATCCATTTTACAACCCCAGTATACCTGGCTGTTAAAATTGGCGCTGAGTTTACCGGGCGTGTAAAATGAAACCTGGTCAAAAGTACGTTGTGGTGCATGGCAGGTATCTACAACAGGAGCGCCTACATTTCTGGCAGCTAATGTATAATTACCGGCCGTAATTATTGGTGCCGAAAGCTGAAATAATATCCAATGGGTATATCCCAAAGTTGTACAAGTATTATCACCGGTAGCAGAAACAATACTGACAGCCGAAGGCCCGTTGATCGCGAATTGCAGGCCATTTGAAAGTATACTGTTGCATAAAACCGGGTTGCTGTAAAATGCTTTCACCAAATCAGGATTGCATTTGTTAACCTGCACCGAATCAAAAAATACCGGCGGAGGAAGCGGCGCCGTAAATGTTTTTCCATACGCCCGAGGTACAAATGACAAGCAGGTATCAGACAAAGTATTACCATCCGTTCCATTTTCAATAAGAACACTGGCAAACGTGGGAAGACCCGCTGAAGGCAACAAAAAAAGTGTGACTGATGAAGTGTAAGCAGCGGTGCCGCAGTTACTGCTGATACCGGTTATAACGGGTCCGGCCGGTGAAAAAACAAACTCCGAACCATTGGCAGTTAAAGAAGCACATTCAACCGGCTTGTCAAAATTTACAATAAGCCGGTCGCGGTGGCATTCATCATAGCCAAAAGACTGAATAACGGGAGGCGGCGGTACACTGATTGAAAAAGGTACAGAAAAACCGGTAACCATATTATTATCGCAGACATCGGCAAATGTATTGGCATCAGTGCCGGGGTTTACAATAAGTGAATGATTGCCTGCACCCAGGGGACCTTGCAATTGAATGGTTAACCCTGTTATTGTATTGGCCGACGAACTGCAGTTTGAAACGATGCCTGTAATGACCGGCCCCGGAGGCGAAAAAGAAAACTCGCTGCCGTTTGGGGAAACGCTGGTGCATTTGATATCCTTTGAAAAAACAACCTGGAGAGATGACCGCCTGCAATCCACAGGCGCTAAGCTGCTGATAACCGGGAGTGTATTATCAGTGATCACGGCGGTACCTGCCTCAAACTTTAATGAATAGCCAAAACCGGAATTTGACCAGTTATTTACCATTAATAAATAATCATTACCGGCCGTAAGGGTTGCCAATCGGTTGATCAGGTTAGTAGGACCCCCACAATTGATACTGTCTATTCCCGCCGGAGCGCAGCCTGTAATTCCATTTGGGGCACCACATAAATTCAATGATACCATCAACCGCTCATCGGTGTATACCAGGTTAAGATTTCTTAGTCCTGTTACGTCAAATAATTCCCAATCGTAATCGTCACTTAAAACCTGGGGGGTGATCAAAAAACCCAGGGTCCCCGATTGATAACAATGAAATTTATACCAGTATGCATTATCCGAAGCGTTATTGCCTCCACAGGCTCCCGTTCCGGAAACCTCGGGACCCTCGCAACTTTCAACATTGGTTTGATTAAAAACAGTTGTACCACAAACCGCAATTGCCGTTTGGGGTGTCATGCCGGGTAAAGAACAGGGCGCCGTTGGCCGGTTCAGGTACTTTACAGGTTTCGCTTTTTGAGCAAAACCGGCAACGGGTAACGCCAGCAACAAAAACAGAAATAAACGCATAATCAGTTTGCTATATCAGTAAATTTAATGAAAATAAATTAGCCATCCCTTTTGTTCAGAAACTAATGCTTACATTGAATGGTATATGATAAAAATTCCTCCATACTTAAAAAAAGGCGATACCATCGGGATTACCTGCCCTGCCGGTTATATGGCTGCGGAAAAAGCACAAACCTGTATTGCTACTTTGCAAAGCTGGGGTTTTGAGGTAATGGTAGGTAAAACGCTGGGAAGTACATCTGCAAATTATTTCAGCGGAACCGATGAAGAAAGAAGTAACGAATTGCAGGCTATGCTCGATGATAAGAACATCCACGCCATTTTATGTGGCCGCGGCGGTTATGGCGTTGGGCGCATTATTGATAGCCTTGATTTTACAACATTTAAAAAGAACCCGAAATGGATCATCGGGTTTAGTGACATTACCGTTTTGCACTCGCATTTGTTTACTAAAATAAAATGCGCTTCCTTACATGCGCCCATGGCCGCCGCATTTAACGAAGGAGAAAATGAATTTATCAAATCCTTATACAAAGCCGTCATTGGCAAAAAAGCCAGGTACAGTTGCACCGCTCACCCGTTTAACAAACAGGGAACGGCCAACGGCGAATTGGTTGGGGGCAACCTTTCTCTGCTGGCGCATTTAACCGGTACGCCATCAGGCATCAACACAAAAAATAAAATTCTGTTTTTGGAAGATATTGGTGAACAGGTCTACAATATGGACCGCATGCTTTACCAGTTAAAACGAAGTGGCAAATTGGATCAGTTGGCGGGGCTTATCATTGGCGGATTTACAGATATGAAAGATACCGACCGACCGTTCGGCAAAAGCATTTACGAAACCATCCAGGAAATTACGGCAGCCTATAACTATCCTGTTGCCTATGGTTTTCCGGTTAGCCATAATACCGAAAATGTTGCTTTAAAAGTTGGCGTACGCTATACTTTACTGATTGGTAAAAATAAAACCCAATTAACGGAGGCTTAGTAAACTGTCGAGTTTTTGTTTAACAAGATCAAAATCATTCAGGTTATGGTGGGTACCATTATCAATCGTAATAAATTCATCAGCTGGTTTTAGTACCTGCTTCAGTTTAACTGCATTGCGGTAAGGAATAACGCCGTCATCAGTACCATGAAAAATGGTTACCGGGCAATCCACATCTGCCAAAAACTTATGCAGTGGTATTTTATAAGTACTCATTTTTTGGGTAGGATAAATGGGTGCATAACAGCTAAACAGGGAAGGAATACTGAAATACGGCGTTTCAAGTATCAACCTTTTATTTTTTGAATTGGCACCAACATAAGCGGCAATACCTGTTCCAAAAGATTTACCGAAAAGTATGATGCTGTCTTTTCCATATTTTGCCGCGGCCATTTTTTGTACCTGTAATGCCTGCTCATACATTTTTTTCTCGGTGCGTTCCCCGGTTGTTTTTCCAAAGCCCGGGTAGTCTTCCATCCAAACTTCATAACCATGTTTGGTAAAATTGGCTGCATATTTTGCATAGCGTTCAATGTGCTCTTTATTGCCATGAAAATATACCACAACGCCTTTTCTCACAGCATCTACCGGGAAAAATTTCACCATATTCACCGTATCGGTGCTGTTAAAAGGGATATTGACTTCCTCAAAAGGAACTTTAAAATGGAACACATAGGCATTTGATAATTTTTCCGGATGAAATAAAAATTTCTCCTGCAGGTAAAATAAAACAATGCCAATACTGCAATACATGATAATAATAATTTTAACCCAACGGAAGATTGCTTTTCGTTTCATTTGGCCCAAAGGTAAGGAGTTCTTTGCCAGAGTTCGGAGCCGGGAGTTCGGAGCCTGGAGCCCGGAGGACTGAGTTCAGAGCCGGGAGTTCGGAGTCGTGAGATGGCAGGCAATGATCATACTGCTAAAGACTCAAGACTTACGACTCAATACTCACGACTCATGACTCACGACTCAAGACTCACGACTCACGACTCAAGACTCCCGACTCATTATGGCGCCAGGATATCTCTCAAAAAATTATGGTACTCGGGAAATGTTGGCAGGTTATTATGTCCGCCGCCCGGAATTCGGATAAGTGTTATTTTATGTGGATTAAGTGCATGCAACTTTTCAGAATTACGAATGGGCAACAACCAGTCTTTGGTACCATGTAGTATATAGGTATGGCAGTTTACCTTGGTGATCCACTTATCGGTACGCATATGATAACGCAAAACCAATCGTACCGGAAGCATGGGTAAAAAACGTTCAACTGCTTTTTTAAAACTGAAATATGGAGCATCTAATATTAAATAACGGGGTTTATTTTCGCTGGCTACTTTGGCAGCAAAGCCACTACCCATGCTACGACCATATACAATGATATGATGCTCATGATATTTGGCAGCCAGTGTTGCATAAACAAACTGCATATCGCTGAGCATATCTTTTTCACTTCTTTTGCCCGTGCTTTTGCCAAATCCCCTGTAGTCAACCAGCACCACATCATATTTATAGCGGTAAAAATCTACTGCATATTTGCTCCATCCTTTTATACTGCGGCTGTTGCCATGAAAGTACAGAATGAGTCCTAACGGCTCCTTAACCGTAAAATGAAGACCATTGATGCTAACACCCGGTCCCACTTCAAAAAACAATTCTTCAAAAGGCACATCGTATTTATAAATAAAATCTTTCTTTAGTTTTTCAGGTTTAAAAATAAACCGCTCCTGTATAAAAAATGCAATAACAGAAAGTGTGACAATGCCGATAATAATATAGAGAATGATTTGAAGCAAGGTTAGTTCCTGTTTTTTGGTTCTTACGTAAGAACCCTGTTAAATTAAGCATTCTTCTACAAACTAAAAACTAAGAACAAAAAACTTACAAGTCTTCAAACTGCTTCTTCCAGGCTTCGGTACCTCCAATAAGGTTAAAGAGATTGGTAAATGGAAATTTTTGCTGCAGGCGTTGTATGGCTATCTGGCTGCGGATGCCTTTGCGGCAATAGATCACTACCGGTTTGCCCGTTTCAATTTTGTCTACCCTATTTGTAATTTCATGTAAAGGAATCAGTTCGCCGCCTATATTAAAATCTTCGTGCTCCAAAACTTCACGTACGTCTACCAGCTGAAAGTCTTCGGCTTTATCCATTTTCTCTTTAAGCATCGTGACGGTTATCGAGTTCATATTCCTACACCCAACGGGATTATTCAACAGTCTGCATTTTACATATTTTGCTGCAAACCAGGGCAACCTATACTAAAAATAGAAGTATTCAAAATCGGCATACAGCAAAGTTTCCTTTAGGGGATCTCAAGGCTGTCCTATTCCTCGTCAGGATAGATTCTTTTCAGTTTCAAGTTACTTACCGGTACTATGATCAGGGGAAACATTTCAACCTGCACTGTACTTTGTTCAAGTCCAAATCCTTTTTCTTCATTTAGGGAAACTGCTTTCAGCCAAAAGTAGGCCCGCATAATGATCTTTTCAAAAAACGGCAACTCATTATCCTGGCTCAAAAATTTCTCCATCACAATAAACTTAAAATCGCCTGCCACATTATTACGTTGCTGGCTGTCGTAGCGGCTCACTACATTCACTTCACGGTTGGCCACCAAATCCTCCACTACTTTTTTAAATAACAGATTAATACGGGGCTGCACCCTAAAACCCAGCCTAAACTCTACCCGGATAATATCATTGGGGATGATATGCTCAACCGAATACTCACTGGTGTAAGGATCATCCACGGTATCCACATGCAGAAACCAGAAAATATCGGCCCGCTTGGGTTTACCATTCAGGATGGAATAAATGATCTTGTGTTCAATTTCTTTTGGATTATTGGCACTCGTTAAATACACCAGGTGGGTAGCATATTTCGGTACCGATGAATCGTTACTCAGTTCTTCCAGTTTGGGTACATATTCTTCCATTCGCACAAACTCCACGTAACGGTTCTTGATTTTACGGCTGCGGTACCAGATATACATGACTGAAAACAACACAAAACCGATCATCAATGTGATATAACCACCATGAATAAATTTATCCAATAAAGCAATCAGGAAGGATGATTCTATGATGATGTAAGCTGTTAAAAAAAGGTAGATCAGGATGGGCTTAACCCGTTGCAACACCATATAATTGGCAAAAAGTATCGTAGTCATAATCATGGTGGTGATGATGGCTAAACCATATGCAGCCTCCATTTTAGCCGACTCGCGGAAAAACAAAACAACCCCAACACAACCAACGAACAACAAGGTATTAATTGCCGGAATAAAGATCTGCCCCTTGGCTTCTGAAGGATAATTGATTTTTAATTTGGGCCAGAGGTTCAGGCGAATGGCTTCATTGATCAATGTAAAAGACCCGGTAACCATGGCCTGGCTTGCAATTATGGCAGCACTGGTGGCAATAATTACTCCCGCTACAATAAACCATGGAGGCATCAGGTCGTAAAAAGCGTTTATTCCCTCCGCTTTGATCGTTGCCGTATCCAGTAATTTTCCACTGTGATGTTTTAGTAAACTGGCTCCCTGCCCAAAATAATTGATCAGCAGGCAGATCTTTACAAATATCCAGGAAATACGGATATTGTCGCGGCCACAATGCCCCAGGTCGCTATAGAGTGCTTCGGCACCCGTAGTACAAAGAAATACGGCACCCAACAACCAAAACCCCTCAGGATAAGTAAACAGAAAATCAATGGCGTAATATGGATTAAGTGCTTTAAAAATGTGCAGGTGATCGCCAATATGAAATAGCCCAAGCAGTGCCAGCATACCAAACCAAACCATCATAAAGGGACCAAAAAATTTACCAATATTACTGGTCCCAAACTGTTGCGAAAAAAAGAAAACAGAAATAATACCCAGTACAATATATACAATCGTATCTGTCCCCAGTTCGCGAAAACGGGGCAATTCTTTTAATCCCTCAATGGCCGATGTAATGGAAATAGGTGGCGTAATAATACCATCCGACAAAAGTGCTGCACCTCCAATCATAGCCGGAATAACCAGCCATTTTTTACGCCGCCTTACTAAGGCAAACAAAGCAAAAATGCCCCCTTCACCGCGGTTATCGGCACGCAGCACCATAATCACATACTTGATGGTAGTGAGCAAAGTGATCGTCCAGATGATGAGGGAAAGGGTACCCAGTATAAGCGGTTCATCAACAACCCTGCCTTTAATAATAGAGTTAAAAACGTACAGAGGAGAAGTCCCAATATCACCGTAAATAATTCCTAAAGCAACTAAAAGACCCGCTGCGGTAACCTTGTTTACATGTTTCGACACAATAATAATTTAAACCTTGGGTAATTATAAAAACTATAATACCGGCATTTTAGCTTTGGGCATCATCGTTGCGTCGCAATCCTTTCATCGGCATGCCATTTGGGATCTTTTTACGAAGCGGAGAATGTTTTTTTAAAATGCACGTACAAATGTATACGTAAAACGTAAATACATGCTAAATTATTTTTCAAATTAATTACCATAGCCAACAAACCTGACAGCTTAACAGGGCCCAACCAGAAATAGCTGCGTACAGCCATTGAGCCTTTCCGGATCCGGAATGGCAGTTGTTTAATTTCTGAAAGCACACAATTTTTCCGGCAGATTTTCGTTCCTCCAAAAGCGAATTCGGACAGTGACATATTATTCTTTCAGGTTTTGTTACTATATTGCCGCCAATGTAGTACTAACTGTGCCTCAGCCGCTTTGCCATGGAAGCAAAACGAACAGATCATAACACTTTAAAACCTTAGGAAAGCATGCTTTTCAATTCCATTGACTTTGCAATATTTTTACCTATTGTATTCCTGCTTTACTGGTTTGATGCGAATAAGAACCTGAAACTGCAGAATTTTCCATTCATTTATTTCCAATTTTAAAAATAAAGATGAACCCGTTTATTAAAAAGTTTTTAATTTTTCTTATCCCGTTAATCATTTGTTTGATTTATATAGAGACCTATTTGCAATTTTATCCTTCCTCGTTTAATCTAAAAGCCAAATACCTGAAATCAAACAAAAAAGAGATCACAACGCTGATTTTAGGCAGTTCACATAACCAGGAGGCAGTGAATCCTGCATATTTTACAAAAGAGGTTGTTAGTAATATGGCTTTTGGCGGACAAGACCCCCAATTGGATTCCAGGATTTTAAATAAGTACATGGATAAACTTCCAAAATTAAAATATGTTTTTTTAGAACTTGCTTATCACACTTTGGAATCCGAAGACAGTTATGAAAATCAAAGAAATAATTTATATTTAAGATTCCATGGTATTAATAATTTTGGCCGGAGGGTATATCCTATTGACTATTCCATTTTTTTACCGTTCCCAAAATTATATGCCGAATTTTTAAACCCTTTTTTAGAAAAAACGCCGGTTAATAAATTTGGGTTTGTAACCAAACTATCTAAGTTCGAAAAATCAATTCAACGGTTTAATAATTTAAATTTTAACCCTGTATTAATTAATGCGGACAGGGAAAACCTGTTTATCACCAGGCATAGATACGAAGACCTGGTTGCTTACGAAAAAAACAAACTGATTTTTGAAGACATAGTAGCCTTATGTGTTAAACACCACGTAACACCGATAATACTCATAACCCCGGTTTATGCCACCTATTACGAAACCATGATACCTGCCAAAAAAAAACGGCGTGATGATTTTATGAATGACCTGGTAAATAAATACCCCACCACCCTGGTTTTAAATTACGAAAACAGCCAGCTTTTTGAAATAACTGATTTTACAAACGATGACCACCTGATTCCGGAAGGGGCAAAAAAATTTACGGTTAAAATTGACAGTATACTTAACAGCAAAAATATGCAATCAGGGAAACCGCAATAATCCATGTAAAGGGATTCATGGGCACTTGTTTGCCTGGGTTTTATTAACAGGCTATATTACAACCGGGCGTTTTTTTTCAATCCTTTTTTAAAATATGTAATCTCGTCAAATTATCGGAAATTTAAAGCTCTATGGGCTTTAACAACCGAAAGCGCAGGTTTTATTTACTATCATTTCTTAAACATGATTTTAAGGCAGGCATTACTGTTTTTTTTGTAGCGCTGCCGCTTTGCCTGGGCATATCATTGGCTTCAGGCGCACCCATGTATTCAGGGTTGCTGGCAGGAATTATTGGCGGCATCCTGGTAACACTGATCAGTAAATCGCATTTAAGTGTGAGTGGACCGGGGGCCGGGCTTACCGCTATTTGCGCTGCAGCTATTGCACAATTGGGCTCTATTGAAATTTTCTTTTTATCAGTTGCTGTAGCTGGGTTGTTACAGATACTATTGGGTGTTTTTCGTTTGGGTGGTTTTACTCACTTTATTCCCTCGGCAGTTATTAAAGGTATGCTGACGGCCATCGGCATCATTCTTATCTCCAAACAAATACCGGCATTTATAGGCTACGATAAACCCGAATTCTGGTCGAATGAGTTTTTTAATATCATCAGCTTTAAACATGTTTTCAGTAATATAGACAGTTTATATAAACACAGTTCGGCGGGAGTAATTTTGATAGCATTTCTCTCCATTGCCCTGCTCTATGTTTGGAAAAGAACGCTTGCAAAAAAAATCGATTTCCTGCCAACATCATTTGTAACTGTTTTTTTTGGTATTATGCTGGCACTTATTTTTCAGAAATATTTTCCCCAACTGGCACTAACATCTACACAATTTGTCAGTATTCCTCCTGATATTTTTTCGCAAATCAATTTTCCAAAATTCAATGCCCTGTTCAGTCATGCTGAAATATGGCAGAATGCCATCGTGATCTGTTTTGTTGCCACACTGGAAACACTTTTAAGCATTGCTGCCATTGATAAGCTCGATCCCTATAACCGCATCACTCCCCAAAACCGTGAACTGGTGGCACAGGGCACCGGCAATTTCTTAAGCGGCATGTTTGGTGGCCTTCCAATTACTGCGGTCATCGTCAGGAGCTCGGCCAATGCAGAAGCGGGTGCAAAAACCAAGCTGTCCTCATTTACACATGGTCTCTTGTTATTGCTGGCCGTTTTATTTGCCATTCCATTAATTAACCTGATACCCTATTGTGTGTTGTCTGTTATATTGATCCGGACAGGCTATAACCTGGCAAAACCAAAAATGATCATTTCGGTATACAAGCAGGGACGGGAACAGTTTCTGCCATTTATGATAACGGTGATTTCCATTCTTCTTACCGATTTGTTGATTGGTGTGTTAATAGGAATAGGTTATTCCATTTATTTTTTGATAAAGCATACCTACCGGGCCGGGTTTACCCTCAGTGAAAAAACCGAAGGGCAAATCAAACATTTTAACATGGAGTTGGCGCTTAATGTTAGTTTTTTAAACAAAAAGAAATTTATGGAAATGCTCGACCAACTGCCGGAATATGCAGTTGTAGAGATCAATGGTTCCAATAGTGTTTATATTGATCGCGATGTGCTGGAGATATTCCAGCAATTTAGAGCCAAGGCTCACCATAAGCATATTCAACTCATCTTACATAACATACCCGAAGTGGAAACGATAGAGCTGCATTGATCAATTTTTACTGTTCAATCATTTTTTCATACACCTGATGAATATCTTTTAACCTGGCAATAAAAACACTGCGGCCATGCGTGCCAACCACCAACTCATTTTCCCGTTGCTGAATAACGGCATCATGAACCGGAACACGGGGCAGGTTATGATCAATAACCATAAATGATTTTCCCCTGTTAAACGAAGCATAGAACCCGTTATCGGTACCTACATAAATGATATTTTCTTTTTTTGAATCTTCAGTAACCACATTAATGGGTTCCAACGGCAGGTCGTTGCCCAGGGCAGTCCAGCTGTTACCGTTATCTTCGCTCACAAACAGGTAGGCGCCAAAATTATCGTTTCGATACCCGTTCACAGATACATACACCCTGCCTTCTTTAAAAGCAGACGGAACAACCCGGCTTACATACATACCCTGAACCGTTTTTGGCAGCGTGCCACTGATCTTTGTCCAGGTATATCCCGCATCCTTACTCACATGAATATTTCCGTCGTCGGTTCCAACGTAAATCAATCCAAATTTCAAAGAAGATTCAACAAGTGTTGTGCTGGTACCAAAAGGAACGTCTCCCGGCAACCCCCCGTTGGTTAATTCGCCGCTCAAAACTTCCAGGTTTTCCCCTTGCTGCAAACTGCGGTGAAATTTGTTAGTCGCATAATAAAAAATATCCTGGTTGTGTTTGCTTAGCCAGATCGGCGTTTGCCAGTTAAAGCGATATTTGGGTTCGCCCAGGTCTGGTCTCGGATAAATAAATAACCGCTTACCGCCTTCTGTACTTCTACGCCCATAAGAACCAAACTGCGATCCGGTATAAGCCGTTTTATTATCCCTGGTATCTACCTGTACCTGCATACCATCACCACCACCAATTTGTTTCCAAGGATACACACCCTCATAGTCCCACTGGTCCTTGTCCCTGGTATTGGATGGTCCGTACCAGGTACCATTGTCCTGCAACCCGCCATAAATATTATAGGGCTTTGCATCATCCACTGCAATCTTATAAAACTGCCCAACCGAAGGCGTATTGGCTTTAAACCAATGTTTGCCATCATCATACGTAACATTACAACCCCCGTCATTACCGGCAACCCAATGACTGTCTTTATTGGGATTCATCCAGCAGCCATGCCAATCGGCATGGGTTGCATCATTATCGGTCGACTTAAACGTTTTACCCCCATCGGTACTCAGCATCAGGTTAAATCCACTGATCACCACTTTGTCGGGGTTGGTATGGCTAACCGTTATTTTTCCAAAATAATATCCATAGGTATTATAGAGATTTAGTGCTTTGGTATTTACTTTTCGCCAGCTTGCCCCTGCATCATCACTGCGGTAAATTTCACATCCAATGATGGGTGTTTCAAAAAGTGCCGTGTTGGCATCAAAGAGATAATTATAAATTTCAGTTGGTTTTATCTTATCCGTTTTCACCAATTCTTTTACCGAAGCGGCAGTATATTTTTCTTTAAAATTATTATCCGCCAGAAAACTATCTAATTTATTATTATCAAGATTTGCGAATAATTCTTTGGTAAGATCTTTAAAATCTTTAAGCACATAACTAGTATCCACTTTTTTCTTTGCGGTGTCGGGTCTGCGGTCCTGGTTATCCAATGTGGCATATATAATGTTTGAATTGGCGGCAAAAACCGCGATGCCTATCCTGCCCAGCCCACTACTAACCGGAAAGCCGCTGCCCGCTGCCGATACCTGTTTCCAGGTATCTCCTCCATCGGCACTTTTATAGATCCCGCTTGATTTTCCACCTTCCTCAAAATTCCAGGCCCGCCTGGTACGGTACCACATAGCCGCATATACTTCATCCGGGTTTTTGGGGTTGATATCCATATCTGCAGCGCCGGTATTCTCATCAACAAACAGCGCCTGTTTCCAGGTTTTACCGCCGTCGCTGGTTTTATAGATACCTCTTTCTTTATTGGGCGAATACAAATGACCAAGTACAGCCACCCAGGCAATATTGCTGTTGGTTGGATGCAGGTTTATTTTTCCGATATGGTGGCTTTCAGGTAACCCCAGGTAATCCCAGGTTTTTCCTTTATCGGCACTTTTATAAACCCCCAAACCTGAATAAGAGGAGCGGCTGCTGTTCACTTCGCCCGTGCCCACCCAAATCGCTCCGGATTTCCAGTCTACTGCAATATCTCCGATACTGTATGCATTTTCTTTATCAAAAACGGGTATCAAACTTTGGCCGTTATTTGCCGTATACCATAGGCCACCGGAGGCATAGGCCACATAAAATTCTGTTGGATCTGCAGGGTTTACATCAACATCTACTACCCTGCCACTCATGATACTGGGCCCCACATTGCGGAATTTGATATTATTTAACGCAGTATCTTTTTCAAGCAATTTTCTTTTTTGAATTCCGTTTAAACGCTCAGCAGCAGTACTTGATTTGGTCTGTGCTTTTGCAGAATTAACAAAAATAAAGAGCAGGATTAACGTAAATTTGAAAAGATTTTTCATTCGTTTGTTTTGGTTTGATAAAAGCAGACTATAATTTGGACATTATGCGAATTTTAAAAATACGGCAATTGCTGGTACTTACCATCATCCAGGTTTTGTTTTTTATGAATGGCGTGGCCCAGTATAAAACTTACCGGCTTAGTGCCGAAGGGGATACACTTAATGCCATTGATAATCAGGAAAACAAACAGGGCAAATGGGTATTACATGTGGATGCTTTACGTGGAGAACCCGGTTATGAAGAAGAGGGCATTTTTAAAGATGGTAAAAAAGAAGGTATCTGGCGCAAATACAGTTTAACAGGGGATATCATTGCCGTTGAATTTTATAAACTGGGTGGTAAACACGGCGTACAACAGTATTATACTTACCTGGGTGATCTCCTCCTGGAAGAATCCTGGCGTGGATATGACCCTGATGCTCCTTATGATACCATTGCCGTTTATGGCGATGGCAACAATGAAATCATTGATTACAAGATCATAAAAGCAGAACAATACAGTGTTAAGCATGGCGAGTGGAAATATTTTGAACCGGGTTCGGGCAGGCTTATGAAAATAGAAAAGTATGAGCGGGGTAGCCTGGAAAAACCGGACGATAGTAAAAAAACTGTTGCAGCACCTGTAAAAAAGAAAGAAGTGGAAAAAACCCCCGAAATGCTGGAATGGGAAAAGAAAAATAAGGGTAAAAAGAATGTTGTTCGGGATGGGCGTACCAATTCGGGTGGCTGATGGCTGCCTGGCACATACCCCAACTCATACAACAACAGACTTAGACGATCTTAAAAAATACACTTTTCATTCGGCCGTTTAAATGGCCCCTGACCAACAGGAAACTCCGGATTTAAAATCCGGAGTTTTACATTTTATACCGATTATACCGGTATGTAGTCCAAAGCCATTTGCTATCGGTATAATACCATATCAGATTTCCACGTAGTGCTTGGGACTCCTATTAAATCAAAAAGGTATTATTTAAACTGAATTTTATTTTATTTCTTTCTGCATCGGGTTTACTCCAACGCCGGCACCTCTTGGTCCACGGCCACCATCGCCTTTAAACAACTGAAACTTACTTGGCGTTACAATAGAAGGCCAGGTATTGTTATCAGTATTAATATCGGCTGTTTCTCTCATCGGATCCAGCTTGATTGAGGCTACTTCTTTGCTCTTCATAAAAGTTTTAATTACTTTATTTTCATTCTTGCGCCAAACATATACGGGTATGCGGTCAACTTCTTTTGAGCCGTCTTTAAACGTCCACTCAATAATGATGGGCATTACCAAACCGCCTTTATTGCTGAAAGTAAGTTCATACATGTTTTTATCGCCGGCTATTTTAAACCGTTCGGCTTCGCTGTAATTATCAGCAACTATTGCCCGTGTGGTTATTTCATGAGGAGTTGAATCTAATTTTGCCAGTCCACGATCGTATCTCCAGTAAAAATCCCTCAATGACTGATCTGCATCTGTAGCGAAAACAATTTTTTTATCTTCCCGGTTTCTGATCTTTGAAATATCATCAAAATTATTCAGCAATGGTTTTGTAACAGGTACTTTTCTTGTAGTTGGGCCTGTATTTGCAGAGGCTGCCGGAACTTCTGTATTCAGTACCGACCATTTAACTGTATCTAATGAAATATCACATGGCTCAGTTCCATAAAACCATCCCCTCCAAAACCAATCCAGGTCTTCAGCGCTGGCATCTTCCATGGTACGGAAAAGATCGGCAGGTGTTGGATGTTTAAATGCCCAGCGCCTTGCATATTCTCTGAATGCATAATCAAAATTCTCCCGGCCCATAATGGTTTCACGCAGAATATTTAAACCGGTTGATGGCTTGCTGTAGGCATTGGGGCCAAACTGAATAATGTTTTCGCTGTTGGTCATGATGGGCTCCAGCATATCTTTTGGCAGCTTCATGTAATCCACAATCTTGTATGCAGGGCCTTTACCCACCGGGAATTTGTTATCCCATAATTCTTCGGTTAAATATTCACAAAAAGAATTCAATCCTTCATCCATCCAGGTCCATTGTCTTTCATCGCTGTTGATGATCATTGGAAAAAAATTGTGGCCCACTTCATGTATCACCACACCCAACATACCATTTTTTGTTCCTTCGCTGTATGTGCTGTTGGCACTGTAATTACCATTGGCATCTTTTTCTGTACGTCCAAAGTTGAAACAGATCATCGGGTATTCCATTCCATTGGCCGCTTCTAAACTTTGTGCAACCGGGTAAGGATAGGGAATGGTGAACTTTGAATACGTTTTGATGGTATGTGCTACTGCTTTTGTACTGTACTTACGGTATAAAGAATAAGCTTCTTTTCCATAGCCGCTCATGCACATTACTTTTTTACCTTCTACCATAGTTGGCATGGCATCCCAAATAAATTTGCGGGAGCTGCCCCAGGCAAAATCACGTACCATATCGGCTTTAAAAATCCAGGTTTTCTTTTGCGTTGATTTTTGTTTTTCTTTTGCTGTTGCTTCATCCAGCGTTACAATTTCTACAACATCGGTAGCTGTTTGAGCTTTTTGCCAGCGGGCCATTTCGGCGGCTGATAAAATCTGTGGATAGTTTTGTCCCTGTCCGGTTGATAAAACCACATGATCGGCCGGAACAGTCATCGCTACTTTATAATTACCAAAGGTTAAAGCAAACTCACCACTGCCAACAAATTGGTGGTTTTGCCATCCCTGAAAATCGCTGTACACACAAAGGCGGGGAAACCATTGGGTCATGGTATATAAATCATTCCCATCTTCCGGAAAATTTTCATATCCACCACGGCCACCATATTTTGTTCTTTCGATAATATTATAATTCCAATCAACTTTAAAAACTATTTGCTGACCGGGTTTAAGCGCCTGGGGCAGTTCAATACGCATCATGGTTTTGTTAATGGTATAACTAAGTGCTTTACCGGTTGCATCTGCCACCCTGGTTATATTAAAACCATATTCTTTGTCTTTATCTACTTTACCGCTAAACCTAACCATATCGGCTTCGCTGATCGATCTGGGCATAGCATTACTTGATTGATACCCCGAGTTGTTGGTATTGCTGTGTTCATTTTCATCCAGCTGTAACCACAAATAGGTTAACACATCGGGTGAATTGTTTACGTAGGTAAGTGTTTCTTTGCCGATCAATCTGCGGTTGGCTTCATCCAGTTAGCATGTAATATCATAATCGCAGCGCTGCTGCCAGTACTTTGGCCCGGGAGCACCACTTGCAGTACGGTATTCATTTGGGGTAGGAAGAATGGTTCCCAACTGCTCAAACCGGTTACCATGGTTACTGCCCGGATTATTTTTAATATCCTGTGCATGGGTAGCAATACCGATACAAAGCAAAAAAGTAAAAGCTAATAGTTGTTTCATTTTTTATTTTTGAGTGATTAATTTTATTTATACTGTTGGAAAACGTTCCCAAATCATTTTAGATGCCATTGCAAATGCAAAAAAAGATAAACCCCATACCCACCAATTTCTTTTTAACCCGGCTTTGTTCACTATTACAAAACTTAATAAAAGGATACAGGTTACCAATACTATTTGCCCGGCTTCTAAACCTATATTAAATCCTAAAAGATTTAGCCCAATGCTTTCCCCCTTCATCATCATAAACCGAATAGCATTTGCAAATCCTAATCCATGTATTAATCCAAAGAAAAAAGCTAAAAAATAATTCCGGCGCAATGATTTTGAACCAAACCCTTTTTGCCAAAAATTAAGAACTGCTGTAATTATAATGGTACAGGGTATTAAAAACTCAACCAAATTTGAATCTATCCTTACGATATCAACAATACTTAAAAGTAAAGTAAGCGAATGGCCCAGTGTAAAAGCGGTAACTAAAATCAATACTTTTTTCCAATCGTTTAATAAATAAACCGCACTTAAAGCCAATACAAATAACAAATGATCAAATGCTGCCCAGGCAATAATGTGATGCCATCCCAAATCGAAATAAAAACCCAAATTCTGCATCAAACGGATTTAATTTGACTGTTTATGTTAATTTTGCTTTTCAAATATCTTTAAAGAAACGATTAATTATTAATCTCTTTGCTAAATGGTAAGTATTTTATTTAAGTGGTTGGTAATTGGAGGCTTGGTGATAAACAGCCCGTCAACTGCAAAACATCCCATCTTTGTTAGTGTTACTGAAATTGAGCACAATGCCAAAGAAAAAACGCTGGAGATAAGTTGTAAAATCTTTACAGATGATTTTGAGAAAACACTACGCCAGACATATAAAACCTATATTGATTTACTGCAACCCAAAGACAAAAATGCCATGAATAAACTGGTGACGGATTATGTGCAAAAACACCTGCTTATAAAAGTTGATGGGAAACCTGCTGCCCTGCAGTTTATTGGTTACGAACAGGACGAAGAAGGCATCATAAGCTTTTACCAGGTAAATAATATTACGGCAGTAAAAAAGCTTGAAATAACGAACAATATTTTGTTTGAATATAAAAAAGAACAGATGAGCATCATACATACCACGGTAAACGGAAATAAAAAAAGTGCTAAACTGGTTAATCCGGACGAGAAGGCAAGTTTTGATTTTTGATTTTTTACTTTTTACTTTCAACCTTCCATTTCCTCTTTAATATCCTCCGACACTTTAATAAGTAATTTATCTATTCGCTGGCCGTCCATATCAATAATTTCAAAATCAAATCCATTCCATTCAAAGCGTTCACCGCTTTTGGGAATATGTTCCAACTCATGCAAAACAAATCCGGCTAGTGTATCAAAATCCTGTTCGCCTTCATTCATCCATTCGGTTTTATCAAAATGACTCAGGAAGTCGTAAAATGGAATTTGAGCATCAACCAGGAAAGACCCATCAGCTCGTTCAAAAATTCCATATTCTTCCTGCCCGCTTTGCGGCACATCGCCCACAATGGCTTCCAGTACATCATTCAGGGTAATCATGCCCTCAAGCGTACCGTATTCATTTACAATAAAACAGCTGTGTATTTTGGAGGATTTGAATTTTTCGAGCAGTTGATAGGCACTGTTATTTTCAGGCACAAACATGGCCGGCTTTGACAGGTCTTTTAAAATGGTTGTTGGCGACGCCTTTACAATATCTTTTACAAAAACAACACCGGTAATATCATCAACTATTTTATCGCAAACCGGGTAAGTTGAATAAGTTAGAAGATCAAACCTGTCTTTAAAATCCTGAACAGTTTCCTTTTCGTCAAACCAAACTATATCGGTACGGTGCGTCATTAACGAGGTTATGTTCCGGTCGCCCAAATGAAATAACCTTTCAATAATGTCTTTTTCTTCTTCTTCAATAGCACCGTGTTCGCTGCCTTCTGAAATCATGGCTTTTATCTCTTCTTCGGTTACCTGGTTATCGCTTACTTTTAATTTAAAAAGTTTAACAATCACATGTGTTGATGAAGTTAACAGCCAGATAAAGGGAAAAGTTAACCGACTGAGCCAACTCATGGGCTTCGCCAGATTCTTGGCAATATATTCAGGCCTGGCCAATCCAATTCTTTTAGGAACCAGCTCGCCTAATACCAATGAAAAATAGGTAAGCAAAACTACGATCACCGTGGTAGCAATTCCATTGCTGTAATCCCTCGCCCATGCAAACTTATTGAGGAATTCAATCAGCGGTGTCTTTAAATTTTCGCCTGAAAAAATAGCCGTTAAAATACCGATCAGCGTAATCCCAACTTGTACAGTAGAGAGAAAAACATCCGGGTGATTGGCAAGTTTCAATGCAGCTTTTGCCTTTTCATCTCCTTTATTGGCCAGTCCCTCCAACCTGGTTTTTCGGGCAGAAACCAATGCAATTTCTGCCATCGAAAAGACGCCGTTAATAAGTATCAGCCCAAGTATTATCAGTATTTCTGTCATGTATTTTTAAGCTAAACCGTAGTTTTTATTAAACGATTTTCCCGACAAATATCCGATAAGTATTCCAATTAGACCGCCACATATAATATCTATAGGATAATGTACCCCTACATAAACCTGTGCAAAAGAGATACTCAAGGCCCAAAAAAAGAATAAAAGAGGCCATTTTTTAAACCCCGACTTTAGGGTCAAAAACAGGAACATGGCCAACCCAAAATGATTGGCGGCATGCGACGAGGTAAAACTGGAGCTTTGCGGCCGGTATGCAACCAACACATGTATCCAGGAAGCGAAACCAGGTTCGTTACAGGGCCGCAGGCGGATAATATTATTTTTGATGATACTGCTGCTCACAAAATCAGTTAAAATAACTGTACCTGCAGCAAAAACAACCCACCACCAGGCATTCTTTTTAAAATTTATGGTAACCAGTAACAACAAAAACAAGTATAACGGAATCCACATATTTGAATTACGTAACCAGGGCATTAACCAGTCGAAAAAAGAATTGCTCCACTGATGGTTAATGATTCTAAAGAGATGTTGATCGTATTTAACCAGTTGATTCATGGTATGCAAGATAAGGGTTACCTGGGTTAGGGTTGCCAACCTTAAAATATTCCCTGCAAATAAAAGAAAGCTTACAAAAAGGTTGGCAACCCTTTAGCAACCCCGCAAAATTAATTAAACTAAATTTGCTAAATTATTAAATCAATATGCATGCTTTTTTTACAACGAATACCCAAACTCATACGTTGGCTGTTTTCGGTAGTTCTTATTTTCTTGATCGTAATGACCATTTCCAGGTTTATTATCTTTTGGACATTTAATCCGCCCGGCAAAGCATTCTCCGGCTCTGCATTTATTTTAGGGTTCAGGTACGATGCCCGTGTGTCATGTATTATTGGACTGGCGGCCATGCTGCTATGCGCCATACCTTTTATAAACCCTTTTAAAAATCCAAAAGCAAATAAATTCTGGAATTTTTTATTACCCGTTACCTTTTTTATCCTGGTCTTGGTTTTGGCCATTGATTACTATCATTTTGATTACCTGCATCAACGGCTCAACGCAACAGTTTTAAACTATTTGCAGGATGCGGGTATTTCTTTTAACATGATGTGGCAATCCTATCCATTGCTGAAAATAGCCCTCGGTATTATAATACTGTTGGTGTTGGTAAGATTTGCATTTGGAAAACTGCTCGCCGCATATCAACAACAGTATAGTTTTTTTACACGCCAAGGAAGGTTGCTGTACGTGATTTCCTTTTTAATATTTGGTATTTTTATCTTTGGTAAAATTGGCCAGTTTCCCCTGCGCTGGAGCGATGCCTATACCTTAAGTGATGATTTTAAAGCCAACCTGGCATTAAATCCTTTTCAGAGTTTTATCAGCACTTTAAATTTCCGAAATTCAACTTTCGACATTAAAAAAGTCAGGGCGGGTTACCCGATAATAGCTGAATATCTCGGGGTAGACGAACGTGACAGCTCATCTTTAAATTTTAAAAGAACATATTCCTTTGCAGAACGTGCAGGTATTAAGCCAAATATTGTATTGGTGATCTGTGAAAGTTTTAGTTCCTATAAAAGCAGTATGCACAACAACCCATTAAATACAACACCCTATTTTAATGAGTTGTGCCGAAACGGTATGTTCTTTGACCGTTGCTTTACTCCTGCTTATGGTACTGCACGCGGTGTGTGGGCTACCATCACCGGGTTACCGGATGTTGCCAGTCCCAAGACAGCAAGCCGCAATCCAAATGCCGTTGACCAACAAACCATTATCAACAATTTTACAGGATACCATAACTTATATTTTTTGGGAGGAAGTGCCACCTGGGCAAATATCCGGGGTTTATTGACCAACAACATCAAAAACCTGCAATTGTATGAACAGGAAGATTATGCAGCCAAAAAAATTGATGTATGGGGAATCAGCGATAAGAATTTATTATTAGAATCGAACAAAGTTTTAAAGCAGCAAACGGAACCCTTTTTTGCCATTATCCAAACAGCCGATAATCACCGGCCTTATACCATACCTGCCGAAGACAGAGATGAATTTAAATTCACCTCCTATTCATCGGATTCGTTAAAACGTTTTGGGTTTGAAAGTAATGCAGAAATGAATGCTTTCCGTTACACCGATTTTGGTTTTCAAAAATTTATGGAAGCCGCAAAAAAAGAAGCGTATTTTAAGAATACCATTTTTGTTTTTGTTGGCGATCATGGTATACGCTTTACCGGTTCTTTGGATCATTTTCCGAAAGCCTGGACCGAACAGGGGCTCACCTGTGAGCATGTGCCTTTACTTTTTTACGCACCGGGTTTGATAAAACCACAGCGCATTCATGAGGTTTGTTCGCAAATTGACATATTACCTACCATCGCATCACTGGCAAAGATTCCTTATACAACCCGTTCTATGGGTAGAAATTTATTTTATACCGTACCCGATTCGGCTTCATACAAAACTGAAAAATTTGCTTTTATTATTGATCATGATGTAAAAACAATTGGACTGGTCAGTAACCGGTATTATTATCTCAAAAATTTTAAAACCGGTAAAACAGATTTTGTATCGGTAAAGGATAATGATCCCGTTCCGGTAAATACGGAAACCGACAGTATAAAAAATTATTTGCAGCAGTTAACTGATGCTTATTACGAAACAGCCAGGTACTTATTATTGAACAATAAAAAGAATTAATAATTTTACCAGCTGTGAAATGCTTCACCGGTTGGCATTATCCATGTTTCTATCAGCGGTTTTAGTATTTTCGCTTTCTTTGTTCAGGTTAAAAGAAAAGAATATTTATGCTTATCAGCAGGCGGGTTCCCAAAACTATTCAGTGGATAGTTAAACTATTCTTCATTTACCTATGCATATTTACAGCATTCAGGGTGGCCACGGTATTCTTTTTTAAACCCGGCAATACCGGTGTTCTTGAACTTGGATCTGCATTTTGGCTCGGTTTAAAATATGATCTGCGGTGGATTGCTGTCATATTATTACCCATAGCGTTATTATCCCTGTTACCCCGCTTGTCTCCTTTCAGAAGTGAAAGAAGTAAAAAAATCTGGACCGCTTACCTGGGTACAATAACCCTATTGGTGTTGTTTTTTTATGGAGCCGATTTTGGACAGTTTGCCTACATTAATGCCAGACTTAATGCCGATGCCTTGATCTTTGCTGAAGATCCAAAAGAAAGTATCCAGATGGTTTGGCAAAGTTACCCGGTGGTTTGGATCCTGTTTGGCCTCGCCGGTGCCGCAATGATGATGACCTGGATGTTCAGAAAAATGCATATTGATGTAACTGAAAAAAATATCAACATTCATAAATTTAATTACCGCAGAAGGTGGCATGGAGTAGCTTTGCTGCTGTTAGGATGGTTTGTGTATGGCTTCTTTACCCTGAAACCTTTAAATTTTTTCAGGGCATTTAGTTTAAACGATGAGTTCAAAAGTAACCTGGCTTTAAATCCGTTACAGAATTTTTTCACCACGCTTCGTTTCAGAAACCCGGACCGTAACAGCAAAGCCGCAGATTACTTCACTGAAATGGCGGAGTTTTTACAATTAAAAAAATATAACAGTTTTCAAAAAGGATACAGCCGTCTAATTCAACCGGGTAGTAAAGCCTTTGAAAGCCAGCCCAATGTTGTTTTGGTGCTTTGCGAAAGTTTCAGCATGTACAAAAGTTCCATGAGCGGCAATCCGCTGAACAGTACCCCGTACTTTAACCAGCTGTGCAATGAGGGTATATTTTTTGATCGCTGTTTTACACCAAGCTTTGGAACGGCCCGTGGTGTTTTTGCTGCCATTACGGGAATACCCGATGTACAACTTTCAAAATTTTCTACCCGTAACCCGGAATCAGTTAACCAGCGCACCATCATCAACGATTTTGACGGCTATGAAAAATTTTATTTTATCGGTGGCCGTAGCCAGTTCAATAATTTTAAAGGATTAATATCCAATATAAAAGATGTGCATGTTTTTGAAGATGGAGATTATAAAGCTGAAAAATTAAATGTTTGGGGTATCAGCGACAAAAATTTATTTCTTGAAGCAAATGCGATTTTAGCAAAACAAGAGAAGCCTTTTTTCGCGATCATTCAAACAGCAGACAACCATCGCCCTTTCGATATCCCGGAAGAAGACCTGGACTTTGAACGAAAGGTCATTAACGATGAAGATTTAAAAAAATATGGTTTTGAGTCATTGAAAGAATATCACGCATTTGCTTATACCGATTATTGTATTAAAAAATTCATGGAAGCCGCCAGGCAATCGCCCTATTTTAACAACACCATTTTTATTTTTACCGGCGATCATGGTGTTGAGGGAAATGCAGAAGCTATTTATCCAAAAGCATGGACAGAGCAACGGTTGAGCGACGAACATGTGCCCCTGGTATTTTATGCCCCGGCATTACTCACCAGGCAAAAAAGGTCTGAACCGGTGTCGCAGATAGATATTCTGCCTACCATTGCCGGCATGATGCAGCAACCCTATTTAAATAGTACCATTGGCAGGGATTTACTTGACCCTGATAAAAAAGAAAATGCCGCATTCATCATATATCACGCACCCGGCTGGATCGGCGTGGTAAGCGATGATTATTTTTTTCGTAAAAACATCCGGATTAAGAAAGAAGAGTTGATCCCTGTACGCGATAACCTGCCGGCATTAACCAACCGGCAACAGGATTCGGTAAAATCCCATTTATCTAAACTTACTTCAGCTATATATGAAACATCCAGGTGGATGCTGATCAATAATAAAAATAAATAAGAAACTGATAACGCCGCGGGATGAGTTGGGACGCTCCGGCAGGACGAGTCGGGACGCTGGAAGCGGCCTGAATCATACACTGTATTCAGGTCAGGTATGTACTTTCTTCGCAATCATCACCATCCGCTGCGACTTTCGCACGTCATAATTACCAAATTCATAATCACCAAAAACCTCCTGCAATTGCAGGCCCTGGTAGGCAAACATTTCTGTAAAATCACCCAGAGAAAATTTGGCTACTTTTTCTGTGTGTATAATGGGCTCTTGCCGGGCTTCATCTTCAATTACAATTTTTTTATAAAAATGGGTTTCATCAAACCATTTGGTGATGATAAAATTAATACCGTCAATCTCCTTTTCCGATTGATGTACCAAATGATCTTCGGCATAATGTACATTCAAAAAATCCACAACAAAGGTCCCCTCTTTTTTCAGGGACTGAGCAATGGTCCGTATCGCATTGTCATGCTCCCGCCGGGTTTTAAAATAGCCAAAGCTTGTGAAAAAATTAAAGGCATAATCAAAATAATTGATCCAAAACGGTAAACGCATATCATGCCTGTAAAAATGAAGCGAGTCGGATTGCGATAATAAGGCTTCATCGATACTGTCGTCACTGAGGTCAATGCCCGTTACCTCAAAACCTTTACCGGCCAATTGAATAGAGTGCCTGCCTTTGCCGCAGGCCACATCCAACATGCTGCTGCCGGGTGCAGGTTTCAGGTAATTTATCAACTTATCAATAAAAGCGGCTGCTTCGTTATCATCCCGGTTAAAATACAGCAGATGATAGTAGGGTGAATTAAACCAATCTTTAAACCAGGTTTGTTGCATGGCGCAAAGTTAATAGTAAATGGCTCATAGTTTATAGCTCACCAAAGGATTGGATAAATAAACCATGCCATGAACCGTCAACTACAAACTATGAACTACATGACTTTTCATATCTTTGGCCTTCCAAAATGAAATTAGAATGGCACTAATAAAGAGTATTTCCGGTATTAGAGGCACTATCGGCGGAAAACCCAATGATAACCTTACCCCGGTTGATATCGTGAAGTTTGCAGCAGCTTATGGAAGCTGGATTTTACAACAAGGCAATAATACCAAAATAATTATTGGCCGGGATGGCAGGATAAGCGGCGAAATGGTGAGCAATCTGGTGGTAAACACACTGATTGGTCTTGGTTTGCATGTGATTGACCTCGGCTTAAGTACCACGCCTACCGTTGAGATGGCCGTAAAATTTAAAGATGCCGCCGGTGGTATAATACTTACTGCAAGTCATAATCCAAAAGAATGGAATGCGCTAAAACTATTGAACAACAAAGGTGAATTTATCAGCGGCGAGGAAGGTAAACTGATCTTAATTGCCGCCGCCAACGAAGATTTTAAATTTGCCGCAGTTGATAAACTGGGGACTTATACCCGGGACGAAACATTGCTTCAAAAACATATCGATGCAGTTGTTGGATATGAACTGGTGGATGTGGCAGCAGTCAAAAACAAAAATTTTAAGATTGTGATTGATGCCATAAACAGTACCGGCGCTATAGCTGTTCCGGCTTTGTTAAATGCATTAGGTGTAACTGATTTTATGGTATTGAACGAAGAAGTAAACGGAAAATTTGCACACAACCCTGAGCCATTACCCGAGCACTTATCAGATTTAAGTAAGGCCGTAGTTAAACAAAAGGCCGACCTGGGCATCGCGGTTGACCCGGATGTGGACCGCCTTTGCTTTGTTTGCGAAGATGGCAGCATGTTTGGCGAAGAATTTACGTTGGTTGCAGTGGCCGATTATGTGCTAAGCAAACGTACAGGAAACACCGTTTCCAACATGTCATCTACCAAGGCATTAAAAGAATTGACCATTAAACATGGCGGTGAATATTTTCCCAGTATGGTTGGGGAAGTAAACGTGGTAAATAAAATGAAAGCGGTTCATGCGGTTATTGGTGGCGAAGGAAATGGTGGGATCATTGTTCCGGACCTGCATTACGGCAGGGACGCGCTGATAGGTATCGCACTTTTTTTAACACACCTGGCCAACAGTAAAAAAACCATCAAAAAGTTACGCAGTACCTATCCTGATTATTTTATCAGCAAAAATAAGATTGAACTAACCAACGGCACAGATGTAGATACTATTTTTAAAAATATCAAAGAGCTGTATAAAAATCATCCCATTAATGACGAAGACGGGTTAAAGATTGAATTTGATAACGATTGGGTGCATTTACGTACCAGCAATACAGAACCCATTATCCGCATCTATGCCGAAAGTAATTTTGAAACAACAGCCGATAATATTGCCAGGAGGTTGATCCAGGATATCGGGAAAATGATGTAAGAACCACTTCTGACCTTCCCTGCAAAAACCAGGATAAATTACGAAGGAACCTTTGAGCAGCGTATATTGGAACAGCGGTTCAATAATTAACAGAAGGGGCAAATTAAAATATACAAGCATGACAAATGAGAAGAACATTTTGAACAGTGAAGTACAAAAAGCCCCCCCGGGGGCTAACGCCCGCATCTATTTCGATAACGCAGCTACCACTGCACTTGATCCACAGGTTTTAGAAACTATGATGCCGTACCTTACCGAAAAGTTTGGCAACCCTTCTTCCATTTATTCCTACGGGCGGGAGACCCGTATGGCGATTGAAACTGCCCGGAAAACGGTTGCTAAAATTTTAAATGCGCACCCTGCCGAAATATTTTTTACAAGTGGAGGTACAGAGAGCAGCAACACGGCTATTTTATGTGCTATACGTGACCTGGGTTGCAGGCATATCATTACTTCGCCAATTGAACACCATGCTGTAATGCATGCTGTTGAACACATAGATAACCTGGATATTGCCAAAGTAAGTTATGTAAAATTATTACCCAACGGACATGTTGATATCGACGACCTTGAAAAATTACTGGCAGCAGGCGAAGAGAAAACACTGGTTACTTTAATGCATGCCAATAACGAGATCGGAAATATTTTAGACATTCATGTGGCAGGTGAATTGTGCAAATTGTATGGAGCCGTTTTTCACAGCGATACCGTACAAACAGTTGGGCACTTCCCATTTGATTTGAGAAATACGCCTGTTCATTTTGTTACCGGCGCAGCACATAAATTTCACGGGCCAAAAGGTGTGGGCATTTTATACATCAACGAAAATGTAAAAATAAAACCCTTTGTACACGGCGGTGGACAGGAACGCAACATGCGGGCGGGTACCGAAAACCTGTACGGCATTGTTGGTTTTGCCAAAGCCCTGGAAATGGCCACCGCTTCGCAGGAAGACGATATGGCATTTATCGGCACGCTGAAATATTATATGATGGATGAGTTAAAAAAACACATCCCGGGTATAAGTTTTAACGGCGATGCCCTGGGTAACTGTTTATACACAGTGCTCAGTGCCAGTTTCCCCAAGACAGAAAAATCGGAGATGATCCTGTTCAATCTCGACATCAATCATATTTGTGCCAGTGGTGGCAGCGCCTGTACCAGCGGCTCCGACCAGGGCAGCCATGTTATCCGTGCCGTAAACAATAACCCCAACCAGGTAACCGTGCGTTTTAGTTTCAGTAAACACAATACCAGGGCAGAGGTTGATACAGTGGTGGCTAAGTTAAAAGAACTCGTGTAGGAACACGCCTTTGGGGCGTGTTCGTTTACTGTATTCGCCCGCGGCGAATACAGTAAACTGAAATTCAGAACACGCCCACCGGCATGTTCCCACAAATTTTTTTTATTTTTGAATTCGCCAACCGGGCGAATTCGTACATGTACAAAAAACATAAACAATACCGGCTTTATAATTTCGATTACTCCCGCAACGGGTATTATTTTATAACTATGGTAACCAACGACAGGGAACACTGGTTCGGCGAAGTTGTCAATAAGGAAATGAATTACTCACCAATAGGGGAATACGTAAAAAATAACATTCTTAAATTTTATGTAGATGAAAGCCTGGAGAATCCTTATCAAAACAATCCCTATTATATCAGTAACAAACCAACACGTATTGGCATTACCGAATGGTCTGTTTTACCCAATCATATTCACCTGACCATTGAAATAATAAATAAACAGGAAAAAAAATATACCCCCATTACAGGACTAACGCCCTTATCTAAAGGATCCGTAAGTTCGTTTGCAAATCATTTTAAGGGCAACATAACTACCTGGTGCCATGACCATAATTTTAACGGTTTTAAATGGCAAAGCAGGTTTCATGACAGGGTTATACGGGATGCTAACGAATATGATCAGATAGCGTGGTATATTCAAAACAATGTATTGAATTGGGATAAAGATGATTTGGCGAAACCTATGTAGGAACTCGCCTTGGGGCGTGTTCTATTCTGTTTTGAATTTGCCATTGGCAAATTCAAAACAGAATTCGTCAACAGAACACGCCCCAAGGCGTGTTCCTACAGGTACCCTAATTTTTGCCCCACCTCTTTTGTCAACTCCGGCAAATTCTTCCTGTCTACCAAAAAACTATTCAGTTGCGCCAATTCTTTAAAAATATAATGTTTATCCATGGCGGCTTTTAAATAACCCGCACCGGTGCTGCCACCGGTACCAATTCGGGTGCCGATCATACGCTGTACCATATTGATGTGGCGATAGCGCCAGTTTCCCAATTGGTTGTCAATTTCCAATAAAGTATCCAATAACTGGAAAGGCAGTTCCAGCATGGGATAACCATGGTACATCATGATAAACAATGCCGAGCGGCAGGCTTTGGGCGAAAGATTTCTTTCGTTATCAGTAGCGGAAATATTAAAAGTGGTTTCGAAAGCAGCGGCATTATCTTTTTCAGCCTCGGCCAAACTTCCTGTATAAACCTGTTGATAATTATTCCAGAAATCCGCTGTAATAAAAGGCATCCTTTCGAGCCAGGCATTGATCAGTTCGATAACCGATTTACCGCTTTCAGCATCTTTAATAATGGCAATATCTTTTTCTTTTAACTGGGAAACATAATAATTCTGTCCGTGCCGGTGTTCATATTTCAAACCCAGCTTTGCTTCCAATACTTTAAACTGGTAACTCTGAAAACCGGATGCCGGCCGCAACATATCCCTGAAATCGAGGAAGTCCATGGGAGTCATGGTCTCCATGATATCGATCTGTTGTACCAAAACTTTTAAAATGGTAACTACCCTTTTTAAACGGTGAACCACGGTTTGCATTTCCGGACTGTTATCATTAACCATCGGCTTGTTCATGATCTCAATCACCGAATTCACTTCAAATAAAATTTGTTTAAACCACAGTTCATAAGCCTGGTGAATAATGATAAAAAGCATTTCATCATGCGCAGGCGTTTTTCCTTCTTTAAAACTTTCGGGATCCTGTGCACCGGTAATCTTTTCCAGTTGTAAATAATCTCCGTAATAAACTGCCTTTTCCATATCGCAAATTTTAGTGTAGCAAACTTACATGATTTCTTTTAGCCGCCAGGCCACTAAAAACGGGCTATGAATAATCAGCATCTTAAATAATCAAAAGATGCTTTAAATTTTCAGACAAGGCAAAGAGGCCAGGCGGCTATGACTTTTGTTAACTGTTGGTGAACAACTGTTCCTTTAACATAAACTTTTACAAATCGAATTATCATGGCATCATTTTTTTAAGTGAGCTCATAAGCAGTCCCTAAAACCCTGCAAAAAACTATGACTAAAAAAATTTTTTGTGCCATCATCCTTTCGGTGATGATGTTAACAGTAACGAACGCACAGGTAACTTACGGTGTAAGAACAGGCGTAAACTTTTCCAAATGGCAGGGAGATAACCTGCAGGTAATTGAAGACCTTATCGACAAAACCGATGGTTATTTGGTAACCGGCGGCAAAACAGGTATCCATGTTGGCGGTTATGTGAACATACCTATTTCCGAAACAATTTCCTTTGAGCCGGGACTTCAATATTCAAGAAAAGGGTACAGTCTTAAAGGCGACTTTAAGATCGATGCTTTAAAAGTTTTAGGTATTAATGCAATTGCATTGGTTCAGTCGCACTACGTAGATATTCCACTGCTGTTAAAAGCAAATATTGTAAAAGGTTTGAACATCTATGCCGGTCCACAGGTTTCATGGCTGGCCCGAAACAGTTTACATGCAAAGCTGCGTGTTTTAGGTGTTTCGGTATTCAACCAGGGGATTGGCATTACGGATCGATTTAACCGGGTTGACATGGGCTTATCCGCCGGACTGGGTTACCAGTTTGATAATGGAATAAACATCCGGGCCGGTTATGACCATGGTTTATCTAAACTGGATAAGAACGATAATTTTGACGCTTATAACCGGGTTGTAAAAGTTTCGGTTGGTTATACTTTTTAGGTTGATACCCCCAACCCGGTAAGGGAAATTGACGGGATAAGTTTCAAACACCCTTCAAGCTTTAAAATCGGTTTAAGTGATGATTTTCCCTAAATTTGCAACCCGGTGAACGAATTAACGAATTAACGAATTAACGAATTAGCTAAATAATGGGAAGAATATTTGAAGTAAGAAAAAGTGCCATGTTTGCCCGTTGGGATAAAATGGCTAAGAATTTTACCCGTATCGGAAAGGAGATTGCCATTGCGGTTAAAGCCAGCGGACCTGATCCCGATAACAATCCTGCTTTAAGAAGATGCTACATCAATGCCAGGGCTTGTGGTATGCCAAAAGATCGTGTGGAAGCGGCCATAAAAAGGGCGATGGGAAAAGATACCAGCAATTACGAAGAAATTATGTACGAAGGCTATGCACCGCATGGCGTTGCCGTTTTGGTAGAAACTGCAACTGACAACCCAACGAGAACTGTTGCCAATGTCAGGATGCATTTTACCAAAGGCCAGGGTTCATTGGGAACCACCGGCAGTGTGGCTTTTGGTTTTACCCATATGGCGGAATTCAAAATAAAGAATGAAGCTGTGCATGTTGATGAACTGGAACTGGAACTGATTGATTTTGGCCTGGAGGAAATTGGAGAAGATACAGAAGGCCATGTGATCGTACGTACGCCTTTTAGTGAATACGGCAATATGAGTAAAGCACTGGAAGATAAAAAAATTGAAGTGGTGAGTGCCGAACTCACCTGGGTACCGGGTAACCTGATGGAACTGGATGAGGAACAAAGCAACGAAGTATTAAAAATGGTTGATCACCTGGAACAGGATGATGATGTACAAAAGGTCTATCATAATCTTAAATAAAAAAGAAAATGAACTTCAGTTTTGAAGTTCATTTTCGAGACTATAAATAGCACGAAACTATCGCCCCAGCATCCTTGCAAGCATTCCAGTCAATTCATGATAATCTATATTTCCGCCTCTCATTTGCTTACGTGAGATTGGTTTTGTCTTAATCTTTAGTGTACGCAGAGCCGGGTCAAAAAGCAAAGGTGGTATTGATGGAGAATGCGTTACATTCATCCTTGCTGCTGTCGCAGTCAGAAACCCGTTCAAAGAATGAGAATTACTTACCCTGTCACTAATGAAAGGTTTATCTTGCCCACAAAAACGGGCGATAATTGTCTTCAGTATGGAACAAAAGTCCATCACCGTATCGGGACCTTTACCAGGAACAGTCCATGGAGAAATTATAAAGGTGGGCACCCTCAGACCATAGTTGGTCTTTAATGCAGATGCCACGACTCCACTAGTTGATTGGGAATTGCCGGGATTATTCCCAATTATGTTCAGTTGATTTGGAAAAGTAGTGTTGCCTCCTGTGCGTAAATCAGCAATAGGGGGAATAACATGATCGTAAAAGCCGCCATGTTCATCATAAGTAATTATCAGCATCGTCTTACGCCACAGCGCATCATTTGAGCGAAGTGTGTCATAAACTCCTTTAAGAAAAAGCTGGCCGTCGTACATATCAGCATGAGGCGAATGGTCATCGTTCTCCGGATAATGGTGCATGGCAGGCTCTATAATTGTTACAGATGGAAGGCTGCCCTGTTCAACATCATGCTGAAGCCTCTCAATAGAAACGATGTTAGTATTGTCTGTTGCATAGCGGGCAAACATTCGCAGCATCGTGACAGATGGATAAGATTCATACACACGCCAGTTTATCCCTTTTCGTGTAAGCAGGTCATAAATGGTCATTGAACGGGAAAGAGAGAAATTGTCACCGCTGTTATTATCCTGAATGATTTCTCCAACACGGTCATATTGCAGATCACCTGTTAGTGAAAACATCCTGTTTGGGAGAGTTGGTCCCGGGTGAGAACAAAAGAAATTTTCACAGTAGGAATAGTTATCAACCAAAAATTTATAAAATGGTAAATCACTCCCTTCATAATATCCAAGAACATCCTCCTTTTTTATTTCCGGGTGATCCATTGCACTTTCCTCTAACTTTAACTCGAAGTTTAATAGGAAGCCTAATGGATTATTAATGGCCTTTCCAGCATGTGTTAAGGGCTCCTCGCCAAGTTGCTTAGCCACATCCGTTAATTCATGCCCTACACCCACCGGGAATTTAGTTCTATACCCAAAATCGTTTTTTTTGATACCTGATTGATTCAGCTTACCTATATTAAATCCTTTATCTTTAAGGGATGCTATCAAATCATTCGTAAGCCCGTTGGAGGTACCGTGTCCCGGAAGTTGTGCAAGGTAGCCAAGCACATGATCAAACGACCGATTCTCCATCATTACATAAACAATATGATCTATTTTCGCCAGGTTATCGGCCTTCCAAGTGTCGCCGAGTTGTGGTATGATATTAATGGTGTGATTTGGTCCTGGGAGAATGGAGCGTCCGACAACCCCATGGTAATTTTTATCAGGCTTAGGTTCTGATTCGCGTGGCGCTATATAATCGAACACAATGTCATTTCCATTGAGACGCAACGACTGATAGGTGAAATCATCCCCATGAATCATTGCAAGTATTTGGGGAACTTGTGACATGGCACCGGAAACTATAGATTGAACCCCGGCCTTTACTGCTTTGTTAAACTCACCTTCAATATATTCAGATAGACCAATTGCTCCAAGTGCCAAGAGACCTCCAGTAAGAACGCCGGCTACTAATGCTGCTGGCCAACTAACATCAGCATCGACCAAACTGTTGGTCATCCATGTTTTTGCTGAAAAAGAGCCATTGGGATTAAGGAGCATGCCTGCTTCCAAATATATACGGTTACCCCTGATCTTTGCAGTAGCAAGCGGAAACCCACCGATATCAATTGCTAAATATCCATGTACTTCTATATCTATTTTTAGTGCCGGAATAGCAGGCTGAATTTTTTCACTTACGCCAATAACTATTTTAATAGTATTCACTTTAACGTTATCCTTTAGTGATAGATGTAATCCGTAGCCAAGATTGCTTGATTGACTTATCAAATTATAAGCAACTCCTTCTTTTATATCTATTTGGTTTCTATCAATACCGGTATCCTGCGGAACTGATTCAATTATGGAATCCAACAGTCCATGCATATCTATGGTTTCAGCGCTCACTTCATCAAGAATTATCAGGCGCCCGAGTATATGTTCGTCTTTCATTTCACCCTTAATTGAAAGCTTGCTGCCATTGAGGCCAATTAACGTGTTAATTCTTTCTTGCAAAGCGCTTGTATGAATAGTAGACGATTGAATCACAGACGCCCAAAGATTGATAGGAGTAGTACCCACATGTTCAACAGCCGGTAAATGTAGCGACCATGTACGAACATTTCCATTTGCATCTCGTGATTTATTGAATGTACGAAGATTCACTTCGTAATTTAGCCTTCCAATAGAACTGGTTTTGACTACAACCCCATCCGGGTCAATGAGTTCCATTTTTCTGCCAGTTGCCAAAGTATTTGTAGAGCCTAATTTCATTGTAGCGGTAAACGTACCAACCCTATAAAGATCGAACACATAACGCTGCTCACCGGTTGTAGTTAAAGTTTGGCTGACTAAAGGAGGCGCACTTTTTGAATAAACAGTTTCTTCTACCCAAATATGTAAATAGACTCCGCCAGAAGTAACCCTTGTTTCACCAGGAATTATCAGAATTGGTTCGCTTTCTCCATGTATGGTGAAAGACCATGAGCCTTGAGAAGTACCACGCAAATCCCGAAATCGCTTAAGGTCATTGAGAGTAACATGATCAGCGGTGAAGGGTTTTCCATCGGGTGTCTTGATTTCTATGATGAGTGGAAGTGTCATGGGCTGCTTTTGCCACCTTGGCGGGTGAACAGGATGACCATCAGGTCCTGGAGGATCTTCCACGAAAATATATTTATCATACTTTGCCAATTTAGAAATCTGTAGCTTACCCGGATGACGAATAGGCAAATTGCCTGAAGTCGAGTAATGGACTGTAGCATGTTCTCCAATAATATTAATGGAAACATTGTCTTCAATATCAAGGTATTTGTGTTTTACTGTGTAGCTCATGTTTTATGAATTTGATTGTTTGCGAAATTAGAGTTCGCGAAATGCCAATATATCTTGTAGGTTGTGTATAAGTCACATCTGCAACAGCAATAAAGGATAAGTAAATGCTTTTATCAAGTTGATCTCACACACAGACAGTATTAAGCTGCAAAGGGTTTTTAAGAAATTCTTTTTCATAAAGAATTTTTTATGGTTAACATTTTTATTTCTATAAGCACTATTATAAAATAGCCTCTGATAACAAGCGTAAAATTGTTACTAAGATCAAAGAGATACAATACCCCATTGGGTGATTTTTTGAAAATATCAGGAGAGGTCCTGTTGTATGGCTTTCAGTACTGCTTCGCTGCGGCTGGCCACGTGTAGTTTTTTGTAGATGTGCTTCACATGAGTGCGAACAGTTTCATAACTTATAAAAGCTTTGTCAGCAATTGTTTTATAATTGTTACCATCCACCATCAATCGCAGTATTTCTTTTTCCCGGTCGCTAAGCTGGTAATCGGTGCCGCCGGGAACAGTAAGCACCACATTTTTATTGGTAAAAAAGCCCAACATTTTTTTTGCAACAGAAGAACTGATAGGGGCGCCGCCATTATATACTTCGTTGATGGCTTCAAGGTATTTATGTGGCGGGTCGTTTTTAAGAATATAGCCCGAAGCCCCGGCACACAATGCCTGGAATATCTTTTCGCTATCGTTAAAAACAGTTTGGATAAGAATTTTTACTTCGGGAAACATATCATTGATATGCTGCGTAACTTCAATTCCATTCAGGCCCGGCATTTCAATATCCATTAATACTACATCTGGTTTACTTCTTTTAATATCATCTTCCCAATGAATGCCATCGGCAGAAATACCACAGCAGGTATAACCGGGTGTGCCATTCAGGATGGCTTCGAGGGCATCCCTTACCAGTTTATTATCTTCAAATATGGCTACTCTTATTTCCATGCCCATCTCCGCCAGCGGGCGGAGAGTCAGAATTTTTGTTTAATAAATAGAACCGATCACAAATCTAAGCGCTGTATTTTACAATTGCTATACCCCATCAGGTGATTTTACATTGCAGTGATACCGAAGCTCCCTCATTTTCTTTTGACTGCAAAATCAGTTTTGCACCGATCTCATCTGCTCTTTTCTGCATATTCTCCAGTCCGTTGCCACGCCTTACCATTACTACATCAAATCCTTTTCCATTATCACTCACTGAAAATTCCAGTTTACCATTTACCTCTTTTACGGTTAACTCAAGCAATGTTGCATTGCTGTATTTAACAGCATTGTTGATAGCCTCTTTGCAAAACAGGTAAATGTTGCGACGGCTCTCAACAGGTAAATTGATCTCTGTAATTTTTTCCGGTACACTGATCTTTACCTGCATATTTTTAATAGCCGCCATATCGGTAGCATATTCCTCCAGTCTTGTTACCAGCTTCTGCAAGGTATCTTGTTCCGGATTTATCAGCCATACAATATCACTCAGCTTATCTACCATTTGTGCGGAGGACTGTTGCATTACATTCAGTGACTTTTCAATCTCTGCTATTTGTCCTGTTTTCATTTGTTCCTTGGTGAGATGGCTGTACATGGCAATGCCACTAAGAGTAGCGCCTACTTCATCGTGTAGTTCGCTACTGATACGAAGGCGTTCACTTAATACTGCCTGCTGGCTTTGAATTTTTTTTCTGCGACGGTAGCGATAGAAGCCATATCCCCCGACAAGAAGAGTAGCTGCAATACCTGCAAAGGCAAATTCCTTTTGTTGTTTTTGTTTGGATGCCAGTGTTGTTTTTAATTTGTTTTCGGTGGAGAGAAGTTGTATCTGATCTTCCTTTTTTTCAAATTCGTACCGCATTTTATAACCTTCAGCTTTGCTTACGATCTCTTCATTTCCCAGGCTATCTTTATACAGAATGAACATCTTATAGTTCCTGAGCGCATTTTTGTAATTACCCTGCCTGGTGCCGAGTTCTGCAAGAAGTTCATAACCGTCTCTTAAAGTTACCTTATATCCGCGTTTTGTTGAAATAAGCAATCCTCTTTGGAGAAATTGCTTTGCTTTTGAATATTCCTTGAGATGAAGATAAAGTTTACCAAGACCGTTGCATGCTTCAGTAATATAATTCTCATCGTCCGTTTCTTCTGCAATTTGCAAAAACTCGGAATAATATTTCCGTGCAAACATGAAATAGTTTTTGGAAGCCTGCATGTCATTCTCTTCCAAGGCTATAGACCCCAATTTTTCATAAACATTTCCTACATGAGGATAGGTTTCCAAAAGACCCACTCTATCAGCAGTTTCTTCATATATCTTAATTGCAGGCTGATGTTTAACTATTGCTTCCCGGTACTTTTGCTTTGCAGTGTCTTTGTCTCCTGCATCGAAGGCCGCATTGCCACTGATAAACCGAAGTATGCCCAGGCTTTTGGTTGTATAAGCGGCCCCTTCCCTTTCTCCTGTTTTTTCGAACACCTCCAGTGCCTTTAAATTATTTTTTTCCGCTTCTGAATAATTCTTCAAATAAAAATAAGAACCACCGATCCGTAGATACATATTTGCAACCGAAGTAAGATCATTGATCTCATCAAACAACTTGAGCGCCTTATAAAAATTATTCAGTGCTTCTGGATCATTATCCTGCAAATAATAAAACATGCCCATATCCTGGTAATAACGTGCTATTCCATATTTGTCTGACATCTGTTCAGACAATTTCAATGCTACCTCATGGCTTAATTTGGCTTCCGCATAATTACCCTGTTGTGCAGCAACTAATCCAATAACACGGTAAGCTGCGGCAACCCCTTTCTTAAAATCAAGTTTTTGGGCAAGAGATAATGCGCCTTTGGCATAACTCATTGCTTTGTCAAATTCTCTGTTTGATAAAAATGTTGTTGAAAGGGCATTTAATGTATTTGCTTTCGTTGTATCCTGTCTGGCATTATTAAGAACAAACAGGATGCTATCTATCTTCTTATCCTGAGAAAAAGCAGACTGGCCCAGATTCAAGGCCTGGCTTAATAATATCAATATGAAGTATTGAAATTTCACCCTGTTAAAATTGTATTAAATATACTCTAAGAAGATGTGGAATGCAATACCCCAACGGAGGAATATGATCTTCGGGAGGAAATGATCAGGGTATCATGATCTCTCCCTTCATATAATAAACCGCTTTACCCTTTATCATCACCCGTTCGCCTTTTTGCTCACACCAAATCTCGCCCCCACGTTTGGATAATTGCAAAGCATGCATTTCATTCTTCCCTAATTTTTCGGCCCAAAAAGGAATTAACTGCGAATGTGCCGAGCCTGTAACCGGGTCTTCATCAATACCTGCGCCGGGAGCAAAAAAACGGGAGACAAAATCAACGTATTCAGACGAGGGATCTGACCGGGTAGCCGCACCCGGTGCCGTGATGATCATTTTATCAATATGTTTTTTCATCAGTGAAAAATCGGGGTTGCAGTTTTTTACTGCCTGTTCATTCATCAACTCAACCAACAGGTCCCGGTGTTTATATACGCCAACAATTTCTGCATAGTTTAAAATTGCCGAAAGCTCATCCGGGTAAATATCCAGCCGTTCAGGTTTCCAGGAAGGAAAATCCAAACAAATAAGGTCATCATCTTTAGTAACTTTTAAAATACCACTTAAAGAACTGAAACGGATTTCGGGCTTACCAAAGTTTAAAATATTAAATAACACATATGCTGATGCCAGTGTGGCATGGCCGCATAAATTAATTTCCACTTCGGGGGTAAACCACCTGATCTCAAAATCAGCATCTTTTTTTATAGCAGGAACAAAAAAAACCGTTTCACTCAGGTTATTCTCCAATGCGATTTTCTGCATCAATACATCATCAAGCCAATTTTCTAAAGGAATTACTGCAGCAGGATTACCGCCAAAAAGTTTATCGGTAAATGCATCTATTTGATACAGCGTCAGGTTCATACCAGTTTAAATTATTCTGCCATCATGTCTTTAATAACAGCAACAACATCTTCCGTATTTGGTTTGCTAAAATAATCACCATCGCTGCCATAAGAAGGACGATGTGCTTTGGCTGTAAGAGTTCTTGGTGATACATCTAAATATTTATACCCGCCCTGCTCTTCCATCACTTTGTTGAACATGTAAGCCGCTGCACCACCCGGCACATCTTCATCTGCAAAAACGATGCGGTTAGTTTTTTTAAGCGATTCAACTATTTTGTGATGGATATCAAAAGGCAGCAGGGTTTGCACATCCACCACTTCGCAACTGATGCCCATCTTATCCAGTGTTTCTGCGGCTTCTAAAACTATACGTAGCGTTGAGCCATAGGTCACGATCGTAACATCTTCTCCCGCTTTTACAGTTTCGGGCACACCCAGGGGCACAGTGAAAGCCGTTAAATTAGCAGGTAATTTTTCTTTTAAGCGATAGCCGTTCAGGCATTCAATTACAATACCGGGATCGTTCCCCTGCATCAGTGTATTGTACATACCTGCTGCCTGTACCATGTTACGCGGAACACACACATACATACCCCTGAGTGCGTTAATCACCACACCCATGGGCGAGCCGCTGTGCCAGATACCCTCAAGCCGGTGTCCCCTGGTTCGCACGATCAATGGGCAACTTTGCTGACCGGCTGTCCGGAAATGTGTTGTACAAACGTCATCACTTAACGGCTGTAAACCATACAATAAATAATCGAGGTACTGAATTTCAGCGATCGGTCGCAAGCCTCTTAACGACATTCCGATACCCTGTCCAATAATGGTCAGTTCACGGATGCCGGTATCAAAGATCCGGTCTTTCCCGTATTTTTCCTGCAGGCCGCTGAAACCCTGGTTAACATCGCCAATCTGGCCAAGGTCTTCACCAAAAGCAACAACTTTATTATTGGTGGAAAATAATTCATCGAAATATCTGTTCAACACTTCGTAACCATTAACAGCAGGCGCATTATCTAAATAATAAGGATCAATGGCAGGCACTTTCAATGCTGATTTTGGACCTTCGTTGTACAAAAAACTGTTGTAAAGTGCTGCATGCTCATTTTTTAGCCGAAAATAAAGATTCTTCACCGGGGAAGCTGCATCTCCTGCGATATCAATTACAGTGGATAAAGCTTTCATCATGTCTCTCCGCAGGGGTTCTCTCAATGCAACCAAATCGTCAATTATTTTTTTTATTGCAGGATCTGATGACTCCAATGGTCTCATCAGGTCGGCCGCCCGAATAATCTGCTCTTTTATTGGGTTTAAATATTTGTCCCAGGCCTTTTGTTTACTTGCCCGCACATAACCAATTGCATTTTTTTCTATGTTGATCAATTCTTCTTCATCCGCTAATGCATTGGCAATAATCCATTCACGCATTTGCCTTAAACCATCCCAAATTTTCTCCCACTCCAGTCTTTCGGGCGTTTTATACCGTTCATGACTGCCGGACGTGGAATGTCCCTGAGGTTGCGTTATTTCCTCTATGTGAAAGATTGCAGGCGTATGCGTATCCCTTATTTTTTGAATAGCCGGTTCAAGTATTTCACACATCCCGGCATAATCCCAGCCTTTTAATTTGTATATATCAATGCCGTTTGTCCCCTCTTTTTTCTGAAACCCCGATAAAGCTTCTGAAATGGATCCTTTGGTTGTCTGAAATTTTTTGGGAACAGAAATTCCATAACCATCGTCCCAAACAAAAACGGCCAAAGGAACCTGTAACACACCGGCAGCATTCATGGTTTCCCAAAAATGACCCTCACTTGTTGAAGCATCGCCAATGGTACAAAAACAGACCTCATTACCGTTATCGCTCAGGTTTGTGAAGGAATGTGTTTCTTTAATATTTCTGAAAACCTTGGAAGCAAAAGCAAGACCCAATGCCCTTGGCATTTGCCCCGCAGTTGGCGCAATATCGCTGCTGATATTTTTAAGTTCTGCAAGATTTAACCAATCACCGTTTTCATCTACTATTTTGGATGCAAAGTGGGCATTCATTTGCCTGCCGGCACTAAACGGATCATGCTCAACATCCGGGTCAGCATATAACTGGGCAAAAAACTGCTCAACAGTAGCCAAGCCACTGGCAAACATAAAAGTTTGATCTCTATAATAACCCGACCTGAAATCTCCGGGTTTGAAAAATTTCGCTGCCGCAATTTGTGCAACTTCCTTGCCACCGCCAAATATGCCAAATTTAGCTTTCCCGGTAAGCACTTCTTTTCTGCCCAACAAACTGGTTTCCCTGCTTTCGCAGGCGGTTTGGTAATCTTTCAGTACTGCGTTTTTGAAATTTTCAAAACTTAGTTTCTCCAATACAGCCGCATCATTGTTATTATTTGTATCCATTGCATTGTCAATCTACGGTAAAAATATAAATTATAGCGCAGCTTTGTTAAAAATCTCCTAACGCTATCACAATTTGAATCCGATAAACACGTTTTATTATCTTTGAAAAAGTCAACTTGTAAAACAAACATTATATGAAAAAAATATTTACCCTGTTATTTTCGATCTGTTTTATTTCATTAGTGCATGCACAAAAAACTGCAGCTCCTGTTCTTTCAATGGATAAAGCAGCTGCTGTAACCACCAATGTTACAACAAATGAAATTTCCATTGCCCAGGCAGATGATTTGCTGAATTTAAAAGAAACCGAATTTGATTTTGCCAAAATACCCCAGGGTAAACCGGTAACGCACATTTTTGAAGTAACTAATAAAAGCAATATTCCGCTGAAAATTACTAATATCCATGCGAGTTGCGGCTGTACAACACCTGAGTGGGAAAAAGATAAAGTTGTTGCACCAGGTGAAAAAACGAATATTACCGTTGGCTATAATGCTGCAGCTGAGGGACCTTTCACGAAGTTTATTACGGTAACTTATAACGATACACAGTCGAAACAAATTACCATTAAAGGAGAAGTTTGGAAAACACCAGGCAGCTCTGCCCCGGAAAATAAAGGATTAAACGAAATAAAAAACTAAATTAAAAAACTAAATTAAAAATTAATTACATGAAAAAATTACTATTATCATTTGCAGCTATTACTTTCTCGGTCATGTTATTTGCCCAAAAAACGGCGGCAGATGTTGCCAAATTCACTAATGAAACAATTGACTTAGGTAAGATCAAACAAGGCGTTCCAAAAGTTGCAACGTTTACCGTAACGAATATCAGTAAGGAACCCCTGATCATAGAACAGGCAAATCCTACCTGTGGATGTACGATGGGCGATTACACAAAATCACCTATTGCACCGGGTAAGACCGGTACAATTACCGCAACTTATAATGCTGCCGCCTTAAACCATTTTGATAAACACCTTACGGTTAAATTTGCCGGCATTGATGAGATGAAAAGCATAACCATAACCGGTGATGTATTGGCCGCAGAAGACTATGACAAATGGTCTGCTGAAACTGATGCTTCAATGAAAGCAAATGACCTGCCTGCAAAACCAACTGCACAAAAAGCGAAGGTTGCAAAAAATTGATACGTTTTTTATTTATCCATAGAAGCCCCTGCAATATTGCGGGGGCTTCTATTTTGTAAGAATGCCGGGCAACAAATAAAAAATAAAAAAGTTCATTACATTGGTAAATCATACTAAAATTCAAAACTAATCGTTAATAGTAAATAACCGTATCAAATCCAAGAAAACCCAAAAATCCAACCTATG
This sequence comes from Chitinophagaceae bacterium, assembly GCA_031402615.1. Taxonomy (GTDB): domain Bacteria; phylum Bacteroidota; class Bacteroidia; order Chitinophagales; family Chitinophagaceae; genus Ferruginibacter. The sequence goes on from JANNSN010000028.1 coordinate 92,187, forward strand.
ATAAAAGGTAAATTTTTACCCTTTGAAAGCAACTTCTTTCAATCGTGTTTTTACCTCGTAAAACCCCTGAAACCACAATAATTACACAAAATTTTACTTACTTTTTATTAAGCCGATCAATTTATTGCAAAATAACCCTCCACCACGTTTTGCCATAATATTTATCTGATGAAACAATTCATGTCTCAAAAATCGTGTGCTAACAAACTAAAGATTTTTTGTTTTTATGGATTGTTTGGATAACAATAAAACCCCTCTTTCTAGAGGGGTTTATATTTTTAAAAATATTATTAAATTAACCCGTTGGCGGAGTTAATTTTTTAATGCCTCATAGAGGCAAAAGATTGGTAGAATAATTAAACCCTTTGGTAAAAGTGCCATAGGTAAGACAGATTGTTGCGATTTTGTGTCATGCCTACGACATTTATTTATGTTGTTGCTTCTTTTTCTACCAATATATCGTCCCTAGCGGGACTAATCTAAATAACTCCGCCAATAAGTTAAATTATACTTTAGTTTTATTGCAAGATATACACAGGCTTATACCGATTATACCAGTATGTAGCTTAAAACCATTTGCTAACGGTATAATACCATCTAAGACTTCAACGTAGTGCTTTGGACTTATTAAATCAAGATGGTATTACATGAATTATTGCTGCAGGAAAAAGAATTGTTCTATATTTATCTTTACCTAAATAATAATTGAATGAAAATTAAAATAGGACAGGTTGCACCTGATTTTACCTTATACGATACCGAAAAAACCAAAGTAACCCTGTCCGACCTAATTGGAAAAAATATATTGCTATTATTTTTTCCACAGGCATTTACCGGGGTTTGTACCATGGAGCTATGTGCAATAAGAGATGATATCACTCGTTATACGCATGTGAATGCCCTGGTTATTTGTATTTCTGTGGATTCTGTATATACGTTAAAAAAATATAAAGACGATCAGCAATACGATTTTATGCTTTTGAGTGATTTTAACAAAGAAGTGTCCGCACTATACGATACCTTGTACCTGGAGTGGAAACTGGATATGAAAGGAGTGAGTAAAAGATCGGCGTTCATTATAGACAAAACCGGCAAAATTTGTTATGCCGAAGTTTTGGAAAATGCAGGCGATATGCCAAATTTTAATGCGATCAATGAAAAATTGGATAATTTAAACGGAAAAACTGTGGTTTCCAGATAAAACCGCAGGAGTACTAAATTTTTTAATTACACTTTTTTGAAATACACGTAGCACAATAAAGTAGACCGGATGCGTTGATTAATTAAAACATTTTACTTATTTTTACTTAATTGAAAAAAATATTTTACATACTAATTTTATTTATTGGATTAAGTTTTACTTCTTTTGCTCAAAATAAAAACCCTGCCCAGGGTGATCCGATTGCAAAACTGATAAAACCTTATCCAATCCCTGCTACTACGGTGATCAATTTTGATTTTCTGTATGGGTACGATAAATCATTCTCCTTGCAGATATACAATTTTATGGGGAAAAAGATAATTGATATTACGAAAATGCCTGCCCGCTTAAATCTGCCTTTGGAAGAATTTTACCGCGGTATTTACATTTATCAACTCAGGGATAAAGAAGGAAAAATTATCGAGTCCGGCAGGTTCCAGGTCGTAAAATAGTTACCCATATTTTTTGTTACATGACCTGCACGATCAAAAATTTCAGATAGTGTGTATTTTCCTGTTCCCTGATTATTGGATGATCTGCAGATTGCGAATTAAAAACAACCTGTCTTATTTTTCTTTTTGCATCATTGGCTGCCATTTGAATAATATCTAAAAACATCTCGGGCTGCACCAGGTTGGTACAACTTGATGTAACCAGGAAACCTCCCGGCTTTACCAGTTTCATCCCTCTTAAATTTATTTCCTTATACCCGGCTATGGCCTTATGGATGGTTGCCCTGTTCTTGGTAAACGAAGGAGGATCCAACATGACTACATCCCACTGCTTTCCTTCTTTTGCCCATTCTTTTAGCACATCAAAAGCGTTAACACAAGAGAATTTACAGACCTGGTCCAGGCCATTTAATGAAGCATTTTTATTACAAATATCAACAGCCTGCTGAGAAATATCCAAACCCAACACTGCCCTGGCTCCATAAAAGGCTGCAGAAATTTCAAATGAGCCGGTATAACAAAATGCACCAAGTACCTCAGCATCTTTTACAATATGTTGAATGGCTCGGCGGTTATCCTGCTGATCTAAAAAGAAACCCGTTTTTTGACCGTTGGCAAGATCAACATGGTACCTGATGCCGTTCTCGTTAATCAGGATATTGGTATCAAATTCCTCCGATAAAAAACCTTTATGCTGCTCCATGCCTTCCAGTTCTCTTACCGGCACATCATTTCGTTCATAAATTCCTTTAGGCGAAAAAATCTGTTCAATCGCCTTTACAATAGCAGGCTTCCAAACATCTATACCCAAAGCCAGTGTTTGAATAACAAAATAATCGTTGAATTTGTCCACAATTAATTGTGGCAGTTCATCAGCTTCACCAAAAATGAGCCGGCAGTTTTCGGTATAACCAATTTTTTTACGGTACGCCCATGCTTTTTGTAAACGATTCACAAAAAACTGTTCGTTTATCGTTTCATCCTGATCACGGGTGAGTAACCGAACCATTATTTGTGATTGTGGATTGATATAGCCTTTGCCTATGAATCTTTTGTCATGCGTGAATACATTTACCACTTCACCTGCTTTAGCAGCAGCATCGAGCGCCTTGCCCGTATTAACTTCATTATTGAATATCCAGGGGTGCCCCATTTCTACCCTTCGACTGATCTTTTTATTTAAAAAAATACTTTTCATGTGTTTCAGATTATTGCTTTGCCACCCTTTTACAACTGGGTACCTGTTAAATCTCCATTTCTGATATCGGTTATCCAGCGTAATATCTATCCGGGGAATGCTTGTATTATGGCGCAAAGGTAGCATCCGTGTCATATACACAGCTTCTAAAAGACAAATATTTGCATTTTTTTGCCAATTTGACTGCAATTTAGCCATTGGCAAAATGTTTGACTATTGTACCTTCGCAACCAATTTTTAAAATCAGAATATGGAAGAAAAAGATACAGCTATACAGGAAAATGTTGAAATGAATATTAATGCTGATGCAGATGTACCCGGTAGTACCCATTTGAGTAATCCCGAAGGTGAGGATCCTTTGCAGAAATTACAGGCTGAACTGGAGGAACAAAAAGACAAGTATTTGCGCCTTTTTGCAGAGTTTGACAATTTTAAACGCCGAAATGCAAAAGAAAAGATTGAGCTGATTCAAACAGCAGGAAAAGATGTGATCATTTCAATGCTGGAGGTTATAGACGATTGCGATCGTGCCGAAAAGCAATTGACAGAAACAGATGACTTTGCTGCGCAAAAAGAAGGCGTTCAATTGGTATTTAATAAATTGAGAAATACTTTACAGGCAAGGGGATTAACAGCTATGGAAAGCATCGATAGCGTATTTGATGTTGGAAAACATGAAGCTATTACCGAAATAGAAGTACCGAAAGAACAAAAAGGTAAAGTGGTTGATGTTGTTGAAAGGGGTTACTATCTCAACAACAAGATCATTAGGTTTGCAAAAGTTGTTGTTGGCAAATGATACCCCCAGGCCCCTGCAGGTGAGCCAAAGTAAACCACTAAAAGCAGTTTTCTAACTACGAAGAAATAACCATGTCAAAAAAAGATTTTTACGAAATACTGGGTGTCTCCAAATCGTCCTCACAGGATGAAATTAAAAAAGCATACCGCAAGGTGGCCATGCAATATCATCCCGACAGGAACCCGGGTGATAAACCTGCCGAAGAAAAATTTAAAGAAGCAGCTGAGGCCTATGAAGTTTTAAGCGACACGGATAAACGTGCACAGTACGACAGGTTTGGTCACCAGGCGTACAGCCAGGGCAGAGGTGGTGGCGGTTATAGCGGCGGTGGCGGCATGAATATGGATGATATCTTCAGCAATTTCGGAGACATTTTTGGGGATGACAGCCCCTTTGGTAGTTTCTTTGGAGGCGCTGGGGGCAGGCGAAGTTCGGGTGGCCGAAGCCGGGGTACACGTGGCAGTAACCTGCGGGTTAAAATAAAACTGAATTATGAAGAGATTGCAAAAGGCGCGCAAAAGACAATCAAGGTAAAAAAATATGTGCTTTGCAGTACCTGTAGTGGAAGCGGAGCAAAAGATAAAAACAGTGTGCAAAACTGCGGAACATGTGGTGGCAGTGGCCAGGTTAGAAGAGTGCAAAATACTTTTTTGGGCCAGATGCAAACGGTTACTACCTGCCCAACCTGTAATGGTGAAGGAAGTACGGTAACGCATAAATGTGTTGCCTGCAAGGGAGATGGGAGGGTATATGGCGAGGAGACGGTAGCTATTGACATACCTGCCGGTGTACAGGAAGGAATGCAGTTGAGCCTGAGTGGAAAGGGTAATGCCGGAGAACGTGGCGGAGCTCCGGGTGACTTGATTGTTTTAATTGAAGAAGAATCGCATCCGCAACTACACCGCGACGGTTTGAATGTTGCTTTTGATCTTCATATCTCTATACCTGATGCTGTTTTTGGGATTCAAATAGAAGTCCCTACCATCGACGGCAGGGCCAAAATAAAAATACCAGCAGGTACGCAAAGCGGGAAAATATTCAGGCTGAAAGGCAAAGGATTCCCCAATGTAAACAGCTATGAAAAAGGTGATCAGTTGATACAGGTAAATGTGTGGACCCCCCAGCATGTTTCAGCAGCTGAAAAGGAAATGCTGGAAAAATTACAAACCTCCGATAACTTCCAACCTAAACCCGATAAGAATGACAAATCATTTTTTGATAAAGTAAGGGAGATGTTTTCCTAGTCATCCCTTTTTTTACGTCGTTTTTTAGGGTCATAGATTTCCTGCGCTTTTTCAACCAGTTGTAAAAATTCCGTTTGCAGGTAAATGCCGGGATCATATGCGTCAAAAGCGACCTTATAAATATCTATCCAATCAACGGGCTTAACATATTTCGATTGTTTTATTTTGAGCCCAAACAAGGCTACAGCGGCTGCAAATTGTAATTGCCTGTCAATTTGTTTAAACTCCACAAAATTGGCAAATCTTGTGCTGTTTAAAAACAATCGTGCAGTATCATCGCAAAGACTGTAACGCATTTCAATGTCGACAATTTTATCCTTTGAAAAAACCTCCGGTTTAAAAAGCCGGTCACTTACCGGCACAATTTCAAAAATGGCCAGTACCGTGTTTCCACTGCCAATTTCTCCTCCTTCCAGATCCATACTGCTGTCGGCAACAGCATCCCGCCTGTTGTCAAACCCAATAAGTCTGTATTCTTTTACCAGGTCGGCATTAAAATTTAAATTTAAGTATACATCATCTGCAACAGCATAAAAGGTTTGCGTTAATTCTTTTACCAACACTTTTTCTGCTTCATTGATGTCATCCAGGTATGCATAGTTACCATTACCTTTTTTAGCCAGTGTTTCAAGTTTTGAATCTTTAAAATTACCCTGACCAACACCCAGGCAGGTAAGATAAATCCCCCCCTGTCTTTCCTTGGTAATCAGATCTTCCAGGGCTTTTTCAGATCTTAATCCAACATTAAAATCGCCGTCCGTTGCCAGGATAACCCGGTTACTCCCTCCTTCTTTAAAAGTTGACCTGGCCAATGCATAGGCTGTCATGATCGCCGATTCCCCGGGCGTATCACCGCTGGCGTTAAGTTCTTCAATAGACTTAATTATTTTTTCTTTTTCGGCACCCCCCGTGGGCTGCAACCAAACACCTACGGTACCTCCATAAGCAACGATGGATATCGTATCAATATCCCGGAGATTTTTTACAAACATTTGAAAGGCTGCTTTCAATAAGGGTAACCTGTTGGGCATATCCATGCTGCCGGATGCATCAATTAAAAAAACAAAATTACCTGGCGGTATCATGTTTAAATTTAATTTTTTTGCATTGATATTTAAGAAAAGTAACTGTTTTTCCATATCCCATGGACAGGAAGTAAGCTGAGATTCAAATCTGAAAATATCACCTTGGAGTGGTTCGTGGTAATACAAATTGAAATAATTGACCATTTCTTCGGTACGCACTGCATCAGGTGGCACAACACTTTTCATATTTATAAAACGCCTAACATTGCTATAGGATGCTTTATTTACGTTTAGTGAAAAGGCTGTATTGGGATATTTATGCGCATGTACATATTCATTTTCCACCAGCTGAAAATACGTCTCCTCATTTACATACCATTGCAATTTGGACGACTGGCTAACATTCTTTGTTATAGAAATAAGTTTAGGCCTGCTGCTGCTCACATTCGATGGCAGAATTTTTAATGTGATATATTGCCAATGTTCAGCATCTACCTTAACCGTTAACGGCTCGTACCCGTCCAGGGTTACCGACAGTGAATCCAGTTTAGCATTCGTGGTGATGCCAAATCCACCGTGAGATCCTGAAAAATAATGATGGCGGTTTGAGTGGAGGAAAATTTTTGCATTCAGGAGTGGCTGATTTTTTTCGTCCTTTATTTCACCACGCAGATAATACTGGGCATTTGCAGAAAATGCTATCAACACAAGCAGAATATAGAATAACCATTTTTTCAAAGCAAGCAGATTATAATCGTATAATTATAGTATCCGAATCTAAGATATTCTTTTATCGCTTAATGATGCCCGTCTAATCTTCTACTAACTGATAAATTTCCTTTAAATTCCTTCCCAGTCCGTCATAATCCAGCCCGTAACCCAACAGGAACTTGTTTGGCACGTTAAATCCAATATAATCAATCGTTATAGGATAAACCAATGCCTCCGGTTTATGTAATAACGCGGCAATCTTTAAACTGGCCGGTTGCTGGTTAGCCAATTGCGGTAAAAATTCATTTAAGGTTTTACCGGTATCAACAATATCTTCAATGATGATCACATGCCTGCCTTTTAAAGGTTCATCCAACCCAATTGCAGTTAATACATTTCCCGTAGATTTTGTTCCTTTATAAGATGCCAGTTTGATAAAACAAATTTCAGCTACAATAGTCAGTTCTTTAAACAGATCTGAAGCAAACATAAAAGACCCGTTTAGAATGGCAATAAACAGTGGATTCTTATCCTTGTAGTCTCTATTGATCTGGTCTGCCAGCACATCAACCTGCTCTTTTATTTGCCCTGCTTTGATATAAGGTTGAAATTTTTTATCTAATACCTGGATAACCATGCCTGAAATAATTTGCTTTATATAATTGTGATCCCCTTATTTTGATATGATGATCTCCTGCCCGATCTTTAGATCATCTGATTCGAGTTTGTTCCATTCTATCAACTCCTGAATGCTCACTTTATACGCTTTGGCAATGGCATATAAACCCTCTTTTGCCGCAACCAGGTGGATTTTTGTTTTAGGATCCTCTAACGTATTTACTACGGATTTAAAACCCGGTTGCAAAAAAAGTTTTGTGCCCGGACTTAATTTTACACCGCTTTGTATGCTGTTATATTCTAAAAGATACTTTAATTGAATACCCGCTAATTGTGCAATGTCATAAACGGTTTCTCCCGATTGTACAATATAAAATTCCCTGGTTCCTGCTTTGGATTTTTTATGCAGGTAAATATACTGGTCCTTAGTTAGTAACCCCTCTCCGGTCAACTCATTAAACTCCATGATTTTATTTAAGCTGATATTATTTTTATTGGCTACGGCCAACAAAGATGTTCCGCTGGTTACAAATACACATTTAATATCGTTCATGCGGATGACCTTACCGGGATCGCCCGGTATAACAGCATCTGTATTTTCTGAAACAACGTTTTCAGGTTTTGAATTACCAGGTAAAATACCGTTTCCTGCAGCTTTGGCAACATCCATTTTTGGCCCTTGGCCCAATGCCGCCAAACTGTATTGCTGCAATTCGTATCGTTGAATATATTGAATCAATAATGCCGGGTATTTTGGATTGGTAGCATATCCTGCCTTCTTTAAACCTTTTGCCCATTCTTCATAATCTACCGGGTCAAGATCGAATAAAGAACGATAACGTTCATTAGCTTTCAGAAAATTACTGTGATCGCGGTAACTTTCCACTGCATTGTTATACGCCCTGAAACATTCGCCGTTTTCATCATCATCATGCGAAACGGTTTCTCCTGTCCAGGTGCTTTTACATTTTATTCCAAAATGATTGTTCGATCTTTTTACCAGTTCACTGTTGCCGCTTTCAGATTCCAGAATACCCTGGGCCAGGGTAATGGCTGCAGGAACTCCGGAACGTTTCATTTCATCCATGGCAACTTCCTTATACTGTTCAACATATTCCTCAATCGAAATTCTTTGAGCCGATACAGGAAAGAAAACAGCAGAAAAAAATATACTGATGATGATCTTGTACATACAACTATTTTTTTTGAATTAATAAGAGTCCGTCCCTTACAGTTAACATCGCCTGCTCAACCCGTTCATCTTTTTTAACATGTTCATTAAATGCCTGCAATGCTTTGGCGTTCTTCCCTTGCGCATTTTCTTTCAACACCTCGCCATGAAAAAGCACATTATCTGCAATTAACCAGCCACCTTTTTTAACTGATGGTAAAGTTAATTCGTAATAGTTAATATAGTTCACTTTGTCAGCATCAATAAATACCAAATCCCAGGTTTCGGTAAGGGTCGGAATGATCGCCATGGCATCTCCCCGGTGTAACGTTATGATATGATTCATTCCTGCTTTGCTAAAATACGAAGCGGCCCTATCTGCATCTTCGTTCCTTAATTCAAGTGTATGCAATTTCCCTCCCTCCCGCAAACCCTTTGCCAAACACAAAGCGCTAAAGCCCGTAAAAGTTCCTACTTCTAAAATTCTTTTTGGTTGGATCATGCTGCTGAACATTTCCAGCAGTTTGCCCTGTACATGCCCGCTCAACATTTGTGCATGCGGATGATGCTGTACAGTAAACGCTTCTACTTCATCCAACACGGCATCCAATGAGGAGGTGAAACGCTTTGCGTAATTTTCAGCACCGGGGTTGATCAGTTCCATTTAATTAACGATAAAATTATTTCAAAATTACTGTTCCATATAAAAAACAGCGTGCCATTCTTCACTTTTAACAAAAGTGTAGAATAGCACTTACTAACCATATAAAGTTACCTGTTAATTTCAGAAGAACCAGTTTTATGATTACCTGGCCTGGAAATAAGCCATAAACCCAAAAATGTAAAAAGCCCGTTGATGATCAGTAATTCGATACCAATTTTGTATCCACCAAGTAAAAACGCTGAATTTTTACTGAGTATGTATGCCAAAACAGGCGCAATTAAACAAATAACCGTAACGATCAAACCGTCTTTTATATACCTTTTTGTGAGAATACCAAAAGAGAACAGCCCTAATAGCGGGCCATACGTATACCCTGCCAGGTCAAGAATTACATAAATAATGGATTTATTGTTGATGTTCTTAAAGACCAGGATACATATAAAAAATACCAGGGCAAAGCTAAAGTGAACGATCAGCCTGATCCTTTTTTGCTTTTTCTCGGCCCAATCATCTCTTCGTTTAAGTCCAAGCAGGTCAATGCAAAAAGACGAAGTGAGAGCCGTTAGCGCTCCATCTGCACTTGGAAACAAGGCCGAGATCAACGCGATAATAAAAATGATACTAATGGCCTGTGGCAGAAACTGCAGCGCAACAGTAGGAAACAGATCATCCCCAATCACGTTTTTACCTTCCACCAACAATTGTTTTCCATCATATTCGCCGCCGTTTTGAAGAATATATAAATATAATATTCCTCCTAACAACAGGAACAGGAAATTTACGATAACAATAACCGTGCTGAAAGTCATCATATTTTTTTGCGAGTCTTTCAGCGTTTTTACACTGATATTTTTTTGCATCATCTCCTGGTCGAGCCCTGTCATGGCAATAGCAATAAAAGCACCGCCAATTATCTGTTTTAGAAAGAATCCCTTGCTACCAACATCCATATTAAAAATATCGGTATACCCTTTAATACGCAGGGTGTCTAAAGCGGAGCCTATATTCAGGTTCAGGTTTGCCAGGATATATATAATACAAACAACAAGCCCTGTTAACATCAGCAATGTTTGCAAGGTATCCGTATACACAATGGTCTTTACGCCTCCTTCAAAAGTATACAAAAGTATCATCACCAATATAATCAGTGTGGTAACGGTGAATGAAATTCCCAATTTGTCGAGAATAAAAATTTGAAGAACATTGATTACCAGGTAGAGACGGGCAGTAGCACCGATTGTACGGGACAATATAAAAAAAAGCGACCCGGTTTTGTATGAAAAAAAACCAAACCGTTCCTGCAGATAATTATAGATGGAGGTAAGATTAAGCCTGTAATACAATGGCAACAATACATAAGCAATAACGATATAACCCAGGAAATAACCTATAACAACCTGGAAATAACCAAATCCTTTAAAAGCGTCCCCCGTAAAATCGCCCACTGTACCCGGCACACTCACAAAGGTTACCCCGCTCAGTGAAGTTCCGATCATACCAAAGGCAACCAGCATCCAGTTACTTTTACGATTGCCAATGAAGAATGAATCGTTGTTGGAATTTTTTGATGTAAAATAAGCGACAACAAGTAATAAAATAAAATACCCGATGACAAAGGAGAACAAAAGAAACGAAGACATATAACAGGTTTATGTAAAAATAATACTGAAAATAGAGAAAATATCGTGTCTTTGCCAATAAATAAATAGTAAAGTTTTATGAAGATTAATTCATTGGCAGTTTTTTGTGGTTCAAAACCAGGTAAAAATCCATTGTATGTCGAGCAGGCAAAATCACTGGGTTACCTGTTGGCTTCTGAAAAAATAACGTTGATCTATGGCGGGGGCAACAAAGGTATTATGGGTGCTGTGTCTAATGCAGTTTTGGAAAAGGGTGGCCAGGTAATCGGAATTATTCCGGAAATTTTGAAAGACCGGGAACATCATCATGAAGGTGTTACAGAATTAATTATTGTGGATAATATGCATACCCGTAAAAGCTTGCTTTACGAAAAATGCGATGCGGCGATCATACTACCCGGCGGATATGGAACGATGGATGAATTCTTCGAAATGCTTACCTGGAATCAATTGAGCATCCATGATAAAAAAATATTTATATTGAATACTGATGGATTTTACGACCATCTTTTTGCGTTTACACAAAATATGCAACAGGAAGATTTCTTATACGATAAAGTAGAAGACATTCTGGTTGTATTAGAACAGCCAGGTGATCTATTGAATTACCTGTAACAGCCTACCTCCTTCTCCTGTTATTGTTTCCCTGGAACAGCGCAATATTATACCCTGCCCTGATGATAGGGTAAGTTCTGCCCAATTCATCGACGTAAGGAGAATACTTATTTTTCAACACATCCCAGGAAATGGAGAAATAATAGAAACTTTTGTTATCCTCATCACGCCCACCTGCAAAACCCATTCCAAGCAATAAACTGTTTGCATCAACCCTGTCGGTTGATTGCAGGTATCCTGAATTATCCGCAGGTAAATATTTTTGCCTGAGGAAATTATGTTCGTATTGTGCTTGGGCAAAAAGCCATTTTACAGGATATAGCCTAGTTATGGCACCCGGACTTATGACCGTCTGTCTTACCTTATCTCCATAAATTAAGTAGTCACGCTGAGACGTATATAAATAACCAAATGAAGCGGCAACATCTATATACCTGTTAATGCTATAACCAAAATAGGGGCTTGCGCCCAACACGGTAAAGTTACTACTCAGGCTTAGGGTTAGATCCCCCCCCACGAAAAGGTTTTCCTTTTTGAAAAAACTTTCTTTTTTATTGTCTGATCTATTCTCATCCTGTGCATGTGAAAAGAACACGACGCTTAACAATGTCAATACGATTATTGATTTTTTCATACTTCCTGAATTCATTTTAAGATACATGTTATTTAAATGGTTAATGACGTTTTCGTTTAATGCTGTTTATTCTTTTTATATCGATTATACCAGTAGGTAATCCGATGCCATTTGCTATCGGCATAATACCATATAAGATTTCAACATTGTCCTTTGGACTACCTATTAAACCAAGATGGTATTACATCGTTTTAACAATTATACCGTGTCAAATATTTTTCCACTGTTTAAAATATTATTGGGATCAAATACTTTTTTAATCCCCCTCATCAACTGCAACCCGGTTTCATCAAAAACGATATCCATATAAGGTTTTTGAATGAGCCCTATCCCATGTTCGCCGCTGATAGTTCCACCCAATGATTTCACCAGTTTAAACAAAGCCTGCAAAGCCGGAATTACATCCGGGTTATTTAAACTGTAGATGCTTCCCGGTTTCTTAATGCGGATATGCAAGTTTCCATCGCCGGCATGGCCATAACAAACCACCTCAAAATCATATTCAATACCCAGGGTTTTTACACCCCGTATTAAAGCCGGCAGTTCTGCCCGGGGAACAACCGTATCTTCTTCAATGGTATATCCATCTATCTTAACAGCTTCAGCTACGCGCCGGCGTAACTTCCACAGTTCAGCTTTCTGTTGTGCATCGTCTGCAAAAAAAGCATCACCGCTATCATATTGAAGCAACAGTTCAGCAATGGACTCCATCTCATTCATTAAGGTATCCAAATGGTTTCCATCAACTTCAATGATCAAATGGGCTTCCATTTCGTCGGTTACCGGAACCACCGTACTGTCCACAAATTTGCTCACAATTTTTAATGCATTTATTTCCACCAGTTCCATGGCGCTTGGTGTAAAACCCGCCCTGAAAATAGCGCTTACCGCCTCGCCGGCTTTTTCCAAAGAATTAAAGGGCACCAACATCAACAGGTCATATGTAGGAAAAGGCAGGAGCTTCAAAACAATCTTTGTAACGATAGCCAAAGTTCCCTCACTTCCCACAATCAATTGTGTTAAATTGTAACCGGTTGAATTTTTCAACACATTGGCGCCGGTCCACATGATTTCACCGCTGGGTAACACAATCTCCAGGTTCAATACATAATCTTTTACCACTCCATACTTAACAGCCTTTGGGCCGCCGCTGTTTTCGGCTATATTGCCACCAATAAAACAACTACCCCTGCTGCTGGGATCGGGTGGATAAAATAATCCTTTCTCCTTAACTGCATCCTGTAAAACTTCGGTTATAACTCCCGGCTCTGTAGTAACCTGGAGGTTACGTTCATCAATTTCCAAGATCGAATTCAACCGTTCCATCGAAAGCAATACGCCACCCAAATGAGGTAATGCACCGCCACTTAACCCGGTTCCAGCACCACGAGGGGTAACCGGTATTTTTTGTTCATTGCAAATAACCATTATCCTGCTGATCTCCGTTGCCGACCCGGGCTTTATTACAATATGAGGCAAAAAATGAAGGTTTTCCGTTTCATCATGAGCGTATTTGTTCAGGTTTTCGTTATCTGTAAACACATAGGCATCACCAACAATATCTTTAAAAAAAGTAATTTGGCGCATTGCACTAATCATTACTTCATCAACATTCTGCATGTAACAAATTTTGTGTAAAAATCGTATAAAATAGTGAGTTCTTAAAATCATCTTCCTTTTAAATAAATCAAACGAAATTGTTAAAATTTTTAAACGGTCGATGATTTAATAAATAGATGGATACATTTGATACGAATTATTTCGTATTCAAATATAAACCATAAAAAGTAAAGCCATGAAACAATTTATTTTAAAAAACAAAAAAACACTGGCCGGTACAATAGCCATTTTGCTGGTTGCTGCTATTACGATGTCATTTCGGGACCTCCCCTATGCGCAAAGTGAATTTTTTATGCAGGAACCGTATTACGATTCGGGGAATTGTACCGATACGGTGCCCGACAGGGAAACCATGAAAATGGAAGATTTTGACAGGTTACAGCTTGATCTTGACAAATCGTTATTGCAGGTTAAAGACGAATTGGAAAAAATCGATTTTTCGAAAATTCAAAAAGATATCGAAGCATCACTTAAAAAGGTAGATATGGATAAGATCAGAAGCGATGTGGAGCTGGCTTTAAAAAGTATAGATTTGGATAAGATGCTTGCCGATGTCAGCCTATCGTTAAAAGACCTGGACCTGCATGATAACCAGGCCGATATAGCGAAGGCGCTTGCTGAAACGAAAAAAGAAATCGAAAAAGCAAAATTGGAAATCAATGTCATAGATAGAGATGCCATCAAAAAAGAATTAGCGCAGGCAAAAATGGAGATCGCAAAAAGCCGGCTGGAAATCAGTAAGATTGAAACGGACAAAATGATGGCCCAGGCAATAGCAGGCATTGACCAGGCAAAATCAGAATTGAAAATGACGAAAGAAATGTTTAACGAGATGCAGAAAGAAGGGCTGATCAGTTCTAAAAATGGTTTTACCATTGAGTACAAGGACAAAGACCTGTATGTTGATGGTATTAAACTGCCTAAAAAAACTACCGACAGATATCGTAAATATTTTAAGAATGAAAAATTTAAGATAACCATTGACAAGGACTAACACCTATTAACAGTAAAAACAAAAAAAGCACTTGGTTTAATATCCGGGGTGCTTTTTTTATCTTAAAACTTTGGACAGATCGATTGCCGGTCAACATTATCAGGATAAAATCCTTTTTTAATGATACTGAATTCGCTGGCACCACGGTAACCATTATAATCACGCAGGCCGGACAAAGTAACATCATAACTGAAAGTAAACTGAACATTTTTTAATTCAAAGCCCACCATGGGTGCAACGGCATCGCCTAAACGATAATAGATACCGGCCAAAAGTTGCTTTTCACCAGACTCAGAAAGGTTATAATTCGCATTTGCCCCAAAAACCAGTTCCGTTGCTTTTGCCTGTGTAGAGAAATAAGCATTGGGGTTAACGATCACCCGGTCATTTAATTTCAGAATGGCATTTACAAAACCCGTATGCCGCATAGCAATCAGGTTGTTGCCCGCATTATCGTTAAAGAACGTCTCTTTGGGTTTGTTTACATGTTGTATGGAATAGCCGGCGTTGATATAAACGTTCTCATCGGGGAAATAAGCATAGTTCATCCCCGCGTGTATATCCAGGTAACTTACACTGGAATTAACCAATAAGGCATTTTTTGCGATAGAGGACCGGCTAATATCAAAGAACTTGCCATCAAACTGATCAGGAAAAGTTAGTTTACTTGCGTTGATACGTTTATTGGCCCAGCCAATATTAAAACCAGCCGACAATAAACTGCTCAATCCCAGCATTTGATGATAGGCAACAGAACCATACACTTTTGTACTCGTTAAACTCCCGCTTCCGGCTACATCGTTCAATATAAGGCCGCCAAGTCCCAGCCACCCGTTTTCGAGTTTATCTCTGAACAATTGGGCATCTCCAAAAACACTGATCGTTTTGTAAGGCACGGTCATCACTGTACTCCATTGGTTGCGGTAGTTGGCTCCAAGCCTGTAATCTGCATCAGGTATAAAACCGGTATTGGCCGGATTTGTTGACAAGGGAGAATTGAAGAATTGCGAAAAATGCAAATCCTGTGCCTGGGCAGGAGCAATGAACAACTGGCAACAAGCAACGAGCAACAATATTTTTATCTTTTTAATCATCTTTTTTTATTAACGCGGGTCCGGAGTTAAATCAAAAACACGCTTTGTTTTTTTCTAAACATATAAACTTCAAAACACAATCTTCGCTTGCCTCTTCCGGTTTTTCCGACCCATCGGAAAGTTTGGATAAAACTTTACCTCAACAAACTGATATCCCCGGTTTTTCTCAGTTTTTGACCATCTGTTAATTCTATGTCCATGGTATACGTGTACACATCCATCGGTTGCAATGTGCCTTTAAAGGTTCCATCCCAGCCCTGGTTTTTATCAGATGTAGAAAAAACAACCTGTCCCCAACGATTATATATTTTCCAGTTTAAGGTACCTATACCAAATCCCCTTACTTTAATAACAGCATTTTCTCCAAACCTGCCGGGCGTAAATGCATTGGGCACATCAAATAATGGCCTGATCAGGATCGGTACGTCCAGGGTTATACTATCCACACAATCGGCCGAATTAAAAGCATATAAAATTGCCCGGTAAGTTCCTGTCGCATTATATTGATGTATTGGATTTGCAAGTGTTGAACCGTCTCCATCACCAAAATTCCAAACAAACCTGACCGCATCCGGTGAGGACATATTAATAAACTGCGTCATTGTATTTTCCTGTGGCGGATCCGGGGTCCATCTGAAATTAGCCGTTGGGTTTGGTAAAACAGTAATCGCAAAATAACCCGACGTATCTCTTTTATTACAGGTACTGGTATCAATGGCTATCAGGCGCACATTAAAAGTACCAGTTGTATTGTAAGTATGTGTTGGTTCAAAATCTGTTGAAGTATTGGTATCCCCAAATTCCCATAGCCACTCGGTTCCTCCCTGTGAAATGTTTTCAAACATGGCAGTATAGGGTACGCAGCCCCGTGCCGGCGTGGTAAAAATCGCTTTTACATTGGGACTGATCCGCAGCGTTTTTATAGCTGAATCGGGTGCATTACAAAAAGTGGTATCATCTACGATCAAGGTAACGATATAGGTTCCGGTAGATGGATAGGTATGTACCTGCGGCCCGATACCGGCTCTTACTTTTGAAGACCCGTCTCCAAAATCCCATAAGAAAGACTGGTTGGTATAATTGGGCAGAACCGCAGTAGTTAAATTATTAAACTGGTATCGTAAACTGTTACAGGAATCCAGTTTAAAAAAATTAAAATCAGCATTAATTTCATTATTACCCACTTTCACCTGAATATAGGCGGTATCTGAAATATTGCAGGTTGCCGAATCAATGGCGATCAACATCAATGTAAATGTACCAACCTGGTTATACACGTGTATCACGGAATTGTTGGGTGCAAAAGTAGTATCCCGTTTTGGATTAGTAGGATCCCCATAATCCCAGATATACATTTTACCTTTTGCCAGCGTATCTGTAAACCTTACTGCAAGCGGCACACAGCCAATTGTATCCACCACCCCATTAATGGTAGCTTTTACGCTGGCGCCTACGCCCGCAAAATTCATTTCAATTTTTACAGCGGCCTGATTACAATTTGTTGAATTATTTCTTCTTGACCAGGCACCCGGTGTTGTGGGAAATAATGCACCGCCATCACCGCAACCGCAAATGGCCTGGTATATTACACCATTATCATCAAAGCGGCTGGTTCCGCCATCCACATGATCACCCACGCTACCGTTTTGTCCGAAATGTGAACCAAATAACTGGCTCTGTGCATTTTTTTCTAAAACAAAAAAGAAAAAATCCTGGCCATCAGCAGCAGGAATTCCCGGTAAAGGAGCAACTTCCGGCATGCCACTGGTACCCGATGACGGAAATAATTTTAAATTATTAATACCACCGCCCCATCCCGAAACATAAACATTCTGACAACGATCAACCAAAAAAGCGACAGGGGAAAGATTGGGTATTGCAGCATTGGTGCCAAAAACAGTTGAATAAACATAAGCCGACAGATCGGCATTGAGTTTACTGATAAACTGCTTGCTTCCGGCGTTGCTGAATGCTGCGTTAACAACTGGCCAGTTACCGGTTGTTGTACCCATGATATATGGAAAACCCAACCTGTCGAACTGGATTCCATAAACCAGGTCATCGCCAGGAGTACCCTGGTAAGTTGTTTTCACAATAGCAGATCCATCATTTAATATTTCGGTAATAAAACCGTCTACCGCACCTCCCTGGTAAGCGGCTTGTAAAACATTGGTCTTATCGCCCGGCAGATCTGTACTGTTTGTTCCTCCCGCAAGATAAATATGCCCCGTTACAGGATTCTGCGATAATACAAAACATGCATCATCGCCACTGCCTCCAAACACTGAACTGAACAATACCGCTGTTAAATTAGGCGTAAATTTCACGATCACACCATCCTGGCGGCCACCGCCAAAACCAGACTGAATGGCCGAATTCCTGATTGGAAACCCACCCGACGCTTCTGTACCGATCGATTTTGTACAGGATGCCAATAAAACATTACCTGCAGCGTCAATGAAAACTTCACTGCGTGCATCATCCCCATAATTTCTACGGGTTGCATCTGCACCTTCCGGTGGAAAATATTTACCACGGATATTGACACCATCATCGGCACTGCCACCAATTTTTATGGAACCCATAATGGCCGAACCGGCAGCATTTAATTTTGTTAAAACAATATCATATGCGCCACCGTTACCAACCAGTGAGCCCGGATAATCGGTTGAACTGCTTCTGCCTGCGATCACTAAATTTCCCTGGGCATCGCAAACCATACTGTGTGCCTGCTCGTTACTGCTGCCTCCCAGATAGGTTGCAAATAACCGGTTACCGCCATTTGCCGAAAACTTGATAATGGCTATATCGTAGGGGCCCGTATTATCTTCGTTAACACCCCCGCTATACACCGTTTTATAAGCTCCCGGAGAGACAGGATACCCGGTTCCAAATGAAATACCACCGGCATAAAAACTGCCATCGGGTGCAGGAGTTGCGGTGTATCCCCAGTTATCTGACGTACTGCCGGTAAATGTTGAAAAAATTAATGTGGGGTCAATAACCAATGTTGAATTTGGATCGTAATCACTTACCCTGAAACGCACAATGTTATCCTTTACTACATATTTACAGTTAACGGTTGTACGCTGTCCATCCTTGGACTGGTAACTATATGGATAAAGTTCCTTAACCGATCCAACCGATGTTTTGATCATCAGTTCCTTATTCTTCACCGCTATATCATCAACACCGGCATACTGCATCGCTATGGCATTAATATTTCCACCGGGATGAACAATGATATCATATTTCATTTTTCCGGCATCGCTATAATACCTGATATCAATATTTGGATATACATTTTCGTAAGAAACTGCCTGGGCAATTTTACACCCGCCAGCCCATTTGGATCGATCATTTCCAAAAAAATAATTATTATGATAGGGTTGAATTTTGTCCGGTATATTTCGCGTAATTGACCGGGCACCTAAAAACTTTACCTGGTAAGCGTGTGAGTTTAAGGTAATGGGCTGCCCGGAAGCAGACGTATTGGGTTTGTGCCCATGCATCTGTTCAGATAATAAATTTAAATCGTCGGTATTATGAACCACCACCGTAAATCCCTGGTTTTCCAAAAAGATCGATCCGGTAGAAAAATCGGCCCTGTATTCTGCCCGGCTGTCCCACTGACCTTTGTTTTGGATAAACTCCATTTGCGCATACGCGAGTTGCATAAAAAACAGGGCCGGAACCAATATTAACAGTCGATGTAATATTTTATTTAAAATCTTCAAGTGGTATTTTTTACAATTTACAGAATTAATGCCAAATAACTATTGATTTCGTTTGTCATAAACAGGTCATTCTTATTTACGAAATTTTACTCCATGCTGTTTTTCCCTTTTGTTGTTGCAAAAAACTTTTAACAGGTAAATTTACACTGGTATTTAAGTCCGGGTCAGTATCTAAAATATCTTCAGCTGCATCCCTGGCGGCCTCCAAGATAAGCCGGTCCTGTACTATATTTGCCAATTTAAAATTTAATAATCCGCTTTGTTTGGTGCCTTTTATGTCTCCCGGGCCCCGTATCTCCAGGTCCCTTTCAGCAATTTTAAAACCGTCATTGGTTGCCACCATTATCTTTAACCTTTCGCGGGCGTCATTTGATATTTTATACCCTGTTAATAATATGCAAAAACTTTTTTCAGCACCTCTACCAACCCTTCCTCTCAATTGATGTAATTGCGATAACCCAAATTTTTCTGCACTTTCTATAACCATTACGCTGGCATTTGGAACGTTTACGCCTACCTCAATAACGGTTGTACTAACCATGATCTGCGTATCTGCATTAACGAAGCGTTGCATGTTCGTTTCTTTTAAACCTGCTTTTTGTTTTCCGTGCACCATGCTTATCCAGTATGTAGGTTCAGGGAAAAAAGACTTCACTTCTTCAAAACCCTTCATCAGGTTTTCATAATCCAATGTGCTGCTTTCCTCAATCAAAGGGTACACAATATATGCCTGCCTTCCTTTTGCAATTTCTTCTTTTACAAAATCCATTACCTGCGGCCTGGCACTTTCTGAACGGTTTAGTGTATGAATGGGTTGCCTGCCCGGCGGCAATTCGTCAATAACACTGTAATCCAGGTCGCCATATGCGGTAAGCGCCAGTGTTCGTGGTATGGGTGTAGCCGTCATCACCAACACATGGGGTGGAATGGTATTCTTTTTCCACAATTGAGCCCGTTGTGCAACTCCGAATTTATGTTGCTCATCAATTACAGCAAAGCCCAGGTTTTTAAATATTACTTTGTCTTCGATAACCGCATGTGTTCCAATTAATATATCCAAACTGCCATCCTCGCAAGCCGCCATTATTTCTTTACGCTGCTTTCCTGTAGATGAACCGGTTAACAATTTTACATAAACATTCATATCTTTTAAAAGTTCGGTAATTCCGTTAAAATGCTGTTGCGCCAGGATCTCGGTTGGTGCCATGAGTACCGACTGAAAACCATTATCGGCCGCGATCAACATCATCATCAGGGCAACAATGGTTTTTCCACTGCCTACATCTCCCTGCAAGAGGCGGTTCATTTGTTTACCGCTGCCTGCATCTTTCCGTATCTCTTTTAACACTTTTTTTTGTGCACCCGTTAATTCAAAAGGTAAATATATTTTATAGAATGTATTGAAGAGGTCGCCTACCTGGCCAAAGACCAGGCCCCTGCTGTGCCTGTGTCTTGCAGATTTTATTAACCCCAGTCTCAACTGGGCAAAAAATAATTCTTCAAATTTTAATCTTCTCACCGCATGCTGATAATGCTTATCCGTGGCCGGAAAATGAATCTGCCGGCATGCGTTAAAATGACTGATGAATTTATATTTGCTGATGAGTTGTTCCGGTAAATTTTCGGGCAGGTCTTTTTCGGTGAGTATCTGTTGTAATGCATAGGTTAGTTTGCCGATGGACCGGCCATTCAATCCTTTTGATTTTAATTTTTCTGTAGACGGATAAACCGGCTCCAAATAATATTTTCCATCCACTTTTTGTGATGTGAAATTTTCAATTTCGGGATGAGCAATTTGCGGTTTATTGATAAAAAAGCCAAGGCGCCCAAAAACCAAATAGGGCCGACCAACTGCAATGGCCTTTTCTATCCAGCTTATTCCCTGGAACCAAACCAATTCGATCTCCCCGGTTTCATCTTGTAATGTTGCCGTTAATCTTCTTCCCCTGCCCTGGCCTAAAATTTCAATCTGTGTTATTTTTCCGGCCACTTGTGCATATTCGTTAGCGGGTGATAAGGATGCTATTTTGTCCAGTTTGGTTTTGTCAACATGGCGAAACGGATAATGTTCCAATAGGTCTTTAAGAGTGAATATCTCAAGTTCTTTTCTTAAAAGATCACCTTTAAACGTGGTTACCCCATGTAAATATTCTATAGGGCTGTTCAATATGGTGGAAAACGAACTGATGGGAATTATTTTTACAAATATACAATGCGCGTCTCAGCTATCCTTGTGGATGGCAGCGAAAATAAATACCCAAGCATGGTAACAAACTTAGGAATACCCGTGCGGCGAACCGTTGTTTATTGATTCCTTGTTTGTGGTTTTACATTATTTTGAAATCGCTTTGTTTTGCTGAACTTCTTCTTGCCGGCATGCCCGCCTGGGGAAGCCATATTGTACCCGGGTGTTTCGCCCAATGCTTCCGGAACGGTGGCTTTAGGCACGGGTTTTCCTAATAAACGCTCAATGCTTAAAAATTTCCTTTGCTCTTTTACGGTAACAAACGTATAGGCACTGCCTTCCGCTGCAGCCCTTGCTGTTCTGCCAATGCGGTGAACATAATCTTCACCGTCGTGCGGTACATCGTAATTAATAACCAGGTCAATATTATCGATATCAATACCCCGGCTTAAAATATCTGTTGCCACTAAAATAGGCAACCTGCCGCTTTTAAACTTGATCAGTACATCCTCCCTGCTGGGCTGATCAAGATCACTGTGAATTTCATCGGCCAAAAACTTCGCCCGTTTCAAGTCACGGGTTAGTTGCTTAACACTTATCTTACTGCTGCAGAAAATTAGTACTGATTTAAAATGGGTTTGACTGAGCAGGTGTTTTACCAATGGGATTTTTTGGGTTTCGTATACGATAAAAGCTTCCTGCTTTATTTTTTCCGGAGGTTTGCTAAGGGAAATATTTACTTCTTCAGGTTGATGCAGGATCTTCCTGGCCAGTTCCCTGATCTTTTGCGGCATGGTAGCCGAGAACAATAGATTTTGTCTTTTTTTAGGCAGACTACTGATGATAAACATGATATCATCATAGAATCCCATATCCAGCATCCGGTCGGCCTCGTCCAATACTAAATATTTAAGACCGCTCAATTTTACATAGCCCATCTTAATATGTGCCATCATTTTACCCGGCGTACAAATCACGATATCGGCACCGTGGCTCAAGGCCTTTTTTTCCTGAACAAAAGCATTGCCATCGCCACCACCATAAACCGCTATTGAACTAACTGATGTAAAGTAGGACAGCCCCTCCATATGCTGTGCTATCTGCACGGCCAATTCACGGGTTGGTACAATTACAAGGGCATTATTGGTATGATCCTCATGAGGATCGGTTATAATCTTATTGATAAGTGGCAATAAAAAAGCAGCGGTTTTACCGGTGCCTGTTTGGGCAGAGGCGATGATATCCTTACCTGCCATAATCATTGGGATTACCTGTTCTTGTACGGGAGTAGCGTTTTCATAACCGGAAGCATCGATTCCATCCATCAATCGCTGATCAAACCCAAATTCTGTAAACTTCAATGTATCTTAATTTTATAATGCCGTGAAGATAGTGAATAAACGCCGAAGGAAAATGTAATACCGATTATACCAGTATGTAGTCCAATGCCAATTGCTATCGGCATAATACCATCTAAGATTACCACGTAGTCCTTTAGACTACCAATTAAATCAAGATGGTTTAAGCAGGGTATTCATCAATTATAAAAAATCCAGATACCTTTTAACCTGATCTGGAAACAGGAAGCGACAGGATGCTTTATAGCTTACCTTTACAGCGTTAAAAATGCACGATGATAAAAGTTGGTGAATTCAATATGTTGAAAGTGATCAGGGAAGTTGATTTTGGTGTTTACCTGGATGATGGAGCCGAGGGGATCTTATTACCTAAACGTTTTATGCCTCCCAACACCAAAATTGCCGACGAAGTAAACGTGTTTTTATACCATGACGGCGAGGACAGGCTAATTGCCACCACTCAAAAACCAAAAGGCATTTTAGGTGAAATTGTAAAACTGAGAACAATAAGTGTAACCGAACATGGTGCCTTTTTAGATAATGGCCTGATGAAGGATCTGTTTGTACCCAAATCCAAACAGCAAATGGGCATGATCCCAAATGGTGAATATCTGGTAAAAATCTATATAGACGAACAAACCGGCAGGTTGGCCGCCACAGAAAAGTTGGAGCCTTTTTTAAGCAATGAAGAATTGACCGTTAAAGAACTGGAAGTTGTTGACCTGATCGTTTACCGCCGTACAGATATCGGCTATGTAGTTATAATTAATAACCAACATACGGGTGTTTTGCATCACAACGAAATTTACAGAAACATTACCGCGGGTGACAAGTTTACGGGTTTTATCAAAAAAATCTATCCCGAAGATAAAACCGGTGATACCAGGTGGAAGATCGATGTATCAGTTGGCAAACCCGGTTACAACAGGGTTGAAGATGAAACTGAAAAAATTCTGAGGTTACTGCAAGAAAACGAAGGCTTTTTACCCTACCACGATAAAAGCGATCCCGAAGAGATCTATTCCATTTTTGGGATGAGTAAAAAAACTTTTAAAATGACCACGGGGAATTTGTATAAACAAAGGAAGATCAGTTTTGAAAAAGGTGGGATCAGGTTGGCGGCTGGTGGTTAGTTTTTGGTCCAAAACCGGGAGTTGGATGGTGGATACCGGATACTTGATTTTTGATACCGGATACTTATGGCTAAAATAAAAGTTGATTTGCACGATATATACAATAACAGTAAGGCTATTGATAAGGCTTTGCTACAGGCCTTTGAAGATGCTATCGAGAAAAAAATAAAGGAGGTAGAGATCATCCCCGGGAAAGGAAGCGGACAACTTAAAAAGAAGGTGCAACGTTTTTTACAAATGCCTCATATAAAACCACTTTACCACCGCATTGAAAATGACAGTAAAAATTTCGGCAGGCTGTTTGTTTATTTTAAATTCTGAAAACGATTCGCCCTTGAAATTTCAATTTAAGCAAAGTTAAAACTGCATTGTAGAGCTTGTTAATTAGAAGTATCTTAACAGTAGCATGGTTAAATTTGATGTCATGATTACGTTACTAAAGTAACAGGGTAATTATTACCGTCGGTAATCATCGTTTTTATTCATCTCTAAATTTATAATCATGGACCCCAATCTTTCATCGCCCCGCTTACACGCTATTGTTCAGCAATTAACCAACAATACAACTTCCTGGATAGGACATCGACCGGGAGAAACCAAAAGCCGCTTTTGCGGACAAACTTTTATTTGTCCTGAAGAAGGCGACCTTGGCTGTATTGAGATCTACTCTTCTTATGTAAACAAAAACGGGCCGGTTGAATTAACCCTTCACGCTTTTAACGCTGTAGAAAAATCCTGGGGACCTGTCATTGGCAGATCTACGGTTGAGTTTAAAAGAAACGATACCAATAGTTGGATATCATTCCCTATATCGGGCCTTCACCTGCATAAAAATATTAGTTATGGTTTTCGCCTGCAAACCGAAGCCGTGCTGGTCGGCCTGGGCGAAGCGGCCGGAAGTTATGATCAGCTGCCATATATAAGTGGGCAGGAATGGGTAGCCGACTCTGAAGATAAGCAGGGTAATTATTATTCGTATTTAAGTCTTGCTTTTAAAATTGAAATGAGGGCATAGTCAGCAGTTCAACAATCTTTTGGCTTTAGAATCATTTGCCGATACAGAACTTGGAGAAAATATAATCCAGCACATGTTCATTAGAGATGTCGCCGGTTATCTCAGAAATATAATGCAGGCAACGGCGAATATCCAAAGCCAATAAATCACCAGAGATTTGATTATTCAGTCCGTTCTTAATATCAGTCAATGACTTGCCTACCTGTTGTAAAGCTTCGTAATGCCTGGTATTGGTAATGATGGTGTTTTCTGAATTGATATTTCCGTGAACAACCTTGTTAACCAGTTTTTCTTTCAACAGATCAATATGGAGCAACCCTTTGGCTGAAATAAACACGGCATCGCTTCTCCGAAATTTTTCTTTTGCCTTATCCTCACCCAATAGATCGGCTTTGTTGCCAACCAGGATAAAATTTTGATTGGTTTCCCTGATCAACTTTTCGGCTATTGCTATATCATCAACTGTTTCGGTATTTACATCAAACAGGTAAATTACTTCGTCTGATTGCCTAATTTTTTCACGGGTCTTTTCAATGCCAATCAATTCTATTACATCCGTGCTGTGTTCCCTGATGCCGGCTGTATCAATGAGTCGAAATAGAATGCCGTTTATATTGATGACCTCCTCAACGGTATCTCTTGTGGTACCTGCAATTTCACTTACAATAGCCCTGTTCTCATTCAGTAAGGTATTGAGTAATGTGCTTTTTCCGGCATTGGGTTTGCCAATGATAGCAACACTTACTCCGTTCCTGATCACATTACCCAATTGAAAGGATTGTAACAGATCTTGGGTTACGACGTCAGCATCATCAATCAATTCATGAAATTTTTTCCGGTCGGCAAATTCCACGTCTTCCTGGCTAAAATCCAGTTCCAGTTCAATTAATGCTGAAAACTGGATCAGGTTTTCCCTCAACTGTTTTAGAATGGTACTAAAGCCGCCACGCATATTATGCAGGGCCGTTTTTTGTGCAGCAGCCGTACTGGAGGAAATAATATCAGCTACCGCTTCAGCCTGGGTAAGATCCAGTTTACCATGCAGGAAAGCACGTTGTGTAAACTCACCTGCTTTAGCCAATCGTGCCCCCTTGCGAATGCAAGCCTGTATTACCTGCTGCTGCACAAAGGGGCTGCCGTGACAACCCAGTTCAACCACATCTTCGCCGGTATAACTTTTCGGATTTTTATATAATGAAACAACCACTTCATCCAGATCAACATTTTCTTCTGTCAGGAATCCAACATGCATGGTATGTGTTTTCTGTTTTTGCAAATCTTTGGCAGGAAATAATTCATTAATTATATCAATGGCTTTGGAACCACTTAAACGGATGACACCTATAGCCCCAATACCCGTTGGTGTAGCCAGTGCAACAATAGTATCGTACCAACCCGAAATTTGATTTGACATGCGGCAAAGATAAGCCAGTCTGCCTGCTGTAACAAGGTACGGATGTTTAGGCCTGGAGCTAAAAGAGAAAAGGAGGAAAAGGCATTAGTGCTTAATTGACAGATTAGCTTTGGAATGTCATAGCTGGACTGATTTTTACCAGCCAGTACCACTTTATCGGCCTCATTCTATTCATTAATTTAATGTCACTTTAACGGCCTGATGATCAGCTCATACTTTATGATAGAAAAGTTTTAAAATGTGGCCATGTTATAACTATGCGTGGAAATATTGGCTAAGAGCTGAAAGAGAAAAGGAGAAAAAAGAGATTCCCCCTAATTACCGGCTTGCCTTTGGCCAGGCTTACCCGGGTTAATTATTATCGGTCAGTAACATTTTGTCCATTTCCTTTAATTCATCAATATAATATCGCCTGATCTGGCAGATGGTTACCTCGTCTGCTATATCTACAAAATTTTTAAAACTGCTGGAAGCAGTTGGTTTAATGATTAGAATAAACTGATCGTTTCCCCTGAGTTCTTTTACCGCCGTTTTTTTCTGCATTAAAACTTCCCGAAGTTCTCCAGGTGAATAACCCATTTCTTTTACCGGTGGGTTATTTTCCAAAGCACCCTCGTAATATTTAATTCTATTATTCTCATCCAGCAAAACGGTGAGCACGCATGATTCGCAAATTTTATCATCCGCGGGCACTTTATCATAAGGCAGTTCAACTTTCATCGCAGTTTGTGCTGCGATGGTTGTAGTAAACACAAAAAAAGTAATGAGTAAAAAGCCCAGGTCAACCATGGGCGTCAGATCTACCCTGGTAGATCTCTTATTGAACCTTTTCTTTTTTTCGGCTGATCTCCTGGTTTCTATTTCTGCCATAACTTTTAGTTTTTAATGAGATGGCAGCATAAAAGTTTTCCATAACTTTTATGCTGCAATTTTGCATAAAAAAAATCCCCCGACAAGCCGGGGGATATTCATTATATTTCTTCTTTCGTCTTACTCTTCTACTAAAAAGGTGATCGGCTGACGGCGATAGGCATTCACATTTCGCCCGTTTTGAATGGCGGGAGTCCAGTTCTTGGTTTTTTTAATTACCCTTACGGCTTCCTCACACATGCCAAACCCCGGATCGTTCTCACATTTTACATCGCTTAAGCTACCATCTTTACTTACCACAAATTTTACAATAACGGTATATTTACCACCGCTTGCTCCATAATCTACCGGTGTATTTGCATTCAGTGTTTTTCTCAGGTAGTTACGCCAAGCGTCTTCTCCACCCGGGAAACCGGCTTCCACTTCTACTTTGGTAAAAATCTTGTTTTCATCATCCTCTTTTTTCACTTCCACAATCTGCGTCCCTTTTTCTTCCACGGGTGCCTGCACGATCTGTATTTTGTTTTCACTCTCCACCGTTTTTGTACTAATCACCTGGTCTTCCTTAATTTCCTCAATTTTCTCTTCAGGCTTCACCTCTTCATCTTTTACAATTTTTGGAGGCGTAAATTTCACCTGGTTAATTTCAGGAGGCGGTGGTGGTTCAGGAGGCGGTGGCGGTGGCGGCGGTGGTGGTGGCGGTGGTTCATCCGCCTTTAGTGTAGCCATTTCAGTATCCACTACTTTAAAGTCCTTTTTCGCATTCTTCTCAATGACATTGGCCAGCAATGTACCTCCTATTATCAAAAACAGGGCACTGCCGGCAATAATCAATGATTTGGTGAGCGTTTTTTTGTAGGACTTTCTTAATTGATAAGCACCATATTCTTTGTTCTTACCATCAAAAATGATATCCAGAACATCTGCGCTTAAAATTTTATTTGCTTCCATTTTAATCTCTTTTTGATAATTAGATTCAACATTGTACCAATTCCATAATCTTACTTAATACCGTTTGCTTCTTCTGTCATTTTAATAAGTTCTTTTTCTACCGGCACCATCGCTACTTCGGCATAGTGCCCGGGTGGTACAGCCGATATTGTCATTTCATCCAGGATATCAATTGCATTTTTAAAGGTTGACTGATCATCGGATTTAATGATATACATCAGGTCGTCAATGTTTGTAGAATTCTTTTTATCCAGGATCAGTTTACGGATTTCCTTAAAATTGGTACTTCTAAACTCTTCATTGATCGTTTCGGGTAATAGCTGACCATAATAATAATAAACCTGGTTGCCTTTACCCAGTAAAATCGTCATAGCGCCTGAGTTTTTTACCTTCATTTGCTTATCCGGTTCATCTTTGGGTTCGTTCATCGCCATAGCCGTTGATTGCGCCATGGTTGTGGTAAACACAAAGAATGTAATCAACAGAAAACCAAGATCAACCATGGGCGTAAGATCCACACGGGTAGAAAGCTTTTTTGATTTTTTAACGCCGGGGCCTTTTTTATGGGAACCGCCAGACGAGACATCCATTTCTGCCATAGTAATTTGATTTAATTAAACTTTATTGTTTTGTTTCTTTTCCGGTTTTATACAGTTCAGAACCTAACGGTACCTGCTCTCCTTCTGTTACAATCCTGAATTTAAAAATTTCATTGGCCTTAAAAGCGTCCTTAACATTTTTAAATATCGGGTATAATGCTTCGGCATCTCCTTTAACCAGTATCATTTTCTGCAATGCACTCTGGTCACCACCTGCATACGCGTTGGTAACACTACGCATCCAATAACTCAATTCATTATTCGTACTGTCTATTGGAATTCCTTCCATTTGCGAGGCAGGAATTTCATGGTCTGCATTCAATGCTGACTTAAGTTTGGCAACGGGTAAACCGATAAACTCTGCATTTTTGAGTTTTTTAAGTTCCGCTGCAGTTAACTGAAGGCCCCTCGTTGTATTAAAATCGTCAATGATTTTGTCTTTATTCGTATCGTCGCCGAGCATTAAAAAAACTTTGCCCTCTTTGGTCAGTGTAATAAGTATTGATTTATCCGGTGCCGCTGTTGCCGACACGGAAGTAGGCGTTTTAACAGTAAGTACTTCGGGTGGTTTTTGTTTGGTTGCCAATATAAAAAAGGTCAACAGCAGAAAAGCCACATCGCACATAGCCGTCATATCAACGATCGTACTTTTGCGTGGTAATTTAACTCTTGGCATGTTTATCTGTTTTAATTTTTATTAACTGCTTCGTTTTTCATCATTCCCGTTTGTAACCTGGACTAAACATTGCAGTACTTTAATAAGATGCAAAACATTCTTTAATCCATACATTTATTTGTACAGGGAAGCAAAAGTTTGCGTTAAAGTAAATCCAGACTCATCAATACCATATGTGATACCATCAATTCTTGTAGTAAATATGTTATAAAACATAATCGCAAATGCTGATGTACCAATACCTAATGCCGTATTATACAATGCCTCTGAAATACCAATGGACAACTGTGCTGCAGAACCTGCGCCTCCACTGTCTTCACCCAAACCGGCAAAGGCGCGGATCATACCTACCACCGTTCCCAACAAACCAATCAATGTTGCCAGGGAAGCTATGGTAGAAAGAAATACCAGGTTTTTTTCCAGCATGGGTAATTCAAGCGCCGTTGCCTCTTCAACTTCTTTCTGTATCGCAATTACTTTTTGTTCTGTGCTCAACTCTGTATTGGTGATCATTTCTTTGTACCGGTGTAAGCCCGCTTTCATCACATTACCTACAGATCCTTTTTGCTTATCACACTCAGCCAGGGCTGCATCAACATTTTTGTTGGCCAACTGATACTGAACTTTACGCACAAAATCTGCATTATTTCCTGTACCGCTTGCTTTTGAAATGGTCAAAAATCTTTCAATTACAAACACTGCCATTGTTAAAAATGTACCGATTAAAACCGGAACAATGATACCTCCCAGGTACATTTTGCTCAAAGCAGAACTTGGTCCATGACGTCCGGGCCAAAACCAACCTGTATCACCCGGTACTGTTGGTTGGGTAAAATTAGATGGGTTACCTAATCCAAATCTCCAGAGCAAATATCCAGTTATTAAACACAATAACGGAGCAAGTAATGAAATAATGTTGCCCGATTTCTTTGCCTGAACTGAGGTACTTGGTTTTACAGTTGCTTTAGTCTCTGCCATAAAATGCTAGTTTTAAGTTTTGAAAAAAATTTAGTTTTGTTTAATTGGTGAATAAAGGATCTACAGAACTCCTTTTTAAATCGTTAAAATCAGTGTCTTTCAAATTAGTTGACACAAGGTAAATAATTAATTGAAAGCTACAACTTACAAAATTTTTATTTTATAAATATTTTTTTACAATGCTAAAATGCACTATTTATACAATTTTTTTCAAAAAAACTTAAGATTTATAGAAAAAAATGAACAGATAGGAATAAAAATAAATTTATTTCCTGTTTATTATTCATAGCGTAACGCAACAATGGGATCCAGCTTGGAGGCTTTGTATGCAGGATAAAGACCCGCTGCCAATCCAACAAAAGAGCAAACAAAAATGCCCGCAATAACCCAGCCCCAGGGTACCACAAATCCTGTTTTTAATAATATGGCAACCACATTTCCCAATAATACTCCGGAAACAATACCAACAACAGCACCTAACAGACTAATTAAAACCGATTCGTATAAAAACTGGGCCCTGATATCTTTTTTTGTACCACCCAATGCCTTTATTAAACCTATTTCTTTGGTACGCTCGTTAACGGCAACCAACATAATATTCATCAAACCGATTGCAGCGCCGATCAAAGTAATAAATGCTATTCCTATTGTACCCTTTTCCAGGAATCCAAGATTGGTTAACAACGCCTCTGCTATACTGTCGCTTTTATCTACAAAAAAATTGGCTTCATCTTTTACGTTTAATTTTCTGATTGGCCTGAAAGTACCTTTTGCCTCACCAATAGCGACATCCATCATTTTTAGGTCGGATACCATTATGCCCACATTAAATGATGAATTTTGAGAGGCATACAAACGCCTGATATTATTATAAGACGTGATAACAATCCTGCTGGTATTAAAAAATGCACTCGAACCTTTGTCTTCCAGTACGCCAATGACCCGGTAGGGTGTATGATCTACGCTTACCATTTTGTCAACAGCTTTTTCGGGATTATCGGGATATAATTTTGTTGCCACACCAATACCCAGTAAACAAATACTTCTGCCCGACTCAATTTCAGTTTCTGTAAAATTTCTTCCTGCTGCCAGTTTAAAGCCATTAAGTTCCAGGTAATTTTCATCGCCTCCTGAAATACTCACATCGGGATTGGTTTTTTTGCGGTCATTATTACAAACAATATTGCGCGGACCCATTAAAGCCAGTCCCACTTTTGCCGGGAAATTATACCGGGCTTTAAATGCCCTGGCCTCATCATAAGTAATGACTTTACCCAGGTCAGATTTTTTAGTTCTCAATGCAGACTTACTGGTTTTTGTATTCTCCCTCCTTCGGCTTCCGCCAATACGTATGTTCCTGTCTTTAAAACGGAGACTGAAAGAATTGGCGCCCATGGTAGAAAAACTGGTAGTGAGGCTGTTGCTCGCCGCTTTAATAGATGTAATGATGAGTATCAAAGCAAAGATACCCAGGGCGATAATGGCTACTGTAATTGCGGTACGAAGTTTATTACCGGATATATTTTTCCAGGAAAGCGCAAGTGTATCTTTAAAAGTCATTTATATCATTTATTCAGCTTAAAGTTAACAAGAGAAAACTATTATGCAGAATTAGTTTTTATAAACGGTAGCCGGTAATTTAAAAATATAACCAATCGGTAAGCAGATTGGGAAATAATCCCAAAGCGATGATCAATACCGCAGTAATGACCAGTAAAATCTTAAAAGCAGGTGTAATGTCTTCAGCGATCACCACATCTGCTGCAACTTCTTTAAAAAACATGGCCTGTATAATTCTGAAATAATAATATGCACTTATTGCAGCACAAATGGCTGCAAATATAACCAACCAGATATGATGCCCGTTTTGAACGGATGCCATCAACATATAAAATTTACTTTGAAAACCTGCAGTTGCAGGAATTCCTGTTAACGAAAGCAGGAACACCGTTGCCGTTATGGCTACCAGAGGCTGTTGCCTGCCCAGGCCATTAAACCCATCAATGGTGTAATCTTTCATTTTTATTAAAATGGCGAAGATGCCGATACTTGCCAAACTGTAGGCTGCTGCATATAATACCAAACCCTCCTTAGCCAGGTTACTTAAAGCAAACAAGGAAAACAGCATAAAGCCTGCCTGTGCTATACTTGAATAGGCAAGCATACGCTTTACACTTTGCTGAAAAACGGCAGTAAGGTTTCCTACCAGTAAAGTAGCAACAATCAGTATGACGATCAGCTTTTGCCATTGCTGATGCATGCTGCCGAAGGCATTTTCGAACAACCTTACAAACGCAAAGAAAGCTGCTGCCTTTACAATGGTTGCCATAAATGAAGTGAACACCGTTGGAGCGCCATCGTATACATCGGGTGTCCAGAAATGGAATGGCGCTGCTGATACTTTAAACGACATGGATATTAACAACAGTACCAGTCCTGCGGCGATCATTGCGGGCATTTTTTCATTGCCCGAAATAATATGATCTATATAAAAAGAACCGGTTGCACTTCCGCCATAAAGAAAAGCAATACCCAACAGCATAATACCCGTGGAAAAAGCTCCCATCAAAAAATATTTCAGCGCCGCCTCATTACTTTTTAAATTCCTTTTGTCACTACCCGTTAAGATATACAGCGGAATGGAAACGATCTCGATACCGATAAATAACATCAGTAGGGAATTGAAAGTAGAAATAATGGCCACCCCGCATAAAATGAAAAAAAGTAGTGCAAAATATTCTGAAACATTTTCTCCCACTTTTTCTATATCTCTTCCATTTAATAAAAAGAAAAGCAGTGTACAGCCAAAAGCAACGTTGATAAAAGTTAAATTAAAACTGTTGAAATGAAGCATGTCTTTTACATCAACTGAAAAGAATGACATTCCAGAATTCAATTGCAACCCATTGGCAATGAGTACGATGACCAGGCCGGTAATAGCCAGGTACCTGGGTGTACTTTTACTTTTAATAAAAGCGCCGCCCAACATCAGCATTACGCCACAAATTGCTGTTAATATTATTGCATTCATATGTTTAGTGCCGGCCCCACCGTCTCTTCCGCCAGCCGGTGGAGGAGAAATGGAGATGATTATGTTTTGTTACTTGTATGCATTCCTTTTTACCTTACCTGTTCTTTTATTTTCCCTTCGTTAAAATCAGTGCTACGGTATCTTTTGTTAAATCAAATAAAGGTTGCGGGTAAATGCCAAACACGAAAATAAAGACAACTAAAACCGCCAGTACCAGTTTCTGATTAAAACTGATCTCCTGCATTTTATCTGTGATGGCATTTGCCTCGCCATAAAAAACTTTTTGCACCATATTTAATGTATACACCGCCGCCAGGATGATACTTAATAACGCAACCGCGGTGTAAACCTTATTGAACTCAAACAGCCCGGTAAACATCATAAACTCGCCTACAAACGCATTGGTTAATGGCAAGGCAATATTAGCCAATGCGATCACCACCAGGAAAATGGTTAAGGCCGGCGCTTTATGGGCTATGCCTCCCAGTTCAGAGATCCTGCGTGTGCCCGTTTGTTTTTCAATAATATCAACCACGATCCACATGCCTATGATATTAATACCATGGCTGAACATCTGTATCATCACGCCCTGCAATCCAATTTCGCTTTTTGTAAAAATGGCTGCACACATTAAACCGATATGAGCAATTGACGAAAACGCCACAAAACGTTTCAGATCATCCTGCCTGATGGCGATCAAACTGGCGTAGATCATGCCGATAACGGAAAGACCGATAACGATATTACTAAAACCGGTTACTGAATCGGGAAAGACCGGAAGTATCCATCGGATCACCGAAAACACACCCATTTTTACCATGATGCCGCTTAATACCATGGTGGTTGAAGTGGGCGCCTGCTCGTAGGTATCGGGCTGCCAGGTATGAAAAGGAAACACCGGCATCTTAATGGCAAATGCAATAAAGAAGAGCCAGAATATCCAGTTTTTTTCTGCAGGAGAAAGTACCGAAGCATAAATCGCATTCATGGAAAAAGAATGATCGGCGTATGTTGTGGGCGCGGTATGCATATACAGGTATAAGATACCTACCAGCATGAGCAACGATCCGGTAAACGTGTACACGAAGAATTTAAAAGTTGCCTGGATCCTTTTTTCACCACCCCAGCGGCTGCATAAAAAATAAACCGGGATAACAGCGAGTTCCCAAAAGAAATAAAATACCAGCAGATCCATGGCAGTAAATACGCCCATTAATCCAGCCTGCGTTAATAACATTAAGCCATAAAAAACATTTACATTTTTATAAGTTGTATTATAAGTCGCCAGGATGATTACAGAAAAAGATATCGCCGTTAAAGCCGTCAACATATGCCCCATACCATCCAGGCCAATACTGAAGTTGCTTCCCAAATATTTTAACCAGAAATAACTTACATTATTCAGGTAAAAATGTTTGGTATTATCAGCATACACCAGGCTTACCATGGATATGGCCAGCGTGATCAGTGAAGCCAGTACGGCCCAGTTCTTAACTGTTTTCTCCTTACGTATGATAAATGCCAGCAGCCCAGCTACCAGCGGGAACCAGATCAATAATTCGGGGAATGTTATCCAAAAATCTTTCGCGTCCATATCTTCTAATTACAAAAACAATTGAATAATAAAAAATATCAAAATACCCAACACCATCATCAAAACATAAGTACCTACCTGGCCCGATTGTAATAGACGGATCTGTCGACTGCTGTAAATAACTGCCTTACCTACCCCATTTACCAAACCATCAATGCCTTTATTCTCAATCACATTATTAAAATATTTTGCAATAGACAGAACAGGTTTTACAATGAGGGAATCATACAGTTCATCTACATACCACTTGTTTTCCAGTACTTTCCCCAGACCGGTTTCAACAGCATCCGTTTTTTTGTCCCGATAGCTATCGGGATTGCTGAATTTGTTCCAGGCATAAACCAAAGCCACCAATGCTGCACCAACAGAAATACCCATCAGCATATATTCTGTTGCATGCGATAAATGATGCTTTTCTGCTAAGGCATTACTTTGTGCAAAAACCGGTGCCAGGAATGATTCGAGCCGGTGTCCGCCATGCATAAAAATTTCAGGTATCCCGATCCATCCGCCGAAAACGGATAGTATCGCCAGGATGATCAACGGTATCGTAATGGCTTTTGGGCTTTCGTGCAGGTGATGTTCCTGTTCTGTTGTACCCCTGAATTTCCCAAGGAAGGTCATGGCATACAGACGGAACATATAAAAAGCCGTCATGATGGCGCCGGCAACGCCAACGCCCCAGAGTAATGGCGACCTGGCGAATGCCCCGGCTAAAATTTCATCTTTGGAAAAGAAACCCGAAAATGGCGGCATGCCTGCAATCGCCAAACAGGCCAGCAGGAAAGTAATATGCGTGATGCTCATGTATTTTTTCAGTCCGCCCATATTACGGATATCCTGTTCGCCACGCATGGCATGAATAACACTACCTGCACCAAGGAATAGCAATGCTTTAAAAAATGCATGTGTCATTACATGAAACACGGCACCGGTATAAGCTCCAACACCCAATGCTAAAAACATATAACCCAGCTGGCTAACTGTTGAGTATGCCAATATTTTTTTAATATCATTTTGCTTTAAGGCAATGGTTGCGGCAAGCACGGCAGTAGATAAACCGACTATCGCAACAACGCCTTGTGTAACCGGCGCCATGGTATACAGGATATTGCTGCGGGCAATCATATAGATACCGGCAGTAACCATCGTTGCAGCATGGATCAACGCACTAACAGGGGTTGGACCTGCCATCGCATCGGGCAGCCAGGTGTATAAAGGGATCTGGGCGCTCTTGCCCATGGCACCAACAAATAGTAATAGCGTGATGCCGGTAATATCCGGAGCAGATAATTTAGAAACATTAGCAAAAACTTCCTGGTAATCTGCCGTACCCAGTTTTGAGATCAGCCAAAATACAGCCAGCAAAAAACCCAAATCACCAATACGGTTCATGATGAAAGCCTTTTTTGCTGCTATATTAAAACTGGTATTTTTAAACCAGAAACCGATGAGTAAGTATGAACAAAGCCCCACACCTTCCCAGCCGATGAACATGATCACAAAGTTGGCACCCATCACCAACAACAACATGGAGAACACAAACAGGTTTAAGAACGAAAAATACTTTGCAAAATCCTTAGGTTCTTCATCCTGCATATAGGCTGTTGAATACACATGAATTAAGAAGCCTACACCGGTAATAATTAGTAAGAAGATGGAAGTAAGCTGATCGATTTGAAAATCGAAACCAATTTTAAGTGCGGTAATATTTATAAAATCGAAATAGTGAAAAGCATCTTTTGGAATATGGCCATTGTTTAGTTGTATAAAAATAAGCAGGCTGATCACAAAGGAAGCAAACACAGTGCCGCAGCCGATTATACCAGCCATTGTTTTTGAAACCTGCTTTCGGCCCAGTCCATTAATGAGGAAACCCAATAAAGGCAACACCGGTATCAGCCAAACCAATTGAAAGACATTATTCATAAGACCCCAAACCCCCAAAGGGGCTTTTGTCCTAAACCTCGCCGAGATTTAAGTTGTTAAAAATAGGATGCTGCCCAGGCCTTCATTGGAAGGATTGGGGGTATTAATTCTTTAATCTATTTAAGAAATTCACATCTACTGAATGTGTATTCCGGTATAACATCACAATAATAGCCAGTCCCACGCTTACTTCTGCAGCAGCCACTACCATGATGAAGAATACAAATATCTGTGCATCACTTACTACTTCAGGATTTGATTGCATCACGGCTGATGCAGCATGCATTTTTGAAAATGCTACCAGCAATAAATTCACCGCATTCAGCATCAACTCTATGCACATAAAAATAATGATGGAATTGCGACGGGTAAGTACCCCTACAATTCCGGTGCAAAACAATGCAACTGCCAAACCGATGTACCATTTAATTTCCATAATATAAGGCCTTCCTTCGCCCCTCCTCCTGGGGAGGAGGAATGCGGAAGTTTGCTTTTGTTATTTTATTAAGATATTTTTCACAATCATTTAGTTTTACAAGGCCATCTACAAATCAAACGCTGACTAATTACCCCTTGGGGGGTTGGAGGGGCCTTCCTTTTTTCCGATCAACACGGCCCCGATCATTGCACTTAAAAACAGCACGGAGCTGATCTCAAATGGCAACACATAATTTTTAAATAATACCATACCCAGGTTTTTGATCAGGCCACTGTTTCCGCCACCCATTTGCACTACCTGAGAAGCCTGTTCTGAATCAGACAATGCTGATATAATCACCAGAAATAAACACCCTCCCGATATTAACCCGGCAAACTGTAACATCCGGTGTTTCTTAGGCTCAGATTCAGCATTTAAATTCATGAGCATCACCACAAATAAAAACAATACCATGATAGCCCCGGCATAAACGATAATGTTTACGATGGCCAGGAACTGTGCATTCAATAAAATATAATGGCCGGAAATGGCAAAGAATACTACAATCAGAAACAGGATACTATGAACCGGATTCTTACTGGCTACTACCATAACGGCGCCGAACAAAGCCAGTATGGATAAACACCAAAATAATATTTCTGTAATGCTCATAAAGCCCCTCCTGCTCCCCCATGCGCAGCATCCTGCGGAAAGGGGAGGGTGTTTTGGTTAGTTAATATTTTCTCTTCTCACCCGGTTACCCAATGCTTTTTTATAGGCATCAGGTTCATTAACGGGATGAGGTATCAATAATTCTTCTTTTTTATATATAAACTGTTTGCGCTGATAATCTGCCGGCGCAAAGGTTTCACTCATATAGATCGCGTCTTTAGGGCAAGCTTCTTCACATAATCCACAGAAAATACAGCGCAGCATATTGATCTCGTATTTGGCCGCATATTTTTCCTCTTTGTATAAATTCTCTTCGCCGGGCTGCCTTTCTGCGGCTTCCATCGTGATGGCCTCTGCCGGGCAGGCAACTGCACACAACCCGCAGGCCGTACAGTTCTCACGCCCTTCTTCATCCCTGTTTAAAATATGAAGGCCACGAAAAACCGGGCTGAATGGCCTTGTTTTTTCAGGATAATTGATCGTTGGTTTCTTTTTGAATATATGACTGAATGTGATCAGCATGCCTTTAAAAATGGCGACCAGATAAAGCCGTTCCAGGAAATTCATTTTCCTTCGATCCACCTGTTTTAACCTGTTTGTTAATGCTTGCATATGTACCAAATCCGCCCTGGCGGAGTTTTTTTTGTATGTTATTAACCCGGCATTAAAAATGCCAGTTATTTTGTTTTAACAAAATGATGGCACCCGTTACCAGCATATTGAATAAAGATATCGGAATTAAAATTCTCCAACCCAGGTTCATTAACTGATCGTACCTGAACCTGGGTATGGTCCAGCGCACCCACATGAACAAAAATATAAATCCGATCACCTTAGCCATCAACGCCAATACCCCAAATAACGCCATCCAGTTTTGATCGTAATTGGCTTCCTGCACAAACGGGATATCATATCCGCCAAAAAACAGTGTTGCCATGATTACGCTGCTGACAAACATATTGATATACTCCGAAAAAAGGTAGAAACCCAATTTCATGGAGGAATATTCTGTATGGTAACCTCCTATCAGCTCACTTTCAGCTTCAGAAAGATCAAAAGGTGCTCGGTTACATTCTGCAAATGAACAAATCAAAAATAATAAAAAACCCAGTGGCTGGTAAACGATATTCCAATAACCGGCTTGTTGTTGCAACACCATTTCTTTCAGACTAAGTGTTCCGGTTACCATCAGCAATGCAATAATGGTTATGCCCATGGCCAGTTCGTAGCTGATGATCTGGGAAGCAGCCCTTAAGCCGCCCATCAATGAAAACTTATTATTGCTGGCCCAACTGCCAATCATAATTCCATACACACCCATACTTACCACGGCAAACACGTAGAGTATTCCCACATTAACATCAGCGATCTGTAACGAAATATTGATGCCGAATAAATGTACGGTATCTCCCCATGGAACAATGGCGCTGGCCATAATGGCTGTAAACATGGCCAGTGAAGGTCCGAGTATGAATAAGAATTTAGAAGAGAAGTCCGGAATAATTTCTTCCTTAAAAAATAATTTTAAGCCGTCGGCAAGGGGTTGTAAAATTCCGAAAGGCCCGGCACGGTTGGGCCCACGCCTGTCTTGTAATACGGCGGCAATTTTTCTTTCTCCATAGGTAGCATACATGGCAATAACCAATGAGGCCATGACCACGATAATGATCAGAACCAGTTTCTCAATAATTAAAGCCAAACTGAATGCTAAAAGCATAATCTTTTTTTTATTCTTTAGGTAAACCCCATTGCGTTGATTCTCCTGCTCCTTTTATAAACTCGCCCGATCTTTCAAAATCATTCATGTGTGCAGGCCGTTCAATTTCACTTAAATGAATGTTGGGATTATTTACATCACTAACATTATGAATATTCATTAATAACTTAGGGTCCCGGCCATGTAATACTTTTTTGATCGTATCGGCCGGCATCTCCAGCGCCTGGTATTTATTTGCACCAATAACCGAATGTCGGCTAATGGTTGTTAATCCCTCAATAGCCCAATCGCTTGTTTTCTTTTTATCAAAACGACAGGCGTTGCATATCCAACCCGTCTTTCCATCGTAACTCTGCACTTCACCCCATTCATCTTTACGGGCGGTAACCCTGTACACTTCATCGCCACGCAACCATAAAGTAGCTTTACCGCAGCATTTGGGATTTTCGCAATTGCGGTGCGCATCTACGGGCTTGGTAAACCAAACCCTGTTTTTAAAACGGAAGGTTTTATCGGTTAAAGCGCCAACCGGGCAAACATCGATCATGTTACCACTAAAATCATTGTCGATGGCTTTGGAAATATAGGTTGAAATTTCGGCATGATCACCACGATCCAAAATACCGTGCACCCTTTTATCCGTTATTTGATCGGCTACATATGTACAACGATAACAAAGGATACATCGTGTCATATGCAATTGAATAAAGGGGCCAATATCTTCTTTCTCGAATGTTCTTCTTTTAAATTCGTACCGGGTGCCTTCCTTTCCATGATTGTAACCCAGGTCCTGCAAATGACATTCCCCTGCCTGGTCACAGATCGGGCAATCGAGCGGATGATTGATCAATAAAAATTCCACTACCCCATTTCTTGCATCCACCACTCTTTCGCTGGTGATATTTTTTACAACCATACCATCCATCACCATCGTTCTGCAACTGGCCATCAGTTTGGGCATGGGTCTTGGGTCGGCCGTTGAACCCGCAGCTATTTCCACCAAACAGGTACGGCATTTGCCCCCACTACCTTCCAGCTTAGTGTAATAACACATGGCAGGAGGCGTAACATCACCACCGATCTTCCTGGCTGCATTTAATACCGTAGTACCGGGTTCAACATCTATCGTGATGTTGTCGATGGTTACTTTAAATTTTACAGGCTCCTCTTTTTTTACTTCTTCGGCCATTATTATGTATTATTTTCTTTCTTTTATTTTTTTATTAAATGAAAAACTATACCCTACCATACCAACAAATTCGGTAAAAAAGAACGCCTGTTTTCCCTGCCCCGCCGTTCCTTTTTTATGCAACACAATATCCGGCATATTTATATAGCCGTATTTATTTTCCAGTTTAATGATGAGGCGCTTAAAAAAAATTGCCTGTATCCCTGCTTTCAGCGCTATACCAAAACCCGAAACATGAAAGCGATCACTGATCTCGTAGTTCAGTAAATGTACATTAGTTCTGGGCATTAAGAAGCCTGCCCCGGCACCAAACAACGCATCCACCATAATTTTACCCGTGGATGCATGATACAGGTTGTTATATTTCTCTACTTCCACATTAATATAATTTAATCCGTCGGTATGTTCAAAGCTGAGAAAATCTGCCGTTAACTTTTTTTCACCATCATAATCCCCTTTAAAAGCACCTGCCCTGTCAATAGACCCTTTCATAAATACCGTTTGATCGGTATCCATTACATATTTCATATGATCAAAACCAAAGGAGATCGCCAGATCTTTACGAATGAAGTAACCTATTCTAAAATTAGTTTGAGGTATCGTAAATCTATCGGGTCGCAGGTAATCCTTAAAACTAACTTTGGTTGGCCTGTCATGGGCAACTACTTTTTTTAATTTAAAATCATAATCATTTCCTTTTAAACTTAAATTGCTTTTAGTGTAAACATCCCTGTTCCAACCCCACAATACGTATAGCTGTCCTTTCTTTGTGTTGGAATAGTTAACCCCATTTTGTGAAAAACCTGCCTTCACAAAAAAACTGAGTAAACATATTATTGCTATTCTTTTCATGCCTTATTAACTTAAAACTGGTACGTGAACCGGATCGGCGTAGTGTGCCAAACCATAATTCTTTTTTAAACATTCGGCGGGGTTCAGTACGTGCCACTCAAACTCATCCCTGAAGTGCCTGATGGCCGCCGCAACCGGCCAGGCCGCTGCATCGCCCAATGGGCAAATTGTATTTCCTTCAATTTTTCTTTGAATATCCCAAAGCAGGTCTATATCACTCATCCTGCCTTTTCCGTTCTCAATATTCAATAATATTTTTTCCATCCAGCCTGTTCCTTCCCTGCATGGCGAACATTGTCCGCAACTTTCATGACGGTAAAACCTGGCCAACGTGTAGGTGTGTTTTACCACACATTGATCTTCATCCAACACAATAAATCCTCCCGAGCCCATCATACTGCCGCTTGCAAAGCCGCCGTCACTAAGACTTTCGTAATTCATTAATCTTTTTTCTCCGCCGGCTGTGGTTAATAATAAATTAGCCGGAAGAATAGGAACCGACGAACCTCCGGGGATACAGGCTTTTAACTGTTTTCCATTGGCAATGCCACCACAATACTCAACGCTGTAAATAAACTCTTCAACAGAGATGGTCATATCAATTTCATACACACCGGGCCTGTTAATATTACCACAGGCACTCATTAACTTGGTACCCGTACTTTTTCCGATTCCAATCTTTGCATATTCAACACC
Source organism: Chitinophagaceae bacterium (assembly GCA_031402615.1). GTDB lineage: Bacteria > Bacteroidota > Bacteroidia > Chitinophagales > Chitinophagaceae > Ferruginibacter. The sequence continues at coordinate 134,881 of JANNSN010000028.1, forward strand.
ACCTTCATTAATGATTGGTACAACTGCTGCAATGGTCTCCACATTATTTACAACTGTTGGCCTGTCCCAAACACCTTTAACAGCGGGGAACGGTGGCTTGATCCTTGGATTACCACGCTTACCTTCGAGAGATTCCAATAATGCCGTTTCTTCTCCGCAGATATATGCACCGGCACCACGCTGCAAATAAATTTCACAATCAAAACCGCTACCTAAAATATTTTTACCGAGGAACCCATTTTGTTTGGCTTCTGCAATGGCTTCCTCTAAAATATCAACTATCCAGGCATACTCACCCCGTATATATATGTAGGAAACATTGGAACCAAGTGCAAAAGAAGAAACGATCATTCCTTCAATTAAAATGTGCGGAATAAACTCCATCAGGTACCGGTCTTTAAAAGTACCGGGTTCGCTTTCATCTGCATTAACCACCAGGTGGCGGGGAATGCCTTCGGGCTTTGCCAGGAAACTCCATTTTAATCCGGTAGGAAAACCTGCACCACCACGGCCCCTTAAGCCACTCTTCTTTACTTCTTCTGTAATATCTGCAGGGGCCATTTTTAAAGCTTTCTCCACACTTCGGTAGCCACCTTCACGGCGATAGACTTCGTAGGTACGAATGCCTTCAACATGTGCTTTTTCTAATAATAATTTTCTACTCATATGGCCCCCTTCTACTCCCCCCAAAAGGGAAGGTTATTAAGTTTTATAAAATATTTTTTTCTATATTCATTACTATTCCATCTGTAACTGTCCATTAAAAAGTGCCAAAAATTTTATGACTCAAAAGTCCCCCTTCGGTTTCCGATAGCAATCGGAATTAGGGGGCTTTCAAAGCCTGCCTGGCAAATAATACCCAGCGATTTCCCTTCTTTGTCCACACTTCCAGCACTTTTAAATGATAATTTCCCGCGGTTTCCTTTACAGTTGCTTCTATATCTGCAATAAACCGAACACTTGCCATGTTGCCATTCATCGAAACCGAAATACTGTCTTCGCTAAAACTTTGATAAATGATATAACCTGTTTCCAGGTTTTTCATCATGTCTGCTTTTGTTTCAATCCAGCCGTTGCTATGGCCATAACTTAACGCTTTATCCGTTTGTTGATTTATAGAACTTATTTTCTTATTAATTAATGTTTGATGGAACTCTTTACTTGTATTTATTAATTTTTCCTCATCAGATCCCCGCATGGGTGGGGCAGGTTGTGCCTGGCTGCAAACCACAACAAATAAGCACCATATGGTCAATAAATTCTTCATCCTTAATTCGCTTTTGCCCTGCACTCCGCAATAATGGCATCCACTTTATCTTTGGTTAAATGTTCTTTATAAATTTTTCCCAGTTGCATCATCGGCGCATATCCGCAGGCACCGAGGCACTCTACTGTTTTTAAGGTAAACATCCCGTCGGCTGTTGTTTCGCCAACGCCAATGTTCAGTTTTTCTTTGATGTATGCAATGATATCATCGCAGCCACTGATCATGCAGGGCCCCGTTTGGCACACTTCAAACAAATATTTACCAACCGGCTGTAAATTATACATGCTGTAAAAACTGGCCACTTCGTAAACTTCGATGGGTTCAATTTTTAAAACAGTAGCCACGTAATCCATAACCGGTACATCCAGCCAACCACCAAACGCTTCCTGTGCCAAATGTAAAACCGGCAGTAAGGCACTTTTATGTTTGCCTTCGGGATAACGGCTGATGATCTCGTTAACCTTTTTTAAACTGTCCTCATTAAAAGAAATCATCCGATTTTAGATTTTAGATTTTAGATTTTAGATTGACGGCAAATCTGCAATCGTCAATCAGAAATCGTCAATTTATTATGCGTCCATCTCCCCCGCAATCAAATTCAAACTACTCATGGTTATTACTGCATCGCTCAGCATACCGCCTTTAACCAGCTCTTCAAAGGCCTGGTAATAAATAAAACAGGGCCTGCGGAAATGTAAACGGTAAGGTGTTCTTCCTCCGTCACTGACCAGGTAAAAACCCAGTTCGCCATTGGCGCCCTCCACAGAACTATATACTTCGCCAACCGGCATTTCCGTTTCGCCCATCACAATCTTAAAATGATAGATGAGTGCTTCCATTTTAGTATACACATCTTTTTTCTCAGGTAAATAATACGCAGGTGCATCGGCATGAAACACTTCAGCATCGGCACCTTTAAATTCCTGTACTTTCTGGTAGGCCTGTTGAATGATGCTCAGGCTCTGCCACATTTCTTCGTTGCGTACCAAAAAACGATCATAACAGTCGCCCGTTGTGCCAACCGGAACGGTAAAGTCAAAATCCTGGTAACTGCTGTACGGCGTATGAACCCGTACATCATAATCAACACCGGCAGCGCGCAGGTTTGGACCCGTGAAGCCGTAGTTTAATGCACGCGCTGCAGATATAGGTCCGCAACCAATTGTTCGATCCATGAATATCCGGTTACGGGTAAAAAGGTTTTCGAATTCTTTTAACTGGCCGGGATATTCCTTTAGGAATTTTTCGAGTTTTTCGAATGCTGCAGGCGTGAAATTCCTTTCAAAACCGCCAATACGACCAATAGTAGTAGTAAGGCGGGAACCACATATTTCTTCATATATTTCATAGATCAGTTCGCGAAATTGCATCAGGTATAAAAATCCGGAGAATGCGCCACTATCCACACCCACAATGGAATTACAGATCAGGTGGTCCGAAATTCTGGCCAGTTCCATAATGATCACCCTTAAATAGTCTACCCTTTTAGGTAAGGTTAATCCCAATAATTTTTCACAGGTGATGTGCCAACCCATATTGTTGATGGGAGATGAACAATAATTCAGCCTGTCGGTCAAAGGGGTGATCTGGTAAAGTGGCCTGCGTTCGGCAATTTTTTCAAACGCCCGGTGGATATAACCAATCGTGGAAACAGATTTTAAAATGCGTTCGCCATCCAGTTCCAGGATATTTTGAAACACGCCATGCGTTGCCGGGTGCGTAGGCCCCAGGTTAAGCGTGGTGGTTTGCTTCTCAATACTTCCTTCCGGTAATAAAATGTGTTCCATACCCAAAATCCGCCAGCTGGCGAAGCTTTATTTACGTTTTAATTAATTTTTTGTTCCTAACATGTATTCTTTTATCAACATCGTTGTGTCACTCACTTGTACTTTTTCAGCCTTATTCAGCGACCTCACCCTCCCTCTCCTGCAGAGAAGGAGCGGTGCATTAAACATATCCAAACATGTACAACTTCCAATTCATCTTTGAATATCTTTCATCAACTTCTGTACCTTATCCCAAAATATAAAACACAATCTTCGCCTACATCTTCCAGTTCCCTCTCATTTTGGAGTCCCGATAGCTATCGGGAGGGGTGAGGTCACCTTCCAGTTCCCTCTCCTTTTGGAGAGGGGTTGGGGTGAGGTCACCTTCCAAACATCTCATCATCTTTGTCAATCCTGCTTTGATCTTCCAATGGAAACTCTTTACGCATCGGAAAATAATCCATTTCTTCAACATTTAAGATCCTGATCAGGTTCGGGTGACCCAAAAAGTTAACACCATAAAAATCGTAAGTTTCCCTTTCCATATGGTTAGCCGATTTATATAAAGCGGTTGCACTGAACACATCCGGTTTTTCGATATCTGCAAATATTTTAAACCGTATCCTTACATTGTCAACCAGGTTGTGCAGGTGATAAACAACAGCTAACTCCTCTCCTCTCCTTTCGGGGTAATGTACTGCCTGCAGATCGGTTAAGAACTGAAACCTTAATTCCACATCATCATATAAAAACTGAAGTACTTTTAAATTCAGGTCCTTTGGAGCCGTAAAAGTGAGCATACCGTATGGCACCTGCCAATCGGATAATTGATCAGGGAATTTTTCAGTTAGCTTTTGTTGAATCGTTTCGTTGGTTAAAGCCATTCCTTATTTCAGATTTTAGATTGTTGATTTTAGATTTTATTAAACCCAAAACCAAATGCCGATTTTTGTTTTTTCAGTTTGTATGGTCGGGGAAAATCCGAAATGTACAATCTAAAATAACAAATCTATTGTATTCCGTATCCAGCCAATAATTCTTTATATTGATCGCTGTGCCTTCTTCTTAATCCTTCCGCATTTACCAGATCCTGAACTTTTAAAAACCCATCCAGGATCGCTTCCGGTCTTGGCGGACAACCAGGTACATAAACATCTACCGGTATCACCTGGTCAATGCCCTGTAAAACAGAATAGGTATCAAATATACCTCCCGAAGATGCACAGGCACCAACGGCTACAACCCAGCGTGGTTCTGCCATCTGTAGGTAAACCTGCCGCAAAACAGGACCCATTTTTTTGGCGATGGTGCCCATCACCAATAACAGATCGCACTGCCGTGGAGAAAAACTCATACGTTCGGCACCAAACCTTGCCAGGTCATAGTGACTGGCAGCAGTGGCCATAAATTCGATGCCACAGCAACTGGTTGCAAATGGCAGGGGCCAGATGGAATTTTTACGGGCAAGGCTAACCACTTTTTCAAAATTAGTTGCCATAAAACCTTCTCCCATATATCCTTCGGGTATACCGTCGAATTTTACGTGATTATTAAATTGTACCGGACGAGACATACATTCGATTAATTAAGTTCGTTTCAAAAAAACTGGCTACCGATAATTTGCAAATTAGGGTTGCTAATTGGTTATTCTTTATTCCTCCCAATTCAAAGCTCCCTTCTTAAAAATATAAACCAGGCCTGTTATAAATAAACTGACAAACACCAGCACTGCTACAAAACCATTCCATCCCAACTCTCTGAAATTTACAGCATAGGGATAAAAGAATATCACTTCCACATCAAAGAGCACAAATAAAATAGCTACCAGGAAATACTTAACCGCCATCGGCTGGCGTGCATTTCCCCTTATTTCAATACCGCTTTCAAAATTCTGCAACTTATCCGTAGTGGCTCTTTTTGGACCAAGCCAGTTTGAAAGAATGATGATGGTCGCAATTAATCCGACTGCAAAAAGCATTTGAAGGCCAATGGGCAGGTAATTTGCCGCATTATTTACATCGGTAGCCTGTAAAAAGAAAAATTGCATAACATATAAGTATAACCTGCAACAAAAATAAGGCAGCAGCAGCAATATTCAATAGCTTAGAAAACAAAACCCCGTTATCGGTTTAATAACGGGGTTTTTTTATGGTGAAAATTAATTTACTTTTTAGGCGGATTTGGGGTTTTAGGCGGATTTGGCTTTTTTTGGTTCATTTTTGAAACTGATTCTCTGATACTAATAGACTCCACATCGGCCGGATCTACTAATAACATTTTCTCACAATGCCCCAGGGCCAACTCCTTATCTTTTAAAATATTAGCAGTATAGATGATCAAAAACCTGTAGCTGCCTTTTAAAAGCGTCAAAATTCTTGACTTATCGGGATATTTTTCACCTACTTCAACAGCCTTGGTGTAGGTAGGATAGGCCAATCCCAATTCCATGGTAGTATCAATACCGGCCTGGGCTCCGCCTTTGTAGTAATATCCAAAAATATCGTCCGGAAATTTCTGAGAATAAAGATCAAACATTTCGATAGCCTCATTATACATACCAACTCTGTAATACCCTATGCCCGCACTATAAATGTCTGTTTTTGAAGGCTCTTTTTTAATACTTATAATTTTTTTATACCAATCAGCTGCTTTAGCAAATTCTTTTTTGTCATCATAAATAGCGGCAATTGATTTTAAATGACTCACTTTACCACTTTCGGTTGTGTCTAACGCAACCGCCTTTTCAATGTAGGTACTCGCAAGTTCTTCGTTACCGGGAAATTTGAGTAGCACTGCTGCAAAAGTAATAGCATCCCTAACTCCGATCTTATCCGGTTGCTGCTTTTTAAAATACATGTCAAATGCAGATTTCGCAGCTACCGAATCTCCAAGCTTAAAAGCGGCATAAGCTTTAACACCATATAAATTGGGATATGGATCCGGTTTGGCAGCAATACATAAATCTGTTGCGGTAAGTGCCTCGGCAAATAACCCTTCGGCAAATTTCATCTGGGCCCGCATAAAACAAGATCTTGGTTCGTCTGTTTCACCTTTTGCATTTAAATACTTGTTTAAATATTCTCCCGACCTGGTTACATCTGTTTCATAAAAATATTGATACAGGTAAAAGTAAACCTTGGTATAAGCGGGGTCCAATGCAATGGCATCATTATAATATTTTAAATAGATCGCTTCCTGGCTGCGTCCCTGGGACTGGTATATTCTGCCGATACGGAATTTTGCCCTCGCATAATTCGGGTCCATTCTTAATGCTTCCTCGTAAGAAAGCTGCGCATTGCCGCCATCACCCAGCTTACGGTAGGCATCACCCAGGTCAGTCATGACTTTAGCATCTTTAAAGCGCTTGGTAGCGGTAGCATGTTTTAGTTTTTCAACAGCATAAGCAGCGTCGCCCAATTTAGAATCAAAATCTCCATTGGCAAAACCAACAGCATCTAACACATCTACGGGATTTTTCTTGTCGCTTAAACTGATAGCTGTTTCAAAATGACTGCGTGCCTGCTGGATTTTACCTTCCAGTAATTCCACATGTCCCATGCCTGCATTCAACAAAGCACTATTTGGGTTGGCAGCCAATCCTTTTTCGTATATAGATCTGGCACCTGCAACATTTTTATCTTCATCGGCTCCAATCAGTGATTGCCCCAGCCAATAAGCTGCTACGTCATCATTTGGATTTGCGGTAACCAACTGCTGAAATACATTTTTTGCACTGATGAATTTTTCATAGTACATCAATTTCCTGCCGTCGTCAATGCTCTGTGCATTACTAAAATTAATTGCCAGGAAACTGCTTAAAAGAAAAAGTATAAATTTTGAAGGCTTCATTTTTTTTGCTGTTTTATTCTTTACAATAATATTAATTTTTCAACTACTTTATGTTTAAATCCTGATAATGTTTTACAATTTTTGGTTAATCCTGACTTTTCTCACTCCAAAATCCATCCTGGTACCTAAGTATGCTCTTTTAAAGATCAACTGTCCTCTTTCCTGGTTCAAGAAATTTACAAAGCCCGTACCCAAACCGCTGTAATTTTCTTTTAGTATGTAATACAAACCACGTACCAAAGGATAGCGCCTGGTTAAAATGCTCGCCTGCATTGGCTTTACAAATGGCTCATCATCACAAACCGAGCAGGAAACATAAGCAATTTTTATTTCCCTTAACATATTAACCTGGGCACTGTCTTCCGGATTGCCTACCCAGCTGATACCAACCAACCCAATTGCATTTTCACCTTTAGCAATATAATCAATTACTTCCCGGCTGTTTTTCACTGCCTGAACCACGGTCGTGTCAAATTGTAAACCCTTTAGTATACTATCCATGGCAAAGCGTACTGTACTCGTTGCATTTAATCCATCAAAAACAATTTTCTGATCCCGGTTGATCTTTCCTGAAAGTTGGTCTCTTAATCTTTCAAGCGTAAAAAGTGTATCGGTGCTTTTACTGTTTACGATAACAGCAATCGCGTCATTCGCAATATTATCCCAACGGGGAAAATAGTTTAGCGTATCCTTAAAATAAACATCTTCCTCATCCCGCAACCCCCGGGTAACAATAATCATCCGGTTTAAGGTATCCTTGTATAGATCTTTAAAACAGCTTGCTTCGGTTTTATATGCTGCAATGATATGCGCTTCCGGATAGGATTGTTCAAAAACCCTGATCTGTTCTTCCATAACAGGTTTAAAAGATTCATCAACACTGATATGTATGGTTCCGCTTTCCACCGTATCTCCGGGATTATCCATTTGTCCGTTACACCCGTGTATAAAAAAAAGTGCAATAAAAAAACAGGTTCCGGATACGATGGTTTGTTTTAAATTTCTCCTGTTCATCTATCTTTTAAATATTTTTTCTGATAACCCCTGTACACCCGGAATAATCCATAAATGACACAAACAATACCAAATATTTTAAACGAAGTTGAGTCATATCTTTCCGCCAGGTCAGCGCTAAATTTCCTGATAAAAAGGATAAATACCCCCATTCCGGTCCATAGCAACCCCATACCGTAATCCATGATACTTCGCATCCGGATATACCCTTTTTCCCTTTCACTTATTTCTTCTTTCTCAAATTCTTCTAATGCCATATTACAATTTATATTAAAACATGTTAGGTTATTCAACAATCAAGAGTTGTGAAAATACTAAAATAATTACGGATAATCAGTTAGACATGACAAACTTTACTGGAATAATATAATATACCGATACGTTTTCTCCTTTTGATTTACCCGGCAGCCAATCCGGCATTTTCTTCAGTACCCGAATTACTTCTTTATTATATTCTTCTCCTCCATCCTGCACAGTAACAAAACTTTGCAGTTTGCCATCATAATTAACCACAAACCGTACTTTAACCTGGATGGTTTCGCCATTTTCCAGGTCATAAGGATTTTGCAGGTTTCGTTCCAGGAATTTTTTCAATGCATTCATTCCACCGGGAAAAGCGGGAACAACGTCAACCGCATCAACATCCATCGGCAATGTTTTGTCTGTTTTAACGATACCCTTTTCAGTGCCGCCAATAACAGGGTCAGATTTTACAGGTTGCACAATCGGAGGCCCAGGAACCTTTGCAGTGATATTTACGGTACTGATAACGTCTGTCTCCAAAATGGTACTTAATTTATCTGTTTTAACTACGTCCGAAACAACTACCGGATTACTGGTAAATCGTTTTTGATTTCCGGGTGTTGGTGCGCTTACAACCGGTTTTTCAGGTTGCAGCTTTTTAACCGGCTTTTCAGGTTCAGTAATGATATCCGTAAATTCAGCTTCATCAAATGTATAAGGGCTGGTGATTAGCTCCCTTTGCTTTTCGGGCAAAAGCGTAAACATGGCAAAGGCTATCGCCAGTAGCAGCATAAAACCCAATGCTTGTTTTAAACGGTTGTGATAAAACTTACGTAACGTATAAGCTCCGTAAGCTTTATTGCGATTTTCGAAAATGATGTCGAGGATATCCGTTTTCAATATCTGGTTGCTGTTCATAATGGTTGGTTTTGAATGAATAAAATAAAATCAAATCAAAACCGGCGCCGTGTTCAGTATGGAGATGCTATTGTTTGCAGATTCCATAAACCAATAGGCTACAGGCAATAAGCAATTGGCAATTGCAGATTCATTTCAGCAAACTATCTTTACCGCATGAAAATTTTGATGGTATGCCTGGGTAATATCTGCCGAAGCCCGCTGGCCGAAGGAATTTTACAGTATAAAGCGTTAAAAGCCGGGTTGAACTGGCAGATTGAAAGCGCTGGTACAAATGGTTACCACACGGGCGAACCACCGCATGAGCTGAGCATTAAGGTGGCTGGTGAACATGGGATCCATATCGACGATCAACGAAGCAGGAGATTTACAGCCGATGACTTTGCAGCTTTTGACTTACTGTATGCCATGGCCGAAGATGTGCTGGATGATATGAAGAGGATCGGAAAAAATAAATTTGATCCAAATAAAGTAAGTTTGTTTTTAGAGGAATCATTCCCAGGTGAAGAAAGAGATGTGCCCGACCCCTGGAACGGACCGGAAACAGACTACCGCAAAGTATTTGAAATCATCAGCAACAATTGCGAAAGCATTATCCATAAATATACCAAACAGGAGAAAAGGAACGCATGAGTCATAAACCATCCATACCACAGGGCACCAGGGATTTTTCGGCAGACGTAGTCAGAAAGCGGGATTATATTTTTTCTGTTATCCGCCATGTTTTTGCGTTGTACAGTTTTCAACCACTGGAAACCCCGGCCATGGAAAATTTAGATACCCTGATGGGTAAGTATGGAGATGAAGGCGATAAACTTATTTTTAAAATATTAAACAACGGCATTAACAACGAGAAGAATATTGAAAAATCGAAAGCCGGTTTTGAAAAACTGCTGGAAGGGAAAAGCAGTGCGGATATTACCGAACGTGCTTTAAAATATGACCTCACCATTCCCTTCGCCAGGTATGTAGCCATGAACCATACCAAACTCACGTTCCCGTTCAGACGTTACCAAATACAACCCGTATGGCGTGCCGACAGGCCTCAAAAAGGCCGCTACCGTGAGTTTACACAATGTGATGCCGACGTGGTTGGCAGTTATTCATTAATAAATGAAGTGGAACTTGCCAATATTTATCATGCAGTTTTTGTTCAGCTTGGGTTAACAAACTACAAATTAAAGATCAACAGCCGTAAGATATTGGTAGCACTTGCAGCACTTTGTGGTGCCGCCGAAAAACTGATTGATATTACCATTGCTATAGACAAATTAGATAAAATAGGGCTCGAAAAAGTAAAAGAAGAATTACAGCAGCGGGGTTTACACAATGCACAAATAAAGATCATTGAGTCATACCTCCATATCGCCGGAACCAATGAGGAGAAACTTACACAAATAAATTCCCTGGTAGGTTCCATGGAAACCGGCAAAGCCGGAATTGATGAAATAGCGTTTTTATGTACCCAATCCAAAAACGTACATCTCAGCATTGATTTTACTTTAGCGCGTGGCTTAAATTATTACACCGGTATTATCTTTGAAGCCAAGGCACCCGCCGAAGTAAAAATGGGCAGTATTGGCGGTGGTGGCCGCTATAATAACCTTACCGGTTTGTTTGGCGTTCCCGGTATTCCGGGAGTTGGTATCAGTTTTGGTGTTGACCGGATCTATGATGTGCTGGAAGAATTGAATTTATTTCCTGGAGATGTACAGGTAAGTACCCGGGCGTTGTTTTTAAATATGGGAGAAGCGGAGAGCCTGTTTGCTTTTGGTATCCTACAACAATTGCGGAGCGGCGGCATAGCTTGTGAATTGTACCACGAAGCCGCAAAAATAGATAAACAGTTTACTTACGCCGAGAAGAAGAATATTCCTTTTGTGATCATCATTGGCAGTAAGGAAATAGGCGAAAAAAATTGCAGGGTTAAAAATTTAGCAGCGGGTAAACAGGAAATTGTGGCTTTTGAGAAACTGGCCGATCATTTAAAAAATCTATAGGCTCTCATAAATGATCGCTGCACCCTGTCCTACCCCAACACACATGGTTGCCAGGCCGTATTTGGCTTTACGTCTTTTTAATTCATATAATAAGGTGGTGGAAATCCTAATGCCACTGCATCCAAGCGGATGACCAAGGGCGATAGCACCACCGTTAACATTTACCTTCTCTAAATCCAATCCCAGGTCGTAAATACAGGCAATGGATTGAGATGCAAAGGCCTCATTGAGTTCAATCAAATCCAGGTCGGCCACCTGCAAACCTGCCCGCTCCAAAGCCTTGTTGGTAGCGGGTACGGGGCCAATCCCCATAATGGCAGGGTCAACTCCTGCAACAGCCATACTTACAATTTTGGCCATCGGGTTCAGGTTATATTTATTAACCGCAGCTTCACTTGCCAGTAACATGGCTGCTGCGCCATCATTTATTCCACTGCTGTTTCCGGCAGTTACCGTGCCTTCTTTTGCAAAAGCCGGTTTTAACATTCCCAGTTTCTCTAAACCCGATAAACGCGGATGTTCATCTTTTTCAAAATCAAATACCTCTTTTCCTACCTGTACCTGTATAGGCGTGATCTCATCCTGCCATTTATTTGCTGCCAGCGCTCTTGCATATTTCTGTTGACTTTCAAAAGCAAATTCATCCTGGGCATGACGGCTGATGTTCCAGCGTTTGGCAATATTCTCTGCCGTTTCGCCCATACCGTAAGGATAGTACATTTCTGCCAACCGTTTATTTACAAACCTCCAGCCCAGCGTGGTATCAACGACCTGTGGATCCCGGGCAAAAGCACTGGTCATTTTAGGCATCACGTATGGCGCCCTGCTCATACTTTCAACACCACAGGCAATCATTAATTCGCCATCGCCGCAGGCAATGGCACGGGCACAATCCATAACAGCCTGCAAACCGCTTGCACATAAACGGTTTACCGTATTGCCGGCAACAGAAGGTGGCAAGCCTGCCAGTAAAGCCGCCATTCGGGCAACGTTTCGGTTATCTTCGCCACTTTGGTTTGCCGCACCGGCGATTACATCTTCAATAGCATCTACATCAATGCTTGTATTTCTTTTTACCAAAACACTGATAACATGCGCCAGCAGATCATCCGGTCTTACTCCACTTAAGGATCCGCCATATTTCCCAATAGGCGTTCTTATTGCATCTATTACGTAAGCTATTTGCATCTTATTTTTTTAGTTGCCCTGCCAATATCTTTTACCAGGTTTCCCGGCAATCATTGCCTGAATGTATTTATATCCTTCCCTGAAAGACGTAAATATAATCACTCTTTTACACTAATTTATATTGGACTATTACCTTAGCAAAGATATGGCTAAGGTTTAGAAATTTCTACCAGTACATCCGCATTGGCTCCGTTACTGGTGCACAGATAAACCCTGCCTGCAGGCGAAATACAAATATCCCGGATCCTTCCAAACCGATTTTTAAACTTTATTTGCTGGTTTATAACAGAAAGGCCATCGTTGCTTAAAGTAAGTACCCGCAAACTTGCATCTTTCAGCGTACACATTAATAAACTATTTTGCCATGCGGGGATTCGGTTGTTGTTGTAATAGTCCAAACCGCAAACAGCAATGGTACTGCCGCCGCTGCTCCAAACTGGTTCCTTTATGTTATTGGTGGTACAAAATGTTTGTTCGCCCGGTTGGTCGCATGGTCCCATAACTGATGGCCAGCCATAATTTCGGTTTTTTTCAATGATATTCACTTCATCCTCAATATTTGGGCCATGTTCGCTGGCATAGATCTTCCCGTTTACCACAACCAGGCCCTGTGGATTACGATGTCCAAAACTCCAGATCGGAGAGCCTGTATATGGATTATCAGCCGGAATACTTCCATCCAGGTTAAACCGTAAAACTTTTCCCGAAAGTGATGACGTGCTTTGCGCATTAGGTTGATTGGCCGCATCGCCTGTTGTCATAAAAATAAAAGGGCTGGCCTCACCGGTTATCCATAGCCGGGAGCCGTTGTGAATGCTTGCTGCAGGAAGGTTTTCTATCAATGTTAACAAAGGTTGCAAGGCTCCGTTTTCAAATTTCATCTGTACCAGTTTTTCCCTGTAATTGGCACCGTTATTATAATTGTATGCAACGTAAATCAATCCATTCGTTAAAAAGCCCGGATGCTGCACCATTCCCAGTAATCCACCTTCACCATTGCTAATCACTTCCGGTATGGATGCAGAGAAAATAATATTACCTGTTTTTGGATCAATCTTGCTGATCTTACCGCCTCTTTCTGTCATCCAGATATGGTCATCTTTACCCCATAAGATCTCCCAGGGAAAATGTAAACCGCTTTTTAATGTTCTGATTGAATCCGTTGGCCAGTCGTCAACGGGTACTGTTTCCACTTTTGAGTTACAACTGCTGTTTACAATTGAAAAAAATAAACAAGCTGTTAAGAATGAAAAATTGTTACGCATGACTGGATATTTATATGGAAGCTACAAATTATCAGCCAAACTATTATTACCGGCTATCGAAAGGATATTATTACAGAAAATAGCTGTACCGGCAGTACCTTTGCGGCATGTCAGTAGTAAAAAACATACGTACGCTAAGTCTTATCGAGTTGAAAGAATATTTTGAATCTATCGGAGATAAAAAATTCAGGGCCATACAAACCTATGAATGGCTATGGAAAAAAAACGCCCGGAATTTTGATGACATGAGCAATTTATCCAAAGAATTACGTTTAAAATTAGCTGAAAGCTTTTCTTTTCCGGCTATCATAGTTGATACCAACCAGGTGAGCAGTGATGGAACTCTAAAATCAAGATTTAAGACATTTGACGGGCATTTTGTGGAAGGTGTTTTAATTCCTACTGAAAAAAGGCAAACGGCCTGTGTGTCATCTCAAATTGGCTGCAGCCTAAGTTGTAAATTTTGTGCAACCGGGTATATGGACCGCAAGCGTAATCTCAACTTTGATGAAATTTATGACCAGGTAGCTTTATTGAACCAGCAATGTGAAAAAGCATACAATACCAAACTAACCAATATCGTCTTTATGGGCATGGGTGAGCCTTTGCTCAATTATAAAAACGTACTTCAGGCCATTGATAAATTAACTTCGAATGATGGTTTGGGTATGAGTCCGAAAAGAATTACAGTTTCCACAGCGGGTGTAGCCAAACAAATACGTCAATTGGGCGATGATAAAGTGCGGTTTAACCTGGCTTTGTCTCTTCATGCTGCTACAGATAAAAAGCGGGATGCCATCATGCCCATTAATGAAAGCAATAGTATTGCCGTGTTGATTGAAGCACTCAATTATTTTTATAACCAGACGAAGAATGACATCACGCTGGAATACATTTTATTTAAAGATGTAAATGATTCTTTGCAGGATGCAGAAGATTTGATTAAGATCTACCGGCAAATCCCAACCCATTTAGTTAACGTAATAGAATACAACCCGATCGACAATGCCTCTTTTATGAAACCGGATGAAGATAAAACCCAGCAGTTCACCGATTATTTAGTCAAACACCGTGTTAATGTGCGCTTACGAAGAAGCCGGGGTAAGGATATTGATGCAGCATGCGGGCAGCTGGCCAATAAAAAATAATATTTCTATTTCTTTAACAACCCCCTTTTAAACCCCTGTTCCCGTTTTCAGTCTATTATTAAACAACATAAATAAAGAGACATGAAAAAAGTAATAATTCCCCTCATTACCATCTTTGCACTGAACTTTTCAGCAAATGCGCAGGACAACATGGGCAAAAGAGGTCATCATCAGATGCACAAAAAGGGAATGATGGTCAAGAAATTGAATTTTACTCCCGAACAAAAAACACAGGCTAAAGCCATTCAGGAAGATTCCCGGAAAAAAATGCAGGAACTTAACAAGAATGAAAGCATTACCGTAAAGGAAATGCGTGACAGGAAGGCTGCCATCCATAAAGAAATGAAAGGTAAAATGGACGGATTGTTAACTGCCGAACAGAAAGCAAAACAGGCCCAATTTAAAACCGACCTTAAAGCAAAAAAAGAAGCCGGCTATGCAAAGCGCATGGATAAAATGAAAACCAACCTCCATTTATCGGATGAGCAGGTGTCAAAATTGAAGGCACAACGTTTGACCATGCAGGCAAAGGCAGAAGCGCTAAAAAATAATGAATCATTGAGCCGTGAACAGAAAAAAGAACAAATGATGGCTTTAAAAGCCGATGCAAAAGCACAACATAATAAAATTTTAACGCCTGAGCAACTGAAGAAAAAAGAGGAGATGAAGAAAAACCATGAAGGTAAACATGGTGAAGGTAGAAATCGTGAAGGCAGATTAGAGGTCTAAAATAAATAAATCCCTGATGTTAATAAAGCTGTTCCCAACGGAATGGCTTTTTTTGATTTTTTTCGGTGAGCTACCCTATTGGGGTGAACCACCAAATAATGCCCCTAGAAAACTATATCTTTGCCGCTCACTACTGTTGTAAAACAGCATAACCTTTCTACCATGAGCCAGTCGCCATTCCAGAAATTTCAAAAAAAGAAAAAAAACAGCGTAATTAAGGAAGAATTCCGCCAGGAAAAGAAAAAGTACCGTAAAGACCGAAATGCTTTTTTTGAAGAAAAAAAGAAAGAAGAATACGCAGCCAGGCAGGCAAAAAAAGGCGGCATGGCCACCAAAGCCGCAGATAATTTAAAAGGCAAATTGGTAACCGGCCATGAGCAATTGGCAATTGGCAAAAAGCAATCGATCATAAATAATGACCCGGAGGTTTTAAAACCGCGTGGCACCGCTAAAACGCCCAATCAAAAATCGGCTAAGGCTATAGCAGCCAATGATAATGTACCAACCGGTATCATGCCGTTGAATAAATTCATGGCGCATTGCGGTGTTTGCTCACGCAGAGATGCAGTAGAATATATAAATACCGGTAAGGTAAAAGTAAACGGGGAGATCATTAAAGAACCGGGTTATAAAGTGCAGGAAACAGACGAGATCATTTACAATACCAAAAAATTGTTTGTCACCAAAAACCTGGTTTATATCTTATTGAATAAACCCAAAGATTATATTACCACTACAGATGATCCACAAGGAAGAAAAACGGTGTTGCAGTTGATTAAACAGGCAACTACTGAACGGGTGTATCCCATTGGCCGTTTAGACAGAAACACGTCGGGTGTTTTGTTGTTGACCAACGACGGTGACCTTACCCAAAAGCTTTCTCATCCCAGCTACGAAATAAAAAAAATTTACGAAGTAAAACTGGATAAGCCGCTTACAAAAGGCGACTTCGACAAAATTGTAAAAGGTCTTAAACTGGAAGACGGTGAAATTTTGATCGATAGCCTGGCTTATGCCGACACCAAAGACAAATCCATTATTGGTATTGAGCTGCACAGTGGCCGCAACCGCATTGTGCGCCGAATATTTGAGCATTTGGGCTATGACGTGAAGGGATTGGACAGGGTGATGTATGCAACCCTTACCAAGAAAAATGTTGAACGAAGCAAGTGGCGTTACCTGAGTGAAAAAGAAATCCGTTTGCTGAAATACATGAACAGTTCCAAAAAGAAATAAACCGTCCTCATTTGTCCGATTCAACAAATACTAAAAGAGCTAATTTCCCCTTCAGGGGATTAGGGGGTGCCATTATTTTTGAAAATGATTCTTTTGTTGCCGTTAATAAACCTGCGGGTTTATTATCTATCCCCGACCGGGAGCAAACCCAAACATCGCTTAAAGATATTTTATTAGAAAAGTATGGACATATTTTTACCGTACACCGGTTAGATAAAGATACGAGTGGTATTATTTTATTTGCTAAAAACGAAACTGCCCATAAATATTTTTCACAACTATTTGAAGAAAGAAAAATTGAAAAATATTACCAGGGCCTTGTACTTGGGATTCCTGCTGCAAAAAAAGCAACGATTGATGCTCCTATTGCTGAACATGGTGTACAAAAGGGTTTGTATATCGTTCACCGCAGGGGAAAACCCTCCATAACAGATTATGAAGTTGTTCAGGAAAATAAAAAATATTCATTGCTGCAGTTTCAATTGCATACCGGGCGTACACACCAGATCCGGGTTCATTGCCAAAATATGGGCCACCCGCTTGCCTGCGATGAATTGTATGGAGACGGGAAACCTGTTATGCTTTCTTCCATCAAAAAAAATTACAAACTAAGTAAGCATGATGAGGAGGAAAGACCCATGCTGAACAGGCTTGCCCTGCACTCCTATCGTTTGAAATTTACCGATGCAGATGGAAAAATGATTGACCTGGAAGCTCCTTTGCCAAAAGATATCAGGGCGCTTTTACAGCAATTGACAAAGAACAGGTAAACCCGATTTTATTTTTTAGCTGGTGCAGCCGGCATCACCTATTTTTTGAAGATGAAGCCCTGTTCAAGGCATTTTTTCCAAAACGGTCTTTTACATTGTCGATCGCCTTATACAGATCAGTTTTACGCTCCACATCTTCAAACAAATTGGTTTGAATGGCATCGTTGGTCAGTTCGCTCAACCGAACCCCGAGTAAACGCACAGGCTCCCCTCTTCTGTATAATTTATCAAACAGTTCTTTTACCACCGGAATAATTTCATCATCGGCACAGGAATAGGGGATGGTGGTCTGCCGCGACGTAGTTTCAAAATCGTGATACCTTATTTTAACTGCAACACATCCGGCCACTTTACCATCCTGCCGTAATTCATAAGCTATCTTTTCGGTGAGCCTTACCAATTCACTTTTCAGAAAATCAATATCCAGTTTATTTTCATCAAAAGTATGCTCAGAAGAAACCGATTTGGCTTCCTGATAAGACGCTACAGCGCCCAGGTGAATACCCTGGCTTTTGTACCAAAGATCAACACCCCATTTTCCAAGACGCTCTTCTAATTCATCCCTGGTTTTTTCGCCGATATTTTTGATGGTTAAGATGCCCATGGCTTTCAATACTTCGTAAGTATGTTCGCCAACACCGGGGATCTTACTCACCTTCATGGGTGCTAAAAATTCCTTTTCTTTTCCGAAAGGCACCTGTAAATATCCGTTGGGCTTGGCCTCATCAGTGGCTATTTTTGCCACCATCTTATTAGATGCCATTCCAAAAGAAATGGGGAGTTTGGTCTCATTCATGATCTGCGCTCTCAGGTCAATGGTCCATTGCAGGGGATCAAAAAATTTCTGCATGCCGGTGAGGTCAATATAGAATTCGTCTATAGATGCCTTTTCAAAAAGAGGCGCTTTAGCGGCAATGATTTGGGTAACCCAGCGGCTGTATTTGCTGTATTCATGCCGGCTCCAGTTTAATACAATTGCCTGCGGACAAAGTTGCATGGCCTTGCGGGAAGGCATTCCGCTGCGTACACCAAATTTCCGGGCTTCGTAGCTGCAGGAAGTAACCACACCCCTGTCTCGGCCGCCTACAAATACAGGTTTACCCCTGTGCTCAGGATGTTTGAGTAATTCAACCGATACAAAAAAAGTATCCAGGTCTAAATGTGCTATGATACGCTGCGGGTTGCTCATATCGGGAGTTTACTGAATTTGGATTTAGTTTCAAGAGATGACATCTATTATTTGAAAGATGTCATCTCTTGAAAAAATGAGCTTTACAAACTGAACCAATAAATGTATGCAGACAGCTACCGGTAAATCTCCAGCAACCCATCCGGCAGGTTAACATAAACCTTACGGTTTTTTGCATCTACTTTTTCCAAACTCGCTTCATGAATGGGTATCAATGCCTCTTTACCATTTAAAACTATGGCACATAAAACCTGGTGTGGCTGTTCTATCACTTCTAATATTTCTCCAAGATCTTCGTCATCATTAATAATATTAAAACCCAGTAATGCAATGGGTGATGATTTGGCAGCAAATTTTTTGAAATCCTCTTCGGTGATCCAAACTTCACGAGGCGTAAGTTTTCGGGCCGTTTCCCTGTCATTCACGCCTTCCAGCTTAATATATACTTCGTTGTTGCTTTTAATTTTTACCAACTCTGCAAAGTATGGCAAAAAGCTATCTTTCTTTTCTTCCAAAAAAATAGATTCCAGCCCTTTAAGAGAAGTTTTCCTGCCCAGGCTATGTTGTAAAACTAAATCGCCTTTAAGGCCATAACTGGCTGCAAGTTTTCCTATTTTGAAATAATGGTTCATTGCAGCGCAAGATACAAAGAAGCTTCAAGTTATACTGATTATACCAGTATGTAGTCCAATGCCATTTGCTATTGGCATAGTACCATATAATATTTCAACGTAGTGCTTTGGATACTATTTAGTAAATCAAGATGGTATAAGGGCATCGATCAGCATTCGAAATAGTAAGGGCCCCTTCATAATTAAAACTTGCCCCTTTGCAGTTTGCACCTTTTAGTTTGCTGTTTGCCGGCAGGGCCATTGCAACTATAAAAAAAGTCCCGATAAAAAATCAGGACTTAAAAGAATTAACGAACAGAGTTTTTTTATTCCTCTGATTTAGTCTCTTCAGTTGCTGGTGTTTCTCCTGCAGCAGGGGTTTCAGCTGGTGCTTCAACTGCTTTTGCAGCCGGAGTCTCAACTTTAGCCTCAACCTTTTTTACAACGGGTTGGTCACGTCTGTCGTTACGGGCCTTTTTATGGGCTCCCTGGCGACGGGAAACGCTTGAATCATGTTCAGCAGTCCAGGCCGTGAATTTCTCCATAGCACCTGCTTCATCAAATAAGCCTAAGCCTACTCCACGAAGTAAATGCTTTAGGTACAACACCCCCTTGAAAGAAAGTATCCGGCGTACAGTATCGGTGGGTTGAGCACCTTTTTGTAACCAGTCCAATGCTTTCTGACGATCAACCTGAATAGTTGCAGGAACCGTTAAAGGATTGTAGGTACCAAGTTTTTGGATGAATTTACCGTCACGTGGCGCGCGGCCATCTGCTACAACGATAAAATAAAAGGGTCTCTTCTTTGAGCCATGCCTCTGCAGTCTCATTTTTACAGCCATAAATAGAAATTTTTGGTTGTTACTAAATAGGGTTTCTTCTCCTTAAAAAAGGAATGCAAATATACTTAGCAGAAAGAGAAGTGCCAAATAATTGAATATACTTTGTTAAAACAAGGCAATAATTTACAAAATGTTTTAGAAAAAGGCAAAACCCCGGTATATTTCGCTTCTTTTTCAACAGTTTAACCCCTTAGCCAATCAAACACTCCAGGTCTTGTTTTATCTTCTTTATCATTTTTACATTCGCCGTTTTCTTAACCAACCCCGAATATGCTGAAATCAGAAAATCGAAATGTTCCAATTCTGATATTTTTTTGTTTTGAGATCCTGCGATATTCCATACATTACCATAAGCTTCTACAACCATCTGATCGGTCAGGTCTTTGGTATTTTTACCTTCAAGTAACCAGGCACATAATAGCGCATTGGCTTTACCGATTTCATTCCAAAAATCCATATCCGCATCTGCATTGATCATCCTGGCAATTGCGTTGGAAATATCTGCTTTGGTTTTAACCACGTTTGCAAACCTGTATTTCTTAATCATGGACTTAATGCCCGCCCGGTTTTTAACAAGTTGCAGTATTTTCTCTACTTCCAGCCAATTGGTTAATGAATAGGTTTTATTGCCGTTACCCGGCATATCAAATGCCTGTTTATAAGATTCGGCAGACAGGATCAATGACCTGATCTTATCTATATTCGTTACAGAGATTATCGCTTTTCGTTTATAAGTGCTGCCCAATAAACTAAACCTTTCTGCGGTAGGGCTCATACTCATCAATTGTTTCAAATCGGAAATCACTTTATCCATTTTAGACATTTGCTTTGTTTTTTCAATACCTCTTTGCCAGTTTTTTACACATAATTTAGCCCTGATATTGCAATACTTTTCAATCGCTTTCACTGAAAAACCTGCATTTTCCATACTTAACAGGCTTTCAAAACGTGTAATGGCTTCTTCGTATTCATTACATTCGGCATAAGCCATGGCTTCCATTTCTGTGATAACCGCATTACGTATTCCCGCAGCATCTACTGCAGCAGCAATCGATACCAGGTCCTTAAGCAGGTATTTTAAAGAGCTTCCTTTCGAATCTGATTTGTTAATTAAATTACTCAGATCGTTTTCTGCTTCCTGTGCAATTAAATAGCTGTAGGTATACGATGATGATCGTTTGGAATCGGTTAATTTAAAAAACGGATCACCGTAGCATTGATAAGCTCCCCAGGTATTGGTATGAGGATATTTTGTAAATGTTTTGGCCCTGGCTTCTTTAATGGCATCGCCAAAATTATACCCACCCAATATAGCATGATAGAATATTCCGGTAAAATAAAGTGCCGCAGCGTCATCCACTGCCCATCCTGCAGCAATGACAACTTTAACACCGTTCATGATCAGCTGTGTACCAATATTGGCGGCCAGCTTGTACCTTTTGCCAAACAGCGCCTCGCTTTTGTTATCCACTTTACCTAAAAAACAACAGTTTACAAAAACCAGCTCAGGCACCTTACTCATCTGGCAAATTTCTTTGGTACTTAAAAAAACATTGTTGCCAATTAACATACCGGAGGATTTGGGTTTCTTTTCATTGAAAATACCATGGCCTGCCAGGTGAATAATTTTATACTCGTCTTTAAAAAGTGCGTTGATGATCTGTGTTGATGATTTGTTAAAGCAATTGTTGGGCATGTCGTACCCATGTTCTTCCAAAATTGATGCTACCAGGTTTGCTTCCTGCAAAGCGCCGGGTAACTGGCTTGCAAATTTAAATCCCTGCAAATCCGGATCGCCTACAATGAATGCTTTTTTCCCTGCAACCGGATCCACTTTGATCCGGTAATCCTCCAGTTTCAGCTGCCGGATCATGCCGGCATTGCAACAAAGCGGTCGGGCGTTGCTTTCACTGTCCTGCAATAACTCCCATGGATAGGATGCCCCTGCACGGTCCAAAACCCAAATGCTGTTAGTCTGTTTTTTCAGTTCATCTTTAAAATCGTTTGGTATCAATAATTCAAATACTGTTTTTGCCATTCCTGCATTCCAGTTATTGTCGGTCGACATTGTTTCGATCAAATTATTTATAATATCGGGGCTGGTTTGCAGATCTCTTTCCTCTTCACGGGCACTGCCGGTACTGCAAGAAAACCTTAATACTGTTTCGGGCTCCTGATCTTCCTCATTTTCTTCTTCGTGCATGGCAACGGTGATCCTGCTCCACCAGTCGCTTTCACTTTCCATTGGAATTCGTTTGCGTGAACCCAATAATTTTTTATACTGTTTTTTTGGCAACCGAATGTGTATAGCGCTGTCCACTTCATTCTCGATCCTGCTTAAAATATACAAACATTGGAGGCACCTGTCTTCAAACAGTTCTATAAATTCAATGTGTTCAATATTTTTCAATCCCTCTTTAGTGATTTCATCCATTTTTTTGTTGGCATTTTGAACACCTTGTATTATAGAGCGGATTGAACTCTCAATAGACAAACCTCCATAGCCACCCCCAATCAACAGCGCCGATATTCCGTTTTCACCGGGTAAATTCTGCGTATCCTTATTTTTACGGAGTTTACTTATTTCAAGCATATACTTAATAGCAGCCATTTCTGTTGTATATGCCAATTGGTGCGAACTGAGTCTGCCGGGAGCGCCAAGTCCAATAACTACGCTTCCTTTAAAGTCATTTTTAAAATTTATAAATAATTCGTTACTACCGATTTCACCGGGATACATGTTTAAACGATGCCGTTGACTCATTTCATAACCACAATAATTATCAATAATTTTTTCAGCGCTGGTTATACCGTCATTGATAAAATGTCCTACCATTACCGGGTACCTGCTGTAAAACAGGTCACCGTTACTTACCGACACTTTTAACGGCACAACACCAACTTTTTCTGCAGCTGCTTTTTCTTTTATTCCGAGAATGGTATTTTCCAAACTGGTTTCATCTGTTTCATAAACTTCTTCTTCAACCGTATCAAATACGGTTTTTACCCCACGTAAAACCGGCCTGTTTTTGTTTAGCAATGTCGTTTGGCCTGTTCTTAACAGGTCAGCAATTCCGTTAAAAATATCTGCATTGTTTGCCAGGGCACCATGCGACACATTTACATAATACAGCCGGTCGGTGTTATGTAATTTTTTGGGAATACCCGTATCCCAGGTAACAGACTGATCTCCTTCTGCAGTACTTTTAAAAACCAGTTTTTCATCAGGCAGGTTGTTATTAATTTCGAATCCGCAAACAGTGGTATCGTCCTTACCAGCTATGTAAAAAACATTATCCATTTCAATGGAATCTATTTTATCCAACACGTTATCTCTGTAGGTTCCAAATAACTGCAGGTCTTTTTTTTCTGGAATGTTCCAGTTAAACAAGGATGCATTTCTCATGGATTGCCAGGTATTTTCATCAGCAAAATCAACAGGGTCTTTTGCCAGGGGAAGCAGGCCCAATAAACCGGGATATTTGCGAAACATATCCAAAAGCTCTTTTTTGGTATGCTTCAGATCTACTTTACTCAGTTGATGCACGATCGGATCTTTTCCCGCCAGCACATAGGGTATCCGGTAGGATCCACCCAATGGTGCTCCCAGCAAAAGCAGTTTAAAATCCCTGGAAGCATTTAGTTTTTTCCAGGTGGCCGGGTGATTGATTATAAAGTCACGGGTAACAACCCCGCCCATGGAGTGACCGATTATCTTGATGGGTGTTTTTAAAGCCAGGTATTTTTCAATCCGCTTATTCAGTAATGCTGCTGCATCGGTTAGCGGTAAACGCCAGTCGAACGGCAGTGTAACCACGTCGTATTCCTTATTCAAAAAGTCGACCAGTTTTTTATACGATGATTTTATAATGGAAGACGCGGTGATATCTTTTTTTGAAATATCCAGCAAGGATAATTCGCCAACCAAAAAACGGATATAGTTGATCCACACCTTTTTATTTTTGTATTCTAAATTAGAACCCATGATACCCGGTAAAACAATTGCAATGGGTTTTTTACCCGACACCTGATCACAGTACACACCCCCGCCATCCAGTCCAAGCAACGCGTTCCGGTCGAGCGCCTGCTGCAGAGACTGCTCCTGGCTCAAAAAGCCGGGTATCGAGACCGTGGTTGCCTTCATAGCCAACAATATGGCGTCCTGCGTTTTTCTATTCTTAAAATAATGTACATGGTCCACTTCGGGGCCTTCATCAAAAAAATACTGGATCGGTATATTTCTTTTTGTTCCCGAGTACATGGATTTGGTATCAACAACCAGGTCATTATCCCGCAAATAAAATAATTTACTGGCAATGATCAACAATGCTTTCAAATTAAATTTTACGCCACAATTACCCGAGATAACGGTTAAGGGGCTGTTAATACTGTTTTTTGGATTATTCAGCACTTTCAGGAACGGAGATTCCGGGTTCATGGCCTCCAATCCCGGTAACTGATCCGGATCATTTTTAGTATCTACTGCTGCCGATATCAATTCTTTAAATTCAGCCGACACCAATGCAGCTGCCGGACCGAATAAGCTTGATGCCAAATTAACACTGATGTTTAAAAAATGATCAAGCCTTTTCGATAAGATGGTTGTTCCGTATGCAGGACAGGCAACCCGTATAAATTTATCAACCGTTATCTTTTTTCCGGCTGCAATTTTATGTAATGCTGTAATGTCGGCAATATCTGTTTTCCTTTCTGTCTTTTGCAGGTATGCTATTTCAGCTTCCGTAAAACCCGTATTGCCATTGCAGTAACGGGCTAGCACATCGCCAACCAGGCCTCCACGTGAATGGGAAATTACATGTAGGGTACAGGCAGCCGGCAATTCACTAAATAGATGGATAACATTTTGAATGGGGCTTTTGGTCATTGTTTCGTGCTGCAATGCGATGATACGTTGCCCGTAAACACCCTGCATATGCTTCCACAATTCGGAACCCCTGAGTTCGCCAAAGGAGCCAACAGTAGACGAATTGGTTCCGTGCAAAAAAAGCAGGTACGGGCTGTCTGTTTTAGCAATCGCAGCTTTACTGAGTTTAAAATCTGAATGAACCAGGTAAACGCCAATCAAATTGCCCAGCGCTTTTTTTTCAAGCCTTGCTGCAATTTCAATTACTTTTTGGGACACCTTTTTCTTAACAAAAACATTTAGTGCCTTCACCGCAATATCGCCCAAAATACCCCTGGTTGCATCTTCCGTTCTGATATACATTGGTATTTCAAAACTGTCGCCCATGGCTCTTTTTTTGCTGGCTGCCTCAGGAAAAATATCATGAATAATATCTGAACCGCCAACCCAGGTGGTATTGTCATCAAAAACAAATTCCAGCAGGTCGGTATCGTCAAAACTAAGTTCATGGATATCCGACGCAGCCCTTGACGAACTCAACTGGTAGGAGGCTTTGGGTTCCAGTTTACTGTCACGGGCAGACTGAACCTCATCGGATGAAAATTTGTCTTTTTTAAATCCCCGTACAACTATTTTTTTCATAATAAAAATTTAAGCGCGTTACTTATATGAATAGATGATTTTTTAATTCATTTGTCTTTGGTACTGGCTTTTCATGTGAACAATTCTTTGCAGAACAGGAGGTTTAACGAATAGTTGGAAAATGAGCAGATAAGCAACTTTCTTTGGGAAGATCAGTTATTTGCGGAACTCTAATTTAAAGGTTTAAATCGGAAATTAAAAGAAGGATTTGATATTTTTTATTAATTGCAGAACCGGGCGGTTATTTTTTGAAAAGATTAATTTTCAATCCAATGATCATATCTGTTGAATACAGTTTAACCTCACCCTCACCCACACCAGTCAGCGGTATGGCAATTCCCGGCGATGCAAATACAGCAACCTGGTTGGATATTTTTTTCTCCACCCCGGCAGACAGTCTTAACACCGTAAATAAATTTTTATTTCCTGAATAATAAATTTCGGCCTGGTGAGGTGATCCATAGCGGTCGTAATAAAGACGATAATCTTCCTTTTTCATGATGTAGGACGACAGGCCGGCTGAAGCAAAAATATGTAGTTTTTTACCTGCTGTAAAATCATAACGAACAGACACCGGTATTTCATACACCCGGCAATTGGCAGTTATCTTTTTAATATCGACAGTGCTCCAGTAAGTGCCCGGTTTAGTCTTATAATCACTTCCAGTCGCCACATATTTTTTATTGCTTACAAAGAACCCGGCCTGCACACTTAATTTTTTATTGATCTGGTACCCCAATGCCAAGCCTGCCTTGCCGGTTGTCTTATCTGACGAAAATAATTTTACGCCACTGACTTCCGGGCCTGCTGCCGCAATGATATAAAACCTGTATTGTTTATTTTTTGTTCTTTTATCGCTGCTGTTAACAGCCATCACACTGTCAATTATTTTTTCAACTTCTTTTTCCCCGGCTTTGTATGCATCGACTTTTACAATGATCACTTCTTCTTTCTCTACAGCAGCATTTGATTTGTTTTGTGTAAGTTCCGGTACATTAGAATCAGACAGTTTTTCATCATTTGCTTCTTCATAAACAGGCCCGGCGGTCGTTATTCTGGCATTCAGTTTACCATTGACCTTATCAGACAATTTATTTTTAGAAAACAGGGGTTCCTTTTTATTTTGCCGGTTTTTTTCTTTAACTGATACTAAAGACTTTTTCATTAATTCAGCAGCCGGCTCATTACGATCTTGAACATGATCGGTTACAGAAACCTGTTTATTTTTGGAATCTGGTGCTTTGGGCGAATCGGTGATTATATTTGATTCAGCAATTTGGGCACTATTTTTTTCAGCTCCCGGGGTATGATCTTCCTGTAAGGCAACCCCGTTCCGGTCAGCATTTTTGTTCAGGCTATAAAAGCCTATAACACCGGCCCCGATCAATACCGGTAACAGCCACCATATCCAAAAAATAAATGGCCTTTTTCTGTCCTTCTCCTTATCCAGCATAGCTTCCATCTTTTTCCATGACTCCTCTTCAAAAGCCGGTTGGTAAACTTCTGCTGCATTTTTGATGATTTGCTCTATATCGTTAAATGACTTTTTGCTCATAATAAATTATGTCCGCTTCCTGCAGCATTTTTTTAACATTCATTCTTGCTTTCGACAAATTGGATTTAGATGCCCCTACTGAGATCTTTAAATGCTTTGCTATTTCTTCATGTTTATATCCATCTATCACAAACAGGTTAAACACTGTTCTGTAAACCGGGGATAATTGCTGAACAACTGCCAGGATCTCTTTATAACTCATCCTATCAATAAAAGTTTCTGTTTCATCAACTATATTAAAATGATTGTCGAAAATTTCTGCAACCAGGTGATGCTGTTTATTTTTTCGTAAATGATCTATAGCTGTATTGATCATCACACGCTTCATCCAGCCTTTCAGCGAAGCTTCTATGTCGGAGTATTTTGGGTCAAAGGAGCCGAGCGAGCGATAAATTTTTAAAAAACCATCATGTACAACTTCGGAAGCATCATCCGGATTTGTACAATACCGCATACAAATACCCATCGCATAGCCATAAAATAATTGATAAAACAATTTTTGACTACCCCTGTTTGCTTTTACACAACCCTGAATAATATGTAACAGATCTGGCCTGTCTGCCAAAATTTTGTAGATTTAATGCTTAACTGTTTATTGATTTGGTTAATCTGGATACGTTCATTTAAACGCTGTGGTTGCCTTTACCCGCTAATTTTCTTCTTTTAAAGATAAAAAATAATTTTATTCCTATTTATGTATTTATAAAATAAAAGAATTTAATATTATCTTTTACCCAAACCAGGTGGCATCATCCCCCTTGGCATTTTATTCATCATTTTCATCATACCTTTCATTTGTTCAAACTGCTTTAAAAAAGCATTTAACTCGGCAATATCTTTACCTGCGCCTTTGGCGATCCGCAGTTTACGATTGGGATTTATCACATCCGGGTTTCTCCGTTCCTGCATCGTCATGGAGTTGATCATCGCTTCTATTCCTTTAAAAGAATCGTCATTTACATCCACATCTTTAATTTGCTTGCCTATGCCGGGTATCATACCCATCAGGTCTTTTATATTACCCATCTTTTTGATCTGTTGCAACTGGGTTTTAAAATCTTCAAAATCGAATTGATTTTTTCGGATCTTCTTTTCCAGGCGGGCCGCCTCTTTTTCATCAAACTGTTCCTGCGCTTTTTCAACCAGGCTCACGATGTCGCCCATACCGAGGATACGCTGGGCCATCCGCTCCGGGTAAAACACATCAAGGGTGTCCATCTTTTCACCGCTGCTGGCAAATTTAATGGGCTTATTTACTGTGTATTTAATGGATAATGCTGCACCACCCCTGGTATCACCGTCTAATTTGGTTAATACAACTCCGCTATAATCCAATCGTTCATTAAAAGCCGCTGCCGTATTCACCGCATCCTGTCCCGTCATACTATCTACCACAAACAAAATTTCCTGCGGCTTGATGGCTATTTTAATATTGGCTACCTCGGTCATCATCACTTCATCAATCGCCAAACGGCCGGCTGTATCAATAATGATTACATTTTTATTTTTGGACCTGGCTTCTTTGATGGCATTTTGTACAATAGAAACAACTTCCTTGTTTTCTCTTTCGCTATAAACAGGTACATCAATCTGGCTTCCCAAAACCTCCAGCTGATCGATCGCCGCCGGGCGGTAAACGTCGGCTGCCACCAATAATGGCGATTTACCTTTTTTAGTTTTAAGATAATTGGCCAATTTACCGCAGAACGTTGTTTTACCACTACCCTGTAAGCCTGCAACCAAAATAATTGCCGGGTTGCCGCTGATGTTAAATTCACTTTCGGAACCACCCATGAGTTCGGTCAGTTCATCCTGCACAATTTTTATCATTTGCTGGCCGGGACTCACTGCATGAAGCACTTTTTCGCCCTGCGCTTTTTCCTTGATCTTATCCGTAAACTCTTTGGCAATTTTATAATTCACGTCGGCATCCACCAATGCGCGGCGAATATCCTTAACGGTATTGGCAATATTGAGATCGGTAATACGTGCCTGCCCTTTTAAATTCTTAAAGGCCGATTCTAATTTTTCTGAAAGAGAATTAAACATATTTCCTGTTATTTAAGGGGGCAAATGTACATCATCTGTTTTAGTAGCTAAATACTTTAATGCAGGTATTTTTTAGTTGAATGTTTTTTTACTACGCCCTATAATACCATCTTGATTTTATAGGAGTCCAAAGCTCTTGATTGAAATCTCAGATGGTATTATACCGATAGCAAATGGCTTTGGACCAAATACGGGTATAATAGGTATAAGTCAATCGGAATAAGCATTCCGGGGCAGCGCATCAAAGTATGATCAGCCTCTTTGGTGCTGTTTTGTATAACCCGGGATAAATTAATGAAAAATCAATATTGATAACTTATACTAAATTACTGAGTTAAACCGTTAATTTGAACAGATTGTGGGACCTGTTTGTATAATACCCGGTAAATTCCGATAAAAAACGGAAAATTTAATTACTGGCAGTAAACTTGCATGAGATATATGCAACGATTTTTTTTTAAAACGTGTCTATAACAATACTTGTTAAAAACTGACCTGGTACTTAAAAATATTAATAATAAAAGTACTTTTTTAACCGTAACTCTCTGATGAAAAAAATTATATACACGATTATTGTTATCTTAAATTCCTATGGTGCGCTGGCTCAAACAGCCGGTTTTACTTACCAGAGTTCCAATGGCTTGTTGTGCAACCCGGCAACTATCCAATTTACGCAAACCAGTAGCGGTAGTCCATTAGCATTTTTTTGGAATTTTGGAAACGGACAAACCAGTAATCTGGCTAACCCTTCTATCGTTTTTACTGCCGGCACTTATATCGTTAGTTTAACAGCTGTTTACAAAAGTGAAGCAAAAACCACACAGGAAACAATTACCATTAATCCCACCGTAACCGCTACGCTAAATGCAGATAAAAATTATCTATGCACTGCGGGCACCATAAATTTCACTGCTACTGTAAGCAGTGGCGTTAGTTCGTTTGAGTGGGCTTTTGGTGATGGCTCAACAACCACTACCGGGTCACCAAACGCATCGCATACCTATTCAACATTTGGAAATTACCCGGCTTCGGTAAAAGCGATAGCCAGCACCGGATGTTTTGCTAATGCTACCTATAATATTACTGTGCAAAGGCCACCAATTAGTGCAAATGTAACACCCACAAATGGCTGTGTACCCGCTACAGCAAATTTTTCGGCATCTGCTAATTTACCGGTTGGGGATAATATTACCAGCTTTGCCTGGGATTTTGGTGATGGAAGCCCTATCGTTAATACAACCACCGGTTCTGCTACACACCCATATAACCTGGTTGGATCTTACTCACCTGTTGTTAGCATTACAACTGGCGGAGGTTGTTCCAATTCTTATAGCTACCAGGCTATAGCTTACGGCACGCCACCTGTTGGTATCGTGGCCAGTTCTGACAAGCTGATTTATTGCGGAAGCGAAACCCCTGCGTTTTTTGCAAATGCCAACAGTGCAAATTCGTATTTATGGGACTTTGGCGATGGTTCGACAGTTACCACAAGTAACAATAATATTGGGCATACATACAGCATCCTGGGTGTAAAGAATATAACGGTTACCCCATTATTTAATGGATGCGCCGGTACGGCAGCCAGCTTGCAGGTAACTATTACTGGTGTAATAACAAGTTTTGATTATGCCAACAGTTGTTCCAATAAAAACACGTTTAATTTTACCAATAATACCCAGGGTAACCAATCCATTATCGTTTGGGATTTTGGCGATGGCAGCCCGCCAGTTTCTACAGTAAATCCTACACATACATTTCCGACAGATGGAAGTTTTATTACTACTTTAACCGTAACGGATAATGTTACCGGATGTGCAAATATATCGGGCGCCACCATTTTTACTCAAACACCTGCATTGGTTAATACAGATTTATCAATCTGTAAGTATAGCAATACCCAATTTACGATTAACAATAATTACACAAACCCCATTGCCACTTATACCTGGAATGTGTTTAATCAGCCGGTTGTTGTAAACACTTCCGATCTTTTTTCAGTTTCCGCCCCGGTTTTGGGAAATTTTAATACGAATTATGTTATTATCAATAATGGCAGTGCTTATTGCCCCGATACCATTAATTTAGACCATGGAATTGTGGTTCGTGGCCCCAATTTAAGTTACACCATGGCTTTTTCACAATGTTTATCAGATTCGCAACAAATATTAAATACCTCTGCGCCTTTTATTGCGTCCGATGCTATTAACTTATGGTATTGGAATTATAATACCTCTACAGCCAATGATACTATTTTTCAACCGGTACCATTATATTTTTCGGCTCCCGGGGTTTATAATATAAAATTAGTTGCCATCGATATAAATGGTTGTAAAGACAGTTTAATAAAACCACTAATGGTAAATCCCATTCCATTTTTGCGCATCATTCCCCGTGATGATACCTTGTGCATTGGAAACGCACAACAGCTCATCGCTTTTAGCAACGAAACCGTTTTATGGTCGCCACCACAGAATTTATCCTGCATTGCCTGTGATACCACGTTGGCAACTCCTGCTTCTTCAACTTTATATCATGCAACTGCTCAAAACAGCTTTGGCTGTTCTGTTGCTGACAGCTGCTTTATACGTGTAGTTAACGATTTTAATGCAACTGCGGAAGTTTCCCCGCTGTTTATCTGCTCACAGGATAGTGTCCATATCAATGCGTTACCCAGGGATAAAGTGATTACCTGGGCTCCCGCAACTAATTTGCTGGGGAACAATAAATATAACCCCATTGTATTTCCTAAAATCAATACCATATATATTGCTACTTTGGTGGACTCAACCGGATGTTTTACAAAAACGGCCGAGGTAACCGTAAACATCAAGACCCTGCCAACCGTACATGCAGGACCGGATAAGTTTTATAATTATAATTCAGCTTTTACCATTGCCCCGGAGTATAGCGCGAATGTAGCAACGTACAATTGGGAGCCGGCCAGAGATTTAAACTGTACGAATTGTCCCGTTGTAAATGGTATTGCAACAGACAAACAAACCTTTTATATAACAGTAAACAGCGACAGTGGTTGTATTGCAAAAGACAGTATAAACATTCTTGTTGATTGTAAAGGTGGCAATATATACCTGCCAACAGCGTTTACACCCGACGGGAACAATCTAAACGATACCTATTACCCGCTGTCACGCGGTATTAAAATAATTAAGAAGTTTATCATTTTTAACCGAGCAGGAAAGATTGTCTTTCAGGCATCCAATTTTTTGCCCAATAATAAAACACTAGGATGGGATGGCACTTATAACGGATCAAAGCAGCCTGTGGGAGGTTACGTGTACGTTTTAGAGGCCACTTGCTACGCCAACAGGGAAGTAGGCATGAAAGGGGTGTTTACATTAATCAGATAAGCATCAACGATCATTAAATCTAATCTTCCTGGGTTTTGCGTAAGAAAAATTGCAATCCACAGACTGTCACGGCACTTTCTCCTGAAAGCAGCAGAAGTCACAGAGGCATCTTCATTCGTTTCGGTTATACCTGGTATAGTCCAATACCGTTTGCTGTTACCAATTATACCGGTACTGGCTAACAGAATACCATTTATCCTCCCGATAGCTATCGGGGCTATTACCATTTTGATTTAATAAGTAATTCAAAGCACTTCGTTGAAAATCTTAGATGGTATTATACCGATAGCAAATGGCTTTGGACTACATACTGGTATAAACGGTAAAACCGCCAAGTGCGTGTGTTACCTGCCCGGCAGGACAGGCGGGATTTGGACTACCTGTTAAATCAAGCTGGCAAAAACAGGCAATCTCTGCAAATCTTTATATATTAAAAGCAGTATCAACAATTTGTTCCTGCTCTTTTATGTGCACTTTGTTGTAACCGGTTGCTGTAGCGGCACTTGCCTGGCGGCTGATAATATAGAAGTTGATATTTTTTAAATTCATCCGTAAGAATGTGGCTGCGCCCATATTCAACGGTTCTTCCTGCACCCAATACCAAATGGCCTTACTGTATTTTTTATACAACTCATCCAACTGTTTCTGGGGCAACGGATGTATCTGTTCAAGCCTGATGATCGCAACATCCGTCCTGTTTTCTTTCTGCTGACGTTCGGCCAGGTCGAAATAGATTTTTCCGCTGCAGCACAAAACCTTATTCACTGCTGAAGTATCATGTATTGTTGCATCGTCAATTACCTCATTAAACCCACCGCTTGTAAATGCATCCTTCGTGCTGTAGCTACCCGGGTGACGCAAATTGGCTTTGGGTGAAAAGTTTACCAATGGTTTGCGGAACGGCCACGCCATTTGCCTGCGCAGTAAATGGAAGAAATTGGCAGCCGTGGTTACATTCGACACCACAAAATTCATTTCGCCGCACATTTGTAAAAACCGCTCCATCCGCGCACTGCTGTGCTCGGGGCCCTGTCCTTCGTAACCATGCGGCAATAACAATACAACTCCATTCATGCGTTGCCATTTGGTTTCGGCGGTTGTTATAAACTGGTCAATGATCGTTTGGGCACCATTGCAAAAATCTCCAAACTGTGCCTCCCAAATGACCAAAGCATTTGGGTTGGCCATGGCATAACCATATTCAAATCCAAGTACCGCATATTCGCTCAACAACGAATTGTAGATCCGGAACGGTGCCTGGGTTTCTGTAAAATGATTCAGCCTGTTGTATTCTTCATTCGTATTTTCATTGTATAAAACAGCATGCCGATGGCTGAATGTACCACGTTTTATATCCTGCCCGCTCATGCGCACATCCTTTCCTTCAACCAGTAAACTGCCATAAGCCATTAACTCAGCGGTAGCCCAGTCAATCTTATTTTCATCGCTGAATAATTTCAACTTGTCGCTTATTAATTTTTCAACCTTACGCAGCGGTTTAAATTCAGCAGGCCATTTCATCAAACCTTCAAATAATAAGGTAAACGCATCATGACCGATGGCTGTAATGGGCGATGCATCAAAATCACCTGCTGTTGCTTTTCGCATACTTTTCCACACCAGTTCGGGAGGCTGATAGCTATACGGTAAAGGGTTTTGTTTCACTTCGTCCAACCGTTCCTGTAAATCGCCCAGAAACTTCTTTTCCATTTCTTTGGCAAGTGCCTGCGCATCGGGCTCTCCGTTCTCTATTAAATATTGTGAATATACTTCTCTTGGATTAAGGTGTTTTTCAATCTTTGCATACAATTGTGGCTGGGTAAACTTTGGCTCATCGCCTTCGTTATGCCCGTGTTTGCGATAACAAACCATATCAATAAAAATATCGCTGTTGAACTCCTGTCGAAAAAGTGTGGCTATTTCACAGGCCTTTACAACCGCTTCTGCGTCATCTCCGTTTACATGAAATACAGGCGCATGAACCATGGCTGCAATAGATGTACAATAATCGGAACTTCTGGCATCATCAAAATCTGTGGTAAACCCTATTTGATTATTGATCACAAAATGAACCGTACCGCCAGTGTAATAACCCTTTAACCCGCTCATCTGCAAAACCTCGTAAACAATGCCCTGGCCGGCAATAGATGCATCCCCATGAATTAATAAGGGCAGAATTTTATCGTAATCACTGTTGTATAAAATATCTGCTTTACTTCTTGCAAAACCAATAACCAGCGGATCTACAGCTTCCAAATGTGATGGATTAGGGCTCAATTTTAAATGTACTGTCCTGCCGTCGGCTGTTTCTACATCACTGCCAAAACCCAAATGATATTTTACGTCGCCGCTACCCATGGTTGTGTCGGGAATACTCGAGCCTTCAAACTCGCTGAAGATCTGTTCGTAGGTTTTACCCATGATATTCGCCAACACATTCAATCTTCCCCGGTGTGCCATTCCAATCACAACTTCTTCCACATCATGATTGGCAGCCGTATTGATGATGGCGTCTAATGCAGCAATCGCCGATTCGCCACCTTCGAGAGAAAAACGTTTTTGCCCGATATATTTGGTATGCAAAAACTTTTCAAACATAACACCCTCATTCAGTTTCTGCAAGATCCTCTTTTTCTGCAGCAGGGGTAGGGGTTTTAAAAACGTACTTTCCACGGCATTGGTAAGCCATTCAATCTTCTTCTCATCTCTTATATAGCTAAACTGAAATCCTACATGATGCGTATAACATTTTTGGAGGTGTTTTAAAATATGTTGCAAAGATGTATTACCCAGGCTGGTAAATTTTCCGGCTTCAAAAAAAATTGACAGATCGGCCTCACGTAAACCATAATCTGAAAGCTCGAGGTTGGCAAGCCTGTCCCTTCTTTCCCTGATGGGATTGGTGTTGGCAATTAAATGACCTTTTTCCCGGTACGCCTGTATCAAACGGTAAACGGCAAATTCTTTTTCCAGCTGATTTGTTGATACAGCTGTTTCGTTAACGGTTGTACCATTGTTAGAGGCCACTGCGTTCGATACGGCAAAATCAAAGCCTTCAAAAAACTTACGCATGTCAATATCCACTCTGGCAGGGTCTTTTACAAAATCATGGTATAATGCTTCAATATAACCCGGATGCGAATTGGTGATGTACTGGAAATCCTTCATAAATGAGTAGTAATTTTTATGTACCCAGCTGTTGTACTGCTATTTTACTTTATTGGCGTCGCACATGTATACTTCATCAATAATTTGAGCTGAAATTGAGTGCAAATATCGGTTATTTATACAGAATTTATCGCGGAATCCTGGACTCCTTTTACACAAAATACGGCAACGATGCCGCTCAGGATCACGTATCCGGCAAAGTAGTAGAAACCAGGCTGCAGGAACGCTTTGGTACTCTCCATGGCATTGGCACCCAAAAAAGCAACGAAAATGCTGATCGCAAATACATCGGCCATGGCCCATTTGCTGATGGCACTTACGAAGCGCTGCCATTTTAAATCCGGATCTTTACCCAGTAACAGGTAAAAGATGATCCCCGATTTTACCAATGGCACCATAATCCCAAACAGAAAGATCAATGAAAAAGGCCAGTAGTTTTTATCTGACCATAATTTTTCAAGCAAGCCCAGCACACTTCTTTTTTCACTAAAGATGTTGAAATCGACAATATAATGTACAGAAATATCAATATGCAAGATATCCAGCACCCATCCAAAACCCAGTAAAACCAACGACATAATATGTAAAGCCAGGATTAAATATCGGTTCATAACCTAAATTTTAAGGAAATATAGCAGAAATTTTCATTTTTTAAAATTATCCATTTTTTAATAATTCATTTTTAATTCTTTTACCCCTATCTTTGCAGCCCAAAAAATAGATTTTACATGGCAAATCATGCAGCAACCAAAAAAGACGTTAGACAGAGTGCAAAGCGCAACGAACGTAACCGTTATTATGGTAAAACTACCCGTAACGCCATTCGTGATTTAAAGGCAAGCGAAAAAGCGGCTGCTACAGAAGCTTTCCCTAAAGTTGCAGCGATGATCGATAAATTAGCCAAGCGTGGTACAATCCACAAGAACAAAGCGGCCAATTTAAAAAGCAAGCTGGCCAGGCGTGTTAATGCCCAGGCAAAGTAATCTTTGGTGTATACATATAATTAAAAGCCCGTCAATTGTACAATTGACGGGCTTTTTGTTGATAATTTATTATTAACAGGCAGCTACAAAATCCTAAATTTGCTGGATGATTTTAATACCTTATATGACCAAAAAAATTACCGGTTTTTTATTTTTTTCATTAATTGTCTCCATCGGTTTTTCCCAAACCAACCCTGACGCACAAGTAATACCATTCAATTTTAACATCCAATCGGGCAGCACATTACCGGAAGGAGTAGCTGTTCATCGTTTTGGAACCACTGCAGGTGCCATTCCAATAACCAGGACGTTGATACCCGGAAACGGGGATCTTCCCTATAATGCAATCGCAAATTCCGGTGGCTGGAAAGATGAAAATAATAACGGGTTAAGTATCCTGGCCTCGGGTTCTCAATCCGCAGGTGCTTTGGTAATAGCCGTTAATACAACGGGTAGCACTAATGTTGATATTCAATGGACTGCCATTTTAATTCTTCAGCAGACATCCTGGGACAACAATATCGCTTTACAATACCGCGTGGGAACCACAGGTAATTTTATTGACATTGGAACCACATCAACATTCAGCACTACCGGGCAGGCAAATGGATATACGCAAACGTACACAGAAGTACTACCTGCAGCAGCCGAAAACCAACCTCTTGTACAGGTAAGGTGGATATACTGGTCAACGGCTGGCGGTTCGGGTTCAAGAGACCGGATCGCATTGGATGACATCAGTATTGGCGGTGCCGCGCCGCCCTGTATGGAACCAACCAACCATCCAACAAACTTCACGTTAACGGCAACGGCAACAACGATCAGCGGCAGTTTTGATGCAGCTGTACCTGCAGTAAATGAATATTTAATTGTACGAAGCACTACAACACCCTTATCTGCTGCACCAGCAGATGGATTTTTTTATACAGCCGGCCAACCTCT
Organism: Chitinophagaceae bacterium; assembly: GCA_031402615.1. Lineage (GTDB taxonomy): Bacteria > Bacteroidota > Bacteroidia > Chitinophagales > Chitinophagaceae > Ferruginibacter. Next base: position 172,487 of record JANNSN010000028.1, read on the forward strand.
GGGCGGCGGCAATGTTGTTGTCAGCACCACTTCAACTTCATTTACAGATATCAACCTGGCGCCGGCCACAACTTATTACTATTTTGTATTTGCCCATAACAATGAGAATTGCAGCGCTGCACCCAATTATCTTCAGCTAAATCCATTGTCGGGTAATATCGCAACCACTTCATTACCGCCGTGTATAATACCGCCTTTACCGCCAACAAATTTAAACCTCACGGCAAGTAACACAGTTATCATCGGGTCTTTCACCGGCCACCCGGGTGCCAACAGGTATTTATCCGTGATCAGTACTTCCAATACGCTTTCTGCAACGCCGGGCAATGGTATAACTTATACAGCCGGGCAGCCTTTGGGAGGAGGTAATATCATTAGCTATACAAATTCCACAACCCTGTCTGTAACCGGGTTAACAATAAGTACCCCGTATTACTTTTTTATATTCTCAGTAAATGCCGAATGCTCAGGTGAGCCATTTTATAATACTACCTGGTTATTTGGAAGTGCCGTTACAACAAATGATCCATCAGGTATACCTGCCGGTTATTACGACCCCGCAACCGGGTTAACCTGTGCCCCGTTAAAAACAGCGTTATTCAATATTGTTTCTGCCAATTATATCCAGTTGAGTTATACCCCCGGTGTTTGGAATGCTTATGAAACAACGGATCTGCACCGAAACGATGCCAATACGGCCGACATCATCTGGGATATGTACAGCGATAACCCTGCCGGACCCGAACCCTATACGTATACTTTCGGCACCAACCAGTGCGGCAATTACAATTCAGAATCAGATTGCTATAACCGCGAACATTCTTTTCCAAAATCCTGGTTTAATGATGCCTATCCCATGTACTCCGACCTGAATCATCTTTTTGCAACAGATGGATATGTAAATAACAGAAGAGGAAATCAGCCATACGGCACCGTAACTGCACCCACCTGGACATCGCAGAATGGCAGCAAACTGGGGCCCAATACCTATCCCGGTTTTACCGGTGTGGTTTTTGAACCCAGGAACGAATATAAAGGTGACCTGGCCAGGGGGCAATTGTACATGGCTACCCGGTATGAAGACCGGGTTGCCGGATGGCAGGGAAACGGCAATGCCAATGTTGTTTTAAATGGTACAAGTTATAAAGCCTTTGATGATTGGTATATTAAAATGTTGTTTGCCTGGCACAATACAGATCCCGTAAGTTCCAAAGAAATAAATCGAAATAATGCCGTTTTTGCATTACAGGGTAACCGAAACCCATACATTGATCGTCCCGAATATGTTTACCAGGTATGGCAATGCACCGGTTTATTACCGGTAACCATAACTGGTTTTACTGCACAAAAGAACAAGGAAAGCGTTTTGCTGCAATGGTATGCCACGCAGGAAACCAATTTCAATAAATACGAAATACAAAGAAGTACTGACGGCCTTGGCTTTTTCAAAATAGGTGAAGTGACCGGAAGAAACCTGGCTGATTATTATTTTGCCGACAATAACTTACCCAACGCCAACACTCTTTACTACCGTTTGAAAATGATCGATATAGACGGGGAGTTTCGCTTTAGTAAGACTATTGCCGTAAGGATTGCAAATAATTTTTCGAATGCATTGGTATATCCCAATCCAACGAAAGGAATGCTGACTGTTAAATTGCAGCAGGCATTAACGAAGAACAGCAGCCTGGTTATTGCAGATATTTCCGGAAGGATTTTAATACTACAACAGATTTTAAGCGGAATAAGAAACATTGATTTGCATGTTGGTCAATTACCTGCCGGAAGGTATTTTATTAAGCTAAGTAACAGTAACGAATTAATAAACCGGTCGTTTGTAATCATTAAATAAACTATCCGGGATTTAGTTTGTATGTAAGCCCGCAGGGCAGATATTTGAGTACCACAGCAAAGGTCCATTCGCCAGACAAAGCTCTATCGGAGCGATGGGTAACATGCCGTTCCGATGGAGTCCCGGACAACGTGTTACAAATATTTTGTACTGACATATCGCTTACCCGGGGGCTGTTAAACTAAAATTATTGTAGCTTGGTAAAAAAATTAACCTGCATGAGAAAACTCATTCTGCTTACACTAACCATTTCTGTTTTTTTTGCTGCTGAAGCCCAGCAATGCCGTTTTGAAAAAACCAATGGCCAGGAAACGGCCACTTATTTTGAAGCCATTGATTGGTACAAAAATTTGGATAAGACCTCACCCAAAGTACTGGTAAAGGAAATGGGAATGACCGACGCCGGCTATCCACTGCATGTGGTTATGGTGAGCAACGATGGCATATTTGATCCTGCGCTATGGCATAAAAAAAACAAAGCAGTGATCCTGATCAATAACGGCATCCATCCCGGTGAGCCTGATGGGATTGATGCCAGTATGTTGCTGGTGCGGGATATCGTAAATAAAAAAATTAAACTACCCAATAATGTTGCTATCGCCATTATCCCTGTTTATAATATTGGCGGATGTTTGAACCGTAATTCCTATTCTAGGGCAAACCAGGATGGGCCATTGGAGTATGGCTTCAGGGGTAATGCCCAAAACCTGGACCTGAACCGCGACTTTACAAAAAGCGACAGCAGAAATGCGAGGTCTTTTGCACAAATATTTCATTTCCTTGACCCCGATATTCTTATTGACAACCATGTTAGTGATGGTGCAGATTATCAACATACCATGACCATGCTCACAACACAGTATGACAAACTTGGAGTTGAACTGGCTGGATGGTTAAAAGAAAAATTCGAGCCGCAACTCTATACGGGCATGTCGGAAAAAAATTGGGATATGGTGCCCTATGTAAGTTTTGAAACTTCCAGTCCCGATAAAGGGATGGTGATGTTTTATGATCCGCCGAGGTATTCTTCAGGCTATGCCGCACTGTTTCAAACCATTGGATTTGTGCCTGAAACACATATGCTGAAACCATTTAAGCAACGGGTTCTTTCTACCTATGCATTTTCAAAAACGATGATCGAAAAAGCATCTGTCAATGCAACGGGGTTAATTGCACAGCGCAAAAAAGCCAGGGCCAACGTGCTTACACAAAAGTCATTTCCGTTTACCTGGACTGTTGATACTTCGAAATATGATCTTGTACATTTCAAAGGATATGAACAGGCTTATAAGCTAAGCGATGCAACAGGATTAAACAGGATGTATTATGACCGCAGCAAACCATTCACCAAGACTGTAAAGTTCTTTAATGTTTTTACTCCGTCAGGTTATGTAAATGCACCTGCGGCGTATATAATACCACAGGGTTGGTATGCAGTAATTGATCTGCTTAGATTAAATAAGGTTCAAATGCGTCAATTCAAAAATGATACATTAATAGATGTGGAAACATATTATATAGACGATTACAAATCAATGCCAAGGCCCTATGAAAAGCATCATAAAAATAATACGGTAAAGGCCAGGGCCGAAAAACAGCAGATCAGGTTTTTGAAAGGCGACTATATTATCTGGTTAAACCAAAAAGCCAACCGTTATATTGTAGAAATGCTGGAACCTACCGGCGACGACAGTTTTTTTGCATGGAATTTCTTTGATGCTGTTTTACAGCAAAAAGAGGGTTACAGTGATTACCGTTGGGATGACCTGGCGGCTGAGGTATTAAAAAAAAAACCGGAACTAAAAGCCAAACTGGAAGATCAGAAAAAGAATGATGAAAAATTCGCAGCCAATGGGCGGGCACAACTGAATTTTATTTATAAAAATTCGCCTTATTATGAGCCGGTGCATAACAGGTACCCGGTTTTTAGATTATTGAGATAGGTGAATTTGGGTCGGGGCGCTAACCTTTGCGAAGCAAATGAGCGACCTGAACCATAATTCAAAATTTTGCAGTTAAATATTTTTATGGTTTAGATTGCTCCAGGGTTACTACCTTGTGGTCTCATCATGAGTCAGGCCGTTCTAGCGTCCCTACCCTTTGGCAATCAACAGTTTATACTACAATTTTGAACCTGGAATAAGTTGCACCAATCCCGGATCCCTGATTTACGTTATATGAATGAATATGCTTCCATATTAATGCATGGACTTGGATTATTAAAAGCGCCAAATTATCCATTATTCATTGCCCAATTATCCATTAAAACCCCTACCTTTGCTGCCCGTTATGAAAAAACGGATAAACAACATTTTTTAAAATAAAATCAATCAGGGAAATGAACAACTACGAATTGATGGTGATTTTTACCCCTGTGCTATCTGAAGACGAGTTTAAAGCCGCTCAGAAAAAATATGCCGACCTCGTTACTGCTAACGGTGGTGAAGTATTGCACAGCAACCCATGGGGACTAAAATCGCTGGCCTATCCCATTGACAAGAAGACCACCGGTCTTTATTGGGTAATGGAGTATAAAGCGCCAACCGACTTCAATGAAAAGTTGAAAATTCAACTTTTACGTGACGAATCACAAATGCGTCACATGTATACTGTGCTCGACAAGTACGCCGTCGACTACAACACCAAAAAGAGAAGTGGCGGACGTTTTACTAACGAAAAAACCCCCGCTTAACTCATGGCGAAAAATGAAATAAAATATCTCACTGCCATTAAGCAGGAGAAGCGTCCGAAGAAATACTGCCGTTTCAAAAAAATGGGTATCCATTATATTGATTATAAGGATGCAGAATTTCTGAAAAAATTCATTAATGAACAAGGTAAATTATTGCCCCGTCGTCTTACCGGTAACTCTTTAAAGTTTCAGCGTAAAGTTGGTGATGCAGTGAAAAAAGCCCGTCAAATGGCCATTTTACCCTACGTTACTGATTTATTGAAGTAGAAGCCGGGCAGCATCCAACCCCCGCTATCTCTCCGACGCGGCATAAGATGAAATGGAGGAGAGCTTAGTGAAGATGGATTTCTATTAAAAAGTTCTTACAAATAAACGAGCCCCCTTCGGATTCCTTTGCCTTTGTGAAGGGGTTGGAGACGGGTCATTTTTTTAACCACCCTAATCCCAATAAAACCGGGAGAAAGCCCTTAAGTGAGGTTGGGTAAAAATGCTAAAGAATGCAGGTAATACTAATACAGGATGTAAATAATTTAGGTGGCGTTAATGAACTGGTAACAGTGAAGAACGGCTACGGTAGAAATTTTTTGATCCCAGGTAAAATGGCTGTTGAGGCCAGTCCTTCCAATATGAAAATGATGGAAGAGAAAAAGAAGCAACAGTCTAAAAAAGAAGCTAAATTATTAGCTGAATTAAACAGTGTCATCACTGTTTTAAAAGATGGTGCATTAAAGATTGGCGCCAAGACCGGTACAAGCGGTAAGATCTTCGGTAGCGTAACTTCTGTTCAGATCGCACGTGCCATTAAAGAACAAAAGGGCTACGAAATCGATCGACGCCGTATTACGATCATCGACGAAGTAAAAGAATTAGGTACTTTTAAAGCAAGTATTGATTTTGGTAACGGTAACGAAACCCAAGTTGAGTTTGAGGTAATTGCTGAATAATTCCTGATCACGAATTTATAAGGGGCCTTGCTTTTAGCAGGGCCTTTTTTATTGTTAATCCAAACTGAATTTCATTTTATACCGATTATACCAGTATGTAGTCCAAAGCCATTTACAATCGGTATAATACACTCTATGATTTCAACGAAGTGCTTTGGATTACTTATTAAATCAAGATGGTATTATTTATTTACAGGGTAAATTATTTTTCTTGTCAGCCTTTGTGAGATTGATCGAAAATTTCTAAATTCATCCCGTTTATAAATCTTTAAACTCATTTGTATCAACACTGATTTTTGTGCTCAGCTTTTCTTTCCTTAACTGATCAACCACTATTTTTCCGGCACCGTCAGCTTTTGATTTATCAACGGTTCATTAACATCATAAAACTTTCCCGGATGCGCTGTCTCCTGGATAACCCCTTTTTTTGGGTGTTGTGTTTGATATTGTTTCCATGCAGTATAGGCAACCACTCCAAGCGGATAGCGCAGGTAGTTATGATTTTTAAAAACTGAAATTAAAGCTGCTTTTGTTTCATCATCTGAAATAGTAAACCCATTGAGTGTTTTTTGCAAATCGTTTAACTGCTGATGAAAGATTTCCAGGATGCGGATAAAAATGCCGGGATCACCAACATCCATCGCATTTATTATTTTGGCAATTGCTTTTTCAGGCTGATATTTTTCCGCCTGGTAAAACCTGAGGCACTGTATCATTTATATTACAGGCTGCAATAAAATGTTGGTTGGGCAGGTATAATCGTTGGGCCAGCAAACCGGCACACATATTCCCGAAATTACCATTGGGTACCAAAACAACAGGAAAATTGGCTTTGTCTTTCCATTATTTCCATAAATGGAAATAATAAAATTGTTGCGTCAGCCAGCGTGCCACGTTGGTGAAATTGGCTGACGTGCGTTTTATTTTTTTGTTCAATTCAACATCAGCAAAAATCGCTGTTACCATTTGATGGCAATCATTAAAACTGCCTTCAACTTCCAGTGCATGTCATTCCAATTAAAAAATCGAACTAATGCCAATATTATTGCAGGGGTCTTTGTCTATTAAAGCTTTGGCAAAGTTCGAAACTTTGCCAAAGCTTTTACCCGGTAAAAAAAACGAAGGTTAGCCGGCAAGCTTGCTAATCCCTGAGGCAACGAACAGATAACCCAACTGCCTTATTGTCGCTGAAGTTGAAGACGTCGACAGCGCTGTTGAGCAGGAAACGCAACACGGCATTTAAAGGGTTAGTATTGAGCTCAGTAGAGGTCCACCACCAACCGATCAAGCCTACTTGCTCGAAAGTTATTCCGTTGCTGAGACGGTGACCGCCCGGCAGAGCCGTAAAGCCGCTACTATTGGTGGCACCCGTGTTTGGTGATTGCCAATGTGTATTGCCGGTTTCTTTCATTGGTCCACCCGCAACTGTCGCCCCGCCTAAACAATTTACCGAAGTTGTCCATTCAAAATCCGTGGGTACATGCCATCCTTCCGGTGCTAAGCCCCTGGGGTCGTTTACGGCATACCAGTTGTATAATTTACCATAAGTGGCGGCATAAGTGGCTGAGTCATTATTATAATAACAATAAGCACCGGTAGTTAAACCTGCCCAGGTTGCAGCATTGTCAACCCTTGGTATCACGTCACCATTTCTATACCTGGCTACATCCAGGTTTTTGGTCATCCAGTGTTGGCAACAGATATTCACAACGGGAAGCGGACCTTCACCGGCTGATGCGGTGGTTTCAGACAGTCTTGTCCAAACGCCTCCTTTATAAAAATAAAAACCAATGGTTGCATCGGTTTGATAAACCAACAGGCCGGCAGCAGGTGTGCCTATAGCGGCACGTTCTGCAGCCGTCATACGGGGAATGAGCAGGCCCTTGGTGGTGGAAGCGATCTCGAGCATCGCACTGGCATCAGCAGCTGCACCGGTGGTATTAATGGCCGCCGACTGTGAAAAGACGGGCGCAGTCATTAATAGTGTTACCGATAAAAGCAACCACGCGAGTTTTGAAGAAGCATTCATAAATAATAAATTTTGATTTTTTAATAAGCATTTTGCACCACCATCCCTGTAAAAATGGTATTTTCAGGTAACCGGATGCCGGCATATGTATTTCCTAAAGAACTTTTATACCAGAGCTAAAATTGCTTCGGCGCAATATACTGTTTTAAGCATTATGAAAACTTAAATTTCGAGGACCATCCAAAAAAAATATAACAAACACCCAGGGTACCGTTTAATTTATTATAAGAATCATTAATGCCTAAAAAAATAGATATTTTTCTGTGTCCCGTTTAGTAATTTTCGTTGTTATCTGCTTTGTGCTGTTAAGGCCCCAAACTTACTCCGCTTTTAAGGCGGCGAGTTTGTTCAAGTTCATAGGGCTTTAGCCCAAAATAAATATTCCTTTTTAGCCCCACCCGAAAAAGTAGTTCAATTGATAGAACGGCAGTATGAACTGGTTTATTTCAATAAAAATTTCTTCAATTCATGCACATCTGCACTGATCTTCGTACTCAGTTTTTCTTTCTTCATTTGAATGGCAACAGTTTCCGGCACCTGTACCGTTTGATTGATCATTGGTACTATAACATCATAAAACTTTACTGGGTGGGCTGTTTCGAGGATAACTCCCTTTGCCTGTTGATGTTGCGTTTGATATTGTTCTAAAGCATTGTACGCAACAGCTCCATGCGGATCAAGCAAGTAATTATATTTTTTAAATACGGAAACTAAAGTCGCTTTTGTTTCCTCATCAGTAATGGTATAACCATTTACACTATTTTTTAATCCGTCAATTTGCTGATGAAAAATTTCCATGATGCGGATAAAATTACTGGGGTCGCCAACATCCATAGCATTGGAAATGGTGGGTACCGATTTCCTGGGTTGATAGATCCCGGTTCGTAAAAATTCAGGTACGGTGTCATTGGCATTACAGGCAGCTATAAAATGCTGAATGGGAAGGCCGCTTTGTTGTGCCAATAAACCGGCACAGATATTTCCGAAGTTGCCGCTGGGTACCACAACAACCGGCGGGTTACTTTTATCTTCCCATTGCTTCCACAAATAAAAATAATAGAATTGCTGTGGCAGCCAGCGTGCCACATTGATGGAATTGGCTGAAGTGAGTTTTATTTTTTGATTCAATTCCCTGTCAGCAAAAATGGCTTTAACCATTTGCTGGCACTCGTCAAATGTTCCATCAACTTCCAACGCATGAATATTTTTGCCCAATGTAGTCAGCTGTTTTTCCTGCACCGAACTTACTTTGCCAGATGGATATAAAATCACAACCTCCACTCCTTCCACATTATAAAAACCGTTGGCCACTGCGCCGCCTGTATCTCCGGACGTTGCAACCAGCACCACTATTTTTTCCTTAATGCCTTTTGCAAAAAAACCCAGGCATCGACTCATGAACCTGGCGCCTATATCTTTAAATGCCAACGTTGGACCATGGAATAATTCCAGGGATAAAATATCATCGGTAATCTTAACCAACGGAATATCAAAATTCACTGTTTCCATTACGATGCTTTCCAATTCGTTTTTTGGAATGGCGTCGCCGATATATGGCCCAATAACTTCCATGGCAATCGCTTCGTTGGAATAGTTTACCATATTATTGATCAGCTCACTGCTTACCCGGGGAATGGATTCGGGAAAATACAAACCTTTATCAGGCGCTTGTCCCAATACGGTAGCGGCGGCAAAATCTACAACCGGTGATCGTTTATTCAGACTGTAATATCTCATGGCAATTTCTCAAATTTTATTCGCTGTTTGTGAACCCATCTTCATTTGGTATCTAACCCAAAAGGTTAAATACAAATCCTGGATGGGCATATACCCATTAAAAACCGGTTTACGTTACATACCGGTCGTCGGCAGAATTTGAACACCATGCGGATTGATACCGGTAACATAGGTTTTAAAATCAACGCCGATAGATGAATATACCCTGATCATTTCCTGCTCTACTGCTTTCGCTATCATTTTATTTTCACTGATCATAAAAATGGACGGCCCGGAGCCTGAAATACCGCCACCCAATGCTCCGGCTTCCTTACATAATTGCTTTACCAAGCCAAAACCCGGAATTAAAATACTTCTTACCGGTTCTATGATCACATCTTCGAGCGAACGGCCTATCAGCGGTATATCGTTCTTTAAAATGCCGCTTACCAATCCCGCAATATTACCCCATTGTTTTATTGCATCTTTCAACTGAACTTCTTTACGCAAAATTTGCCGGGCGTCAGCAGTCTTCACTTCTATTTGCGGATGAACAACAGTAACAAACAAATCGGGTGAAGCCAGCGAAATAATATCCAGGGGGAAAACGGAACGCACCAACGTGATGCCTCCGTAAATACAGGGCGCAACATTATCGGCATGTTTTACACCTGTTGCGAGTTTCTCACCATTCATTGCAAATCGCACCAGGTCTTCATTTGAATAGTGGTTATTTAGTAAATGATTAGCTGCAACAACAGCCCCTGCAGAACCGGCTGCACTGGAACCCAGGCCACTACCGGGCTTAATATTTTTATGAACAGTTACATTAAACCCTATACGGTTACCATAGTCTTCCATCAGCGCCTGCAAAGCAACACCAGCTACATTCTGCCCGGCTGCTTCGGGCAAACCATAATCATCCGTATGTTTAATATGGATAACAGGCTGGTCAAGTAACTCCAGTTCCATAATATCATTGGGATCATGAAGTGCCATACCCAAAATATCAAACCCACAAACCAGGTTGGCGACGGTCGCAGGCACTGCTACTTTTATTTTTTTCATGATGCTGTATTAATGCCTGTTAGGATTAACCAACCCGATATGTATCGGGAACACATAGAAAACAATTGCATTTCACACAGTCATCCATCTATTATGCATTCCTGTTTTCCTATCTTTTACTGTGCTTTAAACAGTACTTCCATATTTGTGGTTAAAAGCATGTACATTTTGTTAAATAGCAGCCGCCCTGATAATATCTGCGAAAACACCGGAAGCAGTAACTTCGGCGCCTGCACCGGCGCCTTTTACAACCAAGGGTTGCTCAGGATAGCGGTCGGTATAAAACAACACTACGTTATCCTTGCCATATAAATGATAAAAATCGCTCTGCTCATCTACCTGTTGCAAACCCACGGCGGCTTTACCTGTATGATAACCGGCCACAAATTTCAATTTTTTACCCGCAGCTTTTGCAGCATCCAGTATTTTTTTAAAATGTGCTTCTTCTTTTTCCATGGCTGCATAAAATTCTGCAACCGAGCCCAACATACAACTTTCGGGCATAAAAGAATTATTGCTGATATCACCCATCTCCATCTGATCACCCGATTCCCTGGCCAATATCATGATCTTACGCATGACGTCTTTTCCACTGAGATCCAATCTTGGATCTGGTTCTGTATAACCTTCATTCTGTGCCTGTTTAACAATTGATGCGAAACTTGTTGTACCATCATAATTATTAAAAACAAAATTTAAAGTACCACTTAACACGGCTTCAATCCGGTTGATATGATCCCCGCTATGCAGCAGATCTTTTAATGTACCGATAATAGGAAGCCCGGCACCAACATTGGTCTCGAATAAAAACTGGCAATTGAATTCCCTGGCCAGGTCTTTCAGTTTTTTATAATAGGCAAATGATGAAGATGCTGCCACTTTATTACAGGCAACTACTGATATACTTTTTTGTAAAAATGATCCGTAAATCGTTGCCATTTCATCATTTGCCGTAATATCGGCAAAAACAGCATTTCGCAAATTCATCGTCTGTATGATTTCCGTAAATACATTCAGGTTCATCGTTTCTCCTTTTTCTAATTCTGTTTTCCAATTGGCGATATCAACACCTTCTTCATTAAAATACATTTTTTTACTGTTGGCAATGCCAATTACTTTTATCTGAATTAGCAGATGTTCCTGTAAAAATTGATGTTGTTGTTTTAATTGAGCCAGGAATTTTTGACCGACATTACCCAAACCGGCCATAAATAAGTTTACCTGTTTGTAGGTGGTTTCAAAAAACTCCTCGTGTAAAACATTAATGGCTTTTTTAACATCTGCCGTGCTGATGACGGCCGAAATATTACGTTCGGATGAACCTTGTGCGATGGCACGAACACTCACACCGTTTCTCCCAAGTGCCGAAAACATTTTACCGCTGATACCCGAATGGTTTTTCATATTATCGCCTACAATGGCAACAATGGACAATTGTTTTTCTACCATAATCGGCTCAACCTTATTGGTTTCAATCTCATATTCAAATGCCTGATCAACCACTGCCCTGGCTATGGCACTGGCGTGCTCATCTACACCAACACAAATGGAATGTTCAGAAGAACCTTGTGTGATTAGAATCACATTTACAGATGCATTCGCCAATGCTTCAAATAGCCTTTTTGAAAAACCCGGTATTCCAACCATGCCACTTCCTTCGAGGCTCAACAATACGATATTATTGATGCTGGAAATTCCCTGGATACTGGTACCTGTAGCTCTTGCTTCATTCATGATAACAGTACCCAACTCACCGGGCTCAAAAGTATTTTTTATCCAAACCGGAATTCCTTTTTTCATCACCGGTTGTATGGTAGGCGGGTAAATCACTTTGGCACCAAAATGTGAAAGTTCCATGGCTTCCTGGTATGATATCTGTGGAATATGTTTGATGTTGTTGACCAGCCTGGGATCTGCGGTCATCATCCCCGAAACGTCTGTCCATATTTCCAGAACCGACGCATCAATAGCTGCTGCAAGGATCGCAGCTGTATAATCTGACCCGCCCCTGCCCAGGGTTGTGGTAATATTATTTTTATCTGAAGCAATAAAACCCGGAACAATAAAAAATAACGACGCAGATTCCGCGAAGAAAGCCGATGCCTTTTTATTGGTAGCTGCAAAATCAACGCCGGCCATTCCATAATTGCTATCTGTAATAATAATTTCCCGGGCATCCTTCCATTCGGTTATTAAACCGGCTGTGTTTAATTTTGCTGCAATAATTTGTGAAGAAACCAATTCACCATAACAGGCTACCCGGTCTTTGGTTCGTGCCGATAATTCTTTTAATAAAAAAATGCCACTACAGATATCTTCCACCTCGTTGCTTATTTTTTTCACCAAACTTAAAACAGAACTTTGCTGTTGAACCGGTATAAGGTCCTTTACCGTTTGCAGATGTTTGTCCTCAATCTCCTGTAGAACTGACTTGTATGATTCATCATTGGCTTCGGCCAGTGCTGCCGTCTTCAGCAACAGGTCTGTTATACCCCCAAGTGCCGAAACAACGATAATGGTTTTAGCAACTGCCTTTTTGTTTTTAATGATAGCTACAACCCTGTTTATGTTTTCAGCAGTTGCTACTGAACTCCCTCCAAATTTTAAGACCTGCATATATGTATGATTAATGATTAAAGTAAATTATAATTTCGATACCGGAGAATAGCGTTTTGCCCAGGTTTTGATATGAAATTTTGCAACCCTACCGGGTTGTAATAGTTACACACGTAACCTGGCTGCCCGGGGGAGTAGCTACTAAAGAAATGATATTTTTTGAAGATAAATCCATCGATAGGAGCAAGATAAGAAATAAAAGGTTACAAAGCCGGCACCGTAAAAAATATTTAAATCGTTGATTTATAAGACTATACCAGGCAAATCCAGGGAAGTTTAATATTTTAACTGCAATTTGGCAATTTTCTAAGGAAAAACCTATCTTTACTATGTAATTAATGGTTTTAGTTTTTCGCTATTGACTGAAGTAGCTTTTTTGAAGTCCGATTCAGTACATTGTAACAACTAAGTCATTACGTTTTATTTATTTAATTAAAAGTTTTTACAATGAACATTTATGTAGGTAATCTTAGTTGGTCCATGACTGATGATGATTTAATGAATCTCTTCACAGAGTATGGCAGTGTTACGAGCGCTAAAATTTTGAAAGACAAAATGAATGGCCGTAGCAAAGGATTTGGTTTTGTTGAAATGGGTGACGATGAAGCGGCCAAAGCTGCCATCGTTGCCTTAAACGAAATTGAAGTTCAGGGCCGTAAATTAATCGTTAACGAATCTCAACCACGTGCAGAAGGTGATCGTCCAAAGCGTAGCTTTGGCGGTGGCGGTGGGCGTGGCGGCGGCGGCTATGGCGGCGGTGGAAACCGCGGCGGCGGCGGCTACGGCGGCGGTGGAAATCGTGGCGGCGGCGACGGTGGATACAACAGAGATTATTAATCTATACGATACAACCGAATTTAAAATCCTTTCACCTGAAAGGATTTTTTTTGTTTACGATGTAAATAGTAAAAGATGCTAAGTAATAATGATATACTTAAAAAATTAAGGGTTGCACTTTCATTACGCAATGATGATATTGTAGAGATATTAAAACTGGTTGATTTTGAAATATCCAAAGGTGCTTTGGGTGATCTGTTCAGAAACGAAGACCATCCCGGATTTGTAGAAGCAGGTGACCAGTTGCTACGCAATTTCTTAAACGGATTAATTATTTACAAGAGAGGCAAACCCGATCAGGCAAAGATCATTGAAAGAGACATTGAATCGTGAACAAGATGCCCGCTGTTCACGACTTTTGACTCACGGCTCACTTCTCAACAATCACGACGCACTTCTCACCACTCACGACTCCTGTCTCCCGACTCCCTTATCCTGTCTCACACCTCCTGGCTTTTTCTTAACTTAACTTCAAACTTATACCATCTTGATTTAATAGGTAGTCCAAAGCAATACGTTGAAATCATAGATGGTATTATACCGATAGCAAATGGCTTTGGACTACATACTGGTATAATCGGTATTACTACTCATGGGCAAAGGAAGTTTAGAAGCATTCAGCGATGCTGTTTTAGCGATCATTATCACGATCATGGTTTTGGAATTAAAAGTACCACATGGTGCAGGTCTGCAAGATTTGAGACCATTGCTGGCGGTATTTTTCAGTTATGTACTCAGTTTTATTTATCTCGGTATCAACCGGAACAACCACCACTACATGATGCATTCAGTACATATCGTAAATGGTAAGATCCTGTGGGCAAATATGCATTTGTTATTCTGGCTTTCTTTAACACCGTTCACTACCGCATGGATGGGTGAGAATCATTTTGAAACCTGGCCGGTAGCATTATATGGTTTTGTATTGATGATGTCAGTCATCGCTTATTATATCCTGGCAAAAACCCTTGTACATACACATGGTAAAGAATCCTTAATTGCGCAGGCATTGGGTAAAGACCGTAAAGGCATGCTTTCCGTTATGCTCTATATTGCCGGTATCGGATTAACGTTTATTAATTCCTGGTTTGGATTTTCAGTTTATATCCTGGTGGCAGCCATGTGGTTTATACCCGACAGGAGGATAGAAAAGAAAATAGAATTTAGAAAAAATGAAAATTAATCGGGTAGGAAGGTAGCCACTAATTGGCTGACTGTCCTGTCACACCACCTTACGTAACGTACGATATACGGCGGTTTGTTAGAAAAATTTCTTCTGGTGTTCCGTACCGGCGACAGTCCTTAATGGCTGCGTGGCTCTACTCAACTCCTCCTGTGTTTTACCTTCAGCTTCCGGCTTATTCTCACTCAGGTAGTTCGCTAATGAGTTTCGGTTGTTACAGCTTTTGCCATAAGCCTTTTAATTTCTTTGCCTTTCTAACATTCAGCCTTTCGTTCCTTGTGAGGCTTCCCCGATTTATCCATTCATGTTGACATAAAAAAATTTAAAACCCCCACCTGATAGATAATAAGGTTAATCCAATTCTTTGAAGCAGAAAATCAGTAAAAAATTGCTTTGGACGAACAAATGGTCATCAATATTTATTTCAGCTACCCTATTATCGAAGTATGTAAAGATCCATTTTTAAAACAGACCTGATATTATCCGTTAAATCTATGCTATCCGTGTTCTTTTTTTGAATAATAAATATGGGTACGCAATAGGATTTATCAGGGCCCGTTGCCGGGATTACTATGACCTCTTTTAACTTCCGGCTTTGAAAACGGGATCTCTCAGGGTAAGTATATCCACTTCCCATTCAGATAGCCTCTGCATTTACAGGGTTGTGTTCTGTACAGCAACCGGGCATTTGTTTGGCAACATCACCCGCACTACCCTGCCTTATATACAGTTTATGTTGGTAGGCCCCAATGTTTGCCGCCAGCTTCCTTCGGATTCCTCCTTACTGCAGGTACCCTTGCTCCCGGCTAATACTCCCTGTTTTAAATCGTATTCGGGACTTGCACCTTATAGCTGATATGCATACCTGACACAAAAAAAAGGAGACCGTTTGAAACAGTCTCCTTAAATAAGTGTAGCCTAATGATAAATTAATTCAGTTTTACCAGTTTCACTAATTTGCGGCTATTCCCCTGCGTAACTTCCGCTATATATATTCCGCCGGCCAGGTTGCTTCCAACTTTTATGACATTGCTTTTGGCAAATTGTCTCTGTTCACTGATTACTTTACCATTCCAATCGATTATCCTGATAACGATCAGATCGTTGCTTTTACTGTTCACCATAATACTAAAATCATACACAGCAGGGTTTGGGTAAACATGTACACTAAAGAGATCATCCTTAACAGCAACTTCAGCAGTTACTTCAGCAATCGTTTTGTCATTGTTTATCGTACCTTTTGATGCAGCAAACGGTCTTGGTGCTGGCTGGTTAAGGCAAGGATTTCCGTTCCAGGTGATATATTTACCCGAACCATATAATTCTTCAACCAGGTACAACCCGGTCATAATACCCGGTCTGTTGTAACTGCCTTCAGTTTTAAGTTTACCACGGGGTATCACCATATCACCTGTTACCTGGGTATTGCTTGATTTAACATTAAAATCTGCCCCCGAGTTAGCCGTACCCATGTGAAATGTAACTTTTGGTCCGTCTATATTTACGCGGCAATTCTCTTCAATTGTTGCTTTATAATTAATCTTCACAATGGCCGGATTACTGAAATATACATTGGTCGTACTAAACCCTTCTTTACCTTTTTGCACTTCCAGTTCTACCATATTGATTACTGTTTCTGTAAACGTTACACTTGCCCCCTCTTCAACCTTTATTTTTCCGAAATTGTTGCCGGTAAAGGTTGCCTGTATATTTTTCTTAATGGTCACATCTTTCCAGTTACCGGTCAGCACCGTGTTATTAACGCTCACCTCTTTATTAATTAACCCGTTGGTTGAACCGTTGTATGGACTGAACGTTGCAACAGGGCCATCATTTGCAGCAGCCGGGATCTCATTATTGATTTCAGCAGGTTGTTCCTTATTAATTTCCACAGCTTTTACAAAGAACGGATCAAGTATGTCTCCTTTTTTAAACTCAGCTTTACCATCCACCGCAGTTACACCAACATTGCCATTTATTGTATTATACTCTTCAAATTTTATTTTTTTGCTTGCATAAACAATATACCCGGTTCCATTATTGTCATCAATTACGGTTACCGCAAATGAACAACTGGCTGTACCACAGGTGTTGGTCGCTGTAACGGTAACCTGCGTAGTACCCAAATTAAAATCAAGACCACTACCCGTTCCTGTTCCGGACCCGGTGGTTGCGCCCGTTAATGTATAAGTTAATGTTGGCACTATGGAACTGGTTGCCACAACCATATAATCACCCACTGCATTACACGCACCCACTGCTGCATGTATACCCATGTTTGACGGACAAACCTGGAACACCGGTAAGGTACAAGTTGGTGTATTACAATAAACGCCATTCCAGGTAATGTTCTTACCAGCACCGTACAACTCTTCAACGAGGTACCATCCGGTCATAACACCAGGGCCGTAGCCACCGACTGTCTTTAGTTTTCCATGAGGTATCATCATATTAGCCTTTACCTGGGTATTATTGCCATTCACTTCAAAATCAACATCGTGTCCGGTTCCACCACCCAGGTAAAAAGTTACGTCCGGCCCGTTTACATTCACCCTGCTGTTTTCTTCAACTTTGGCTTTGTAGCTGATTTTAACTTTAGCTGAATTTGCAAAATATACATTGGTTGTATTTACGCCGGCTTTACCTTTTAATACTTCAAAAGAAACCATATTGATGTTGGTGCCGGTGAATGTTACCTGGGCACCTTCTTCAATCTTAATTTTTCCAAAATTATTACCCTGCAACGTAGCTGATATTCCTTTTTTAACAGTCAGGTCTTTGTAATTTCCTGCCAGGGTCATATTGGTTTCAACGGTATAATTACTCAGCCCCGTTGTGTTGCCATCATAAGGATAAAATGTTTGAACAGGCCCGTCATTGGGCTGTGCATATACCAGGTTATCAATGGACGAAGGATGATCAATTTCAATGTTTACTGCTTTTACAAAATAGGGATCTTGCAATTCATCGTGTTTTTTAAACTTTACTTTATCAGTTATTGACCTGAGGCCTACGCTGCCATTGATTTTATTGTATTCTTCAAATTTTACTTTTTTGCTGGCATAGATAATATAATTTGAAGGATTTTGACAATTGTCTACGTTTACTGTAAAACTGCATGTAGCAGTATTACCGCTTGCGTCGGTAATCACAAAAGTATTGGTAGTTAAGCCTACCGGGAATACTGAACCACTTGGCAGTCCCGCAGTTTGACTAATCGTAAAAGTACAATTGTCATTTCCCACAGGAGTTGGGTAGGCGACCACTGTTCCGGCATTTCCCGGATCACTGTTTACCGAGATATTTTGCTGGCAGATTATAGTTGGGGTTTCGGTATCGATAACGATTACATTAAAGTTACAGGTACTTATATTTCCATTACCACCATCAAATGTATAGGTAACCGGCGTTGTACCCACCGGAAACGGGCCTGACTGGCTACTTTGGGTAACCGTACATGGTCCAAATTGTTTAATTGACACATCGTCTACCACCAACCCATAACCGGGGTCAAAAGGAGGTAATGGATACGGATGTAAGGGTACAAATGTTAATGTCATTGTTGTAGCCGTAGCCGTAAACGTTATGGTTTCCTGCGTATATTCAAAAGTTGTATTACTCCTGAAAACTGAAGTTTCGGTACCCGCTATGGTAACCAGGGTACCTACGGTTGCAGGAGTAGGACCTAAAAAAGGAGCAAATTCGATCCTGCGGGTTGCTAAAAATGTTAACCGGTAGGTAGCTCCAACTGTAAAACCGCTGATATGCTGACAAAGTGTATGTGGTCTCCCTGGAGCATCACCATACTCAATCTCAGCAACATGATTGGTGCTGTTTATAGCTCCTCCATAAACATACTCTGTTAAAAAAGTACCGGAGTGAACTTCTACAGAATTTCCACAATCGTCCCATCTTATCCGGCCATTTTCAAAATTCCCGCTGGTTACTAATTCCGGACCAAAAGTTGTTCCTCCACAGGTTGAAGGCGGAAGCTGAGTGGGCAATATTACGTTTGCTGTACAAACTCCAGGGTCATTATTTACAGTTATATCTGTTGGACATTGAGCTGACAAATTCAGCGTCAAGACCGTTGAAAGGGCAATAGCTAACAGTTTTACCTGCATTTTTTTAATGTTACCTGCAATCTTATGCCATAACATTTTTTCTTTTAATGTAACTTGTGGGATCATGGTACGGTGTTTTATATGAATAAATAAGCCATTATTATTTTAAAATAACAGGTGGCCAATACTAAACAATTACAATTATTCCTTAGGTATTAAATACCGGGAATAGTTAATTAACTATGTACTTCTGGGGGGGGTGGGCGGATTTAGAGTAGAATATTAGACTATCTAATTCTTGGTATCGTGATTAAATTGAACATAAAGATGCAATAATTATTCTTAGAAAAAAAATATTTTTTAGTAAATTATATTAACAACGGAATTCTTACAGTTGTGCAGGAATATTTCATCATCGTTTTCTTTACATATTCAATATATTTACTAAGTATTGAAGGAAATCGAGTAGGAAGGTAGCCATTTGTTGGCCAACTGTCCGCTCATACCACTATACGTACCGCTCGATATACGGCGGTTTGTTAGAAAAATTTCCCCTGGTGTTCCGTATCGGCGACAGTCCTTATTGGCTGCTTGGCTCAACTCAACTCCTCCTGTGTTTTATTTTCAGCTTCCGGCTTATCCTCACACAGGTAATTCACTAATGAGTTTTGGTTGTTACAGCTTTTGCCATAAGCCTTTTAATTTCTTTGCCTTTCTAACATTCAGCCCTTTGTACCTGGTAAGGCCTACCCTATTTATCCTGTTGTGTGGACACAAAAAAATTTTAAAACCCAGACCTCATAGATAATACGGTTGATTTAATTATGCGAAGCAGAAATTTCGTAAAAAATTGCTTTGGACGAAGACATGAACATCAATATTCATTTCAACTAACCTGTTATCGAAGTATGTAAAGAACCATTTCTAAAACAGACCTGATATTATCCGTTAAATCTGTTTTATCCGTGTTCTTTTTCTGAAAAATTAATATGTGCACACGATAGTATTTATCGGGGCCCGTTGCCGGGATTACTATGAACTCGTTTGACTTCCTGCTTTGAAAACGGGATCTCTCTCAGGGTAAGTATATCCACTTCCCATTCAGATAGCCTCTGTATTTACAGGGTTGTGTTCTGTACAGCAACCGGACTTTGTTTGTTTGGCAACATCACCGGTACTACCCTGCCTGATATACAGTTTCTGTTCGCAGGTCCAAATGTTTGCCGCCAGTTTCCTTCGGATTCCTCCTTACTGCAGACACCCCTGCTTCTGGCTAATACTCCCTGTTGTAAATCGTATTCGTGAATTGAACCTTGTAACCGATATACATACCTGGCACAAAAAAAGGAGACCGTTTGAAACAGTCTCCTTAAAAAATCTATTATTAAACAATTTTTAATCCAGTTTCACAAGTCTCACCAACTTACGGTTACTACCCTGTGTAACTTCTGCCATATAAGTTCCGGCGTTAAGGTTACTTCCAACTTTGATAGCATTTGTCTTTGTAATTTTTGTATACACATTTCTTACAGAGCCGTTCATATCAAGGATCCGCACAGTGATCGGTTCGTTACTCCTGCTGTTAACCATAATAGTAAATTCATAACCGGCAGGATTAGGATAAACATTTACCCTAAAATCCTGAGATTGCGGATTCGCATTAGCATTTACAACAAGATTAGGAACTTCCGGATTCGATTTAGCATTCACGATAAGTTCACCCTCGGTTTCAACAGGTTGCTGAACAAAATCTGACTGCTCTGCACTTCTACCTGCCATAGGTCTCGGCGGAAGGCAAACCCGAACACATTCTGAATTGTTACCTGTTTTGCTCGGGCTGGCATGTACGCCCGTAATAAGCGGATTTCCAAACCCGGCTGCTCCAAAGGCACTGTTCTTAACCGTTACCTCGTACCAAACATCATAGATGAAGTTCGGATAGGTGGCGTTTGGTGTATAACTG
>JANNSN010000029.1:0-262017 GCA_031402615.1 Chitinophagaceae bacterium
TACTACCGCTTTTGTTTCTCTTTTTTTGAAGATGCATCCCCTAAAAATACGACGGGTACCCCAATTTTAAAACATTAACTCAATACCAGTAAGCATTACAGAAGATTTTTTTTGATTTTCTTAAAAAGTGCGGAAAACAGGGGAGCGGCGAAATAATAAAACCCCCTCCGCCCCCTAAAGGGGGAACCTGAAGCATTATATTTAAAAGAGAATAATTTATTTTATTCTCTTTTTTTATTTAATAGCTTTATGCATCATTTTAATCTTTAAAATGCTCCTTTAGGGGTTTGGGGTGTATGTTTAAAAAATTAAGAACCGTTGTTTACCATGTTGCTGATCTGCAACAAGCCAAAGCATGGTATACAAAAATTACCGGTATTGAGCCCTATTTCGATATGCCTTTTTATGTGGGCTTCAATATCAATGGCTGCGAACTGGGCCTTGACCCCGACATGACCGGCGTAACCGATGGCAACCATTCTTTTGTGTATTGGGCTGTGGATGAAATAGAAAACTGTGTAGCCAAACTGCTTGCTGATGGCGCTGTTTTAGTGGATGATGTAAAAGAAGTAGGCGGTGGTATTAAAGTAGCTGTTGTAAATGATCCCTGGGGTAATGCGGTGGGGTTGATTGCAGGGGCTTAAAAATTACCTCCTGCATATCCACCAGCCCCTTATAAAACCGATCCATTGCTATCAACCATTTAAGGTACCTACTTCTGCAATCTTTTTTTTGTCGTATAATAATTTCATCCGTATTATGTAAGCAACTTTGCCAAAGTTTAAAACTTTGTCAAAGTTTGAACATCGAGCATCCGAACTCTGCCTTTACTTCACCTCCTGCATATCCACCAGCCGTTTATAAAACCCATCCTGTTCAATCAGTCCATCATGCGTACCTCTTTCCACGATCTCCCCTTTTTGTAACACAATAATTTCATCGGCATGGCGGATGGTACTGAGGCGGTGAGCAATCACCAGGGAGGTTCGGTTATTCATCAGGTTGTTGATGGCATCCTGAACAAGCCGTTCACTTTCGGTATCTAAAGAGGAAGTGGCTTCGTCTAAAATTAAAATGGGTGGGTTCTTAAGTACAGCCCGGGCAATGGTCATACGCTGACGCTCGCCGCCACTGAGTTTGCCGCCACGGTCGCCGATATTGGTTTGATAGCCTGCTTCTTTTTGTAAAATAAAATTATGGGCATTGGCAATTTTGGCCGCCTGCTCAATGGCTTCTGGCGTGGCATTATCAATACCCAACGTTATATTGTTCGCAATGGTATCATTGAATAAAATGGGTTCCTGGGTCACAATGCCCATCAGCCCCCTTAACTGGTCTAACGAATAGTCTTTTATATTGATGCCATCAATCAATAACTCACCGGAACTCACGTCATGGAAACGGGGGACCAGGTCGGCCATGGTACTTTTACCCGCACCGCTGCTGCCCACCAATGCAACAGTTTTTCCTTTTTCAATTATTAAATTGATGTTCTTTAAAATGACCACATCATCATACGCAAATCCAACATTCTTAAATTCAACAGCATGTTCAAAAGCCTGTATCGTTTTTGGGTTGGCTGCTTCCTCCACCATCACCGGTGCCCTCAATACTTCCTCAATACGTGCAATCGCCGCACTTCCCTTTTGCATATTGTAAAACGAAGTGGATAACGCTTTTGCCGGACTGATGATCTGTGTAAAAATACCTATGTACATGATAAAACCTTTGTCGGTTAAACCACCGGCATTACCACCCAATACCAACTGCCCACCAAAATAAAGTATACCGCATAAGATCAATACACCCAAAAACTCCGACAACGGAGAAGCCAGGTCTCTGCGGTACTGCATCCTGTTTTTAATGTGAAACAACTCTTCATTATGGGCATTAAATTTTTTGCCCACCAATTTTTCGGCTGTAAAAGCCTTGATCACCCGAAGGCCGCCAAGCGTTTCATCCAATACCGATAATGTTTCACCCTGTTTTATAGCTGCGTCGTTGGACTGCTTTTTTAAAGAACGGCTTATTCTGCCAATGATAAAACCAGTGACCGGTAAAAAGATCAGCAAAAAAAGTGAAAGTTTGGGACTTAAAAACACCAGGAAAGTCAACAGAATTAAAAGATTCAAAGGATCTTTAATTAATCCTTCAACCGTACCCACCACCGAGTTTTCCAGTTCGCCAACATCATTGGTCATGCGGCTCATGATATCGCCTTTGCGCTGCTCGGTAAAATAGCCGATGGGCATGATGAGGATCTTCTGAAACAGTTCTTTTCGCAAACGATTCATCACACCATTACGCATGGGTGCTAAAATGTAGTAAGATAAATAGGTGAACAGGTTCTTTAAGAATACAGCGATCAGCACCATGATACAGATTAACGCCAATACATACACCTTGCCATCGGTTTTAATCAGTTCCTGCAGGTAAAAACTGATATAACGGATAAAATCCTGGGAGCTCTTAAGCGTTTCCGGTTTCAATATATCGGCTTTCCCTTTTGTAAATATCAGATCGATAAAAAAGGGCAGGGAACCTATCGATACAATTGAAAATACGATCGCTAATATGATGAATAAAAAGTATAACGCAATATTGGATCTGTATGCAGCCAGGTAACGGAAAAGCCTCGAGTATTTCTTCATGGTTTTAAAATTCGGTCAAATCAAGGCAAAGTAACTAATTTTACAGCAAACACCGGCAGTGGTTTCAAACCCTGCCGGCGGTTATTTGAAAAAGTGTTTTAAATAAAAGATCATGTTAGAAGGTAAAAGACAGAAAATGGTGGCGGGTTTGCTGAACAAAGAGTTGAGTGACATTTTTCAGCGTTTGGGATTATCGATGATGGACGGCGGTATGGTCTCAATTTCCTCGGTAAAAATAACGCCTGATCTATACGAAGCGAGAATTTATTTAAGCTTTTTTAAGGTTGCCGACGCGTTTGATGCACTGAAGAAAATTGAAGACCGGAGCTGGGAAATAAAAAAAGAATTAACATCCAGGGTTCGACATCAACTACGCAGTATGCCTAAACTTAGTTTTTATATTGATGATACATTGGATTATGTAGATAAGATGGAGAAGATATTTAAGGAGATAAAAAAAGATGACAGTGGTTCTTAGTTTTTAGTTCTTAGTTGAAGCCTCAGTAGATTTAGCGCACCTGTGAACTAAAAACCATGAACTAAAAACGATGAACGATAAACTATGTATTTAACCTTTGCCTGGAGATATTTTAAAGCAAAAAAAAGCGCCAATGCCATCAACATCATTGCGTGGGTTACGGTAGGTGTTATCGCTTTTGCTACCTGTTGCCAGGTGTTGGTACTGAGTGTTTTTAATGGTTTTGAAGACCTCGTTAAATCATTATATTCTTCTTTCTATGCCGACATTAAAATTATACCTGCCAGCGGAAAAACTTTTACGTTAACCACAGCGCAGATTGCTTCCATCAAAAAACAACAGGCTGTGGCCGATTTTTCGCTGATCGCCGAAGAGAAAGCCTTACTTAAAAATTATGATGCCCAAACGGTTATTTATCTCAAGGGTGTGGACGACCATTATAAAAACGTAAGTGGGGTGGCTGCCAAAACCAATCGGGGCAAATACTTTACGGGTACCACCGAAGACCCTTACCTGGTGGCAGGTTCAGGCATTCAAAACGCAACTGCGCTAAGTTTCAGCAATGTTTTTCAGTCAGATGATCTAACGGTTATTCTTCCTAAAAAAAACAGCCGCAATAATGATCCCTTACAATCGCTAAGTGAGGGCTTTATTAAACCGGCAGGTTCTTTTGCCATACAACAGGAGTTTGATGATAAATATGCCATTACCAATATTGGTTTTGTGAAACAACAAATGGGTTTTGAGGCAGATGAATACAGTGCTGTAGAAATTAAACTAAAAGAAAAAACAGATCCATTGGCAGAAAAGAACAAATTGGCGTTGCTGCTCGGAAGTCGTTATCAAGTACAAACCAAGTACGAACAAAACACCAGTTTGTATAATACTATGAAACTGGAAAAATGGGCGATATATGGCGTGCTTACTTTGATCCTGATCATTGCGGCATTTAATATGGTAAGTGCATTAACCATGCTGGTATTGGAAAAAAGAAAAGATATCAGCGTTTTACAAAGTATGGGCGCCAGCGAAAAAAGTATTCTTAAAATATTCCTGAGCGAAGGATTGTTATTGGGCGCCATAGGTACCGGTGCCGGTATTATCATGGCAACCATCATTTGCCTGCTGCAAATTAAATTTGAGATCATCAAATTAGCCGGTGGTTCTTTCCTGCTGGATTATTTTCCGGTTAAATTAATTGCCACTGATTTTATCCTGGTGACTGTAACGGCTACGGCCATTGCTTTTTTTGCCGCCTGGTTTCCTGCAAGAAAAGCGAGCCGGCAGACTTTTGAACTGAGGTGAGCCCCGAGCCTCACCCCAACCCCTCTCCAAAAGAGAGGGAACTGGAAGATGAAAGCGGAGATTATGTTTTTCGAAATGAAAGATCTTTGCTTTATTGCTGAATAATGCAATTAAGTTGATGTGGAAGATTACATGTGCGGATATGTTCGATGTGCCGCCTCCGCTTTTTTTTCATAGCATAATCTTCGTAAAGTTCTACCAGATTTCCTCCCCCTTCGGGGGAGATAGAGGGGGCCGGGGCGGAGGGGGTTCGGGGTTTCTACCTCAACACCATCTGCCTGTCTGCATCCAGCTTGATCAAAACAAAAATAAGTATGGTAAAGGTTAACAGCGAAGAGCCCCCATAACTCATGAGGGGCAGGGTGATCCCTATTACCGGTGCCAGGCCAATGGTTACGCAAATATTGATAGCCACATGGAAAAACATAATACCGGAAACGGAATAAGCATATACCCTGCTGAATGTGCTTCGCTGCCGTTCTGCAATATATACGATCCGCAACAGGAATACCAGGTACACGATCATTAACAATCCGCTTCCCAAAAAGCCAAAGTTTTCACCCACCGAAGTAAAGATGAAATCCGTGTGCTGTTCAGGCACAAAATCGCCGCGGGTTTGGGTTCCTTTTAAAAAACCTTTTCCTAAAAATCCTCCGGAACCAATGGCTATTTTTGATTGCTTAACATTATAATTCTGTTGGGCGCTTTTTCGCTGTTTTATTTTCAGTTCTTCGGCAGATGTTAAATCCGAAGTGGTTTCATCTGCGAAGGGATTGTCTACACCCACCATACTAAAGATCCGGTTGGCCTGGTAAGGCTTAAAAACGTTCTTAAAAGCAAATGGAACCACCAGACCTACAAACAGCGAGCTGAAAGCCCAAACTGTTACGATGAGCACCAGTATTTTATTGTTACGTTTAATCCTTCTCCGGTTAACATACATCACCAGAACCGCAATTACAGCAAAAGCAATGAGTAAAGTTTTTGTAGTAAACAGCAATGATATCACCAGCAGTACAGCCATAGAAATACCGGCGATTAAATAACCCGGCGGTAATCCTTCCCTGTACATGGGCAATAAAAAAGAAAAATACACCAGGGCCAATCCGGTTTCACCCTGCAGAATGGAAAGAATAGCCGGAGCAAAAGTAATCGCGGCAGCAATCATCTGCGACCGGGGTTTTTTAAAATCTGTTTCGGGCATGGATAAATATTTCGCCAGTGCCATGGCGGTAAATATTTTACACAATTCTACCGGTTGCAGGTTCATAAACCCAAGGGGTATCCAGCTTTTGGAACCTTTGATTTCCTTACCCAGGAAAAAGGTTGCGAGTATTAACACGATTCCGATTAAATAAGAAATGTTAGCGGTGGCCGTAAACAGTTTACTATCGGTTAATAAAATAAAGATTGCCACGATAGAGCAGGCGGCAAAAAAGAACAACTGTTTACTGTAATTTTTTTTAAAGCCGAACAGCGTTTGCATAAAATTATCGGAGCTTTTGTATTCTACTGAATAAATACAAACGATACCAAAAATAACAATGAGTGCATATAGCCATACCAGCAGCCAGTCTATTCCTTTCGATATGGTTGGGTTTTTATGTTGCATGATTTTTTAAATTCTACGACGTGAGTCGTGCGTCGAGCGTATAGACAGTTCGAGCTTTGAACTCCGAACTCCGCACTAAGAACTATGAACTATGAACTCCCTTCTCAATATCGGCTATCTCACCGAATCCTTCACCTCCGGTTTCTTTTGTTCGCCCGGTAAAATGGCTTCTGTGCTTATTCTCAATTTTTTGTCACTGTCTTCTTTTTTCTTCTGGTTCTTTTTCTGCTCGTCCTTTTCTTTTTTAAGCTGATCCAAAATTTCAAGTTCTTCGCTTAAATCAACATCCATAGTATCTCTTATCAGTTTAATATAACCTTTAGCCAATAAATAGGCCGAGTCTTTTCTATGCAGCATAGAATCAACCGTTTTCATCTCATTATAAATACGTGGTGGTATTAAATTTAATTTTTCAAATTTTTCAACGATGGCTAGTCTTGATTTGGCAATGGTATCATGCAAATATTTTTCGATCATCAGCCCAACAATTGGTGCTGCATAGGTGCCACCAAAGCGCCCGCTGTTTTCCACCACACACATGATGGCGATCTTAGGATTATCGCGTGGAGCAAATCCGCAAAAGAATGCGTGGTTGGGCTGTTTAACTCCCCGGTAATAATTTTCCACTGTTCCTGTTTTACCGCAAATAGCGATGCCGGGTACTTTTGCACCACCCCCTGTTCCTCTTTCTACCACACGTTGCATACCTTCCTGTACGATATCAAAAATACTGTCGGGGATATCTATTGCCCGGTGTTTTTCTTTGAACGGGGATAACATGCCAAACTTATCGCCATCTTCCATGGAATCTACCAGGTGAGGTGTTATATACCAGCCTTTATTGGCAATATATGCCATTTCATTCGCTGTTTGAATTGGCGTTGTACTTACCTCTCCCTGCCCGATACTTACCGAGCGGAAATTGCAATAATTCCACGCACCTTTTCCATAAACTTTATCAAAATCAGCCGGCGTTGGAACATTACCCGGCCTTTCGGATGGCACATCAATTCCTAACCGGTTTCCCAAACCAAAACCATACATATACCTGTTCCAGATAGCGAGACTGCTGTCCTGGCTGGGATATTTTGGGTTTGTTATTACCCGCTGCATAACGGTTGCAAAATAGGTATTATCAGAAACCGTGATCGCATCCAGTAAATCAAAAGTGCCATAATCTAAACAGCGCATAGGTTTGCCTGAACCACAACCATAAAAAGCGCCCGAACAGGAAACAGAAAAAGAAGGTGTTATTACGCCTTCGTGCAGGCCCACCAGTGCCTGTAGTGTTTTAAATGTTGAACCCGGCGAATAACTGGCGCTGACCGCCCGGTTAAATAAAGGACGTGCAGGGCTGAGTAATAATTCAGCGTAATGTTTTCTTCTTTCGGCACCGGTAAGTAATTTGGGTTGGTACGTAGGACTGCTCACCATAGCCAAAATGCCACCTGTTTTTGGGTCAATGGCAACAATGGACCCCAATTTGTTTTGCATTAATTTTTCACCCAGGGCCTGCAGATCTATATCGATTGCCGTGTACATATTTTGCCCCGCAACGGCTGCAGTATCAAATTTTCCATCCTCCAGCCTGTCGGTAAGCCTGTTTTTATTATCTCTTTTCCAAAACTCTATACCCCGCTGCCCCATCAACACTTTTTCATAAGTTCTCTCTAACCCGGCTTTACCGATATAATCACCCATCACATAACCATCATATTTGGGGTTTTTTAAAATATTAGAATCCACTTCGCCCAAATAACCAAAAATATTACCACCTGCTTCATAAGGATAATCCCTAACTGAACGCTCCTGCATAAAATACCCCGGCGCCAGTTTGTACATATTCTCATTAAGCTTGGCCATTTTTTCGTTACTTAATAAGGATTCGAAAACAGAAGCCCGGTAGCTTTTATTTTTAATGATGGCCGAAATAATTCGTTTATGAAATTCGGCAGAATCAATATCCAGGATAGTGCAAAGTGCTGCCGTATCTGTTCCGCCGATCTTTCCGGGAATAACCATCAGGTCGTAGATTACCGTGTTTTGCAGGATGGATTTACCATTCCGGTCAAAAACTATTCCCCTGTCGGGATAAATCACTTTACGGAAAGTACCCTGGTTATCCGCATCAATTTTATAACCTGAAGAAAATAGTTGCAGGTTAATTAATTGTATAAATATGATAACAAAGAGGCTGATAAAAACCAGCATGATCACATTCTTTCTTGATTGATTAAATACAGACACAGAAAAGTTACAAGTTTAATGTCCGCCCGGCTTCATGCTGTTCGAACAGGTTTATTGGTTTAAACGGTATTTGTCCGGAACCGCTGATGACGGGTAAATAACAATTCGGTAATAATTATTAAAAGTAAACTCAATACTGTTGATAGTAATGTTTTTACCAAAAAGTACCAAATATTCCCAAACTGCCAGGCTTCCAGAAAAAATAACCAGCCATGATGTATAATCGTAAGTACCCCGATAAAGATCATGTAGGGTAAAATACCGCCCATGCTTTTAAACGATGGTTCTTCGTAATTGTTATCCGCACCCTCCTGTGGTATCAACAGGTTAATCAAAAAAGGCCTGATATATGCTATTAAAACACAGGCCGCGGTATGAAAACCCGGGTGATGGCGAAAACTATCCAGGGCAAAACCCAGGGCAAATGCGATCAGCATTTGCTGGGTACGCCCCAGGCGAAAAGGGAGCCAGATAATAAACAAAAAATAAAGGTAGGGGGTAACCATCTGGTGCAGATGAATTTTATCCAGTACAAAAACCTGTACCAGGATAAATAATCCAAAACGAATAATATTTTTTACCAGTGAATTCATTGTTTACTGAAAACAGTTATTGAATTTTTTGTTTAACCGTCTCTAAAATTGTTTTTATACTTTCTGTCTGTTTATTTTCGATGGCATACACATACTCTAAATTATAAAAATTGGCAGCTGATTTAAATTTTATCAGGAAATTATTAGTGCTCTTATCTGCTTTTACCTCCTGTACGATACCCATCATCATACCTTTTGGCATACTGGTACTATAACCACTTGAAATAATGGTATCGCCTTTTATCACTTTAGCACTTTTGGGTATACCATTCAGTGAAATGATATTGGGTGTTTTTCCATCCCAGTTTAACGTACCGGTTTCGCCGCCTTTTAATAATTTGCCACTGAGGTGACTGTCTTTATGTAACAGGCTCATCACCACGGCAAAGTCTGCACTTACTTCGGTAACAATACCAACCACGCCCCTGTTGGGGTCTATAATACCCATTCCTTCTTTTATTTGCTGCGAAGCGCCCCTGCCTAAAACAATAAAATTATTTTGAGAAGCAACGGAATTATAAACAACTTTAGCTGGTACATAAAGATATTTTCTGAAACGCTCCATCGAATCAACCTTAATGGAATCAACCATAAAATTGCTGCTGGTATCCGGCATCTCAAAATCGGCCTTCAGTTTATTGTACAATTGTTCATTGGCCTTCACCAATGAGTCGTTTGTTTTTTTAAGCTGAAAATAATACTCCACCTTATTGTATTGCCCGTTTATTTTTCCGGTAACCTGGTTGGATGTTTTACTGAATACCGCGTGGTGATAATTACTGTAGGTTACGATCAAATAAATACTGAACCCCTGTAACAAAAGAAACAGGATAAGATTAAAATACCGGCGAATGAAAAGAAAAATATTACGCATTTTGAGAACAACTACAAGGGGGAAAGCTACAAGGGCAAAAATTTCTATATTAAACTTTTGCTAAACAGCTTAAAGTTATATTTACGAAGATTGCCCTTTGCGGCTGGTGGCTTATAGCTTATTTAACAGCTTACAATTGAATTTCCTAAAACCAGACTCCTGCCATCTCCTTTAGCGCATCACAAAAGGATACCGGTCATAATGCTTTAATGCAATACCCGTACCCCTTACCACACTCTTTAAAGGATCATCAGCTACGTGCACCGGTAATTTGATCTTTGCATTTAATCTTTTATCTAAACCTCTAAGCAAGGCACCACCTCCGGTTATGTACAAACCCCTGCGGTAAATATCCGACGCCAATTCAGGCGGCGTGGTTTCCAATGCTTTTAAAATGGCTTCTTCAATTTTAAAAATACTTTTATCCAATGCTTCGGCCACTTCCTGGTAGCTTACCATCACCTGCTTTGGAATACCTGTTACCAGGTCTCTCCCATTCACCGGAATATCATCAGGAGGATTCTCCAGGTCTTTCATGGCAGCACCAACCTGGATTTTGATTTGTTCAGCAGTACGTTCTCCAATCAATAAACTATGGTATCGGCGAAGTGCTTCCATAATATCAGCAGTAAACTCATCCCCTGCAATACGGATACTTTGATCGCATACGATACCTGCCAACGCAATAACCGTAATTCCGGTTGTACCTCCGCCAATATCGATGATCATATTTCCTACCGGTTCTTCCACATCTATACCAATACCCAGGGCAGCTGCCATGGGCTCATGAATTAAATAAACTTCTTTGGCCCCTGCCTGCTCAGCACTATCTCTTACCGCACGTTTTTCCACTTCTGTAATACTGCTGGGTATGCAGATCATCATTCTCCAACTTGGCGCAAACAAGGGTTTTTTGGGATAGATGAGTTTGATCATCTCCCTGATCATCAGCTCAGCAGCGTTAAAATCAGCAATTACACCGTCTTTAAGCGGGCGAACGGTTCTGATACTTTCGTGGGTTTTTTCATGCATCATCAGTGCCTTCTTGCCCACGGCTAAAATATTCTTTGGATTATTTCTGTCCAATGCCACGATGGAGGGTTCATTTACCACAATTTCATCATTGTGAATGATGAGGGTATTTGCAGTACCTAAATCAATTGCTATTTCCTGTGTAAAAAAATTAAAAAGGCCCATATGGTTTTGTGTAAGAAACTATTTTGTTTGATGGCAGCAAAGTTGGTGGAAAATATTTGAAATAACAACCGTAAACCCTTTATTTTAAAACAATTTACATAAACTTTCGCATTGTGCAATTTTGAGAAATGGATGTTGAAGAAAAGCTTTGCTAACTTATTAAGCAAATGGGATGCATCAAACTATTTATTGAAAAGTAAAAACGGCTGAATATATGGTCCAACTTTACCGGTTCTTGAATTCAAATCCGATATCGGAACGGTAGTACATACCTTCAAAACTAAGCTGCTCCATCATATAATTCGAAAGTTCAACGGCTTCTTTAATACTATCGCCAAATGCGGTTATAGCCAATACACGCCCACCATTGGTAACAACAACATCATCTTCCCTTTTTGTTCCCGAATGAAAAACAATACTGCCTTCTATAACTGAACCCTGCAACCCACTGATAATTTTCCCTTTTTCATAATCGCCCGGATAACCACCACTCACTGCTACCACCGTTGCAACGGCCCGTTCATCCGTTTCAATTTTAATTTCCTTCAGTTGTTGATTGCCGGTGGCAATCAACAATTCAACCAAATCGTTTTTTAACCGGGGGATAATTACTTCCGTTTCCGGATCACCAAGACGGCAGTTATATTCTATCACTTTCGGCTCTCCTCCGTCATTCATCAAACCTAAAAAGATAAATCCCTTGTAATCCAGTTCATCTTTTTTTAATCCTGCAATAGTTGGTTCAATTATCTTTTCTTTTACTTTTTGCAGAAATTCACCGGTTACAAACGGAAGCGGACTTACAGCACCCATACCGCCCGTATTGAGCCCTGTATCTGCCTCTCCTATTCTTTTATAATCTTTTGCTTCGGGTAATAAAACATAATTTTCACCATCGGTCAAAACAAAAATACTTAACTCAATCCCTTTCAAAAATTCTTCGATCACTACTTTATTTCCGGCTTCGCCAAATTTGGCACATAACAACATCAGTTCAAATTCAGCCGCAGCTTCCAGGTGATTTTGACAGATCAATACGCCTTTGCCGGCAGCCAGCCCATCGGCTTTTAAAACAATGGGCAATGATTGTGATTTTATATATTCGATCCCCTCCAGGTATTTATCAGCAGTAAATTCTCCATAGGCCGCGGTTGGAATTTGGTGCCGGTTCATAAAAGCTTTGGCAAAAGCCTTGCTGCCTTCCAGTTGCGATGCTGCTTTTGAGGGACCGATAATGATTAATTTTTCGAGCCCTTTTTTATTTTTGAAATAGTCATAAATGCCTTTAACCAAAGGTTCTTCAGGTCCCACCAAAATAATATCAACTTCATTTGCAAAACAGGCATCTGCCAAAGCATCAAAATCCGAAACAGCAATGGCTATATTAGTTCCGCATAAACCAGTACCTGCATTACCCGGTGCAATAAATAAGTTATCGCACAGCGGACTTTGT
The DNA here is from genome assembly GCA_031402615.1 of Chitinophagaceae bacterium. Taxonomy (GTDB): domain Bacteria; phylum Bacteroidota; class Bacteroidia; order Chitinophagales; family Chitinophagaceae; genus Ferruginibacter. Next base: position 12,411 of record JANNSN010000029.1, read on the forward strand.
TTCAGCTTCCAGGCTAAAGTATGTTCCCGGCCGCCAGAACCAATTAAAAGTATATTCATGGATAATGCAAATTGATGTTGCCTGATCTTCAGGAAAGCGAATGTAAAAATCTAACTGCTCATTTCAATATATATTTTAAAATTAGCCGGCACATAATCATTTTTCTTAACGTATCAATTAAAATAGGTGTGTTTAATTTGATTTTACTCCACAGAATTTCACTATTTTGGGAAACTATAAGAAATAAAATATTAAAAAAACCAAACTAACATGAGTGATCAAGCAGTAAAACAAAGCCATCCCAAAGGATTATGGGTTCTTTTTGGAACCGAAATGTGGGAGCGTTTTAACTTTTATGGTATGCGTACCATACTGACCTTATTTATCGTTAACGCGTTAATGATGAGTGAAGAACAATCTTCCATCATTTATGGCGGGTTTCTTGGCTTATGTTATTTAACACCCATGCTTGGAGGTTTTATTGCAGACCGCTTTTTAGGAAACCGGCTTTGTATCATCTTAGGGGGCCTGATGATGGCAACCGGACAAATGTTATTGTTTATAAGTGCAACAACTTTCAGTTCTGATCTTGAATTGGCCAGAACAATTCTTTATGTGGCTTTGGGTACCATCATTTTGGGAAATGGTTTTTTTAAACCAAATATTTCAAGCATGGTAAGTAACCTGTATCCAAAGGCGGAAAGAAATAAACTGGATACTGCGTTCACCATCTTTTACCTGGGCATTAACCTGGGTGCCTTTTTAGGACAGCTAATTTGCCCTTTAATTGGCGACGTGGTTGTTGATGGTGTTAGAAATATTTATGCTTTTAAATGGGGTTACCTGGCTGCAGCAATTGCTATGTTAATAGGTACAGCCACATTCATTCTGTTAAAAAATAAATATGTGGTTACGCCCGAAGGAAGACCCATTGGCGGTTTACCTTCAAAAAATGAAGCTGGTGATTATGAAGAAGGTGAAGCTCAAAAAGCGGTTTTTACACCAAAGGCATTGGGTGGAGCAATTGTTGCATTTATAGGTTTAGGATTGCTATTTTATTACGTTGTAGGACAAAATGTTATTTACTCCATTATTTATGCCAGTGGTATTTCTTTGGCCGGGTTAATTCTTTCGGATAGCTCATTAACTAAAATAGAAAGAGACAGGGTCATTGTTATATACATCGTGTCGTTCTTTATTATTTTCTTTTGGGCAGCTTTTGAGCAGGCCGGTTCATCCTTGACATTTATTGCCAATAACCAAACCGACAGAAACTTTTTTGGCTGGCAAATGCCACCTAGTATGGTTCAGATCTTTAATGGTATTTTTGTAATCGCTTTCGCCATACCATTCAGTATTTTATGGGATAAGTTGCGGGCAAAAGGAAAGGAGCCGATCTCTCCCGTTAAACAGGCCATCGGCCTTGCCTTGATCGCATTGAGTTATTTTATCATTGCGCATAATGTAAAAGATCTGGGCAATGCCGGGCTGTTAGCCATTCACTGGCTGATCCTGCTTTACCTGATACAAACTTTTGGTGAACTTTGTTTGTCGCCCATTGGACTTTCGCTGGTAGGTAAGCTGGCTCCAAAAAGATTCTCTTCATTACTGTATGGCGTGTTCTTTTTATCGAATGCATCGGGTTACGCACTTGCCGGTACGTTGGGATCCATTTTACCTGCAACCGGCGAAAAATTTACCAAAGCAAAAGAAGCCGGCATTGACTTGCAGGCAATCCTGGATAAAACCGCAATACCAACGCCAGAACAAACAGCTTTTTTAGCAGAAAATAAGATCCGTGCATTCAATCCAACATTTGCCGGTTTCACCATTCACAATCTGTTTGAATTCTTTATGGTGTTTGTGGTTTTGTGTGGTGTAGCATCCATATTGCTATTTATGCTTACTCCAAAATTAAAGAAGATGATGCATGGTATAAGGTAATTTCAACAATAACTTTTAAAAAGGCGATGTTACAGTCGCCTTTTTATTTTCATAAAAAGAAATTTCACAAGATGAGCAAAACTGCCAAACATCCAAAAGCTTTACCTTACCTGTTTTTCTCCGAAATGTGGGAACGGTTTGGATACTATTTAATGATCGGTATCTTTCTACTGTACCTCAAAAATGTAGAGCATGGATTCGCCATGACCAATACCGAAGCTTCTGATTTGTATGGAACATTTATCGCACTGGTATTTCTTACCCCTTTTATCGGCGGACTGATCGCCGATCGCTATTTGGGTTATCGCAGGTCGGTAATCATGGGCGGTTTAATGATGGGCGCGGGGTACTGCCTGATGGCGGTGCACAGCCTGCCAATGTTATACCTGAGTATGTCATTGGTTATATTTGGCAATGGCTTTTTTAAACCTAATATTTCAACGTTACTCGGTAATTTATATAATACCCCGGAATTCATTGATCGAAAAGATGAAGGATATAATATCTTTTACATGGGCATTAATATTGGTGCATTTATCTGTAATTTTTTCAGTGCTGCTATTATCATTATTTGGGGATGGAAATATGCATTTGTGGCAGCAGGTATCGGGATGTTCCTGGGCGTAATCATTTTTATTTTGGGAACCAGGCATTACACTTCCGGTGATGTGCGGAAACCCATGAACAAAGAAGACATGTCTTTTTCAAAAATTGTCATTACTATTTTTATTCCTGCAATAATTGCCGGTGTTTTGGGCTGGATCATTCGCGGTAATATTTTCGGATCAGACAGTACCGATGCTTTCATCTTTGCCTGTATTCCGGTTATTTATTTTTATGCTTCTCTGTATTTAAGGGCCGAGGCTTCCGAAAAGCGGCCCATTGCAGCGTTGTTGGCCATTTTCGCAGCTGTGGTTATGTTTTGGGCAGTGTTTAAACAAAACGGTACAGCGCTAACCATCTGGGCCGAAAATTTTACCAACAGGCAGGTGCATGGCATTACCGGTGATGTTTTCAGAGGATTAAAACAGGCCGAAGATGTTCCCTATAAAAAAGACACAGTTAACCTGTTTGATGAGCAGTTCAGGATTCAAAAAAAAGACGGCAGTGTTGTTAAAGTGTATGACTATCCTGTATATTTTAAGAATGTGAAACCCGAAAACCTTCCTGCCGATGGGGGTACAGCTACGCTTTGGTCAACGCCTATCAGTCAGTCTATTAATCCAGGTTGGGTAATTTTACTAACACCGCTGATATTGGCATTTTTTGCCTTTTTACGCCGGAAAAACAAAGAGCCGTCAACTGCTACAAAAATTGCTTTTGGTTTGTTCATCTCAGCTTTATCTGTTTTGGTAATGGTTGCTGCCGTATATGTGAATAACAATGGTGCCGAAAAGGCAAGTGTTTGGTGGCTGATGGGTACCTATGGCGTTGTTACAGTAGGCGAATTATTATTGAGTCCGATGGGACTTTCGCTGGTTTCAAAATTAAGCCCGGTAAGGTTAACATCCCTGATGATGGGAGGCTGGTTTTTGGCAACTTCTATCGGCAACAAATTATCGGGTATACTGGCAACTATGTGGGATGGATACGAGAACAAAGCGAATTTCTTTTGGGTGAATTTTGTTTTGTTGATGATCGCCACGTTCATCATTTTTGCCATGCTGAAATGGCTGAATACGATCATGAAAGAAAAAGGAGTTAAATAATTTTTAAACCCAGTTTTATGGATCTTACCGAACCGGTTAATACAGTGCCGTTAGCAAATACGAAACAACCGAAACAATTATACTTGCTGTTCTTTGCTGAAATGTGGGAACGATTTTCTTTCTATGGCATGAAGGCCTTGCTGATAGCCTACATGGTTAGTGCTTTAAATTACGATGACCCCAAAGCATACGCTATCCTGGGTTCCTACGCAGCATTGGTATATACCATGCCTATGTTTGGTGGCTTTATGGCCGATCGTTTTATCGGTTATCAACGGGCTGTTTTGTTTGGCGGTTTATTAATGACCCTGGGGCATTTTATCCTGGCATTGCCCAACGACTGGAGTTTTTTTTATGGCATGGCATTCATCATTTGTGGTAACGGTTTTTTTAAACCGAATATCAGCAGCCTGGTAGGAACTTTATACCAGCAGAATGATCCCAGGAGAGATAGTGGTTTCTCCATCTTTTATATGGGTATTAATATAGGTGCCGCAATTGGTGGATTCTTATGTGCCTATGTTGCCAAAGAATATAACTGGCATTATGGTTTTGGCCTGGCCGGTATTTTTATGGCTATTGGTTTTGTTGTTTTCTATTTTGGTAAAAAGTCATTGGGAGAAAAAGGTTTACCTCCGGATCCGGAGTTATTAAAAAAACCTGTTTTTAGTTTTTTAAAACCCGAATATTTGATCTATGGCGGCACATTATTGATTGTTCCATTGGTGGTTACCTTGTTTCACCAATACCACCTGATGGATTATATCATGTTTGGATTAGGCATCATCGCGTTGATTTACGTGTTATCTGTTGGAATAAAACTGGAAAAAGATACCAGGATGAAATTATTTGCTGCCCTCATCATGATCATCATGTCCATTGTTTTCTGGGCCATCTATGAACAAAATGCCGGCTCCATGAACCTGCTGGCTGAACGCAACGCACAAATGTTTTTGTTTGGTATTGATTTGCCTGAACTATCGATGAACAATTTTTTACCCCCGGGTTGGGTTATCATTTTAACCCTGATCGTTGCGCCGCTTTGGCCCTGGCTTAATAAAAGGGGCAAGGAACCCAGCACACCCATGAAATTTGCCCTGTCCTTTATCTTTTTAGGAATTGGTTTTTTTGTTTTTTACCTGGGATGCCATGCCAATGAAACTACCGGAATTTTACCTTTTTGGCCATTTGTGTGGGGGTATTGCTTTATCATTTTAGGAGAGCTTTGTTTGTCGCCGATCGGTTTATCCATGGTTACCAAACTATCCCCGGCTAAAATGGTTGCACTGATGATGGGTATTTGGTTTTTTGCATCGGCCATTGGCGAATTTGTAGCCGCTAAAATTGGCGCATTGATGAGTGTACCCGAAGACATTCTGGCCAAGGATGATCCGGTTCTTTCCCTGCCCTATTATGCAGATGTTATCCTTAAAATTGGCATTGCATCAGCTGTAATTGGCGTACTGCTTATGTTTACCGTTCCCTTCTTAAAAAGATGGATGGGGAATGTGAAATAAAATCTTAATTAAAAGGTACGTATCTTATAAATTTTATACGTATTTTTATTGAAAATTTTTTTTATGACAACAAAGCTCACTTTAAGTATAGATGAAGAAAAAGTAAAAAAAATAAAATACTATGCAAAAGCAAAAGGCATCAGTGTTTCTAAATTTTTAGAACAACAGATTGACCTGATTACCGCCCCAAAGCCTAAAAAGAAGTTAGATATTTCACTTTTACTGGGAGCATTTGGCAAAAAACCAAAGGGGTTTGACTGGAAAGAAGAAAAAACAGAAAGGCTAATAAAAAAATATGTTAAGTAACCTTTTTATAGACACTGATATTATTTTAGATGTGACGTTAAAAAGGGAAAACTACTATGAAGCCAGCGCTTCGATTTTTAAATGTTTCGAAAATAATACGGTAAAACTTTACACTTCGTCATCAATAATCATCAATGCCCAATATGTTGGTCAGAAGCTGATTTCCAGGGCGCAATGTAAAAATTCCATTAAATATCTGCTGCAGTATTTTGAAATAATTGAACCAAATAAGGCAACAATTACTGAAGCCTGTAACTCAAACTTTACGGATATTGAGGATGCAATTCAATACTTTATGGCAAAAAATTCAGGAATCATTGATTACCTGATTACCCGAAACATCAAAGATTATAGCAAACAAAACAATTCATTTCCTGTACTTACTCCGAGCGGATTTTTAAAACTTTTATCTAAATAAAATTCAAATAACTAAACTTATTCGCCAAAATCATTTTATCATCTGCTCCCAACCACTTGTTTAAAACTGTAGCATACACATTCTTAAAATCTACCTGGTGCTTTAAATCGCCTTCGTTCAGATCACCCAGGTCGGGCATGGCATTTAAAACGCCTTTTTGCTTTAAACCACCACCAATAAAAAACATGTTGTTGGCTGTTCCGTGATCGGTTCCATTACTCGCATTCTGACTTACCCTGCGGCCAAACTCGCTGAAGGTCATCATCAACACATCATCAAAACGCCCGTTATTTTTCAGGTCAGTTGTAAATGCTTTTACAGCATCGTTCAGTTCAGTAAATAATCTTTTTTGCTGATTTTCCTGGTTCACATGCGTATCAAAACTACCCAACGACACATAGTATACTTTGGTATTGATATCTGATAAAATCAGGGAAGCAATGGTTTTAAGATCCTTACCCAACCCGGTGCCCGGGTAGGATTGTGATGTAGGATGCACCTGGCTTTGCTGATAAATATAATCGGCACTGCTGAGTGTGGCACGCATGGTCTTATATAGATAATCAATGGTTTCTTCCCCGGGTTTATGATCGGCACTAACATCTTTTAAAAACTTTCCGTTGCTGCTGTTATACAATTTCTTCGGATCTTTAAATGCAAGCCCCTTATTTTCTTCCCCTTTCAATGCCAGGCTCAGCACGTCATCCAGTTCCATGGCCTGTGTAGGTTTATCACAACCCTTACACTGTGCATCGAGGTAACGGCCAAGCCAGCCCGTGTTCACGTATTGGTTGCTTTCGCTGGCACTGTGCCAGATATCCATACTTCTAAAATGCGACCGGTCGGGATTAGGGTAACCTACACTGTTCATGATGGCCAGGCTCCCTTCATCATACAATCCTTTAAACGCTACCAGCGCAGGATTCAATCCAACTTCATCCGTTAATGACAAAGCCTTGTCCTTTGCTATGCCCAACTTCGGTCTTTCCCTGAAGTAAATATCGTTGCGTACCGGTATCACGGTATTCAACCCATCGTTTCCACCACTGAACTGAATAACCACCACCACCTTATTCCCAGGCGGCACCAGCATCGGTTTTTCAAAAGCTTTTAAAAACTTTGGCAGCATGAATGATGCCGTTGCCAATGAACCTACCTGTAAAAATTCTTTTCTTTTAATCAACATAAAACCGATTTTAGATTTGCGATTGCCGGTTTTAGATTTAGTGAACAACCTGAAACGGCCCGCCATATTTTTATTTTTCCTGAACTTTCTTCGCTCCGTTCATAGATCAGCAATCGCCAATCTACAATCACAAATCAGCAAAGCTGGTACTCCGGTGTTGCCATCATGTTGATGACGGCACTTTTGATATAGTTTTCCCTACTTTCAGTATTAACATATTTATCCAATACCGCCATGCTCACCTGTCCTTTTGTTTGTAATACTGTTTCGGCTATTTTGTCCAGAAGTTTTTCCCGTTTCACATTTTCAAATATTTTGTTTACGGATACCCAATCGATGGTTGCGGTACCGCCTTTTATGGCTGTTCTTATTTTTTTAACGGCCATCTCCATCTGGCCCATTTGCACGTCATCATCCGCTTTAGGCATAATATCCAGCGCATCATTGGCAGACAGGATTTGCGGAATCCGCAACCTTAACATTAAAGAACTGCTGTCGATCCAGTTCTTTCCTCCGGGCCATCCGGCAACGTTTGGTGGAACAAAAAGTATTTGCCCCAAAGCCCGCTGAAATAAAAGTTGAGACTGGTCATTCTCCAGTTCCATGGGCAATAATCGCCTGATGCCAACCAACAATTCAACAGGCGATTTTATTTTGGTGCCCATATGCTGCTCGTCGTAAAACCAATCGCTGGTATACATATCTTCCATCAACTTTAAAATATCATAGTTGTTGCCGTAAAAACGTTTGCTTAACCATTGCTGATTGGCTTCATTAATATTTTCGTTCACAAAATACCTGTACATCTTCCTGCTGATATAATTGGCAGTTTGTTTGTTCTCCAACAGCATATTTAAAATATCATCCCCATCAAAATTACCGGTCTTACCTAAAAATGTTTTGCTGCCAATGTCATGTTGATTTTTTCTGAAAATAAATTCACCCCTTACATCAAAACTCCACCCGGTAAAGGCCCGGGCGGCTTCCTGTACATCGTTTTCGGTATAGTTGCCGCGCCCCATAGTAAACAGTTCCATCACTTCACGGGCAAAATTTTCATTGGGATGCGATTTTTTGTTTTGCTGGTTATTTAAAAATTGCAACATAGCGGGTGACTTACTCACGGCTTTCAGCATATCTGCAAAACTGCCCAGGGCATTGGATCGGATAATTTGTAACAACTCCTGTTGAAAAAAACCATTTTGAGCCCTGCACGCAAAATGCCCATGCCAGAACAAGCTCATTTTTTCCCTTAGCTGGGCTTCACTGTTGATCATCGTATTCAGCCAACGGATATTCAGGGATTTTAGATCCTCCCTGGCCTGGTCTCTGAGCTTTTTTCTTAGTACAGGATCATTCAATGCTTTTTGAATCTCTTTGGGCCTTGTCATACCCATCATATACTCATCAGCAATGTTTTTAGTGACTTCAATTTTTTCAACAGGTTTGGCTGATGTTTTTAACAGTACCTTCCAAAGTGATTTTTGGGAAATGGTATCCAGTGAAGCAGCATTTTCGGCCATCGGGCCAAATGCGCTACGCCATAACAAATGCTGATTTTTTAAACGATTGGAAGCAGGCATACTTTCCTATAATTTTTAACTGATCAATGGAATTGCTTTATGACTTAAAAATAAGTGTTTGGTTTAACCAGGCCTGTGTTTTTATCAAAGTTTTTGCGCAGTCTTCTTCATTCCTGAAAAAACAGCCTTTCATATTAAATTAAAAAATTATTTCGCTATATCTCTTTCGTAATCTATTTCCCCCGACCTGGTATCGTCGTTTACCGGATTTTTATCTTTTATAAGCGCATTTGGCAACAAAGTCATAAAGCCCTTCATTTGAATGTTGGCCGAATTTTTTTTCAGCATTTCTACTTTCCGGTCTTCATACAATAAAACAGATGAACCTATGGCCGTAAGATTATCGCCGGTAAATTTAAATGTAAGCCCATTCACTTTATCGGTTTTTAGTGATATTATTCCTAATGGTTGCATCAAGGAATTAAACAGTGGTGAACTAAACCCCGTGCCTTTCGCCGTACATGAGCCGGTAACTTCTCCTACAATACTATCCTGGCTCATCAGCTTACCAATTTTATAAGTGTTGGTAGTGATAAACAGAACGTAGTTTGACAGTCTTTTTTATTATTTTTTTGAACAACATGATAACCCCAACCGGGTAATATATTACTGAGGAAAAGACTTATGGATACTTCTTTCAGCTTAGGTTTTCCTGGTAGATAAGTGATTATGGTGCCGGTATTATACCATCTTGATTTAGTAAGTAGTTCAAAAGTCTACGTGGTAATCTTATATGGTATTATACCGATAGCAAATGGCATTGGACTACATACTGGCACAATCGGTATTACCTGTTGTTCAACAGTTTCTGTAGGGGAAGCAAACATAAACCGCTAACTTCCATAGACTTTTTCTGACTTCTTCTTATCTGCACCCGCTAACTTTTTTTCACTCGATGTTTTGGGTGTAATACTTTTCTTATCAGCCGGAAGATGAGGAAAACCCGGAAAATCAACGTCAATATGTGAATCGGGATATTGTTGTATCTCTTCGTCTTTTTTTATCGGACTTGTTTTTACAGGCATATAATTTATTTTAGTGTTTGTTGAATATATAGTATAAATCATTATTGTGATACTTCACTGGCTTATCAACTACCGTAATAATATACCAATTTAAACTGCTTATTTATGTTGGCTTTTCCAGTCAGCTTTGAAAACGAATCAACATTATTTGGAATAAAATACCCAACATACAAAGGTCAATTTATCTACATAGATAAATGTTATACAACTTTAGAAAGATGTTACATGATTCACACATTTTAAAAAATATTAAAAGAAAAATCTTGTATATATCACTGCTTAATAAATCCCGTGCTTTTTGAATTAATCAAAAATTAATGCGTAAAACCGAAAACCATTGTGCCGGAGCATTTGACTTTTTGTGTAGCTATTCTCAAAATAACTCAACTTATACATATTCGACCGGTTTTAAGAATCAACAGGTGAATTTGACATGCAAAAATTAAAGAGAAGCTCTGCTAAAAAGGAGTCTCTTTTTTTAATACTGATTTTTTATTAAAAAAAAGCAATTGAATTTTCTTAACTTGGCATGCAAAATAAATCACACATGCGGCTAAGGGCTTATAAATATTTGTCGCCATTGATCATCTATGTTTTGGCCGGCCTGGCTTTTACCGGTAAAGGATGGATAACTTTCAGCCCGATGTTATATGCCTGGGTATTAATGCCGCTGGCTGAACTGTTTATTAAACCTGATAAAAAAAACCTGGGTGCTGCAGAAGAAGAGCTGGTAAAAAAAGACAGGAACTATGATTACCTGCTTTACCTGATCGTGGTCTTGCAATTTGCCGCCCTGTATGTATTTTTAGACTCCATGAAAACAGCGGAATTGTTGTGGTGGGAAATTACCGGCAGAATTTACAGTATGGGCTTATTGTGCGGCACTTTTGGAATTAATGTGGCACATGAACTCGGCCACCGCGTAAATAAATACGAGCAGGTTTTTGCAAAATCGCTGTTGCTTACTTCGTTGTATATGCATTTTATTATTGAGCATAACAAAGGGCATCACAAGCATGTAGCTACACCCGAAGATCCCAGCAGCGCACGATTCAACGAAACGGTTTTTGCCTTTTATTTTCGTACCATCCTGTTTTCCTATATCTCTGCCTGGAAAATTGCCAATGCAGAGATGAAGAAAAAAGGGTTGCCCATGCTGCATTGGAAAAACGAAATGCTGCAGGCGCAGGTCATTCAGCTTTTATTTATTACGCTGATTGTAATGTTGTTTGGCTGGCTGATAACGCTGTACTTTTTAGCAGCGGCGACTATTGGTTTCCTGTTGCTGGAAACTGTAAACTATATAGAACATTACGGTTTGCAGCGCAAACAAAGAGCAGATGGTAATTATGAACGTACCATGCCACAGCACAGCTGGAACAGCAGTCATATTTTGGGAAGGCTGATGTTATTTGAGCTGAGCCGTCACAGCGATCATCATTACCTGGCCAGCAGGAAATACCAGGTTCTGCAGCATCATGAAGATGCACCACAGTTACCCACCGGTTACCCGGGCAGTATCCTGCTGGCCATGGTTCCGCCCTTATGGTTTTATGTAATGAATAAAAAGATAAAGGAACTACAAAAGCAGGCATAATGCGCTGTGTATTTCTCCGGTTCTTCTTTTTGCTGCGCTACATGATAATCGCAGAGAAAATGAGAAAGGGTGATGATGCAGAAAATCAGTTTTCTATTTTTGTATTGCCGAAGTAGCTGTGTAAAATGGCAGGTAATTGAATGCCGTTTTCGGTTTGATTATTTTCCAGCAGGCAGGCTACGATCCTCGGCAGTGCAAGCGATGAGCCATTTAAAGTATGTACCAATTGTGTTTTACCTTCACCATCCCGATACCTGACTTTTAACCTGTTGCTTTGAAAATTCTCGAAATTACTTACTGAACTTACTTCAAGCCATTTTTGTTGTGCGGCACTATATACTTCAAAATCGTAGGTGAGTGCCGATGCAAAACTCATATCGCCACCACATAAACGCAATATGCGGTAGGGTAACTCAAGTGCCTGCAATAATTTTTCAACGTGGTTCACCATGTCTTCCAGCACGTCATAACTTTTGGCCGGATCTACAATTTGCACAATCTCCACCTTATCAAACTGGTGTACCCTGTTGAGTCCCCTTACATCAGCTCCAAAACTTCCGGCTTCTCTCCTGAAGCAGGGTGTATACCCGGTCATCTTTACCGGCAGATCCGTTTCTTTCAAAATTTCGTCGCGGTAAATATTGGTAAGTGGTACTTCAGCAGTTGGTATCATATAAAATCCATCTGCTGTAATATGATACATTTGTCCTTCCTTGTCGGGTAATTGCCCGGTTCCATATGCCGATGCTTCATTCACCATTAATGGTGGTAAATATTCGGTATAACCCGCTGCCGTGTTATAATCCAAAAAATACTGAATTAAAGCCCGTTGTAGTTTGGCTCCCCTGCCTTTAAAAAGCGGGAACCCTGTTCCGGTAATTTTTGCACCGGTTTCAAAATCAACCAGGTTGTATTGTTTTATCAGATCCCAGTGTGGTACGGCTATTGCGGATAACGTTGGTTTTGATCCCCCTGATCTTACCACTTCATTTTCTTCGGGTGTTTTACCTTTTGGTACAGATACATGTGGCAGGTTAGGCAACAATATCAATTCATCATAGAGCAACTTTTCTGTTTCGGCCAATAGCCTGGCCAGGTTTTGTAAAGCCAATTTATGCTCAGTAACTTCCAGTTTTTTGTGCTCAGCTGCTTCCTGCTCTCCTTTTCCCATCAACATCCCGATTTCTTTACTGGCCGCATTAATACCTGCCTGCAGTGTTTCGGTCTCTGATTTCAACTTTCGAACCTGCTCATCGGTTTCCAATAATTTATCTATAGCAGAAAGATCGCGGATATTTTTAACCGCTAATTTTTCTTTTACCAATGCTGTGTGCTGCCTGATATAATTGATCTGTAACATGTATACATAAGAATTTTGTCAAAGATAGTGAAGTGAACTTCAAGCTACAAGCCACAAGGGGCAATCTTATTTTAGAAACTTCCCTAAATGTAAAACCCCATTTATTGATCGCCTCTCCCTTGTAGCTTGTAGCTTAGCCCTTATTGCCTAAAATTTGTGGCTTTCATTTATATTTGCACCCATGCAGTACGTAAAAGATGATTTACAGGTACGGTGGCTTAAGTTACGCATCAAACTAAAAGAACGTTTTGGCATTAAACCTGATATGGACGGTATCCTTTTTTTGATCGGTATACAGGAACTGGGTAGCGGCAAACAGGATTTCAGTAAGGAAGAAAAGCAGGATTTGATGCATATTGCCGTGTGCACGGTTCTTGCTGTAAGCGGCTACTATGTGTCGGAAGGCAATGATGAAGAAGGTTGGCCGCATTTTAAACAGCTGAAACCCCTCCCCGGCTTTATTATGACAGAGCAGGAAAATTTTTTAAAGGACCATATTTTATTATATTTTCAAAATCAAAATTTTATTGACTAACAATATCATGCACAAAATGAAAACGCTAATTACACTTGCCTTTGTATCCTTTTTTATGCTCCAGGTTGACGCCCAGGTTAAAAAACCAGCCGTAAAAAAACCGACACCGCAAAAAACCGCAGTAAAAACCACCCCAACATCAAAAGTTGTAAAGCCTGTTGCTAAAGTTGCAAAGCCTGATGTATTGCCAGGCGTTAGGGTAAAAGTTACCACCGACTCGGGTGTAATGATCATCAGGCTGTATGATAAAACGCCATTACACCGTGATAATTTTATCAAACTTGCCGGCGAACATTTTTTCGACAGCCTGTTGTTTCATCGTATCATCGCCGGGTTTATGATCCAGGGTGGAGACCCACAAAGTAAAAATGCCCCTGCCGGTCAAATGCTGGGCAGTGGCGACGTTGGATATACGATACCTGCTGAATTTGACTCAACTTTATTTCATAAAAAAGGGGCGCTGGCTGCTGCACGACAGCCGGATTATGTAAATCCTGCCAAAGCCAGCAGTGGTTGCCAGTTTTACATTGTACAGGGCAAAAAATGGGCCGACGAGGAATTGAATATGTTCGAAATGCAAAAGGGATTTAAATACACGCCAGGCCAAAGAAATTTATATAAAACAATTGGCGGAACTGCTCAATTGGATAAGGACTATACCGTTTTTGGCGAGGTTGAAAGCGGTATGGATGTGATTGATAAAATCGCTTCTGTTGAAAAAAATATGGCCAACCGACCTCTTGTTGACATACATATGTACATCGAAGTGATCAAATAATAAACTCTTGATTTATAAAGTAGTCCAAAGCCCGCCTGGCCAGTCGGACAGGTAATACAAGGAAATCTTAGAGGGTATTATGCCGGCTTGTACTGATATTATCGGTAAAAGAAAAGTGGTTGAATAACTTACAATGTCACATTGGTATAACACAAATAAAAAACCTTATTTTGCATCTGAATTAATCTAATCACCACTCAAATTATAAATAATGAATTTCCCTGAAAATCTCCGCTACACAAAAGACCACGAATGGGTTTCCTTTGATGGAACAACGGCTACTATTGGTATAACTGATTTTGCACAACGGGAATTGGGCGACATCGTTTATATTGACATCACTGCAAAAGGAAAACCATTGGCAGCTGACGAGGTATTTGGCAGCGTAGAAGCTGTTAAAACGGTGAGTGATCTTTTCATACCTGTTGCAGGTACTATCACAGAAATCAATCCTTTGCTGGACGGCCAGCCCGAACTTGTTAACAGTGATCCCTACGGAGAAGGCTGGATGGTTAAAATGAATGTTAAGGATATTGCAGATCAAGAAAAGTTAATGAATGCCGATGCTTATGCAGCCTCACTAGGATAAGTATCACTTCCATGCACAAGAAACAGTTACAGGATAAGGCTCTACATATTTCAAAATTTATCCCAGGCATAGCCTGCTTTTTTGTAATACTGGTGTTGATCTGTTTACCCAGTAATAAATTGCCGGAAGTTGATGAATGGATGATCGTGATCAACTACGACAAATTGATACATATCGGTATTTTTGCTCTTTTGGCATATCTTTTTATGTATCCCATTTCAAGATCATCCTTCAGCATTAGAGATAAATGGTATTTCTATATTAAAATAACAATAGCAACGGTCATTTGGGGAATGACGACCGAATTAATTCAGAAATTTTTTATCCCGTCCAGGAGTTTCAGTCTTTCCGATTTTGCAGCCGATGGTATTGGTGGAATTGTTTCTTTGATCTATTTTAAAATCCGGATGGCAAAAGGATCCGTACAGTCATCAAAATAAAGCCTGAAAGCAGTTAGAACAGGCCAGTTTGCTTTGTTACCTACATTTTAAGTCCTTATATTTGTATTATGCTAAACACCGAGAACATGGAGTACAACACGACCAGAAACTTTTTGGTCATGAGAGAATATGGCAGACATATTCAAAAAATGGTTGAATACCTGTTAACTATTGAAGACAAAGAAGAAAGACAGCGCAATGCTTTTGCTGTCATTGAATTAATGGGATTTTTGAACCCACACCTGAAAAATGTGGAGGATTTTCGTCATAAATTGTGGGACCACCTGTTCCTGATCAGTGATTTTAAACTTGACGTGGAAAGCCCGTATCCTATCCCTACCCGTGAAACTTTAAAAGCTAAACCAGAGCGTTTGCGTTATCCAAAAAGATATCCAAAATTCAATCACCTGGGAAAAAATATTGAGATCGTTATTGATAAAGCATTGAAAGAAGAAAACCCTGAAAAGAAACAGGGCTTTGCCAATGCCATTGCTTATTACATGAAACTTACCTATAGTAACTGGCATAAGGAACTGGTTCATGATGATAATATTCAAACTGAATTATCAAGCATGACCATGGGCGAACTGGAGTTTAATAACCGGCCTTTTGTTAAACACCGGGTAGATAACCGTGATGAAAGGGATGATTATGGAAAACGAAGCAGTGGCAGCAGTTACCGCAAAAACTATGGTACCCGGAGTAATACGGGTAGCCGGGATAACAGGGGTGGTAATACCGGTGGCAGAGACAACAGAGGTGGTGGCAGGGATACCCGCGGAGGAAACAATGACAACAGAAGCAGTAACCGTAATTTTAAGAAGCGGTATTAAATAATTTGCTGATTTGATTCCCGATAGGTAACTGTAAGGAACAAATGCTAATTAATAACCACCTGATGCTAAACGTCAGGTTTTTTTATTTACGTTTGTATTTGACCAGCCGGCAAGCAGGCAGGTTCAACTACTCCATATTGATCAGCGTTAAAAAAGTAAAGCATGCAATCTTTTGAAGTCAGAGGTGGAAAAAAACTTTCCGGTGAGATCACCCCCCAGGGTGCCAAAAACGAGGCATTGCAGATCATTTCGGCGGTACTGTTGAGCCCTGAAAAAATTACAGTTACCAATATTCCTGATATTGTTGATGTAAACCTGCTGATTGATTTACTGGGTGACATGAATGTAAAGATTAACAGGCAAAGCCGGGATACCTGTATTTTCCAGGCTGATCAAGTGAATGTGGAATACCTGCACAGCGAGGCATATCATAAAAAAAGCGGAAAGTTACGGGGCTCTGTAATGCTTGCCGGACCTATGTTGGCACGTTTTAAAAAAGCTTATATACCAAAACCCGGAGGTGATAAAATAGGCCGGAGGAGACTGGATACACATATTATTGGTTTTGAAAAACTAGGTGCAAAATTTTCTTATGATACCGAAGATGGGTTTTTTCATTTAGAAACAACGGGACTTAAAGGAGCCCATATTTTATTGGATGAGCCAAGCGTAACCGGTACTGCCAACATATTAATGGCAGCCTCCATGGCATCCGGTACAACCACCATTTACAATGCAGCATGCGAGCCTTATTTGCAGCAACTTTGTAAGATGCTTAACCGCATGGGTGCCAGGATCAGCGGTATTGGAAGTAATATGTTAACCATAACCGGCGTTGATGCATTGGGAGGTACCGAACACAGGATGTTACCGGATATGATTGAAGTTGGTTCCTTTATCGGGTTGGCGGCTATGACCCAGGGTGATATCACCATTAAAAATGCCGGCATCGAATACCTGGGTGTAATACCCGAAAGATTTCAACAACTGGGTATCCAAATGAATTTTGATGGAGATGATATCCATATCCCTGCACAGGAAACTTATAAAATAGAAAAGTACATGGATGGAGGTGTATTAACCGTATACGACCACCCCTGGCCCGGCTTTACACCCGACCTGTTAAGTATTATCCTGGTTACGGCCACCCAGGCCATAGGCAGTGTGCTCATTCATCAAAAGATGTTTGAAAGCCGTTTATTTTTTGTTGATAAGCTGATCGATATGGGCGCCCAGATCATTCTCTGCGACCCGCACCGTGCCGTGGTTATCGGGTTAGAACGCGAACAACCATTACGTGGCATAACCATGAGTAGCCCGGATATACGCGCCGGTGTGGCATTGCTCATTGCAGCGTTAAGTGCACAGGGCAAAAGCGTCATTCAAAACATTGAACAGATAGACAGGGGATATCAAAATATCGATGACCGGTTGAGACATTTAGGTGCCGATATTAAAAGGGTAAATTAATTTCTTTTCTATGAAAAAATTAATTGGGGTAATCCTGTTTTTTGTTACACTGATTGTACTTGGTTCCTGCAGGAACAAAACCGTTTTGTTACTTACCAAAAAATGGGATTGTGTTCAGGTAGATAATATGGTACCGCCGGGTACAAAATTTATGTCCGCACTGGATTCTGCCAATGCAGAACAATTGAAACTGGTTTTACAGTCTATAAACTGGACTTTCAAGAAAAACATGGGATACGAGTGTGCGGTAACCAGCAGGGTTACTGTTGCCGGAAAATACGAGCTGCTGGAAAATGATAAAATACTGGTATGTACACCCGAATCCAAAAAAAACATCAACCGGTATATCATTAAATCGATAACGGAAAACGAACTTATTCTTTCGGGACGTGCAGAAAATACAAATTTGGTTTTACATTTTAAACCACATTAGATAATTAAAATTAAATAGTTTCTTTGCAGATGACCATTGCCAATAAAATCATCATCATTACGGCCCCATCGGGTGCAGGTAAAACTTCTATTACCAAATACCTGATGAAGCGGTTTACGCAACTCGCTTTTTCCGTTTCGGCAGCAACACGCAGCCCCAGAGGCATCGAAAAAAACGGTGTTGATTATCATTTTATGAGTACCGAAGACTTTAAAAGCAAAATTCAACACAACGAATTTGTAGAATGGGAAATGGTGTACGAAGGAAAATATTACGGCACATTAAAAACAGAACTCGAAAAAATATGGGAGAAAAATAAAATACCGGTGCTGGATATTGATGTAAAAGGGGCCATACATGTTCAACAGCAATACCCGAAAAGTACGTTGAGTCTTTTTATACAGGCACCTTCTATTAACGAATTAAAGATAAGATTGGAAAGCCGGGGCACGGAAACAACCGAATCATTGACGGCAAGGGTAAATAAAGCATCTTACGAACTGTCATTTAAAGATCATTTTAACAAGATCATCATTAATGACGAACTGCAACGTGCCTGCACCGAAGCAGAAATAATTGTTGCAGATTTTATCAGTAAATAAAACGGTTTAAAAACTCTTTCTTATTTTTATACTATGGATTGGATCGCCTTTATTGCTATTATAGCATCCCTGGTGCTGATTGGATTTTTTGCCGGTATAGAAATAGCCTTTGTATCGGCTAACAAGTTATCTATTGAATTAAACCGAAAGCAGGGTACTAAAAGCGGGAAATTATGGGGTTTTTACGCTGACCGGCCCGCCCGTTTTATTGGCACCACATTAGTTGGCCTCAACCTCGTATTTGTAGTATATGGTTTACTGGTGGTTGATATGCTGTCCCCCATCTGGCAATGGATCGAAAAACAATTACCTGCCACACTTACCGAATCGGTAAAATATATCAAGCTTTTTGTTGAAACCATTTTGTCAACTCTTATTGTATTGTTTGTGGAGTTTTTATTCAAGGCTTTTTTCAGGGCCCGAAACAGCAGTATACTCAGCTCAAACAGTATCAGCAATATTGTCCGGTTGTTTTACTGGTTATTTTCTTCTGTAGGTATTTACCTGGTTAATTTTGCCGAATGGATCCTAAAAACATTGCTGAATGTAAAAATCAGCAATAAAAAAGAAATGTTTAGTAAGGTAGACCTGGAACATTTTATACAGCAGAGCAAAAATCATGAAGTGGAAAACAGTGTTGAGATCAATAAAGAGTTGTTTGAAAATGCCTTATCGCTCAGCGAAAAAAAATTAAGGGAATGCCTGATACCACGCAAAGAGATTGAGGCAGTTAAGAGTAACCTGTCCATCGAAGAAGTAAAAGCAAAATTTATTGAAACCCATTTGAGTAAACTGGTTGTATATGATGAAAACATAGACAGTATTACCGGTTATATTCACCAGCTTGACCTTTTTAAACATCCTGCTGCCATAGCTGAAATTTTATTACCCATTCCCATGGTACCGGAGAGCATGAGTGCTGCCGACCTGATGAACAAATTCAGTAAAGAAAGAAAATCAATTGCCTGGGTCATTGATGAATTTGGTGGTACAGCGGGCATTGTTACCATGGAGGACTTGCTGGAAGAGATATTTGGCGAAATAAAGGACGAGTATGATACCGAAGATTTTGTTGACAAACAACTGGCCAGAAACGAATTTATTTTTAGCGGCAGAATGGAACTAGACCTGATCACAGAAAAATACAAACTGGTTTTCCCGGATGACGAAGAGACAGAAACCTTATCGGGCTATATCATTAAATACAACGAAGACATTCCGAAATTAAAAGACCACATCATTATAGGCAACTACGAGATCGACATTTTAAGTGTAAGTGATACCCGGATTGAAATGGTTAAGCTGAAAGTTTTTAAATAAACCGAATTCGGCTGTCATTAACCTGCTTTTATTTTTTTACATGATCATAGCTGTTAATACCAGGTTGAGAAAAAATGAGCAGCCGGAAGGCTATGAAGCATTCTTATTTGAAACCTGTGACCGGCTAACCAAAAAATTTCCGCAGCATCAGTTCCTGTACATTTTTGACAAACCATTTGATGAAAGACTTCGCTTTGAAAAAAATGTTTTACCCCTCGTAGCCGGCCCCGAAACCAGGACCAACCTACGTTTACAATATTGGTTCAATTTTAAGGTACCAACAATATTGCGCAGGCACAAAGCCGATGTTTTTCTAAGTATGGAGGGCATTTGTTCTTTACGCACCAAAATACCGCAATGCCTTTTGATCTGCGATCTTGGGTTTTTGAATCAAACAAATAAAACCAAAAAACCAAATGCCGGGTTTTTAAAAAAATATACCGCTGCTTTTTTGGCTAAAGCAAAAAGCATAGCAACGGTTTCAACCTTCACTAAATCAGAAATCGCAAACCGGTATAAAATACATGAACCTGGTATTGATGTAATATATCCCGGTATCCATGATCACTTTAAACCCATAGGCTGGGAGGAAAAGGAGGTCATCAAAGAAAAATATGCTGATGGAAAAGCTTACTTTCTATTTAGTGGTGATATTTCCCTACAAAGTAATCTCATTAACCTGTTAAAAGCTTTTTCCCTTTTTAAAAAAAGGCAAAAAAGTAATATGTTACTCCTGCTGGCCGGCCAGGCCGATATCCATTTTAAAAAAGAGCTGAATACCTATAAATTAAGGGGAGACGTTCGGTTGTTGGAAGATCTGTCAACAGCTGAACTGGCCAAAATAACCGGGGCCGCCTATGCCATGGTTTATCCTGTTTTATATGCCGATTTCGCTTTGTCTCCTTTGCAGGCTTTGAAATGTGAAGTACCCGTTATAGCATCAAATACCGGGGCACTCTCCGCTGTGCTGGAAAAAGCAGCTTTGTTTATTGACCCCGAAAACATCACCAACCTGGCCGAGAACATGATGCTTGTTTTTAAGGATGAGAATAAAGCCAAAGAAATTGTTGTAGCCGGCAAATCGTTGCTTAACCGCTACCCAGGGGATAAAATTGCAGATTTATTGATGCGGTCTATCCTAAAGGCATTCAATAATTAAAATCAGTTATTTTTGCAGCTCACGAATGAAACTCTGGTTGATGCTCAACCGATATAATACATATGAATCTCTCAACTATAAAAATTGATGTCCTGCTCGATCCTAACAAAGTGCCCGAACAAATTAACTGGGTAGCAAGCGACAGTACGGCCAATATGGTACAAAAAGCAAAAGCCATGAGTGTAGCTTTTTGGGATGGCACAGATAAAACAGCGCTGCGTATTGATCTTTGGACCAAAGATATGATGGTGGATGAAATGGCCGACTTTTATTACCAGATGCTGATGAGCATGGCCGACACTTTTAAAAGAGCCACACAACAACAGGAGATGAGTGATGATATGAAAAAATTTGCCAAGACGTTTTTTGACAAGTTCAAAGCGATACAGTTGAAGGAACAGAAGTAGTTGGGAGTTCGGAGTTAGAAGTTCGGAGTCGGGAGTATCAAGTATCAAGTATCAAATTAACTTTAAAATATTAAACATTATGCCACTTGAACAACAGATCATGACCGAGATGAAAGAAGCGATGAAATCCAGGAACGAAGGGGTTTTACGTGCTTTACGGGCAATAAAGGCCGAAATCATTAAAGCAAAAACAGAACCCGGTGCTGCCGGAGAAATTGATGAGGCTACAGAACAGAAATTTTTACAAAAGATGATGAAGCAACGCCGTGATTCCCTGGATATTTTTACAAAACAGGGCCGGGAAGACCTGGCGGTTAAAGAAAAAGAGGAAATGACTGTTATTGAAAAATTTCTTCCAAAGCAATTAGATGAATCTGAACTGAAAGAAACCGTTCAAAAAATAATTGCCGATACCGGGGCCTCCTCACTTGCCGATTTGGGCAAAGTGATGGCTGTTGCCAGCAAACAGTTAGCAGGTAAGGCAGACGGTAAAATGATCAGTGGCATGGTAAAAGATTTACTCACCAATTAAAATACTCGTATATTAATCTCCTACTGCAGCCGGCAGGTGAGATTTTGAGTGAACCTATGCTGATAGATTTGACATTTGCGATTTTGATGATTATTGCCATAATCAAAGGTTATCAAAAGGGTTTGATCATCGCTGTTTTTTCAATAATTGCCTTTATCATTGGATTGGCGGCTGCCTTAAAATTATCAACGGTTGTTGCTGCTTATTTGCAGAACAGTACCAATATATCAGTCAAATGGTTGCCGTTTATTGCTTTTGTGCTGGTGTTTTTTTTGGTCGTCATTTTGGTAAAGCTCGGCGCTAAATTAATTGAAAAAGCATTCCAGGTTGTTTTGTTGGGATGGTTGAATAGAATTGGCGGTGTACTGGTATATGCTGTTTTGTACATGGTGATTTTAAGCATCCTGATTTTTTATGCCGAAAAACTACAATTGGTGCAGCTGTCAACACTCGAATCATCGCAGACCTATAATTTTATTCAACCCTGGGGGCCAAAACTCATGGATAATTTGGGTGAACTTATTCCTTTATTTAAAAATATGTTTGCCGACCTCGGCGATTTTTTTAATTCCCTGTCAAACAAAATTTCGCATTAATTTCAACCATTATCTTATTTACCGTAATTTTAGCCCCAAGGGCGGGTTATAACTTAAAGATTGAGTTAATGGTTTATATTAAATAATTTGTATTTACAAATGAGCTACGAGATAAAACAAGACGGAAAATTTAATTTTATAGAAGAGGGCGAAGGCGAACCGCTGGTTTTGTTGCATGGCTTATTTGGAGCACTTAGCAATTTTCAGTTTCTTATTGAACATTTTCGAAAATCAAATAAGGTCATTGTTCCAATTTTACCATTACTTGAACTTGACCTGTTACACACCTCGGTGGGTGGTTTGGAAAAATTTGTGCATCGTTTCATTGAGCACCGTAATTATAATGAAATACATTTACTGGGTAACTCACTGGGCGGCCATGTGGCGCTGGTACATGTATTAAAACATCCTGAGCGCATCAAATCAATAATCCTCACCGGAAGTTCTGGATTATTTGAAAACGGCATGGGTGATACCTATCCCAAGCGTGGAGATAAAGATTATATCCGTAAAAAAACAGAATTAACGTTTTACGAACCCAAAATGGCCACTGATGAATTGGTAAACGAAGTATTTGAGATCACCAATAACCGGATGAAAGTGATAAAAATTATAGCGTTGGCAAAAAGTGCCATTCGCAATAACCTCGGTGAAGAACTGAGTCAGATAAAACAACCGGCTTGCCTTATTTGGGGCAACAATGATACCATTACCCCCCCGTTTGTTGCCAGGGAATTTCACCGCCTGATGCCTACCAGCGAATTACATTTTGTGGATAAATGTGGCCACGCACCGATGATGGAAGTACCCCTTGATTTTAATAAGCTGTTAGATGCGTTTTTAACAAAACTAAAAGCGCCTGCTGCAACAGTTTAGTTAAAATTCCTGTTATAATGATCATACTGTCATTCGTTGAATTTTTTATCCGGAAAATCAGCAATACCGGTAATATAAATCTTTATGTTATTTGAACGAAGTAACATACTTTTAACACGCAATTTTCGTTAATACATTGGCACTAATAACCTAATTCCGTTTTATGTTAACGATCGAACTTATCAACAACAATATCCCCCGGCTTAAGTTAAAAGATACGGTAAGTAAAGCTTTACAACTGATCAACGACTTTCGGGTAACACATCTGCCTGTAGTTAAAGGTGAAAAATTCCTTGGTTTGGTAAGTGAAGACGATTTGCTTGACCAGGAAGAACCAAAGATACCCATGGAACTGATGCAGGAATATTTTATTCATGCCTCGGTACACGATAATGAACATTTTCTAAATGCAGTTAACTGCAGCAATCAACACGACAGTACCGTAGTAGCAGTTGTTAATGAAGAGAATGACCTGATGGGCGTAATTACCACCCATGATCTTTTAAAAACAATAGGTAATTTTGCAGGCACCAACGAACTGGGTGGAATTATTGTTTTGGAAATGGAGCGCAGCCAGTTTGCCATTTCTGAAATAAGCCGGATCGTTGAAAGCAATGACGCAACAATTCTTCATTTAAATACCACCGTACATGCCGAAACAGGAATGCTGACCGTTACACTTCACCTGAATAAAAAAGAGATTTCAGCCATCGTGGCAACTTTTGAAAGATATGAATTTGACGTCATCTACTATTTCGGTAATGAAAAATTTGAAAATGAAATTCACAGCAACTACCGTCACCTGATGAATTACCTGGATATTTAAATTTGCCTGTGCTTTACCAGATTATTTAATATGCCAGTTTCTTAAGCAAATGGTTTGTGTAATGGTTGATCTAAAAAAAATAATCTGTATTGCTGTTATCATTTTAACCACCGGACCATCTCATGCACAAAAAAAAGCGAATGAACAGGTTTCGTTCAGGGATACCGCATTACTGGCAGGTAACCGTACATCAAAAGTCTGTATAAAAAACCTCGTTGTCACCGGTACCAAAAGAACCAGGATCTACGTTGTTTACCGCGAAATTCATTTTAAACCGGGAGACTCCCTGTTAATCACTGATCTATACCGGGAACTGGAACAGGCCCGTTTCCAGGTGTATAATACCACCCTGTTTAATGAAGTTCAATTTGAACTGGTTGCCATAGACGCAGACCAGGTAAATATCCATGTACAGGTGATGGAACGATGGTATTTATATCCCGTGCCTCAATTTCAACTGGTTGCCAGGAATTTTAATGAATGGTATAAGACTTTCAATGCCAGTTTAAGCCGGGTTAACTACGGAGTTAAACTAGTGCATTATAACCTCAGTGGACGCAGAGACCAGCTGCGGGTTTACCTGATAAACGGGTATACCCGAAATATTTCTTTTTCGTACAACAACCCCTACAGCAATGCAACTTTAAATCAAGGATTTTTTGTAGGCGCCGGTTATTCTCAAAACCGGGAAATGCAGTATAAAACCGACTCCTCCAATATGATCCTGCTGTTTAAAAAAGATAATTTCACCCGAAACCGGTTGTATACCAATGCCGGCTATGTTATCCGGAAAGGTTTGTTCAGGAGGCATACCATTGCATTAAATTATATACATGAGAAAGTTGATGATTCCATTATCCACGTAAAATACAATCCCAATTATTTTAACGACCCGGTTAGTTCAAAAGATATTTTTGATATCACCTACACACAGCAATACGCCAACGTCAATAATATTTCCTACCCCTTAACAGGAAAAATTACTTCTTTTTCCATACAAAAAAGAGGCCTGGGTTTAACGGGTGGACTTAATATGTTAACCCTCGAAGCCAGTTACAATAAATATTTCGGTATGGGGAAAAACTGGTACAGCAGTATCTCACTTAATGGCCAAATAAAACTTCCTTTTGAGCAGGCCTATATTAACCAGCGCGGGCTTGGTTATGGTGAAAATTACTTGCGTGGGCTTGAGTTTTATGTAATTGATGGCGTTGTCACTGCTTTGGTAAAATCAACCTTGAAGAAAAAAATTATCGCGTTTAACATACCCTTTCCGTTTTTGCCAAAAATAATTAAAAAAATACCGTTCACGATCTATGCAAAAACCTATGCTGATATGGGATATGCTTACAATAAAAAAACGTTCTACTCGCAACTCAATAACCGATTTTTATATTCGGGTGGTTTTGGACTGGATATTCTTACCTTGTACGATATTAACCTACGGCTTGAATACAGTTTTAATCAATTAAGTGAAAACGGGTTATTTTTACACAATCAATCGGGTTTTTAATTGAAATCAAAAATTCAAATACTACGTCAATTGGCCGTATTGAGGAATATGAAAATAGCAATTTACAGCAGGGGTATAGAAAATAATCAACACGAGGATATCATCCAATTGTTGGATGTGCTGGCGCTGAGTGGTGTGGAGCTTGTTTTTTACCAGGATTTTTTTAATCAGTTTTATCCGGCCATCAGTGCCAAAGCAAAATATTCCACGTTTAATTCATCCGACGACCTGGATGAAAGTATCGATTTTATCATCAGCCTGGGTGGTGATGGCACTTTACTGGATACCGTTACTTTGGTAAAAGACAGTGGTATTCCGGTTGCCGGAATTAATTACGGCCGCCTGGGTTTTTTGGCAAACATTGGTAAAGAAGACCTGGTTATGGCGGTAGAAGCCCTTGTTAACCGAACCTATGTATTGGACAAAAGAACCTTAATACATTTAGATTCTGACTCTCCCCTGTTTGGTGATTCACCTTATGCGTTGAATGAATTTACACTGCATAAAAAAGATTCATCCCCCATGATAAAAATCCATACTTATCTCAATGGTGAATTTTTAAACACCTATTGGGCCGATGGATTGATCGTATCTACTCCAACCGGTTCAACCGGTTACTCTTTGAGTTGTAGTGGCCCGGTAGTTTTCCCCGAGAGCGGAAGTTTTGTAATTACACCGGTATCGCCACACAACTTAAATATCCGTCCAATTGTAGTACCCGATAATAATATCATTTCTTTTGAAGTTGAAGGCAGAACGGACGGGTTTTTGTGCACATTGGACAGCCGCAGAGAAATCGTAACCAAAGAAATTCAACTGGCAGTAAGAAAAGAAGCGTTTCGTTTTAATTTGATTCGCCTAAATGAAAATAACTTTCTGCAAACATTGAGAAATAAGCTGAGCTGGGGTTTGGATAAGCGGAATTAAGTCTTTTTTAATGCCTGGCTTCTGGCAGTAAGCTGTCACTCACTTAAAGGGTATACCTTTGCAGTACTTTACTTATGCCATCCGAATCAAAAAAACTCCGCTCCATTTTTATCTTATACTGGTTTTTGCTGGCCTATATCCTGGCGGCGTTAATTTGGTGGTTTATTGCGCTTAACCGGCAAAACAAACTGATGACTAAGTATGAAACGGAGCAGCTACTGCAAACTGATAAAAACTACCAGGTAGCTTTTAATAAGATTAAATCAATAGAAAAAAGAAAGACGGCTCAATACCTGGGTGAAGGGATAACCTTCTTTTTGTTAATTATCACCGGTGCCGTTTTTGTTTTCAGGGCAGTAAGGCGGGAGTTAAAGATCAGTGAACAACAGCAAAATTTTATGATTGCGATAACGCATGAATTAAAAACACCCATCTCCGTTGCCAAACTCAACCTGGAGACCATGCAAAAAAGAAAACTGGATGAGCAACAGCAGCAGCGGCTGATACAAACCACTTTAGAAGAAACCAACCGGCTGAACGCACTTTGTAACAACATGCTGGTATCTTCGCAAATTGAAGCAGGTGGTTATCGAATCACCAATGAAGAAACCAATATCAGCGAACTGATCAGCAAATGTGTCGCTGATTTCGTGACACGATATCCACAACAAAAGATTGAAACTAATATTACACCTGATTGTTTTATCCATGGAGACAGGTTATTGTTACAAATGCTGACCAATAACCTGGTAGACAATGCCATAAAATATGGCAGCAGGGATTTTCCGGTGCTTATTTCCCTGGAGGAGAAAAATGACAAAATCATTTTCCAGGTAAAGGACCAGGGTAAAGGAATTGCCCCGGAAGAAAGAGATAAAATATTCAACAAATTCTACCGGGTAGGCAACATGGCAACAAAAGCCGCAAAAGGTACGGGCCTGGGGCTCTATCTTACAAAAAAAATTACCGATCAGAACAATGCAAACATTTCTGTGACAGACAATAGCCCTTCGGGGGCTATTTTTACCGTTACCCTCAATTCATCTGTTGAAAAAGCATAGCTTTAAATATGTCTGATAAAAAATTTTCCATATTGCTGGTTGAAGATGAAGAAAATTTACAGGAAGCCCTCAAGCTAAACCTGGAAATGGAAGGCTATGAAATTACCGGTGCTTATGATGGTGCCGAAGCTTTAAAAGCAGTTCAAAAAGAATATTTTAATTTAATTATACTGGATGTAATGCTTCCGGAAGTTGATGGCATTACCGTTTGCGAAACCATACGTTTGAGTAACCCGGATATTCCGATCTTAATTTTGAGTGCTAAAAACAGCAGTGCAGACAGGGTGCTGGGTTTAAAAAAAGGCGCAGATGATTATCTAACCAAACCCTTCAACCTGGAGGAATTGCTGATCCGTGTAAATAACCTCATTAAAAAAAGTGAGCGGCTCAGTAGCAAACAACCGATCCCGGATATATATAGTTTTGGAAAAAATAAAATTGATTTTAAAGCTTCCGAGGCTTTCACCAAAAGCGGGGTAAAGATAACGTTGACTAAAAAAGAGATCATGTTACTGAAGCTATTGATTGAAAATAAAAACGAAGTGGTGACCCGGGAAAAAATCCTGCAGGTGGTTTGGGGCTATAATGTTTATCCCACCACCCGTACCATTGATAATTTTATTCTCAACTTCCGCAAATATTTTGAAGCGGACAGCCGGGACCCTGCCTATTTTCATGCGGTAAGAGGAGTGGGTTATAAATTTACTTTTGCCTAACTGCGACAGGTATTGATCATTTGAATCAAATCGTGCGCTCTCTCATACATGCCTTTCATTTTCTCATGGTTGGTCATAGGTGTATACAATTGCCATTCTACTTCATCAATCAGTTCCTGTAACTTAACCGACGTTTCATTACTGATTCCTTTCAAATCAATCTGTTCGGCAATATTTTTCCTGCTCAAATCCTGCACCGCTATACCGAGTTTTTTTACCAGGTAATTTTTTAGTCCCAGGTTTAATTGTGTATAAAACAAGTTAGCGTCATCCTGTTGCAGGCATTCTTCAGCAAGTACCAGCGGGTTATCCTGTGCCAATAAAAATTCTTCAACAGGATCTTCTTCGGCTATTTTATTTGCTGCTACGATTTTAAGCTCTTTCGCAACCAATTTTTCACTGACTTGATTTTCTTTTTTTCTATCTCTTTTTAACCAAAAGACCAGTCCCAAAATAATCAGCACTGCGAAAAGGCTAACCACCCGTAACCGGTTGTGAAAAAACCTGGTGAGGTAATTGCGCTTTGGCTTTGACCCTGTTTCCGCAATTGTCATTTTTGGTTTACCCAATCCCCGGGCAACCGTTACCTCGATGGGAAGGGTTGCGATCGTTTTATATTGGGCATCTTTTACGTCAAAAAAACCGAATTCAACTGCCGGTAACCGATAAATACCCGGTTTCGAAACCGTAAAAGGAAATTCAAATATCTTTCTTCCGCTAACGGGTACCGTACCTTTATACAAATCGTCTGTAGCTTTAGAATCAAAACCTTCAATCCCCTGCGGCCAGGCCAGTTCAGGTGCATTGATCATTTGTAAATTTCCTGCTCCGGAAATGATCACCGCCATTTTACCTGCATCATCGGTACTGAATTTGTCTTTTTCAACCTGGGCTGAAATTTCAAATTTTCCCACAGCTCCTTTAAAACTAAATGGCCTGTTTGCCTCCGGTAAAGGCTTAACCAGTACCGTAAGTGGTTTACTTTGCATGCTCATTTTTACATTTTCCGTGCCTTCGGGCGGAATAGCAGCATCAACAAAATCGCCGAACATATCATCAAAAATATCGGGGCGCGTGTTTACATACGCTTCTTTGATAAAGCGTACATTATTTTCAATTTCGGCAATACCCAACTCCAGGTTTCCGGCCAATAAAGGATATAGCTGAACCTTACGAATTGTATAAACATTATAATCCCGTCCTTCAAATTTTTCAGTCCGGTAATTCATGTCATTGGGTTGCTGCAAGTCCAAAACCGAAAATCCGTTAAAAGAAGGATTCTTGATCATGTTGCTTTCACTCTTCAGGCGGGTATACAATTTATACGACGCCACCACCGGCTCGCCCACATAGCATGATTTTTTGTCAACTTCCACATGCACGAACATGTTTTTCTGAATTTTATCCTGCGAATCTTCTCCCTTACGTAAAATGTAATCGTTGTAAGCTGATCGGGGGGCCGGCTCAACAAAAGGATCTGCACCCACAAAAGGATTTCTGTAAGCATTAATACCCGGGTTGTTATTACCCGTTGACCTGGCAGTTACTTTTAATTTTACCTTATTGCTTGTATGATTGCCGGCATCTGTTTTTGCCGATGCGGCAGGAATAATAAAACTACCGACGGTTCTTGGTTTTAAAACAAAGCTTAAAGCGATATATTTTTTTACAACTCCATTGATCATGGTCATGCCGCTTTCCTGGTTTGGCCCGCTGATGATGATAAAATCTTTTAAACCGGGTGGAATAATTTGTTGCACCTCTTTGGCATTCTCCACCAGCAGTTTAAACTCGGCGTAATCGTCCTTACCTATTTCTGATGGGGAAATACTGGCCGTAAATTTAACCTGGGCATCAGAACAATAGCCCGTTAACAAGAAGACCAATAAAAATATTTTTTGAAAAGCTGTTTGCATAGTAACAGCGTAAAATTAAAGATTTGCAAATTACTTTATTAAGTACCAAAGTATGAATGGTTGAAATAAATTGTTAAACTCTCTCTACTCAGGAAGTTTCGATATCCAGGATATCGATCTGGAGGAGGTTGATTGAGTTGTTACAGATCACCCAATTGAGGTCTTACTACGATCTCTTCCACACAAGCCTGTGACGAAAGATGCGCCGAAGCGTAAACCATTCTGGCAATATCTTTGGCCTCCATGATCCGATTGGGGTCAATACCGCTGCCGCTCCAGCTTGCGGTATAAGCTGCCCCGGGTAAAACATGTGTTACCTTAATGCCATGCGGTTTCAACTCTTCACGCAGGTTTTTGCTGAATCCATACAGGGCATATTTGCTGATGCTGTAGGAGCCGCCGTTTTCATATGCATCCAGGGCCGCAATGGAACAGATATTGAAAATATGCCCGCTCCGGGCTTCGATCATCCCGGGTAAGATCATCCGGGTTAAATGATAAGCACCATAAAGATTCACTTCTATCATTTTTTCAAGCATCCCTTCATCCTCTTTGTGCACACTGCCCGGAAAAAATATACCGGCATTATTGACCAAAATATCTATTTTACCGGTATGGCGCGATATCCATTTTACAAATTCCCTCAAATCTATTTTATCACCCACGTTACAGGTTTTTGTATACATGTTGATCCCCGGAAAACGCCCCTGTAGTTCTTTACCGGTCATTTCAAGTTCAACCTGGTTACGGGCACAAAGAAAAAAATGATGCCCCTGTTTATCGTGAGCAAAAATTTCGGCAATGGCTTTTCCCAATCCTTTTGATGCGCCGGTGATAATAATATTCATAATACTCAATTTAAATCATTACTTGTACCAATTAGCTAAACTATCTTTTTATCCCCTTGTTTAAATAACCAGCTAAATGGTATATTGCAATGATAAGTAAAGTTAGTATCTCTTCATGTAAATTTGCCCTGTTACCTATGCCACAATACAAACACCTTTTTTTTGACCTGGACCATACCCTTTGGGATTTTGATGCCAATGCTAAAGAAACGCTGGCAGAACTGTATTCATTTTTCGAACTGAAAAACAGAATCCATGCTCCGTTTGAAGATTTTTTTCCAAAATATCTTTTTCATAACGAAGTGCTTTGGGACCGTTATCATAAAGGCCTGCTGAGTTCGGATGAACTGAAATGGAAACGTATGTGGCAAACCATGCTTGATTTTAAAATTGCGGATGAACCGCTGGCCAGGGACATGAGTGGAAAATTTTTGGAGATATTGCCTACCAAAAAGCTACTCTTTCCGCATACGATCGAAATTTTAGACTACCTGAAAGCGAAAGACTATGACCTGCACTTGATCACCAACGGTTTTGAAATAACACAATGGAGCAAATTAAATAATAGCGGATTGAACGGTTATTTTACGCATGTGATAACATCGGAAGGGAGCAACAGTTTAAAACCCAAAAAAGAGATCTTTGATTTTGCGATGGACAAGGCAAATTCATCACTGCCGGAAAGTATCATGATAGGCGATAACCTGTACGCCGATATACAGGGCGCTATGAATGCAGGTATGGATACCGTTTTTGTAAATCATATTAATGCAGTACCGGAAATAAAACCTACTTATACCGTTAACCATTTACAGGAACTGGAAAATATCTTTTAATGTATACCGATTATACCAGTATGTAATCCAAAGCCATTTTCTATCGGTATAATACCATATAAGATTTCAACGTAGTGCTTTGGACTACCTATTAAATCAAGATGGTATTACTACACAAAAAAACCTTTCGGTAAGAAAGGTTTGAATAAGTTAAATAAGAACACTTACAATTTAGCTGTAGTCTTATCCTTGTCTTTGCAGCAAGCTTTTGCTTCTTTGGCTTTTGCATCTTTAGTGCAACAGGTTTTTCCTTTGGCGCATTTTTTCTTTTTCCCTTTATCGGCCAAGGCAACTCCGGTTACAAACATAAAAGCGGTAGCTAATAAAATTACTTTCTTCATGATTATATTTTTTTATTGGTTATACTAACGTAAAAATAGGGCAGAAATTGCATACCACCAATAATTTAAACTGTTAAATTACGCCGGCTAAACAGGTAAATAACACAGCCGGATTCCTGTCGGCATAATACCATCCGGGATTTGCATGCCTTGCAGGCTTGGGAGATCAAAATGGTACTATAAAGTGGCAATTACGGTTACCCCACCCTGCACAGCCTGGTTGAGCGATACATTTATTTTGGCACCTATTGGCAAAAGCAGGTCAACCCGGCTGCCAAATTTTATGAAGCCCATTTCTTCGGTTTGTTTTACTTTTTGGCCTACCTGTAAATAATTTACAATACGTTTGGCCAGGGCACCTGCAATTTGTTTTACCAGTATTTCGGTATTACCATTTTTTAATACTACGGAGTGTCTTTCATTTTCAGTTGAAGATTTGGGATGCCAGGCCACCAGGTATTTTCCCTTGTGATATTGATTGTACACCACTTCGCCATCCATCGGGTTGCGGTTAACATGCACATTGGCCGGACTCATAAAAATGGAAACCTGCAGGCGCTTGTTTTTAAAATATTCCATATCGATGGTTTCTTCAATCACCACTACTTTTCCATCGGCAGGTGCAACAATGGCACCGTCGGCTATCGTTAACCTGCGGTTGGGAATTCGAAAAAAAGAAACCAGGAACAATAACGATGCTAACGTTATTATAAAAATGATATTACAAAGCCACATCAAAAAAGCACTAAATAAAAAGTAAACGGACACATTGACAGCGCCAAAAATCAAAGTAGCGATGGCAATGCTTTTATATCCTTCCCGGTGTATGGTCATCATGATAAATTAAGCTGCAAATATAATGAGTTATGAGTTAGGAGTTGGTTACCGGATGATTTCAACTTTAATTTATAAAAAGAAATATACAAATACCCAAACAGCTGGTACTGCTACAAGTAAAGAATCAAACCGGTCTAAAAAACCACCATGTCCGGGCATAAAGCTACCGCTGTCTTTTACACCGGCAATGCGTTTTAATTTGCTTTCCAGGAGATCACCTGCAGTGCCAAAGATGGCGCATATCGCTGCGATGATTGCCCAATGTTGCACGGAGATTACTTTTGCTACCGGAATAAAATTACCGAGTAACGCAATTGTAACTACACAGAGTATGGCTCCGCCTGCAGTCCCTTCCCAGGTTTTTTTTGGAGAAATTTTTGAAAAAGGAGTTTTGCCTGTAAAAGACCCAACCAGGTAAGCCATAGTATCATTTATCCAGATTGAAAAAATAATACCACAGGGAATCTGCAAATGATAAATTAGTTCATTTGTATTGTACACCGTATAAATTTTCCATGCAGCTCCCAAATGGATCAGCATTAAAACCGGCATGGTTATATAAATAATTCCAAACAAACAATAACCCCAGAATTTATCAGCGTAAATTTTCTTCATCAGCTTCACAAACTCAAACCAGCAACCAAAATGGATTACCGTAAACAAAATCAAAAAACTCCATAAATTCCAAAGTAATCCCGTAAGCATTACGGCTACAAATAGTAGTGCAGTAAGGGCTCTTGTTTTAAATGTTTGTAAATTAAATGCCAAGATTAAGGATTTTTATGTTGGGCCAGGTAATGAACAGCGTCTGCATGTTCTAAAAGATCCTGTTCTTCAAAAGCAATTTGCCTGCGGTTTTTAGCTGATACTTTTTCAAACAAAACAAAAAAACCGTAAGTAATGGCAACGGCTATTAACCCACCCCATACAGGTACTTCAGGATCCAGTTTATCAACTTCAACCCTGGCCTGGTGCCTGGATATCCAGAACAACTGAATTACCGCTACCGTGTTATTCAAAAAATGAGCAATAATATTCACCCATAAATTTTTACTGCGTTGGTACATCAGTCCCAAAACAAAACCAAGTACTGCCCTGCTTAAAAAAAGAAAGACCGACATATGAATCAAACTAAAAAACAAAGACGTAACAATTACTGCTGCCAGCGGAGCCTTCCACCAGCGTTCCAGTAAATTCTGAACAGCTCCACGGAAAAACATTTCTTCAAATAATGCAGGGAAAAAGGCCATGATAAAAACAGCCATGATGAATTCGCTCCAGCTTTTTAAATTACTTAGTGCTACCACCTGTTCGGAATAAGCATCTTCCATACGCATCCCCAATGCATGCAGATCTGGAAAATTAGCCAAAACCAGTTTGCTCAAATCGGCCAAAGGATTGGCAATGATATTGGCTAAAAAAATAAGGAAGAACCCTAAAATGACCTGTTTGGCATTGATATGCCTGTTAAATCCCAGCCAGAATTTATTTTTTCCATGGCAAACAAGCATATACAGTACGGTAGGTATAAACATCAGGCAAAATGTACCCAATACCTGGGCAAGCCTGGCAGCTGTTACATTTTCGGGTTGCATCATGGCTTTTATCATCGCATCAGCCATCTTATCAACCGGTAAACCTGAAGGTATCAACTGTAGTCCAATAATATACTGTACACCGGCGGTTAAAATAAACCCCAACCCTAAAAACGCCATTAAAATACCCAGCTGCCCCAGTCCCGTAAAACCTTTTATACTCCTATATTCCATAGCTATGCCTATTATTAGTAAATTTGCACCGCAATATACTACTACACAGTTAACTTAGGCAATAATTGTAACGGAGAAACGTCTTTTTATTGCGTTTGGAAAAACCGGTTCATGAATAACTTGTAGTACCAGATACCCTGTTTAAAATATTTTAAAATAAAATGCCAAAAATCGGTCATATACAATTACCAGAGTTCCCGTTATTACTGGCGCCTATGGAGGACGTAAGTGATCCTCCTTTTCGTGCGGTTTGTAAGGATCATGGTGCCGATCTGATGTACACTGAATTTATAAGCAGCGAAGGACTGATACGTGATGCCATCAAAAGCCGAAAAAAACTCGACATCTTTGATTATGAAAAACCAGTTGGCATACAGATCTTTGGCGGTGATGAGGAAAGCCTGTCCCTGGCCGCCAGGATAGTGGATGTCACCAATCCGGATCTGCTGGATATTAATTTTGGTTGCCCGGTAAAAAAAGTGGCATTGAAAGGTGCAGGTGCAGGTGTGTTGAAAGATATAGACCTGATGGTGCGCCTGACTGATGCTGTTGTAAAATCTACCCGATTGCCGGTTACTGTTAAAACAAGATTGGGATGGGATGACAGCACTAAAAATATTGAAGAAGTTGCGGAACGGTTACAGGATGTAGGTATTAAAGCTTTGGCCATTCATGGCAGAACAAGATGCCAGATGTATAAGGGCCATGCCGATTGGGAACTGATCGCAAAAGTGAAAGCCAACCCAAGAATTCACATTCCCATCTTTGGTAATGGCGATATTGACAGCCCCGAAAAAGCGCTGGAGTACAAAAACAAATATGGTGTTGATGGCATTATGATTGGCCGTGCCGCAATTGGTTATCCATGGATATTTAATGAGATAAAACATTTCTTAAAAACAGGAGAACATTTACCTGCTCCATCAATTGAAGACCGGGTTGCTGTTTGTAAAAAGCACCTGCATAAATCTTTTGAATGGAAAGGGCCTGTAGTTGGCATTTATGAAATGCGCCGCCATTACGCTAACTATTTAAAGGGCTTACCCAATATCAAAGAATACCGCTATAAACTGGTTACCTTAAATACCATAGAAGAAATTGATGAAGTGCTTGATGAAGTTAATATAAAGTACGCAGGTTATGCGTTGGAGAAAACACCGATTGAACTGATTAACTATCACGAGAAATGCCCGGTGTAATTGAGTCGGGACGCTTCAAGCGGCCTGAATCATAAAATAAAATTTAGTATTTGCTAAAATGCAATGGTTCAGGTCGCAAAAGTTTCCCGACCCTGTTTAACGGCCTTATTCAGCTTACTAGCTTTACCAGTGCCTGGATATAAACCCCTCCTCTCTTCTCTGCAAAATAATCTGCCCCCAACATAAAAAGTCCCTGTATTGCAAGTGCAATACCCAGGCCATACCAAAAAGATTTACCCGGATATAACCTGAACAGGAAGATCAGCACAAGTCCCGTGATAACAAAGGCGATCTCCATCCACCTGTAAATAACAAAACTCTTCATGACTTTTTTCATGCGGGGAAGTTCAGTTTGTTTTACAAAAGAAACAGGTTCCATACCCATGTTATATGCTATTTCAGTCTTTTGCTTATCCGTTCTGTAAAAAATAGTAAACCCCACAATTGCCTGCAACAGGCCCAGTATTATCAACGGAACAGCCATCCCTTTATAAAAAGACGGGAAGCTTTTAATAAAGAACCAAAACAGTACTGCCAGCAAAAACGCAACCATGCCTGCCACGATAAACAAAAGGCTTTCCTGTTTTTCGGCATTAAAATACTTATAAATAAAACTGAAATCTCTTTGTTCAAACATAAGATGGTTTTAATAATCTAATGCATCGCTGATCTCCTTTCCCAGCGGTTCAATCGTTGATCCAAAATAATTTGTTAACCTGCCGTGCTCATCAACAATATACTTACAAAAATTCCACGAAGGTGGCTGATTGTTCCACCCGTTTTTTGATGAGTTGGTAAGCCAATCAAAAATTTTATTCTGATAGGCATTTTTCTTAACACTGCTTTTCTTCATTAACGGAAAATTTACACCAAAGTTTAGCTTACAAAAAGCGGCTATTTCTTCATCGCTGCCTTTTTCCTGATCTTTAAAATCATTGGCAGGAAAGCCGATCACCACCAATTTATCCTTATACAGTTCGCTTAGTTTTTGCAGGTCATCATACTGGCCGGTATAACCACAGTCGGACGCGGTATTAACCAGCATTACCTTTTTTCCTTTTAACCGTTCAAAATCAAAAGCCGTTCCGTCATTCAATGTATCTTTTAAAGAATAAAAGGAAACGGAGGGCACTATGTTTTCATTTGATAAATGCTTTGTGTTAATTCCGCGCTTATTGGTGAACCACATCAATATTGGGTAAACCGCTTTTAAAACTTTTTGCCTGGCTGTCATATTTTTTGAATTACTGTTTGCGATTTCTACAAAGCTCCAAAAAGCAATCATCAATACCATTATTGCAATGAGCACTTTCTTTAACCGGGTTATTTTTTTATACGCTTTCATTTTTCGTTTCTATCTCCCCCTTTTTCACTCCCGTAGCGGCAGAGAGATAGCGGGGCTTTACCTGATCACCATCTTAAATAATTTCATCTTCCCTTTAAATGGAGGGTACTTTATTGCAGGATCAAACCAGGTAGGGGTTTTCATGATTGCTTTTTTATGTGTAAATGTATCAAAAGAATATTTACCATGATATTTACCACTACCACTGAAACCCCTGCCGCCAAAAGGCAGGTGATGATTGGTTAAATGCCAGCTGGCGTTATTCACACAGCCGCCCCCAAATGGGACCATGTTCAACCAGTCATTCGCCCTGGCACTACTGGAAGTGAACACATAAAAAGCCAAAGGATTTTTATTCAATGCAATTATTTTTAACGCTTCTTCTTGATTACTGAAGGCAATAACCGGAAGGATCGGGCCAAAAATTTCATCTATCATGATACCCGAGTCTAATGCCACATCGTCAATAAGCGTAGGTTCAATAAATAATTTTTCCTGATCACTATTCCCTCCCTGCAGTATATTTCCCTGTTTAAGATAACCGATCAACCTGTTAAATTGCTTTTCATTAATGATCCTGCCATAATTATAACTCTCCTCCGGTTTGTTGCCAAAAAAGTTGAAAATCACTTTTTTCAATTCTGAAACCAGTGTTTCCTTTTTACTTTCATGTACCAGTACATAGTCGGGAGCCACGCACATTTGCCCGGCGTTGCTGAATTTCGTCATGGCAATACGCCTGGCAGCAACTTTTATATCAGCGTCTTCTTCAACAATGCAGGGGCTTTTTCCGCCCAACTCCAGTGTAACGGGCACCAGTCTTTCGGCAGCCATTTTATATACTATTCTCCCCACCGTGGTACTGCCGGTATAAAAAACATGATCAAATGTAAAATTGTTCATCATTTCGGGAATAACCGTTGCACCATCACCTTCAACAATCTGAATATAATTTTTATCAAAGGTTTCTTCAACCAGCTGTTTCATCACTGTCGCGGTGGCAGGTGCAAATTCAGACGCTTTAAGCATTACACAATTACCCGAAGCCATAGCTCCGGCCAGTGGTGTCATTAATAATTGAAACGGATAATTCCATGGGCTGATAATTAATATAACCCCAAGTGGCTCCTGTAACACAAAACTCTTTGACGGAAGGTTTAACAAATTAGTAGGTACCCTTTCGGTCTGCATCCAGTTTTTTAAATGCTTTAACGTATTATTGATCTCTGCCTGTAAAAAACCAGTTTCAGTAACCCAACATTCTTCCGGGCTCTTTTTTAGATCTGTATATAATGCCTCATGGATCTGCTTTTCGAATTTCTTTACAGCATCCTGCAATTTCTTCAATTGTTCTTTCCTGAAAGAATAAGGTTTGGTAATGCCACTATTAAAATAGTTTCGCATGTCGATTAAGTTGCTCATTACAATTAAATTTGTGGAAAGGTACTACATCATTCATAATTTTGGTGGAACCGGGGAGATACCGTATTTCACAATGCGCCAAGTAGTTTTAACAGTAAAATGAGTTGAATGACTGATGAACAATATATGCAACAGGCGCTTGCCGAGGCCCAAAAAGCCTATGATAAAGAAGAAGTACCTGTTGGTGCCATTGTGGTATTGAACAACCGCATCATTGCCCGTGCCCATAACCAGGTGGAATTGCTGAACGACAGTACAGCCCATGCCGAAATTTTGGCCCTGACCACGGCTTATAATTTTTTGAGCAGCAAATATTTACCCGAAGCAAGCATATATATTACGCTTGAACCCTGCCTGATGTGCAGTGGCGCCCTGTATTGGAGTAAGATTGGCAAAATTGTTTATGGTGCCGATGATGAAAAAAATGGTTATAAAAAATGTTGTGGTAACAACAACCCCTATCACCCTAAAACCATATTGGTTGCAG
The DNA here is from genome assembly GCA_031402615.1 of Chitinophagaceae bacterium. Classification (GTDB taxonomy): domain Bacteria; phylum Bacteroidota; class Bacteroidia; order Chitinophagales; family Chitinophagaceae; genus Ferruginibacter. Next base: position 51,672 of record JANNSN010000029.1, read on the forward strand.
GTGTTTTAAAAGATGATTGTGCAAAATTGATGAAGGACTTTTTTAAAGACCGCAGGTGATCATAAAATAACCAGTTTACTTCTGATAACATATTCGCCCTGTTTTAATAAAACAATATACAGGCCCGGTTTTTCAGAAAACATGAAGACGATAATTTCATTACCGCTAAATACGAGTCGTTTATCATTCCTGGCCAGTTTTCCATTTTTGTCGATGAGTTGAACCAATATATACCCCGGGGCAAACCCTCTAATTTCAATTTCCACTTTATTTTTTGCGGGGTTAGGGTATAAACGGAACGCAGGATTTTCTTTTAGATCAAGCGAATCAGTTTTACCGGGTTTATTAATAACAACCATAGTTTTTTCCACGATTCCCGGGTCATCAATTTTTAAAGGATTTTGTGCCTGGCTGGTATAAATTCCCGAAAACGTAAAAAAAACCAATGTGATTTTCATGATATTAATATGATTAAGGATATAGATAACGTAAATTTGTATTCTCACTTTCATAATAAATTCATAAAAATAAAATTTATACATTATGGCATTTACCTTACCGGCTTTACCATTTGCGCATGACGCATTAGAGCCACATATTGATACAACGACCATGCAAATACACCATGGCAAACACCACCAGGCGTATGTAGATAATTTGAACAAGGCCATCGCCGGAACCGATAACGAAAATAAAAGCATAGAAGAATTAGTTGCGGCTGCAGGCACTATCAGCCCGGCTGTGCGTAATAATGGCGGCGGACATTGGAACCACAGTTTTTTTTGGGAAAGTTTAGCCCCGGATGCTGGCGATGTACCAACAGGAAAGCTCGCTGACGCCATCAATACGGCTTTTGGGTCTTTTGATGCATTTAAAGAAAAATTTGCCGCAGCAGGTATGACCCGTTTTGGTAGCGGTTGGGCCTGGCTGATTGTGAAAGATGACAAACTGGAAGTTTCTTCAACACCTAACCAGGATAACCCGTTAATGGATGTTGCCGAAGTAAAAGGCACTCCGCTTTTAGGTTGTGATGTTTGGGAGCATGCGTATTATTTGCATTATCAAAACCGCCGGGCCGATTATTTGGCAGCGTTTTGGAATGTGGTTAACTGGAATAAAGTAGCAGAAAGATTTTAATAAAACCCCCTTCGCCCCCTAGAGGGGGAACTAACTTAAATTCTTTGCTATAATCTTAAATGGTTATAGCTTTTTTATAAAATCATAAAAAACAAGCAGATTGAAAAATCAGAAGGCTTTTTAATATCTCAGGGACCCAGTTCCCCCTTTAGGGGGTTAGGGGGTTGTCTATGGCACCGGGTCGTATCCATGCCCACCCCAGGGGTGACATTTACTAATACGCTTTATGGTCAGCCACAATCCTCTGAAGGGTCCGTGCTTTTTAAAAGCGTCAATGCCATACTGTGAGCAAGTAGGTGTGTAACGGCACCTGGGGCCCAGCCAGGGAGAAATGATCCACTGGTACAGCTTGATCAAAGCGATAAAAGGAAAACTAAGTATTTGCCAGACTAATTTCATCAGAAATTTTAATTAACCTTTTCAGCACATGACCCGTTTTATCAAATATATCCTGGTATTCGGGCAGTTCATTCCCAACATAAATAAAAAACACGGCCAATTTTATTTGTCGCTGTGTTACATGGGTTTGCAGTTCGTTTTTTTGTAACCGGTATGCTTCTCTCATTAAACGTTTGATCCGGTTTCTGTCAACAGCTTTTTTAAAATGTTTGCTGCTTACTGCAAAACCGCTTTGTAATGGTGCGGCTGAAGTTTCAACTGACTTCCAGATTACCCTGAACGGGAAATTGGAAAACGACTTACCTGCCTTAAACAACAGTTCAATGGTTTTACGGCTTTTTAGCTTTTCTTCTTTTTTAAAAGTATATCGTTGTTTAGTTTCCAATTAGCTAAAATTACAGATTCGCTTTTTATACACCTGAATAAATTCTTAACCGCTGAATCCGTTGCCGGGTATCTATAAAAAAATCCCCCGATGAATCGGGGGACTGAAATTATTTATCCGGATATTCTTTCAGAAAACCCGTCGATTCTATTTTTTATCACCGTGCTCGCTGGAAACAGTAAGACTGTGACGTCCCTTTTTTCTACGGCTTGCTAATACCTTACGGCCATTTGCTGTTTGCATGCGCTGACGAAATCCGTGAACAGATTTTCTGCGGCGTTTGTGCGGTTGATACGTTCTTTTTTTACCTGGCATTGTTTTAGTTTTTTCCTTTTAAACCGATGAAAAAGTATTAAATTTTGATAACTTCTCTTTCGGCATAATACCATCTAAATTTTTATTTTAGCCTTGCGGACAAATGCAAATGAAGATGCTATTACAAATAAATTACCCGTTTCATTTTTGTTACACTCACCAGGGCACCATCCCTGCTGTTTGTGAAAGGACGGCAAAAGTAGGGGAAATTTTTGATTTTAGAATGTAGATCTAATATTATTTACGGCTCACAGGATTAAATGGGTTGATTTTACAGGTTTACCATAAAAAATGCCTGCATGACTGTCAAAATCGTCAACAGAATCGGTTGTATAAAAAGTAGTTTCCCCGTTTTTACTACATTTTTCTGCTATTTCGTTATGTTTTTCTAAATATAGCTTCAGGCTGTCGGCTACTATTTCACCCTGCGACAATACCGTAACACCTGCAGGAACAGCTTGCCTGATCTTTTCTATTAACAAGGGATAATGGGTGCAGGCCAGTAAAACAGTGTCAATATTACCGGATTGATTAAGCAGGTTATCTATATTTTTTTGAATGAAATAATCGGCACCAGGGCTGTTATACTCATTGTTTTCGACCAGCGGCACCCACATGGGGCATGCCTCCTGAAAAACATGCATGTTGGGATAGAATTTCTGTATTTCAATAGGATAGGAGTTTGAAATCACCGTACCGTTGGTTGCTAAAATGCCTACGTTGCCTGTTTTGGAATATTGTCCAATAATTTCCGTTGTTGGCCTGATTACGCCCAACACCCTTCTTGATGCATCTATTTTTTCCAGGTCATTCTGCTGAATAGAGCGTAAAGCCTTTGCCGACGCGGTATTACAGGCCAGGATCACCAATGGGCAGCCCCGGGCAAAAAGCCATTGAACGCATTCCAAAGTATAGGCATATACAGTTTCAAAGCTGCGGGTACCATAAGGTGAACGTGCATTATCACCCAAATACAAATAATCGTATTGCGGCAATTTAGCTGCTATTTCTTTCAGCACAGTTAAACCTCCATAACCACTATCAAATATGCCAATGGGCTGATGCTTCATTTGGTAAAAATAACAAAGCCTCCTGAGGTATCAGGAGGCTTTTATAAAAAGTTTAAAGTAATTATACAGATTAAACCAGTATTTAATCCAGCGTCATATGCAATTACCGAATATATCGGTACAGGCTGGCATAATAACATCTACGATTTCAACGTAATCTTTTGGACTACTTAGTAAATCAAGATGGTATTAATTTTTAGCCGGTGCAGCAGGTGGAAGATCTTTAATACCCAGTTTGGTTTTAACAGCAGGTAAGAGATCATCTCCCGGAGGCATTACCAGTAAAATACTGGAGGCATCATCAATAACATGAGTATACCCTTTTTCTTTGGCTACCAATTTAATGGCATCCAATGCCTTTACACGTAACGGCCCTATTTTGGTTTGTGCATATTGCTGCGCTTTTTCCTGTGCTTCCTGATCGTAACTTTGTAAACGGGTGTATAGCTTCACCAATTCTTCTCTCCTGATTTCTTTCATACTTGGCGTTAACTTTACGGAATCGATAAAGTATTGATCTCTTTTTTTGTCAGCCTCAACCTGCAATGTTTGTCCCTGCTGTTGCAAAGAAACCTGGTATTCGCTCAATTCAGTATTGATTTTTGCAGCTTCAGGCATTACAGCCATTAATTCATCAGTGTTAATATAACCGATTTTATTTTGTGCCGTTGCGTTTAACAGGCCAAATGCCAAAACAACTCCCAGTAATAATTTTTTCATTGTAGTGTTTATATTTATTGATTTAGTGTTTATAAGACTGTTCTACTATTGTTTAGTTGCGTATCCCGATTCCAATTATCATTTATTTAACACCCAGGTTCCTGATGATGTCTGCACTCTTATCCAGTTTTGGGTCGGCAAAGATAACGGTAATTCCCTCACTTTTATCCAATATAAAATCATATTGTTTTTCAACTGCCAGTTTTTGAACTGCATTGTAAACCCTGTCCTGTATTGGTTTTATAAGTTCCTGCCTTTTTTTAAACAGGTCCCCCTCAAACCCAAAACGTTTCTTTTGCAGGTCACGCAGTTCTTTTTCTTTATTATATAACTCGTCTTCTCTTTTCTTTTTAAGTACATCACTTAACATCACCTGCTCCGCATCATAATCCTTAAACATTTTATCCATAATCGCCTGCTTTTGATCAACTTCCTGTTGCCATTGTTCGCTAAACTGATCTAATAATTTTTGGGCTTCCTTGTACTCCGGGAGTTTATCCAAAATGTATTTGGTATCAATTACTGCATACCGTTGTGCTTTTGTAACGGTAGCCAGCAACAAGAAACAAGTTGCCAGGATTAAAAGTTTTTTCATGGTTGTTTTTTTAGAAATAAACGTATTCAATTTTAATTATTCCGGTTCCTGTCCTAACATAAATGTAAACTTAGCAGCACCTTTAATCCCGCTGTTTTGGTTATACCTGTCAAACCCTATACCATAATCAAATCCGAGCAAACCAAACATGGGTAAAAAGAACCGAAGCCCCAAACCGGCAGCACGACGAAGTTTAAAGGGGTTATAGCTTTTAAAATCATACCAGCCATTAGCAGCCTCAAAAAATGCCAATCCGTAAATGGTACTACCGGCACTGGTGCTGAATGGATAGCGCAGCTCCATGGTGTACTTATTAAAAATAGTAAAAAACTCAGATGGTGTTATCCCGTCGGGATTTATCTTAGGATTTGATTTGTCATATATCGGATATCCACGATGAGAAATAACATCAAATCCCAGTAAGGCAAAATTATTGCTCAGTCCCGCATCGCCAACCTGGAAACGCTCGAACGGAGAAATATCAAGGTCATTATTATACCTGCCTATAAAACCATATTTGGCAGCAATCTTTAAAATAAATTGTTTATTTTTTTCTGCGCCCCTTGCCGCTCCAATCGGTACAAACCATTCTGCATTCATGCGCCATTTATGAAATTCGGGTAATTTGTAACTGTTGGAAGAAGCTGAAGTGATACCCAGTAAAGAATAGGGAAGCGTAAACTGACCGCTTAAGAAAAAGTTAGACCCACTTGTTGGAAAGATCGGGTTGGGGCCGGCAGAGTTACGTACCAATGAAATTTTTAAACTGATATTGGTTGAAGTACCGTTTCTGATACCCTGGAATATATTGTCGTAATTACGCAATTTATAGGTCTGTACACTCAACGAATAGATCAGGTTAAAATAATCATCAGGCCATTTCAGTTGTTTACCCAGTGAAATATTAAAACTGGCAGTTTTAACATAGGAAGTGTCACCACAGGATTTACAATAGGAATTGGTATTCCTGTCAAAGGCATTGGAATATCTGGTATTGGAATATCCAACAGTAAATGAATTACGCTTTTTACCGCCCAACCAGGGTTCGGTAAATGAAAAATTATAGGACCTGAATGCCTTACCGTTGGACTGTATTCGTGCACTTAACTTCTGGCCATCGCCAGATGGTAATGGATCCCAGGTAGATTTCTTTGTGATGTTTTTAATGGAGAAGTTATTAAATGAAACTCCCAATGTACCTGTTAAACCAATACCGCCACCAAAACCGGCAGACAATTCCAGTTGGTCACCCGACTTTTCTTCAATACCCCAATTAATATCTACTGTACCATTTTCGGCGTTGGGTACAACCTGCGGGTTGATCTTTTCAGCATCAATAAACCCTAGCTGTCCAAGCTCACGTTGCGTACGAATGATATCTGACCTGCTGAATTTTTCACCGGGTATGGTTCTTAATTCCCTGCGGATCACGTAATCTTTGGTTTTTTGATTACCCGAGATCGTTATGTTACCATAAGTTGCCTGGGGGCCTTCACGCATGCGAAGTTCAAAATCGATGGTATCATTATAAACAGCCGTTTCAACCGGATCTACCTGGAAGAAAAGATAGCCGTCATCCATATACAGGCTTCCTATATCCGCACCTTCGGGAGATAATTGCTTACCCAACCGCTTGTTTAAAACTTCCAGGTTATAATTATCTCCTTTTTTAATACCTATAATTAAATTAAGGATCGAATCACTGTATTTTGTATTTCCGCGCCAAACCATATTTCCAAAATAATACTGCCTGCCTTCACTTATCTGGATAAATAAATTAAGATTATTTTGTTCGTCCAGGATCGGTGTATCCTTGAGGATAACCGCATCCCTGTAACCCCTGGAATTATAATAGTTGAGTAAGCTTTCCTTATCTTCAACAAATTTTTCTTCATTGAATTTGGCACCGCTAAAACCTCTTATCCTGAAATACGGATCAACGATATCCCTGGTTTTGGAAATAGACATAAATCCTACATCATTAATATATTCTTTAAACGAGGGTCGGGTTGCGGTGTCGCCAAAAGGGTTATCAACTACCTTCGGAAAAAGCGTAATACGGTTCATTTCCTTGGTACCCTTCATTTGTTTTTTTAACTTTTGTCCATCCACATTTTCATTTCCGCTGAAACTGATCGAATTTACTTTTACTTTTCTTCCTTTGTTTATTGTGAAGGTTAATGCGATGGCATTATTTAACGAGGTTACCTTTTCTTCCTTTAACTGAATATCCACATTACGAAAGCCTTTACCATAATAAAATTTACGGATAGCTTCAATAGCGCTTAATTTCATGTTTTCTGTTACCACCCTTTCTTTTACCAACGCCACTTTGCTTTCGAGGTCATCCCTTTCACCTTTTTTGATACCAACCAGCTTAAAGCTTGCTAAACGGGGCCTTTCGGTTATTGCAAATTCTACATACAGATCCCTGCCTTCCAACCTGGTTAAAGAGACCTCAATATCTGAAATCAGGCTTTGACGCCACAGTTTTGTAATGGCTTTACCAAAAACATCGGTACCGGGTATCGTTACTTTATCTCCCACAGCCAAACCAGAAATGGAAATAATCAGGGCTGCATCAAAACCCTGGGAACCAACAACAGTGATTCCGGCTATATTATATTCTTTAGGTATTTTAGAATTAAATATTTCAATTAAATCTGGATTAACGGATACCGGGGTTGTGTCGCTTTGGGCTAAAACAAACTGATTGCTTACAATCAGTGTAAAAACAATAAAAAATCCTTTAAAATTCCTCTGCATCAATTTGGTTTTACGTGCGGCAAATTAAGCCCAATAATTAAAACAATTTGTTAACCTCATCTTAAATCATAAATAGGAAGGTGAAATGCCGGCTGCTATTTTTTTTCTTTTACTGGCGTTTTAGTCTATCGTTTCGGTGTTTTTTATTTGTTCGCCTGTTTTACCAAACCTGCGTTCTCTTCCCTGGTAATCCAGGATGGCGGTATACAAATTCTCTTTTCTAAAATCGGGCCACAATGTATTGGTGAAATACAGCTCTGCATAGGCGAGTTGATACAATAAAAAGTTGCTGACCCTGTATTCACCACTGGTTCTTATCATTAGCGCAGGATCGGGAAAACTGCGGGTGGTAAGGTATTGCTGCACAGTTTGCTGAGAGATTTCATCTATCGATAATTTTCCCGCTTTTACATCCGTTGCAATTTGCTTTACCGCATGCACAATTTCCCAACGGCTGCTATAGCTAAGGGCCATAATTAAATTAAGCCCGGTATTTTTCGCCGTATCAATGATGGCTTCATTCAATTCGTCCTTTGCCGCCTCCGGCAGCATATTAATATCGCCAATGACATGAAGTTTGATATTGTTCTTATTAAGTGTGGGAACTTCATTGTGAATTGTTTCAACCAACAGTTCCATCAGTCCTGATACCTCATATTCCGGCCTGTCCCAGTTTTCGGTACTAAAAGCATATAACGTCAGGTAATGTATCCCCAATTCAGCCGCTCCCTCTACAATATTCCGTACGCTTTCTACCCCATGCAAATGGCCAAATAAGCGATCTTCACCTTTTTCTTTTGCCCACCTGCCATTTCCATCCATGATGATGGCAATATGGTTGGGCAACCGCAACATATCTATTTTATTAATCAGGCTCATAAAAAGCTAAAAATGAGTAGTCAGGCACAGGGCCTGACTTTGGGCAGCAAAAGTAATAAATTTTAGTTGGAATACGGCGATTACATTAAATCTTATAGCTTAACCAGCTTTCCTGAAAACTCCTGTTCTTTTACAATCATTTTGTACCAATAATGGCCCGCCGGTAAATTACTGATATTAAACTGCCTGATATTACTGAACGCAGCTACCCGGTTTCCCTGAATATCAACTATAAATAACTGATCTACAGTGAGTTCGAATCCATTTTGCATGCAATTAAAAATTCCTGTTGAGGGATTTGGGTAAAAAACCGGCTTTATTGAAATTTCTGCAATTACCCCACCACTGCCACAATTTTGAATAGTTTTTAAATAGTGGGCATCATCTCCCAGCCTCCTGGTAGTGCTGCAATTAATTCCATTGGTTAATGTGATTACTGCATTTGGCGAGCTGTTTTCGGGTAGTTCAATTACCATTTGATTACTGAAATGATACGTTTTTCCCAGGTCAGTAACCTCCCATTCCAATTGACCTTTTTTAACATCAGCAGTTATTTGGGTAATACAATTGCCATTCCTTTTAAAGGTAGCAATCATAAATCCGGTATTATTGCAGGGCATTGTTTTAGGCTCGGCATACCAAAGCATATTACCGATGTTGGTGAAAGCAAGTCTATAACTGGTTTTTGCCGTTATCCTGTAAAATTTACCGGCATTTTCAGCAGGTATGTCAATGTAAAATAAGGCTGAATCGTTAGTGGTTACAAAACCAGCTTTTACTGCATTTCCGTTATTATCCAAAATGGCTAAACTATTATTAATTCTTTCTGCCGAAGCGTATCCAACTCCGCCCGGATTACTATTCTCGACACTAAAAAATACTTTCTGAATGCCTTTGGGTATATAAAAATATCCCGGCAAACTGGTTGATTTTGCCTCATACACGTCGGTATTGCTACCTAAAAATATATTACGTTTATAAAACCGGTTTTTATTGGTCGTGATGTCCAGTTTAACGGCCGACTTGTATTTTGAACTTACAGTAAGTTTATAGTGGCCTGCAGAAGGTAATTTAATGGTTATCGTTCCTGGCGCTGCATTTTGATCAATGGAAAAATCTTCTATAATTTCCAGAGCTCTATCTGTTGATTCCACCAAAAAATTAATATACCCCTTTCCCGGCATGTCGAACCGGGGTGTATAATTAATCAAAAAATTACCTGCCGCAGGCGCTTGAATATAAAACTCACTCCTGTTATAAAAATCCATACCCGAGGTATAGTTTAATTGTATATTGATATTCTTAAGCGGAGCTATGCCGGCAGCATCAAATTGCCCGGCTATATTTTCAGCCTTCTCAAAACGGTAATCATCTATATAACTGCCATAAATTGCTTTGTCATTCTTAAAGTCATAATCGATTTCAGCAGCAGTTAATAATGGCAGATTACCATTTAGATATGCTGTGCCGCTAATATTATTGTACTGCTGATAAAAACCAACATTATTGATATAGGTCCTGGTTAACACCTGTATTAAATAGCTGCTGTTAACCAACTGCATTCTATTGGTTTTAGCCAGGTATATACACAGTTCAGCAACTTCACCGATTTTTGCACTATTTGGGCGTTGATCAGCAACAATGTTATAATAGAGTACCATGTAGTGCAGGTAAGCTTTTAGTTCTCTTAGCCTCTCTTTAACTACCGGAGACTCATTTGAAGTCTGTAAATCTGCGTCGGCAAGCATTTGTAAATACAAAGGAATTTTATATTTAGCCGTAGCAACGCCAGCCATGCTCTTACTGTCTGTCCAAAGTTGCAATAACTTAAAAATTGTGTTACCTGCGCCGGCAAACATGTTGTTACAGAATTCCCGTAAACTGCTATCCACAGATACATCATCTAATAAATTATTATTGGCTGCCAGTAAAAAAGGCAAACTGGCAAATTTTGCGGGTGAAGCTTCCCAAACCAATCCCTGGCTTTTTTTATCTTTCGCGATTTGCAGGGTCGCTTTAAAATCATCCAGGTAAAAAGAAGGTGTTTCGCCACTCCAGCTGGAAAGATTTAAATAATTATACTCCGAAATATTTTTTGTACGGTTGAACCAACGGTTGCGTAATCCATTCGTGCTGGTCAGGTTATGGTATATTGCCGGCACCAACTGTATATCCAGTTTATCATTTATTTTAGTCGCCGCCGAGGGCACATCCGCATGTGTGGAATAGGCGTATAACTGATAACGAAGATTGGGATTATTGTTACCGATATGCTGCGCTGTGAAATCGGCCAGGGTAATATTCTGATCTGCTTCCGAACCGTAACCGTTACTACTGCATCCGAGATTATCTTTTGTGTTTCCCCAAAGGGCGCCATCGGGTACTTCAATACCAACATTATCATTGCTGTATTTAAAATTGCGAAACTGACCCGTATACATGCCCGGGTTATTTAAAATAGTATTACGGTTGGATACATATTTTTGTTCAATGGTTGATGCCCATAATTGTTTGCCGGCCGTATTATTTACATCGGGTACTGAACGGGAATTAGCAACCCTTGAATTATTGTTACTGGCAATATAACAGGGGTTATTTTGCCAGGTGGTAAGGTTGTTTCCGGTAATGATATCACTGCGATGGCCCTGGAATCTGTATTGCCCCGTCATCCGGTTGCGGCGTTGATATAAAGACCAGTTATGCCCATTAACGCCATTATAAGTATCCCAGTTGTAAGTGGCGTCATTGTCCATGATCCACTGCCGATGTCCGCCACTAAGATACCAGCTGTTATATTTAAAACTGGTTGCATATGTTGTGTCGATTATTCTGAATCCAGTTGCAAGTGAAGGGATATATTCCCAAATTGAACCGGGCAAATAAAACTTAAATCCCATTTGTTGCAGGTATTGATACACTCCAAAAAGAAGCCCGTTATCTTCTGGTGCAGAAAACTTAATAAAATTGAACCCATCGCTTTCAACCCTGCAGGCCTGGTTATGTGTAATGGTTGAGTCGTATATAAATATGATCCCTGATTGTGGTAAAGCGGAATAAGCCGATACGGTAAACTGGCTGCCCGGAATTGCTTTCTGTAAAAGCATAGCTACGTCCGCAGCCGTTTTCTTTAACGCAAGTGAAGATTGTGGCGGATAACTTACCGATTGTGCATTTGTATGAAATGCAAACAACAGGGTTAACCATGCAATAATGCAGTAGCGAATGAATGCCATAGTCAAGTTATTTAAAACTGGTAAAAACTATGGTTCCATCACAGAATGGTACGGATTTATACTATGTTACTCTTTGGTAGGGAAACAAAAAATGATGGGGTAAGTCATCACTTATTTCATTGGGGAACAGTAAAAATAGTGGTTTTAAATTACTAACCAAATATTTTTTTAACACGCAACGGTTTAATCTCAATTGGCCGAAGGGCATTTATAGGAGCTGATATTATAAGTAAAACCTATTTCAGCGATAATATACTGATCTCTTTGTTTGCTCCATCCGCGCTGCCTGCCTTCTAATCCTAAAGGGGTTAACGGGGTTATTTCTACCGAACGATCCTGTAAAAGTTTGGCAACCGAAGCGTTCGTGAAATTTTGCTCCCCGGCATAGGTTGTACTAACATCATCTAAATAATCGGTACTGGTAAAACGGTGAGCCACTTCAAAAGAAAAATTGATTTTTTCACTGAGGTTATATTTTATACCTACACCCAATGGAATTGCGATGGCCATGGTATTATATGGCTTTCTGCCCATGTATTGTACCAACTGGCCTTCTGTACCTAATGGGCGTAAAAATTCTTTTTCCCCGTTTGTGAATGCATAGGGATCGTAGGTAAACACACCCACACCTAATGTTACATAAGGCGTAAATGCATAGTCAGGATCATTGGGAATAAACTTAAAAAAATTAAAGTCTCCCTGTAAAGCTATCTCCCAAATATTAGTATTAAAACTGAGGTTTCTTGTCTTTTGATATACATTCTTACTGTAGGTATCACTATAACCCAACTGGGCATAATGCGCACTTAATCTTACGCCCACATAATTACCAAACTGTTTACGAAAAAACGCACCTATGGCCGTTTTCGGACGGTTAATGGCAGCCCGCGTATTCAGGTCACCAAAATAATGTGCCACACCAAGTGTTACACCAAATTCACCTTTCTGAACATACTCATTATGTTGATCCTGGGCGTTTACCAGTGCCGTATAGGATACAAATACGACTAAGGCAAGAAATTTGAATTTCATAATATGCAAAATAAAGAATTGTTTGTGAAAAAACATCATCCGGTAAACTTTGTGTTAAAGGCTTTGTTAATCTTTTATCTTTTCTATGCGCAAACCCGCACTCATGACATGTAATAATGGGTCGTCACGCATGACATGGCCAATCCTGAAATTATACTTGCCGGGTTGTTTAAATCTGCGGGGTTCGCCATGTAGTAATTTCCTGAGTTCCCAGATATCGTTCATACCTGCACCTTCCCAACCATTTGCATCATTGCCCAATTGGAGGTTTAGTTTTTGAACATGCATACTGTCGCCGGGAGGCTGCAAGCCGATATGAAGCCAGATATTATTATATGGATAGGCATCTGTATGACGTAATACCAGGTACATGTTGTAAGCCGAAACCGTGTCGGTAATTAAAAAATCCCCTGTAGCCACAAAATTTTGCTTCCACTCGTAATTCGGGATCACCGTATTTTTTTCGAAAACGTCAATTTGAGTACAGGAATTGTTGAAAACAACAGCCGTTGTTACAAATACCAAAAACCAAAATTTATTAAAGTTGATACTGTCCATACTGTAAAAACCTTTAAACTTATTTAGCATTATTTATAAAATATTCAATACCTGCTCCTTCGCTTTTTCCAATTCGTTTTTCATTTTTACTACACATTTTTGAATATCTGCGTCATAGGCCTTGCTGCCGGTGGTATTTATTTCACGTCCAATTTCCTGTAATATAAACGATAACTTTTTACCTTTCCCTTCTTCCAACTCCTGTATGATGGATTTAAAATATTCACAATGCTGACGAAGCCTGATCTGTTCTTCATGAATATCGATCTTCTCCATATAATAAATCAATTCCTGCTCCATCCGGTTATTGTCGATATTTTCCTTGCCCACATGTTTATCGAGCAACAGGTTTATTTCGTCCTTGATCCTTTTTTTGCGATTGGGCTCTAATATCAAAATAGCTTCTTCCTGTTCATATATCTTATCAATGCGGCTGATGAGGTCTTTTTCCAATACGGCACCTTCTTCAGTTCTGTGTTGATTTAAATTATTAAGTGCCGCCAGCAACACGATACTGAATTCTGCAAAATCAGGTTCACTTAAAATATCATTGGTGGGAGTAACCACTTCAGGCAAGCGAAGTAGGGCACTCAGTACCGAGTTGGTATCAATGTTCAATTCGCCGGCCAGGGTTTCAATCTGTTTATAATAAGCCTTGATCAGATCGGTATTGATATTTACGGGTTTTGACGTGCCGTTTTGTTTTACGATGACCATACAATCAATGGTTCCGCGTACCAAATGTTCCTGAAGTGTGTTACGAATTTCAAATTCATACGGTCTTAACAAGGGTGGCAGCCTAAGCTGTAATTCAAACTGCTTTCCATTAAGTGCCTTTATTTCTACCAAAAAAGTTTTGTCGTTTACTGTCTGTTCTGACCTTCCAAAACCCGTCATTGATTTTAACATGTGATATTATTTAAGCTGCAAGTTAAGGATATAATCACGAGTCAGATTCAGGATGTGCTTCCCAGGGTTTAAACCACATGCTACGTTCCGGTTTGTCTACTGGTAAAAACCCAAATTTCGAGTATAATCCATTTACATCTTTTGTTGCCCACGTCCATCTTCTTAACCCCTGCAAATCCGGGTGTTTCCTAACGCTTTCCATCATCCTTGTTGCCAAACCATTTCCCCGATATTTCTCTGCGGTAAACACATCAGCCAGGTAACCAAAATTCGCACTGTCGGTAACAATCCTTGCAAATACTATTTATTTTTTTACAGAAATATGTATTGCATCCTGTATATACAAACCAAAACAAACAGAACCTTCCATACTTTTTTTTACAATTGCCGGTGGGATATTTTTTGCCCGGAAAGATTCCTTACGCAAATAATTATGTGTGAACCGGACCTGTAGTTTTCTTATATCGGAGCTGATAAAAAAACTTCTTTGACTGCTTCGGAAATTTTCATTTGCAGCAGTTTTAAAATTGATAACATGCAAAAAATAAAGCCCGACTTTTAACGGTCGAGCTTTGCTATATTGACGGGTTAGTAAGTACCGGGAACCAAATTCCTCATACAATATTAAAAAGAAATTTTGCTAACCAATTAAATTTTTTAAATTATTTTATGCACATTTTTATTTTGACTGTGGATAAGGATGCTGCTTTTTTTTCAGCTTTTCATGCCTAAAAAAAACAATTAAAGCAGCCTACAGTTTTGGTAAAATAAAATCAGTAATTCTAAAATCGCCTGAAAGTATCGTAAATACTGGTATTACAAGAGAATGGAATTTTATTGTTTGCTGTTTACCAGGTTGGTTTTGGTTTTTCTTTTTAAACGGACAACGGTTTTCTTACATGAATTTGCTGGTTTTTTTGTGGTTAAAACCGACAAAAATATTTTCCCGGTTTATGCTGAAAAACAGCGTTTTTTATAGTTTTACTGACCAATGCAATTAAAACCAAAGGGATGTACCTTTACTAAAATTTTAGAAATATGCAATTCCCATCTCCTGTTTCTTTGCCATGGATCGCTGAATTCATTGGTGCAAAACTGATTGGTAATATAGAAGTGCCGGCAACCGGTATTAATGAAATACATAAAGTTGAAAAAGGTGATCTGGCCTTTGTTGATCATCCAAAATATTATGACAAATGTTTAAACAGTGCAGCCAGTTTTATCATCATCAATAAAGAAACGGGGGTACCCGATGGTAAAGCATTATTGATCGTTGACAATCCGTTTGAAGCCTATTGCAAAATTGTAAATCATTTTCGTCCTTTTGAACCGGCCAATAAAATGATCAGCGACTCGGCGGTCATTGGTGAAGGAAGTTTTGTTTACCCGGGCGCATTTATTGGCCACCATGTTCAGATCGGAAAAAACACGATCGTGTACCCGAATGCAAGCATTATGGATTATTGTATTTTGGGAGATCGCGTGGTCATTCAGGCAGGTACTGTTATCGGCAGCGACGCCTTTTATTATAATGGAAAAAAAGATCGTGACATATGGCATAAAAGAATGCCAAGTTGTGGCCGCGTAATTATTGAGGATGATGTGGAAATAGGATCCGGCTGTACCATCGACAGGGGTGTAACCCACAACACAAAAATCGGCAAAGGAACAAAGATGGACAATATGATTCATATTGGGCATGATACCGTTGTGGGTAAAAACTGCCTGTTTGCCGCTAATGTGGTTATTGCAGGTGTAGTTACCATAGAAGATGGCGTCACTTTATGGGGACAGGTAATTATCAATAAAACATTGACCATTGGAGAAAATGCAGTGCTATTGGCCAGGACAGGCGTTGGCGGCGACCTCGAAGGTAATAAAACCTATTGGGGTGCGCCTGCACAGGAAGCAGGGATGGAACGCAGGGAATTGGTCTGGATCAAAAGGATTCCGGAACTATGGGAAAAAGTAATGGGCAAATGATCATTACCCATGCCGTTTTCGTTTACCCTGTTTTTTAATTGGCAGTTCTTGATTCTATAGCAACCATATTTATTCCGTTAACTTTTTGCAGACGTGTGTATTTAAAAGAAGTAGCGGTTACTGTTATATTTTCAAGTGTTACCATTAATGGCGTTGGATATAAAATAACCATTTCCATTTTAGTTTTTTCGGTATCCAGGTATTTCCAGTTGAATGTATATTCCTGGCCGTTGTAAAAATAAGTACCCGTATGATCTGCATTGAATATATACAGGTCATTGTCGAAATTTATGGTATTCTCCTCCCCGTTTCTTTTATAATAAAATATATGACTGCCATCAATAACCCTGCTCTCCTCCATTTTCCAGTTAATGCCTGTTAATTGGTCCCCGCTTATATTCCTTTGTGCTGAAAGGGGTTCCCGGTTATCTGTTAAGATCTTTTCTTCCTGCTTAACGGAACCTGTTGGCTTTACCATTGGCAAGTTGGGATATGTAACCGTTTCCAAAATGTCCGTTTTTACGATACCTGTTACTTTCTCCTTAAAATCGTAAGGTAACATGTCTCCAACTTTTTCCCATGCCCAGTAATTGGTAATGGTGATATCGTTTTGATCAAAATAAAATCCGTTTTGCTCAATATCCAAAGTTTCGCCCTGCGAAAATGACAGCACAGAAAGCTGAAATTTTGGTGAAGCTTCGGGGTTTTCTGCAACATAAGAGGCAGGTGATTCTTCATTTTTATACATGACCGCTACTTCCTGCTGTTGTGGCAAAATAGCCACCGTATTGGTGTTTTCATCCCGGGTATAATTTACTGAGCCGTAAAAATCTTTTAGCAGCACCGCCCTGTCTTTACCCTTGTCAAAAATGATGAACTGAATTTCAAAACCTTCTTCATTTAATCTTTTCCGGTACATACTCCGCATAAAATGAAGAATAGAGCCGTTGTAAGCCAGTTTACGCGCTGCGTTCCAATTTAACAGCTGGTCAATGCTGCCCGACTCCATTTCCTGAAATAAAGGATAACCGGTGTATAAACTGGTCTGTGTATTGTATTCATGTACAAAAGAATCCAGCTCATATTTAATCGTATATCCCAATGCATCATTCACAATTTCGAGGGGCTCGGTTGCCAGTACCTTTAAACGTTTTGTTCTCCTGTAATAATAAAATTTAAGTGCTTCCTTATTTTTCACGAAGCATTGTTTGCTGTTGGCAGTTTTACCAATAAAATTCTCTAAAAAGAAATCTCCATATTTTTCCAACCCGTTCGCTACTTCATACGTGGCTTTTACCACAAATTCATCCATCGACTTTTCTTTTTTCTTTAAACCAATGATCATGTCGCTGTTGGCTGCATCAGCAGTAGTTACTCTTTTTGTTTCGATTTGGTAACCGGTAAAAGTTATTACAATACTATAACCGCCATTCGGAAGCCGCAAATGAAAAACGCCATTTTGGTCTGTTGCCGTGCCAATGGTTGTATTTTCTGCAAACACGGAGGCACCCTGTAATGGCAAATTCGTTGCTTCATCCATGATCTTTCCGGAGATAAGATAATTTGCCTGGGAGAACAGCGTACAGGAAACAAAAACGAGCAGTAAAGCGGTTACGATCTTTTTCATCTGATATTTTTTTGGAACGGGTTTCATTGTACAGGATTTTTAGAAAAGGTTGAAATTACATCAATTGCTGTTAAGCTTTTGTTGTAATGACAAACAGGTGTCTGCAATACTATCTTCTATTTTTCTATAGATAAACCCCGGTAAAAACTTAACCAGTTTGTTATTATCAAAATTCACTTTTGCCAAAGCGGTTGCTGCTGTTTCTTTGGTTACTAAAGGATCTTTACCGGTAAAAAAACTTTTTACCGCTTCTAAACGCCACACAATTTTTGCCAACGTTTTCGTCACTTTTTTATGTGGCGGCTTTTTAACAAATGCTTTAGCTATTAAATTAAACACCTCGGTATAGGTCCTGTTTTCGGCACTGATGATAAAACGCTCGGCAGAAATATCACTGTTCATTAACTGCGTCATGGCTTTTACCACATCCCTTACATCAACAAATCCAGTTGTACCGGTAGTATACCACGGAAATTCTTCGAAAACAGATTTAAATATTTGTGATGATCCGCTGTTCCAGTCACCGGGTCCTAAAATGATCACCGGGTTAACTATTACTGCAGCCAATCCTTCGCCAATGCCCCGCCACACCTGCATTTCGGCCAGGTATTTACTTTGCCCATAGCTGCTGTTACTGGTTTCTTCGGTCCAGTTCATGGTTTCATTAATGGCTTCGCTTTCTCTTATTCTGCCAAGAGCCGCAACCGAACTCACATGAACCATTTTTTTTACCCCGGCATCCAAAGCGGCATTCACCACATTGGCTGTTCCTTCAATATTAATTTTAAACATCTCCTCCCTGCGCTTTGGATTAAAAGTTACTATGGCGGCACAGTGATATACCTGTTCCACTCCTTTCATGGCTTCTTCCAATCCTACCACATCTAAAATATCACATTGAAATTGCTGAAGATTTTGAGACTTAAAATCCCCGGGTAATGATTTATTGTAAATAGCCCTTACCTGCTTCCCTTCATTCAGTAACTGAGTAATTAATTCTTTTCCCAATAAACCTGTGCCGCCGGTAACCAGGATCATAATAAAATAATTTTAGTAAAGATACGGTTTCACTTTTGCCGTTTGCTGAACAGGCCGGAGAAATAAATAGAAGTACCGCATAAATTTAATGGAATATATTGCTGATGGCCACTGCGCTCATATAGGTCATGGCCATAACAACGATCCACCCGGCGATGGATAACCAGGTCGGGTGCTTATAATTTTCAGTAATTAATTTTTTATTAACCGACAGGAGGATCAATGCCAGTGCAACGGGTAATATTAATCCATTAACTGCACCTGCCATTATCAAAATTTTTACCGGCTGACCAACAACCAAAAAAACAGTTCCGGAAAAAACAACAAAGGCAATAATTATTTGCCGAAAATTTTTTGTAACCGATGGATGAAGCAGTTTGGCAAATGTTACCGAAGTAAAGGCCGATCCGATCACCGATGTGATGGCGGCGCTCCATAAAACAAGGCCAAATATCTTATATCCGATCTGTCCGGCCGCAGTTTCAAAAACCGTTGCTGCCGGGTTCTTTGGATCTAAACCAATACCCTGCCAAATAATTCCCAAAGCAGCAATAAACAAAATGATCCGCATTAAGGTTGCGATCATTATGGCAGACACGGCAGACCTGGAAACCTGTTTCAAATTCTCTTTGCCACTGATACCTGCATCCAATAAGCGGTGTGCCCCTGCGAAACTGATATAACCGCCCACCGTGCCTCCGACAATCGTAAGAATAATGGTTTCGTCAATTTTATCAGGTAATATAGATCTCAGGGCTGCTTCTGCTAAAGGCGGATCAGATTGTATGGCAACATAAAGTGTAAGGCCAATCATAACCAAACCCAACAGCTTGGTAAAAATATCCATCACTGATCCTGCATCTTTAAACATAAAAACCGCGACGGCAAAAAAACAACTGATGGCTGCTCCAGCTTTTACACTTATCCCAAACAAAACGTTCAACCCAAGGCCGGCACCGGCGATATTGCCGATATTGAAAGCCAACCCGCCAAGAACAATCAATACCGACAAAAAGTACCCGGAACCCGGCAAAACTTTGTTTGCCAGATCCTGTGCATACATTTTACTTACAGAAACCACTCGCCAAATATTCAGCTGAACACCAATATCCAGTATCACAGAAACGAGAATTACAAAACCAAAACTTGCTTTTAGTTCTTCAGTAAATTTAGTGGTTTGGGTAATAAACCCCGGGCCGATGGCCGAAGTGGCCATTAAAAAAGCTGCCCCCAACAACGGGCCTCCAAAAAATGATCTAGCTTTCATGTAGTTTTTTAAAAATGGACCTGGCAAATTCCAGTGCATGTTCACCATCCCCATGAATACAAATGGTATCAGCCAGCAGACCGATCTCCTGGCCGGTTATTGTTCTTACTTTATTTTCATTTACAAATTTCAAGACCTGGACCAGCATTAAATCCTTGTCCTGTATCAACGCGTTGGTCAATGACCTGGAGGTTAAAGAACCGTCAGGCTGATAAGTTCTGTCGGCAAAAACTTCGTTGGCTGTTTGCAAACCGGATTTTGCCGCTTCAGCGATCATCACCGAACCCGACAATCCATAAAAAATCAGATTATCATCAAAGTCTTTTACAGCCCGTGTAATGGCAGACGCCAATACTGCATCTTTAGCAGCCATATTATATAAAGCGCCGTGGGGTTTTACATGATGCAGTTTCCCTCCACATGGCAACGCCATTTTTTTCATCAACAACAGTTGGCTGGTTACCAGTTCATAAACTTCCGCAGCAGGTAGTTGCATTTCTGTTCTTCCAAAATTCTTTCTGTCAAAAAAAGAAGGATGGGCGCCAATTTGTACATTATATTTCAGGCAAAGCATGATCACTTCCTGCATAGTTTCCTCATCACCCGCATGGTAGCCACAGGCAATATTGGCTGAGTCAATATAAGGCATCAGTAATTCCTCATTTCCTATGCCTTCTCCCATATCGCAGTTAATGTCCATCTATAATAAAATATTTATTAATGTATAAAAGGCAAGCTTCTTTTAACTCTTCAAGTAAAACTGCCATCGCCATAAAGGATTCTTCAGCCTCCCGAATATCTATCAGGCTAAAACTGATTTTTTGCCCCGGAACCAATTGCGAAAATTTCGGCAGATCAGCCTTAATTACATTGGCAATTCGTGGATAACCGCCGGTGGTTTGACAATCGGCCATTAATACAATCATATTCCCATCAGGTAAAAGTTGAATGGTTCCGGTGTCAATAGCTGACGAAAGCAATTCTGTTGATAGTATTTGGTTTAGTTTTTTCCCCGTTAACCGAAAACCCATTCTGTCGCTTTGACTGCTGAGCTCAAACTGCTGTTGTTCAAAATTATTTTTCGAATCAACATCCAGTCGGTCCCATTCAATAGACCTGGTGCAACGAAAACTGTTAGCAGGCTGATAGATCTTTTCCATTTCCATTTGCGAAAAACTCCAGCCAGGTAACTTTTTTTTCGAAAAGGGAAGATCAGTTTTCTCAAATTCGATGATATCCTCTTTTTTAAAACTCCTTCCTTTAAAGCCACCGGCATTTATTATTACAAATGTACTATAACTGCCCAACCAGCGCTCCGCTTTCCAACCACCGGTTATAGCCAGGTAAGTTCTGGAACCGCTAACCGGTTTACTAAATTTCAGTATACTTCCTTTATTGACAAAAAAAGGCCGCCAGGCAGGTTGCGGAATATTATTAACTGTTGCGGCAAGATCGGCGCCCGATAAACTGATGACGGCGTCCTGTTGAAACATGATCTCCGGCGCCGGAAAATTGATCTCGATCACCGCTTTATCAATTCCATTCCCCACCAAATAATTTGAAACAGTTGCAGCAAATCGATCCATGGCTC
Source organism: Chitinophagaceae bacterium (assembly GCA_031402615.1). Lineage (GTDB taxonomy): Bacteria > Bacteroidota > Bacteroidia > Chitinophagales > Chitinophagaceae > Ferruginibacter. The sequence goes on from JANNSN010000029.1 coordinate 73,176, forward strand.
CACCGCTGCCTATCCCCTCACTGCGATGGCCCGTTCTGCCCCGATCCTGTATGGTGGTTAGTACTCCCGGTTTTAAAATTTTAATACTCATTTAATTTTTCGAATTCGTTTTTGTCAATCGCAACAAATCGAACCTTGTCGCCTGGTTTGAACAGGGATGGTTCTTTCTTCCCAATGTCGAATATTTTTATCGGGGTATGCCCAATCAATTGCCAGCCGCCCGGAGATGCAAAAGGATAAATGCCTGTTTGGAAGCCGGCTATGCCTACGCTGCCTGCCGGCACGTTAGTACGCGGATTATCCTTCCTGGGCAAGGCTATCCGTTCATCAAGCCTTCCCATATATGCAAAACCAGGCAGAAACCCGATCATATATACCCTGTAAATTACTGAGGTATGAATGTCGATCAGTTCCTCTGATCTTAAAGATGTTATTTTTGCAATTAGTTCCAGGTCTTCTCCATCATAATAAACAGGTAATTTTATTATTGCACGGTTTCCAATCGTCACCGAATTCCCATGAATCGCAATCATATCTTCTGTAATTTTTTTTACACGTTCATAAGCCGATCCTTTATTTGCAATACTTCTTCTAACTGTTTGCATATCATAAAATACTGCCAGGGAAGAATATGCAGGCACCGTTTCTACCAAACCAATAAAAGGAGCTTCTTTAAATGCCAGGTGCAGGGAAAGTACTTTTTCATTAATACTTTCATCAACGGCGGCGTCAAAGGAAACGAGTAATGCTGTTTCGTTAAGCGGCGATATGGTATAATGATTTGAAAGAATAAAAGATTACATTTAGTTAATAAAACTATAGCTATTAAACTAAAAATAATGCGTTCCACATATTTTTTATTGTCATTGCCCGCACTATTGATATCGGGAACCTGTTTTGCACAAGAGAAGCATTACGTAAAGATGAATAACCAGGTTACACTTACCCAAAGCGGGGCCTCTGCATTTGCCAGGCTGCCCCTGCGCTGTGCAGAGAAAGAACTGCCGTACAAAACAGGCATAGTTTATAACGATACCTCATTAATAACTGCGCCAAAAAATTATCACCCTGCTTTTTTTGGCTGCTTCGATTGGCACAGCAGTGTTCATGGACACTGGATGCTGGCAAGGCTGCTGAAAAATTTCCCGGGGTTGCCCGAAGAAAAACAGATCAGGGAACTTTTTAATGAACATTTTTCTGTTGCCAATATTCAGCAGGAACTGGTTTTATTTAAAAGTAAAGACAATAAGACTTTCGAACGTACCTATGGCTGGGCATGGCTGTTACAATTGCAGGATGAGTTAAATAGCTGGGATGATAAAGAATCAAAAAAATGGGCAGCAACTCTGCAGCCTTTAACTGATCAGTTGAGTAACCTTACTATTGATTATCTTGATAAAATCGTATACCCGATCAGGGTGGGAGAACATACAAACCTGGCCTTTGGATTGAGTTTGATGATCGATTATGCAATTCATCATAATGATACTGCTTTATCCAACGCGATTAAGAAAGCTGCTTTGCGTTTTTATATGAATGATAAAAATTGTCCTGTTAGTTGGGAACCCGGTGGCAATGATTTCCTGAGCCCCTGCCTGGAAGAAGCCAATTTAATGAGGAAGATCTTACCTAAACGACAATACCTGCCCTGGCTAAAAAATTTTATGCCACTTCTTTTTGATGAAAACTTTAAGATGGAACCGGGGCAGGTAAAAGACAGAACTGACGGTAAACTGGTACATCTTGACGGATTGAATTTAAGCAGGGCCTGGTGTTTCAGAGGGATTGCGCGGTCCACAGGTAACCAACATCTTTTACAATTGGCTAATCAACATCTTGATGCAGCATTACCCCAGGTTGCCAGTGGTGATTATGCGGGAGAACACTGGCTGGCTTCGTTTGCTGTTTATGCCTTGAGTAATAATTAACGTTAATAAGAATAAAAACCTTTTTTAGTTTTCTTTCCCAGTTCGCCTTTGGCCACTTTTTCCTTTTGTAATACCGAAGGTTTAAATCTTTCAGCCTGGTTATAGGCATCATACAATGATTGGGAAACAGCCAGGTTAACATCATTGCCAATCAGGTCCATTAACTTAAATGGGCCCATTTTAAAACCGGATGCTTCCAGTATTTCATCTACGGTTTCAAATGTTGCCACACCTGCCTCTACCAATTTCATTCCTTCCAGGTAGTAATGCCTGGCAACCCGGTTTACGATAAAACCCGGCGCATCTTTACACATCACCGGTGTTTTTTTCATTTGCAAACAAAGATCATAAACAGTTTGTGCAGCAGCATCTGACGTTTGATCTCCTATAACCACTTCCACCAGTTTCATCACCTGCGCCGGATTAAAGAAATGCATACCCACCACTCTTTGCGGTTGCTGAATGCCTGCCTGGATCTCAGAAACTGATAAGGATGACGTGTTGGTTGCAAAAATCACTTCGCTGTGATTTAACTCTGCCAACTGGTTAAAGATGGCAACTTTGGCCTCCACCCTTTCTACAATGGCTTCTATAATAATATCCGCCAGGCAATCGTTGGTATCTGTAATAAATTTTATTCGCTGATAAATGATTTCCTTTTCTGCGGCAGAAATTTTTCCCTTATTCAATAAATATTGCAGACTTTTTTGAATGGATATTTTTGCTTTTTCCAACATTCCCGCATTCATATCAAACAACAGCGTATAGAAACCGCTTTGTGCGGATGTTTGCGCAATACCGCTGCCCATAGTGCCGGCGCCAATGACGCAGATTGTATTTATCATTAATGACCCTGTTTTTTATTCTGGTAAAGATATTATTTCTGGCTTACTTTAACAGCAGGCTGCGTACAATAAAGAAAAATGCATGGTTGTTACAGCGGAAACAACCATGCATTATCGAATTTAACAGGAAGGCTATTTGCCGGCAGCTTCCTTTCTTGCCTCTTCTTTCATTTTATCATTGGCTGTGATGGCAAATTCAACACGCCTGTTTTCGGCCCGGTTTACCGCATTGCTGTTTTCTACTTTCGGCTGTGTTTCTCCATACCAGTTGATTGTAATCCTTGATGAAAAAATTCCATCTTTTTTTAAAAAATTGCCAACAGCCAATGCCCTTCGCTCTGAAAGCGCCAGGTTATAACTATCTGCACCTGCATCATCGGTATGCCCTTCCACTAATAAATTTGTTTCCGGGTATTCCTTAAATATCTGGATCAGTTTATGCAATGCCAGTTCCGAATTAGCAGTGATGTCAGATCTGTCAAAGTCAAAATAAACACCCATTTTAGAACCGTCGGGATTTTTTTCACTAAAAGTTACAATAATCCCTTCCCCAACCCTTTGTACCTCGGCACCGGGAATCTCATTCTTTATTTTTTCGGCCTGCTTATCCATACTATTGCCAATAATGCCACCGGCAACACCTCCAACCACGCCACCAATAACAGCACCCAGTATTGTATTTCCTTTCCCAACGTTATTGCCAATTACACCGCCCACAATGGCACCACCAACAGTTCCGATCGCAGCACCTTTTTGTGCTTTATTTGCCTTTCTGGCGGTATTACAACCTGTTGTTACCAGCAAAGTAACGGCTAATATAAAACTACAATTCCTTATTATTTTTGTCATAAACCAATTTTTAAATTTGATATTACTTTTTCACGAAATTATAAATGATGGCACCACCATGCCCGTCAAATACCAATTCAGATCTTAGTTTCATAAGGCGCTTGTCCAGTTCTACAACTTTTAAGCGGTATCCATCTCCATTATCCATTGCATTCTTTTTATCATCAAGCCTTTTAAATTGAAATTCCTTCTCCTCCCCGTTGGGTTCATAAATTGTCCAGCGTATAAATCTTTTTAATGTTACACAGCCGTCAGATTTATCAACAAGTGTATAGGTACCCATGCTGTTATTATTTATAAAATTCCATTCACTTCCTATGAAACAACCAAATCCGGTTTCATTAAATATTTTTGTTTTTACAATACCGGTAATCCCTTCTGTAGTTATGGTTTGCAGTATCCAATCGCCGTTGATTATTTTTTTCATGCTCCTTGCTTCTTTTGAAACGGAACATGCATGTAAGGTGAACGCAAATAAGAATATAATCATAATGCTGTAGAGAAATTTCATCTTTATTAGTTTTATATCAGAGAAATGAACACCGCAGATGTGTGTACAGGCATAAAGTCAATTATAATGCCAAAGGAGAATTATGGAGTTACATAATTCATTGATTTGAAAAGATATTTGTAATTACCAATTGCGGGCGACAGGGGATTACCGGCAGAAAAATATTTTATACTGCAGCCGTAAACTGCTTTAAAAAACGAACATCATTTTCGCTGAACAGGCGCAGGTCTTTAATTTGATATTTAAGCATGGTGATTCTTTCAATACCCATTCCAAATGCAAAGCCTGTGTATTTATTACTATCAATACCGCAGTTATCCAACACCGCAGGATGCACCATACCGCAGCCCAAAATCTCAACCCAGCCGGTTTTTTTACAAACACTGCATCCTTCACCTCCACATATCAGGCAACTGATATCCATTTCGGCACTGGGCTCTGTAAACGGGAAATAGCTGGGGCGAAATCTTACTTTTACATCCTTGCCAAACATTTCCTGTACAAAGAAATACAGCGTTTGTTTCAAATCTGCAAAACTCACATTTTCTGCAATGTATAATCCTTCCACCTGGTGAAAAAAACAATGCGCACGGGCGCTGATCGTTTCGTTCCTGTACACACGGCCGGGGCAAATGATACGAATGGGTAAGTTACCTTTTTGCATTTCACGTACCTGCACACTGGATGTATGGGTGCGTAAAAGCCAGTCGGGATTTTGAGAAATATAAAACGTATCCTGCATATCACGGGCCGGATGATTCTCGGGCAGGTTAAGTGCCGTGAAGTTATGAAAGTCGTCTTCTATCTCCGGGCCTTCGGCTGCCGCAAAGCCAAGCCGCTGAAAAATAGAAACGATTTTATTTTTTACCAGGCTGATGGGGTGACGGCTGCCAAGCGGCAATAAGTCGCCCGGCAAGGTTAAATCGATTTCCGATTTGCGATTTTCGGTTTCTGATCCGGAGAAAGCTGCATTGAGTTCGTCGTACTTACTTTCCGCAAAAAGTTTAAACTCGTTCAGCAACTGGCCTGCTTCTTTTTTATTTTCGGCGGCCACATTTTTCATTTCACCCATGATGGCTTTTACCATGCCCCTGGTACCTAAATATTTAATACGAAAACTTTCGGCATCCCCCTCATTAAAATCGGCTATCTCCGTTTTTAAACCTTTTATTTTATGCGCCAATTCTTTCATTTTGCAAAGATAAGGAACCGGGCACTGAGTAAAACACCTGAAATTCTCCGGAAATAACATTCTTTTATTGAATAAACCTTTAATTTTATCTTCTAAATTTTAAAACTATGTCTTTTTTTAAATCCGGAAATCCAACCTTATCTGAAAACAGGTTCAAGGATTCAGTATTACACGATGTGGTGATCCACGAAAATGCCATGACCGTAAATGGCACCCTGCAAAAATTTGGTTTTTTATTTTTAATGACAATGGGCACAGCCTTTTACGCCTGGAAGGAATATGCAGAAGGCGGTAGTTATGCGCAAACATTTATTTATGTTGGTGCTTTCGGAGGATTGGGTGTTGCAATATTATTGATGTTTAAAAAAGAATGGGCTCCTTACCTGGCACCGCTTTATGCGTTGCTGGAGGGTTTGTTTGTAGGTGCCATATCTGCTTATTACAGTTATGCTTTTGCAGATGTTGCACCGGGTATTATTTTAAATGCAGTTGGTTTAACTTTCGGAACGGCCATTGCGATGTACCTGTTGTACAGTTTTAAGATAATAAAAGCTACTGCTAAGTTCAGGGCCATCATCGTTACTGCCACGGCGGGTATCGCTATTTTTTATTTAATTGCAATTGGCCTCAGTTTTGCCGGCATACAAATTCCGTTTTTACACGAAGGCAGCGCTATCGGCATTGGTTTTTCAGTTTTTGTTGTGGCTTTGGCTGCACTGAATTTGATTTTAGATTTTGATATGATTGAGAAAGGTGCAGCGTTGGGAGCTCCAAAATACATGGAATGGTATGGCGCTTTTGGTTTGCTGGTAACCATTATCTGGTTATACCTGGAGATCTTAAGATTACTTTCCAAGATCAGTAAGCGATAAAAAAAGGTATAAAGCAACAGGCCGTTCAACATTGAACGGCCTGTTTTTATTTGTATTCATCAATCAGCGCTTTCACTTTTTCTTTTATATGGTCCCGCACTTTATTAAACTCGATGGGTTCCATGTTTTTAGGATCCGGTATCTGCCAGTCTATAAATTTTGTTGCAGGCATCCAGGGACAGGCATCACCACAGCCCATGGTCACCACAGCATCAAAGGGTGCAAATGCTTTTACCTCTTCCAGACTTTTGCTGTCATGTTTACTTAAATCATAGCCTAATTCCTTCATAGCAGCAATAGCTTTGGGATTTACTATACCACTGGGTTTACTGCCGGCGCTGAAAGCGTCAACCTTATCACCGCCGAGCATTTTTGCAAAAGCCTGGCTCATTTGAGAACGGTTGCTGTTTTCGATGCAAACAAAAAGTAATTTCTTTTTCATGTAAGTATTTTAAATCTTTGCCAAAGTTTAAAACTTGGGCAAAGAAAATGGTTAGCAGCATCCCATGTCGTTTATACAACAATTAGGATTTTTTTGATTCGTGTTCATGGCTCTACTTTTCTGGTCTCACCCCAATGAGCTTCACTCTTTCCCTTCGCATTGCCCGGGAACTCCGAAGGAGCGGGAACTCGAAGTTGGTGTATTAATAATTCAAATTCTTTGTATCACTTCGCTATTATCTTCTCCATATCCCTCTCCATGGGGGATCCCTTATGAGGGAACCAACGAAGTTCAACGCAGGGCTCTAACAACATCCACTTCCCGGTTCGCAGCAATTGCTGTTGTCCTTAGCGGGTTTATCTGCATACACAGTTATGCTGGTTATTTTAGTATTGCCTTTTTTGTAATCAGCAATTTCAGCATCGGTTAAATAATTCTTTAAAATATCGCCGGGTATAATAATCTCTTTTTCTTTTTGCAGGATCACATTCTTGAAACCCGCAGCTGTGATCATTTCCAGGTATACTTCTTTTTGAATGGCGCCGCTTACACAGCCTGCGTAAAACTCGGCTACTTCTTTCCATTTTTTTGGCAAAGCACCTTCCAACACGATATCAGAAATTGAAAAATGTGCGCCGGGCTTTAACACCCTGAAAATTTCGCTGATCACTTTGTGTTTGTTGGGCACTAAATTCAGTACACAATTACTAACAATTACATCGGCGTAATTGGAAGTTACCGGCATATCATCAATATCGCCCAGCCTGAATTCCACGTTATTAAAATGCAGCTTTTCGGCATTGGCTCTGGCCTTATTGATCATGGCTTCTGTAAAATCAATGCCCAACACTTTGCCGTTTTCCCCAACTATTTTGCGGGCAATAAAGGCATCATTACCAGCACCACTACCCAGGTCAATAACTGTGTCGCCTGCCTTAATTTTAGCAAATTCAGTAGGTAAACCACAACCCAACCCAAGGTCAGCATCGGGGTTATACCCTTCCATTTTTGTATAATCATCACTCATGATGTTATACACTTCATCGCCGCCGCAAGATGAAGTTGCTCCACAACAGGAAGCAAGATTTTGATCTAATGATTGTTCTGCAATGGCCGCATACTTTTCTTTTACAAGTTCTTTAATGGCCTCCTCCCGGCCTCCTCCAATAGCAGAGGGAAATAAGGATGTGATCGTTTTTTGATTGTTCATCGCTTTAATTTTTAAGCCATACTGCTACCACTCTCCCGTGGAGAGGGAACCGGAAGTTGGCGGTTTATACATTAATTACATTTGTTCCTTTTTACAGATTTTCGCACAATCTACTGCCTGTTCCTTCCCATGGGGGTTTTATGATCCTGGAACAACCGAAGTTCAGGCAGTGGCTGTCTTTCAGCAACAGGCCTTTGCGTGCTGCACTTTCAGTTTATTAAACAGGAAACTGAACTCGCCCATAAATTTTTCGAAAGCTTTCCAGTTAATGCAGTAACAACTGCGCGGGCCATCAATATTTCCGTCTATTAAACCTGCATTTTTTAATTCTTTTAAATGTTGCGATACCGTAGATTGCGATAATGGCAGCTCTTCAACAATCTCGCCGCAAATGCATTCATTTTTCTGTGCCAGCAATTTCAAGATGGCAATACGGGCGGGATGCGCCAGGGCTTTTGCGAATGCTGCCAGGTCCTGCTCTTTTTGTGTAAATTCTTCTTTTTTGTGAATTGCCATTTATTTTATCTTATATCGCAAATATACGATAATGAAAATGAGTTCGCCAAATATTTTTTTCCAATGTTTAAAAAAAGATTATTTTGATGCCCAAATTATCTGATATGAAATTTCCCTTACTGTCCATTTTATTGATATTCACCTGCACCCTGTTGGTAACCACCGAATCAAATGCCCAGGAAAGTGAAAGCTGGACGGCATTCAGGCAAAAATTAGATGCCAGGCCATTCGCCGGTAAAAATTTTAAGTACAGCGGTGCAGTAAAAACCAATGGCAACGGAAATGCCATGGGCATGCTTTTTTTCAGGGTTGATAAAAAAGACAAAAAAATGGGGTTTTTTAACAACATGCAGGACAGGCCGGTGAATGATACTGCGTGGAAAGAATATCTGATTGAAGGTAAGATCGATGCGGATGCCGATACGATACAACTTGGTGGCTTATGTATGGGCAATGGTATTTATTTCTACGATGCACTTTCGTTACAGGTAGAACTTAGTGCGGGTAACTGGCAGCAAATTGCACTTGTTAATAATAGTTTCGAAAATGCAAGCATGGTAAATGAACTACCCATGGGATGGCTGTATTTTAATAAATCGACGAAGTATGTTTATTCAATAACCACATCGGGTGCGTACAAAGGCACCCAAGCCCTGCAAATAAAAGCGAGTGAAGTAGAAGCATCCGGAGCAGGTAATGCCTATCTCAGGCTTTCAAAATTTGTGAAGGAAAATTATAATAAACTGCAGTTTCAAATTCCAATGCGGGATGGCATAAAATTGTTTACCAACGTTTATGTTCCAAAAGATGCATCTGCCGGCAACACCTATCCAATGATCATGGAAAGAACACCTTATGGTGTTGGCCCTTATGATAAAGACAGTTACGGAGTTTACATCATGGGCACGGCCAACGAAACTTTAATCAGGGATAAATTTATTTTTGTGCAGCAGGATGTTCGGGGCCGCTATATGAGTGAAGGCGTATGGACCAATATGACACCCCATATTGCCAATAAAAAAACAAATAAAGATGTTGATGAAAGCAGCGACACTTTTGATGCCATTGACTTCCTGGTAAAAAATGTTCCCTTTAACAATGGCAGGGTGGGCCAGGCAGGAATTTCTTATCCTGGTTTTTACAGCAGCGCCGGTAGTATTGATGCACATCCTGCATTAAAAGCAGTTAGTCCGCAGGCGCCTGTTGCCGATTTCTTCTGGGATGATTTTCATCACAATGGCGTATTTACCCTGGGCTATTTCTGGAACTTTCCCATTTTTGGAACCAAACCTGGTAAGCCTACAGAAAATGACTGGTACAGTCTTTTTGACAAACCAACGCCGGATGCTTATGATTTTTATAAACGCAATGGAACTTTAAAAGATTTAGGCAATAAATATTATCGTGATAATTTTTTATGGCAGGAAGTAACAGCACATCCTGATTACGATAGTTTCTGGCAAAGCAGAAGAATTGTAAAGCATCTTCGCCATGTTAAACCTGCCTATTTAATTGTTGGCGGATGGTTTGATGCGGAAGACCTGTATGGAGCATTAACTACATACAAGGAGATTGAAAAAAATAACCCGGGTGCCTATAATATAATCACCATGGGCCCCTTTGGGCATGGCGACTGGGCATCGGAAGACGGCCACCATAAACATCATCAATTGTACTGGGGCGACAGCCTGAGTACATTCTTTCAAAAAAATATGGAGGCCGTTTTCTTCAACCATTTTTTAAAAGGAAATGGAGATGCCGTTACGGGTTTGCCAGAGGCCTATATGTTTAACACCGGTAAAAAAGAATATGAAAAATTCAATACCTGGCCACCAGCAAATGCCGAAAAGAAAAAAATGTACCTGGACGCAGGGGAAAAACTTTCCTTTGATGTTCCAGCCAGGAAAAGTTTCAGTGAATATATTAGCGACCCCGGTAAGCCGGTTCCTTATACCATGGACATTGCCGGTTCATTTGGCATTACTCCCAGAAATTACATGAGCGAGGATCAGCGTTTTGCCGCAAGCAGGCCCGACGTATTGGTTTTTGAAACAGCTGAGTTAACGGATGATATTACTTTAGGCGGCGAAATAAAAGTTAAACTGAACGTAAAAACCACCGGAACAGATGCCGATTGGGTAGTAAAACTGATCGATGTTTATCCGGGTAATGAACCCAACAGTTCTTACACCGATAAGGGAATTACGCTGGCCGGGTATCAGCATATGGTAAGAAGTGAGATCATGCGTAGCCGTTTCCGAAACAGTTTTGAAAAGCCTGAACCCATGATTGCAAATAAAGAAACAGCTATAGACTTTAATCTGCAGGATGTACTTCATACTTTTAAAAAGGGACACCGTATAATGATACAGGTACAAAGCACCTGGTTCCCTGCCTTTGACCGCAATCCACAAAAATATGTGCCCAACATTTATAAAGCCGATGCCAAAGACTTTATAAAAGCAACGCACCATGTTTATAACAACAGTTATGTAGAAGTTGATGTAATAAACTAACCTCTTTGAAAAATAAATAAAGGATAACATACATTGATTCTCCTTCATTTTATCAACCTCTATGTTGTACCAAACTGAATTTCATTTCAGGTTCCTGATGGCTATTGATATGCATTAACCGAAATGCAATAAGATCCCTTGTGGCTTTGGGTTTTTGTGAATACCGGATGGACTAATACCGATTATACCAGTATGTAGTCCAAAGCGATTTGCTATCGGTATAATACCATCTAAGATTTCAACATTGTGCTTTGAACTACTTATTAAATCAAGATGGACTAACTCTACAATTCAATTGGTATTATTGCCTTCCATCCAGCAAATTACCCAATCCACCTAAAATACTTCCCTCTTCTTTACGTTTGAAACTGTATTGCTGTAACCGGCCTGCCAGGCGGCTGATGGGAAGTGACTGTAGCCAAACCTTACCCGGTCCTCTTAAAACAGCATAAAACAAGCCCTCACCGCCAAACATCCAGTTTTTAATCCCTTTTATAAATTCAATATCAAAATCTATGCCTGCGGTATAGGCAACCACACATCCGGTATCTACTTTTAAGATCTCACCGGGTTGCAATGTTTTTTCAATCACATAACCGCCTGCATGGGCAAAAGCCATACCATCACCTTCCAGCTTTTCCATAATAAACCCTTCGCCTCCAAAAATTCCGGTGCCCAATCTTTTTTGAAATTCTATCCCAATGCTTACGCCTTTGGCTGCACAAAGAAATGCGTCTTTTTGAGCTATGATCTTTCCGCCCAGTTGCGACAGGTCGAATGCAATGATCTTTCCGGTATAAGGCGCAGCAAAACTTACCCGTTTTTTACTTTGCCCAATATTCGTGAATGCTGTCATAAACAAACTCTCTCCTACGAGCAGTCTTTTACCGGCACTAAAGAGTTTCCCCAACAAACTATCGTCCTGTTGCTTGCTGCCATCTCCAAAGATGGTATTCATCTGGATACCGTCATCCATCATCATGAAAGCACCGCTTTCTGCAATGGCCGTTTCGTTGGGGTCTAATTCAATTTCTACAAACTGAAGTTCTTCTCCATAAATTTTGTAATCAATTTCGTGATCTTGTATCATAGCCTAGAATTTTTTGTGAAGTTAATATGAATTCAAATAATGAAATGATAAAATTGGGATGAACGGGTGCAAATATTTGCTGCCAATAAACCAACTTCCTGCAACCGCCGTCAGGGTTTGTAAGCGCTGACGGGGTTGCTCAACCCCATCGGCGGTTGACTTGTTATACCTATTATACCAGTATGTAATTCAATGCCATTTGCAATCGGCATAATACCATCTAAGATTTCAACATAGTGCTTTGGACTTATTAAATCAAGATGGTATTATCCCTAATTATAATTTTAAGATTGACAAATATAATATCAATAATTAAAGAGCCATTTTCATCCCAATAAAAAAAAAGCCGCCCATTGAATGAACAGCTGTATAAAAAAGGTCTGATTTTGAATTATGCATTATAATTCGGCAAAATACTTTCGTCCTCATTACCCGTATTGGGGCTTTCTTTCAATAATCCATTCCACACTTTTTTACCCTGTAGTTTTTTTACCAGGTACATGATGCCCACAAATAAAAAGAAGAGCGGACCTGTAAACCCGAGCAACGCAACATACCGGGTACCGTAGAATTTCTCCATTGGCCTTCGCAGTCTTTCAGCAATAAGGTACATACTGGGTACCATGACGAGGGTAAGGAAGAAGGCGAAAATTAATCCAAAAATGATGGTCCAGCTCAGTGGCCCCCAAAACACCACACTATCGCCTCCAAAGAAAATATGCGGATTTAAATGCTGAAAAAAGGACACAAAATCTATATTGAAACCTACTGCCAACGGGAATAAACCCAACATGGTGGCCAACGCCGTTAACAGTACCGGGATGATCCGGATCTTACCGGCCTGTATTGCCGCTTCCCGGGTCTTAACACCCCGGCCACGTAATTCATCGGTAAACTCAATTAGTAATATCCCATTTTTAATTACAATACCGGCCAATCCGATGATACCCACCAATAACATAATGGTTGCGATGGTCATGCCGGTAAATGCATATCCCAGGAGTACACCAATTATTGAAAAGAAAATCTCAGTCAAAACAATGAACGGTTTACTCATAGAATTAAACTGAAGAACCAAAATCATAAATATTAACCCCATGGCCATGAAAAAAGCGTTCATTAAGAATTTATTGGTTTCAGCTTCCTGCTCGCCCTGGCCGGTCTGCTTAATGGTAACATCTGGCGGGATCCGGGTTTTAGATTTGAAGTCGGCGATTTTATCTTCCAATTCCTTATTAACGATACCTGTTAATGTAGGATCCAGCACATTGGATTGTAATTGAATGGTACGCTTTACATTCTTACGCGCAATGGCGCCGGAAGTATTCGTATAATCGATTGATGCCACTGAACTCAGCGGAATAGACTTCACCCGCTGAGTATTCATATCTAAAAATGTGATCCGCATATTCATCACGTCGGTGATATTACTTCTTCGCAACTCTGAATACCTGAGCTGGATCTTATACTCATCTTCCCCTTCCTTCAGTTTACTCACTTCTTTACCAAATATCGCAGTCCGGATCTCTGACCCGATCTGCCCGGTGCTTAAGCCTTCCGTCATGGCTTTTTCCCTGTCTACATTTACAGTTATCTCCGGGCTATTCAAATCAACGTCCATTTTTAAATTCTCGATACCATAAACAGGATTCTGGTCCAGGTATTTAATTAAGCCATTGGCCACCGTGGAAATTTCTTCATAATTATCGCCAACAATTTCAATATTTACCGGGGGGTCGGTTGGTGGTCCGCCATCTTCCTGCGCCACTTCTATACTGGCACCCGGTATACCAACCATTTGTTTTCGTATCTCATCCAGGAATGGTTTTGTTTCTTTACCATCCCTTTTTTCATATTCAACAAACGATACCTGTATGCGTCCTAAATTAGGCTGAACACTCCGGTTATTGCTGCTGGGATTATTGGCACTATTAGCCACATTGGCGATGATACTTTCTACTATACTTCCTTCGGTACCGGGCTTTTCATTCTCTAAAACCTTGTACACTTTTTTCTCCAACAATTGTGTAATACTGTCAGTAACTTTAACATCGGTACCAACCGGCATTTTTAAATACACGAAGATCATATTGGGATCACCGCTTGGGAAAAAAGTGGACTTGGTTCTACCTGCATTAATACTAAGGAATAATAAACCTGCTGCTACCGGAAATAAAATAAACAAGCTTACCAGCATCCATACGGGCCGGGTACCTTTTAACAACCAGCGTAATAAGGTTTCGTAACGACGCATCAGGCCGGGCAATATCCGGTTTTGGAAATAATGAATGATATCCCTGAAAACAAAACGGTTCAATATGGACAGCAAAACCATAAACCAAAGGAAGTTTGCTGAACCATGCCAGCCCACCACATGAAGTATGGCTCCAAAAATAATTGCCACCCAAAAAAACGGTTTTTTAAACAATTCTTTTTTAGGCTCATCAAATTGCTTCCCTTCCGGTTTCATAAAACTTACCGCAAATACCGGGTTAAAAACAAAGGCCACAATTAACGATGCTGCCAAGGTGAGTATGAGCATGGTTGGCAGGTAGATCATAAACTTACCGATAATACCTTTCCAGAAAAGTAACGGGAAGAACGGAGCCAATGTTGTTGCAGTACCGGCCAATACAGGAATAAAAATTTCTCCTGCGGCTTCCTTGGCACTGCGGATAATAGGGACCTTGCCATTGTTATAGATCCGGTGCGTATTCTCAATTACCACAATCGCATCATCTACAATAATTCCAAGGCCAAACAGCAAAGCAAATAGTACAATAAAGTTTAGTGTTACCGGAGTGCCGATAATGGCATCGCCAATGGGTAAGAAAAGGAACGCAACGAATACGCTCAACGGTACGCTCAAGGCCACAAAGAATGCATTGGTTACACCCATAAAAAACATCAGCACCAATAATACCAGCACAAAACCTATGATGATGGTATTGATCAATTCATCAAATGAGGTTTCGGTTGCTTTACTCTGGTCGCCGGTTACCACCACTTTCAGGTCTTTGGGCAGAATCTCATCTTCCTTCATCTGTTTCACAATATCTTTTATCTTTCCTGCAGCACTGATGAGGTTTTCACCGGCACGTTTAACAATATTTATGGTTATTACATTTTTACCATCCAGGCGGGCATAACTTTCTTTTTCTTTGATGGTGTCTTTTAATTCGGCTATATCTTTTAAATAAACGGTAGCTCCCTGTGCACCGCTTCGCACCACGATGTTCTGTAAATTCAAGGCACTGGTGAACTGCCCTTTTACTTTAACGGTACGTCTCATGTTTCCAACTTCTATCAGTCCACCGGTGATATCCCTATTCTCCCGGCTGATGGCATTTTCAATATCCATAAAACTGATACGTGCAGCCTGCATTTTGTATGGATCTACATTTACCTGGATCTCTCTTTCGGGTGCACCAATAATTTCGGCACGGGTAATTTCAGAAAGTTCTTCGAACCTGTCCTGTAATTTATCGGCGTACTCTTTCAGTTTGATGCCATCATAGTCGCCACTCACGTTTACAAACATGATGGGCATTTCACTGAAAGCAAATTCCTGGGCATCGGGTTGTGTGGTTAGATCATTGGGCAGATCGGTTTTTGCCTTATCAATGGCATCTTTTACCTTTAACTTAGCAAGATCAGTTTTTACATCCGTATCAAATTCTACCACGATCAAACTGAAATCGGTTTGTGACGTACTGGTGATCTTTTTAACCTTGGCACCACTGATTCCTTTCAGTTGTTTTTCAATTGGCCGGGTAACCAGGTTTTCAATATCCTTTGGTGAGTTACCTACATATACCGTTGTTACACTGATGGTGGGTACTACGATATCGGGAAACTGCTCTTTGGGTAAACTGTTGAACGTATTTAACCCCATCAGGGTAACAATGATGGCGATAATATAAATAGCCGTGCGGTTATTTATTGACCAGCTCGTAACGCCGAATTCCTTAAATTTTTTGGCTACTCCTTCTGTAAAATTCATAAAATTGGTTTTGAGGCCTCACCTAAATCCTTCCGATGTATTGGAGTGATTTTAAAGACGCTAATTATCTGAAATTCTTTTCAATATTTTAAGACAGCATTGTTAATCTGTTTAAGCAGGCCTTCCTTATTGATGCGTTAACAGGTTTTCCCCTCCAGGGGGACACCTGCAGCCGCCAAGCATATTTAGAAGGAGCTTTCCGTACTTATCATCTGACCATCATAAATATTCTGGTAACCTTCGGTTATCAATTGATCGCCTGCTTTTAAACCGGCTTTGATCTCTACATTATTACCATACACTTCCCCGATAACCACTGCCTGCTTTTTTGCAACTGATTTTCCATTTGCCAGTTTGCTAAGTACATAAACATATTTGCTGCTCTCATCTGTTTGTACGGTATTGATTGGAATGACTACCGCATTCGATGCTGCATAATCCAATATGTGTACGATGGCAGATTGATTGGGCTTTAAAGAAGCATCAACAGGTATTCCCGCTTCCATGGTAAAGCCTCTTGAGTTTGGATCAATTGACTGACTGATCAATGATATGCTTGACGTGATTTTTTTATTGGCATCCGGTATATTTATTTCCACAATGGAACCCCTGCTTACCCTGGTTAAATAATTTTCAGGAATGTTGGTTACTACTTTAAGGCTGCTGGTATTTACAATTTTTATTTGTGGTGTACCATTTTGCAACATTCCCTGGAAAATTTCCCCCACCCTGATGTTAACAATGTCGGCTACGCCATGCACATCACTGTACACATTGGCCGTTTTCATTTGTTCAATGGCAATATTAACCTGTTCGTTGGCCGCTTTCAATTGATTCTCCAAACTTTCTACATTTGTTTTGGCAGTTATCAATTGCACTTCGGTACCAATGCCCTGTTTCCATAAATTATCCTGGCGCCCGTATAAATTTTTTGCAAAGCCCAATTGTGTTTTAATGCCTTCAAGCTGCTGCCTGGCCGCGGTTACCTGCTGCTGAACAATGGCCGCATCCAGCTTTAATAATAACTGGCCTTTTTTTACATATTGTCCCTGTTGCACTAAAACAGCCTTGACCTGGCCCGGCATACCACGCGGCGATATGTACGAAATATTCTGCGCATCAATATGTCCCTGCAGATCAATATAATGTTTAAAATCCTGCGTGGTCACTACTGCAACAGCAACCAGTTTAATTTTAGCATTGTCAGCCGAGCCGGAGTCCAGCTTCTCCAATTCTGCCTGAAGTTTTTTGATCTCTTCATCAGTTTTGGTTCTGTCGGCTTTGAGTTTTTCGAGGGCAGCTTTTTTTTCATTGACAAGTGCTGTATCCTCTTTTTTACTCCCGCCGCATGAGGCGATCAGGAAAACGGTAAAGATGGCGATTGAAATCTGTGTTATTTTTTTCATCTGTTTATAGTTAGTCTGTTTAATTATAATTTACCGGTAGCTTTTAAGAAATCAACTTTGGCAATGACCGCCTCGTACAACGCATTGATGTAATTGGTTTGCGCAGTCTTTAGATCAACCTGTGCCGTATTGATCTCTGAAGAAGATCCGGTTCCGATCTCATATTTCTTTTTGGTTTGATTGTACACTTTCTCGGCCAGCGTCATATTCTTTTTTTGAAAATCCATAGATGCGGAGGCCGCAATGAAATTATTTTTTGCATTGTCAATTTCCTGGTCGATGGTTATTTTTAATGCCTCTGTTTGATTTTGGGTTTTTTGCAGCTGGAGTTTAGCACCTGCTATTTTTGCTTTTGCCGAAAAGCCGTTAAAGATGGGAATCTTCATTTGAAAACCAATATAATTGCTGGTAAACCAATCCCCTTTTCCAAAAAAATCAAATTCATCACGCTGCGCCTGTTTGCTATAACCACCTACCAATAAAAAACTGGGTACCTGGCTTAACTTATACCTTTTAACATTTAAGCCATTAAGGCGATTGGTAATCTCCATAAACTGGAAATCTTTCCTGTCGCTGTATTTAAACTGGCTGGCTTCCAAAACGCCTTCTTTGATCTGATCATCGTTAAGCGTATCGGTAAGGATAAGACTGTCTTTAATGGGCATCCCCATCAATAACTTCAACCCCGAATAGCCATTTTTGATCATATTATTTGCTTTCAGCTTCTCGGTTTGGAGATTGGCTACCTGCACTGCCAGTTTATCGATATCCACCCTTTCTGTAAACCCGTTATCATACATCACCTGCACATCCTGTTTTAATTTTTCAAGCCTGTCCATATTGGCATCAATCAGTTCAATTTGTTTTTTACCTGCCACCAGCTGGTAATACACTTTAATTACGTTGGCTCTAATATTCTCTTCCGTGATCTCAGCGATTTTTTCCTGAAAATCAATAGTACCGTCACGTGCCTTTAACGCAATAAATACCTGGCCGTCAAAAACTACCTGGCTCAGGTTAATCCCCGCATTGGAATTCCAGGGATTACCAAGGGGGAAAAGTAAGTTCCCAAAACCGCCGGCAGGCAATGTTATGGTTTGTCCGTTACCGTTTTTAACCCCCTCATCTATCAACACCTGGTAGGTTGCCGGTGCTATAAAATTGGGGATGGTTTGAACCGGTATACTAATATTTCTTGTTACAGACACCCCTGCGTTTACCTGGGGCAAGGCAATTGAGGTAACGTCCCTGTTGGTTTGTTTCTGAATCAGTATATCCAGTAATGCATTTTTTACCTGTACAGCATGCTGTTTGGCATATTCGGCTGCCTGCTGTACAGTAAAAGAATTTATATTTTGTGCATGTAGTTCCGCTTTACTCATTACCAGGCTCAAGACCAACACCGCGTAATTCCTTATTTTTTTCATCACAACTATTTTATTAATTATTTTTATGGGTTAATGATCTTTCCTTTTGTTCCCTGTAAATTACGATCAGTTTATATCCTTTTAACGATACCAGGCCATAGAGAAAATGAATGAGAATTTCTTCTTCTATTTTTGCCAGGCTGTGTTTTAAGCTTTGCTGAAATTCAGGATTGAAAGGGATAAACATGGTTTCCACCCGGTACCTGCATAAAATATCCAGGGCCAATTCCGGGCGGTATAATTCTTCCTGTACACCCCTTTCCATATTCGCGGTGCACAGCTTGAAAATAAATTCATTCTTGTATTTCAAAAATTTTCTGAACGCCGCCGGATGATACTTCTGCATATCATATAAGATAGAAGGATTCATGACCTTTAACATGTCGGCCATCATGTCCATCACCAAAAATATCTCGTGTACTGCATTCTCCGACCGCCTGGTATCTTCCATACATCCACACTGATTGATCTCAATAATTCCATCAACCACTGCTTCAACCAGTTCATCTTTGTCTTTAAAATAATGGTATATGGTTTTTTTACTTATCCCCAGGTTTGAGGCAATATCATCCATACTTACACTACGAATTCCGTACTGCATCACCAGGTCGTGCGCTCCCTGCTGTATTCGCTGTTTGGTATCTATATCTGTCATCATTGAGTGCAAAACTAAGGAAACTTTTGATGTAGCCAAAGTTTCCATCACCTTTTTTTACCAATCATAATAATTTTTTAATACCCGGCATCAGATCTTGGTTGCAAGGGGTAATACCATCTTGATTTAATACGTAGTCCGAAGCACTACTTGGTAATCTGATATGGTACTATACCGATAGTAAATGGCTTTGGACTACATACTGGTATAATTGGTATAATTCATTTGCCTGATCAAACAATTATCTTTGTAAGCTTAAACAACCAACTATGAAAGAGAAACTTCACTTTAAAAAGCTCTTACAATATTTTTTGCAGGGGTTATTGATCCTGGGCCCTGTAACCATTACCGCCTATTTCATATATTGGGCCTTTTCCACAATCGACGGTATGATCCCTATTTTTTCATACACCGATGCACAGGGGCTTGAACATGTAAGAAATTATGGAATCGGTTTTTTGATCATCATCGCTGTTTTGATTATCATAGGTTATATCAGCTCTTTTTTTATCACAAGCCGCATTGTGAGCTTTTTTGACCGGGTGCTGGAAAAAACGCCGGGCATTAAACATATTTATGCAACCACCAGGGATTTTTTTGAGGCTTTTGCCGGTGAGCACAAAAAATTTACCAAACATGTACTTGCCAATATTGATGATAATGATGTATGGCGGTTTGGATTTATTACGCGGGAAGATATGTTGGATTTTGGCCTGGTGGAGTATGTTACGGTTTATGTACCAATGGCTTATTCCATAGCAGGGAATGTATATGTTATACCCAAAAACAGGATAAAACTTATCACCAATATCAGTGCCGCTCAAACCATGAAGTTTACAGTAAGTGGTGGTGTTACGGATATTGATGAGGATGAATCGAAAAACAGATCACCCAAATAAACCGTACATTTAAATGCCTTAATTAATTAATCATGAAAAAGGCTATACAATTTTCAGCGCTGCTTTTTGTATTATTGATATCCCACTTCAATGCTTACTGCTGGGGGTTTTATGCCCATCAAAAAATAAATTACTACGCTGTTTTTTTATTACCTCCCGAGATGTTGGTTTTATTTAAACCCAATATCAGCTTTGTAAGTGAGCATGCCGTTGACCCGGATAAGCGAAGATATGCGGTGCCCGATGAAGGTCCCAGGCACTATATTGATATTGACCATTATGGGGATTACCCATACAGTTCTTTACCCCGAAAATGGAATGATGCAGTTGCTAAATTTGGCGAAGACTCATTAAAACTACACGGGATTGTACCCTGGCATGTGCAGGTGATGTTAAGCCGCTTAACCAATGCATTTAAATCCAAAAACTACAGCCTGATCTTGAAATACAGTGCCGAGATTGGTCACTATATTTCTGATGCCCATGTGCCGCTTCATGCCAGCAGCAATCATAACGGGCAACTTACCAATCAAAAAGGAATACATGGTTTTTGGGAAAGCCGTGTTCCGGAACTGCTGGCCGAAAAAGAATTTGATTTTTTTATCGGCAGGGCTGCATTTATTGAAAATCCCGGGGATTTTATATGGAAAAGGGTTTTAGAAAGTGCCAAAGCTGCAGATACCGTATTAAGCTATGAAGCTGAACTTACCTTGCAGTTTGCCGATGATCAAAAATATGCTTTTGAAAACCGGAACGGAAAAACAATACGCCAATATTCATCAGCCTTTACCATCGCCTACAATAAAAAACTGGACGGCATGATCGAACGCCGCATGCGGGAATCTGTTTATGCTATCGCTTCTTTTTGGTTTACGGCCTGGGTTAATGCGGGCCAACCCGATCTAAAAGAACTGGTTAAACAAAAATTTTCCGAAACCGACCTCAAAGAATTTGAAGACCTCAATAAACAATGGAGTAACGGCAGTAAAATGATTGGCCGTGAAGAACAATAATTGGTCAATGGGTTGACGGTTCCCAACCTTACTTAAGGGGTTGCAAACCTTAGTCGTATGTGTTTTGGCCAACAGGAGGTTTTTAAAGGTTAACAACCCTGGCAATAACCTGTAATACCATCTTGATTTAATAGGTAGTCCAAAACACTACGTGGTAAACTTAGATGGTATTATACCGATAGTAAATGGTTTTGGACTACATACTGGTATAATCGGTATAAACCTAATACTGCCGATTGGTTTGATTTGGGTATTTTTGCCTCCGAAAATTCATATAAAAGTATGGCAGCCGTTTTTAACTTTAATGCAGGTCCTTCAATTTTACCTAAAGAGGTTTTTGAAGAAGCGTCGCAGGCAATTCTCAATTTTAATGATACCGGGTTGTCCATTTTAGAAATTGGCCACCGCACATCTATTTTCCAGGAAGTAATGGACGAGGCCAGGGCATTGGTAAAAGAACTAATGCAACTGGATGATGAGCATGAGGTTTTATTTCTGCATGGCGGTGCATCAACCCAGTTTATGCAGGTACCCATGAATTTGCTGGACGATAAAGAAACGGCAGCGTATGCGGATACCGGTGTTTGGAGTTCCAAAGCCATAAAAGAAGCGAAACTGTTTGGTAAAGTCGAAACTGTTTGCAGCAGCCGGGAAAGTAATTTCAATTTTATTCCCAAAGATTTTGCTGTTCCCAACGATGCCAAATATTTGCATATCACCACCAACAACACCATTTACGGCACCCAATGGCACACCATACCCAAAACCAGCAACAGCCTGGTGGCCGATATGAGCAGTGATATTTTAAGCCGGGTTATTGACTTTAATTCCTTTGATCTTATTTATGCGGGCGCACAAAAAAATATGGGGGCTGCCGGGGTTAACCTGGTAGTGGTGAACAGGCTTATTTTAGGAAAAGTAAAACGCAATATCCCAACCATAATGGATTACCGCAATCATATTAAAGAAGGCTCGATGTTAAATACACCACCCGTATTTGCCGTTTATGTTTGTATGCTCACTTTAAGATGGTTGAAGGGGCAGGGAGGAGTTGCAGCCATTGAAAAACTAAACAAAGAAAAAGCAGCTTTGTTGTACGCGGCGATCGACGAAAGCGGGCTTTTTACCGGCACGGTCAAAAAAGAAGACAGAAGCAACATGAATGTTTGTTTTGTGATGAACGACAATTCACTGGAAGAATCATTTTTACAATTCAGCAAAGAAAACGGTATCGTAGGAATTAAAGGCCATCGTTTGGTTGGCGGTTTCAGGGCTTCTTTATATAATGCACTACCAATAAAGATTGTTGAAGTATTGTGTGAGCTGATGAAAGATTTTACAACCCGAAATGCCTGATTGTAAACACCCGATAACATGAAAATATTACTCATTTTGTTTGCAGTAACCGGTTTAGGCCATGAACCAGTTAGCCAGGATATAATCATTAACGGCGTTAATCAACATAGGTCACTTGTTTGGGAAGATTTTACCGGTAAGCCAGTTAGAAGATCTGAACAGTAAGCAAATACCTGTTGGAATATCCATTTCGGTTAGCAGGGAATTATATTTACCGGCGATACTGCAAAATTCACCGGATCACATGTAACCCTTGACCCAAACAGCAGCCTGTAGTGTATAAAAGATGGAAAAGCAACTCCATTTTTATTAAAACAGGAACATGGCCATTTTGATATGGGTGTTATGAGTAAAAAAAGGAAATCCTATTTATACAACGCCGAAAAAATACAAAATTTTAGGGTCATGATATAAGGAAGAAGCCGATTATAGCAAGCTTATACAAAATCAGCAAAAATGGAATTCCATTTTTGCTGAAGCATTAAAAATAAACGGGTTATTTTTACATCCCGGATAATTAATTAAATATGATAACGATATCACCCTTTAAAGCATTGCGACCCGCACCTGAAATGGCAAAGCAGGTAGCATCCCGTCCCTACGATGTGCTTAACAGCAAGGAAGCAAAAACAGAGGCACAGGGCAACAACGTTAGTTTTTTGCACATTACTAAAAGTGAAATTGATTTACCGGATAACACCGATGTTCATGCGCAACCCGTTTATGATAAAGCAAAAGAAAATCTGGATGCATTTATTAGCCGTAAAATCTTATTCAGGGAGAGTAAACCCTGTTACTATATATACGAGCTGGTCATGAACAGCCAAAGTCAAACCGGTTTGGTATGTTGCAGCTCTGTTTACGATTATGAAAATGACCTGGTCAAAAAACATGAATTTACCCGTCCGGAAAAAGAACAGGACAGGATCAACCATATAAAAACGTCGGGTGCACAAACCGGGAATGTTTTTTTGACATACCGCGATGTAGCCGAAATTGACGCGGTTATCAACAAATGGAAAGAGAAAAGTCCGGTATACCATTTCACCGCCGATGATCAAATTCAGCATACCATCTGGATAATCAACGACGATGCTACCATTGAAAAGATCACTTCCCTGTTTAAAGAAAAAGTGCCCTGTACCTATATTGCCGATGGCCACCACCGTGCAGCATCTGCCGCTAAGGTAAGGGCAGCTCTTGGTGCCGGGGCAACTGCGGGTGCCGATATTTTCCTGACCACTTTATTTCCTGCCAACCAATTACGCATTATGGATTATAACCGGGTGGTAACGGATCTAAACGGATTAAGTGCCGATGATTTTTTATCAGCTATACAGCACAATTTTTCTGTTAAAAAAGCAGACAAATCATTCTCGCCCGTCAAACTGCATGAACTGGGTATGTATTTGAACAAACAATGGTATCGCTTAACCGCTCACGAAAACAGTTACAGCACAGACCCGATCGGGGTTTTGGATATTTCGATCCTGCAAAATAATTTGTTGGACCCGGTATTGAATATAAAGGACCAGCGTACTGATAAACGGATTGATTTTATCGGCGGTATCAGAGGCTTGCATGAACTGGAGAAAAGAGTGAACAGCGGTGAAATGGCTGTGGCTTTCAGTTTGCACCCGGTTACGATTCAGCAATTATTTGATATTGCCGACAGCGGTAATGTGATGCCGCCAAAAAGTACCTGGTTTGAACCCAAATTAAGAGACGGGTTACTAACGCACTTAATTAACGATGCGGAAGACGAATAATACCGATTATACCGGTATGTAGTTCAAAGCCATTTGCTATCGGTATAATACCATATCAGATTACCACGTAGTGCTTTGGACCACTTATTAAATCAAGATGGTATAACAGCTAAAATACCTGATGATTCATTACCGGATAATTGTTTTCCATGTATCTTTAAACTGATGAAAAAAATATTAATCATACTTTGTACGTTTTGTTCGCCGGTAATTTTAATTGCCCAGGATGCCCAACAGTCAATTGCAAATGCGAGGAATTTTATGCACCAGGGAGATTATCCCAACGCGATCCTGGTTCTTAACCGGGCCCTGGTATCTTCACCGGGAAATCTTGAAATAGCTAAAAACCTGGGATTAAATTATTATTATTATAAAGATTATAAAAAAGCCATTGAGGTTTTAAAGCCTTTATTCGACAGGAATGATGTGGATGATCAATGTTTTCAGATAGCCGGAGATGCCCACTGGGCTTTGGAAGAAGACACGGAAGCAGAGCGTGTTTATAGAAAAGGCATTAAGAAACTACCCAACAGCGGCGCTTTATATAATGAATTGGGGAAAGTACTCTGGACAAAAAATGATTTCAATGCCATCAAAGAATGGGAAAAAGGAATTGAAAATGATCCGGGGTTTGCAGGCAATTATTATAACGCCAGCAAATACTTTTATTTTACTACCGATAAAGTGTGGAGCCTGTTGTATGGTGAAATCTTTATCAACATGGATCCCAACAGCGTTTATACACCCGAAATCAAGAATATTTTACTGGAAGGTTATAAAAAATTATTTGCAGATGCTGACCTGGAAAAAAACAATAAAGAAAAGAACAGTTTTGCCACGGCTTTTTTAAAAACGATGAATAAACAAAGCATGCTGGCCGCATCGGGTATAAATACCGAAACCCTGATCATGATCAGAACCCGCTTTATGTTAGATTGGGATGCCGTTTACGCTGCTAAATTTCCTTATAAGTTATTTGAACTTCATCGGCAGTATATCCGGGAAGGGTTGTATGATGCCTACAACCAATGGGTTTTTGCAACTGCACAAAATCTGCCGGCTTATCAAAACTGGACAACCGATCATAATCAGGAATACAAAGAATTTAACCGTTTTCTTGAGGGCCGGATATTTAAAGTACCTGCCGGTCAGTTTTATCACTAATCCTGTTCGTATTTGATTTCGCTGTTTTTAACAACAAGTTAAAATCATTATTTTTTATTAACTTGTTGTATAAACCTACTGATTATGGAAGAGCAACGAGATGAAAAATTATGGCAGATAGCCAAACGTAGGGCCGATTTTCAGGACAGCCTTATTGGATTTGTTGTGATAACAGCAATTTGCTGGGCATTCTGGTATTTTACAGCCGGCCGCCGGGGAATTAACACTGGAACTCCCTGGCCCTTATGGGTGATGTTGGGTTTAGGTATTGGTTTGGTTTTTAAATTCATTAAAGCATATAAGACTGATAAAGACAGCATTGCCGAACGTGAATATGAGAAACTGAAGAATCAGCAAAATCAGCATAAGTAAATATCCCAAAAACCTGCACTTACTATATGAATGAATATTCCAGAATATTTGATTACGTCGAATTTCAGTTAAAAAAATTTCCCAAAACCGATATGTTTTGTGGCAAAGAGCATGGCACCTGGAAAAATTACAGCACTGCCGATGTAAAAAATATCATTAATAACCTGAGTGCAGGCTTAATGAAATTAGGTGTTAGCGGCCATGACATGACCATTGAAAAACAGGATAAGATAGCCCTGATTTCGAAAAACCGGCCCGAGTGGCTGATGCTGGATATGGCCTGTCAGCAAATCGGTGCCGCCATATGCCCGATTTACCCTACCACCAATGTAAAAGAACTGGAATTTATTTTTAACGATGCATCCATTAAACACGTTTTTGTAAATGGACAGGAGATATTAGATAAGGTACAGGCTATCCGAAACCAGGTGCCCACATTGCAAAACGTATATAGTTTTGATGACCTGCCGGATGCCATATTTTGGAAAACATTATTAGCGGATATCAGCCCGGCTGACCTGGAAAAAATGGAAACGATCAAAGCATCGATCAAAGCAACAGATTGTGCTACCATTATTTACACTTCGGGCACAACCGGTACACCAAAAGGCGTAATGCTCAGTCATCGCAATATTGTGAGCAATGTTACCCATGCAGTTAACAGCTTTCCTTTTAATGATGACCTGAGTGCCAGGGCACTTAGCTTTTTGCCTCTCAATCATATTTTTGAAAGAATGGTTTCGTTCATATACATCAGCAGCGGTATTTCGATTTATTATGCCGAAAGCCTGGATACCATCGCCGAAAATCTAAAAGAAGTAAAACCCGCATTATTTGCAACCGTACCCAGGTTACTTGAAAAAACCTATGAAAAAATAATGGCAAAGGGCGCTGAACTTACCGGTTTTAAAAGAAAATTGTTTTTTTGGGCGGTTGACCTGGCAAACGAATACGATAACTTAAAACCTAAAAATTTTTGGTACAGGTTACAATTGGCGCTGGCCAATAAATTAATTTTCAGTAAGTGGCGGGAAGCGCTGGGTGGCCGGATAAAACTGATTGTAACGGGCGGTGCTGCCTGCCAGGTTAGGCTGATACGGATTTTTACCGCTGCCCAAATCCCAATTTATGAGGGGTATGGCCCAACAGAAAACAGCCCGGTTATCAGTGTTAACTGCCGTACCAAAGGAGGAACAAAATTTGGAACTGTAGGTTTGGTTATTGAGGGGCAGGAAGTAAAGATTGAAGCTGATGGTGAGATCTGTGTAAAGGGCCCGAGCGTGATGATGGGTTATTATAAAATGCCCGAACTTACAGCCGAAACAATAATTGATGGTTGGTTACACACGGGCGATATTGGTAT
Organism: Chitinophagaceae bacterium; assembly: GCA_031402615.1. Classification (GTDB taxonomy): domain Bacteria; phylum Bacteroidota; class Bacteroidia; order Chitinophagales; family Chitinophagaceae; genus Ferruginibacter. The sequence continues at coordinate 100,574 of JANNSN010000029.1, forward strand.
TTTTGAAGATGGAAAGTATTTGAAAATTACCGACCGCAAGAAAGAATTGTTTAAAACCAGTGGCGGAAAATATGTGGCTCCCCAGCCCATTGAAAATAAGATGAAAGAATCGCCCTTTGTTGAACAAATGATGGTTGTAGGTGCCGAGCAGAGATTTGTTGGTGCACTGATTGTTCCATCCATGGTTAATGTTAAAGACTGGATGCAGCATAAGGGAATACCTTTTACAACTATAGAAGACGCCATACATAACCCCAAGGTTTTAGACCTGTATAAAGAGTTAATCGATTCTTTCAATCAATCGTTTAATCAAGTGGAACAGGTTAAAAAGTTTGAATTGTTGCCAAAAGAGTGGACCATCGACAGTGGTGAACTAACACCAACGCTAAAATTAAAGCGAAAGGTAATTATGGAAAAATATAAAGCGGCCTTTGACAGGATTTACAACTAAATAAAAAACCGGAATCTCCGCAAAGAAAAAATTTCTTTGCTGATTTTCCGGCTTGATTCTCGCATGCTTATACGTTTTATCAAAGGAATAGAAAAAATAAGGTAAGTTGGCTTTTCAACAGGTATTATACAATGCATTGGTTAATCATGGATCTAATGCCGTTTTGCTAATACAAAATTAGACTTACATTATCTATTATTTATAGAATATTTATTCATACTCAGGTCAATTTTTTAACGATTTTATGTAGTATATAAACTACATGAAAACCTCACATTTGCTTACATGGAACTAATAATTTCCGGTAATTTGTCAAAATCTTTAGATTTATCGATAAAATAAACAGCTCCCAGTTTTTTGCATAATCTTTGATAATACACATTGATGAGGTTACTAAATACCACCACTTTAATTGCGGGAAAATCCCGGGCAATATATTTCAGCAGTTCAATTCCATTTTTTTTTGGTAACTCCGATAACTCAATATCCAGTAAAACTAAATTTATATCATTGCCTTTCAAAAAATTAACCGCTTCTGTATAATTGGTTGTGGTAAATATTTCATCAACGATTTTAACATCATTCAGCATATTTAAAAGACGTTCAATGATAAAGGAAGACGGGTCAACAATTAATAAAATTTTTCCTGACTTTTCGGTCTTCATGCATGATATCTTACTATGCACTAAATTACGTAATTGTTAATACTGATCTGTAGTAATAGATGCATTATCAGGTAGTATTTATACTACGCATGTAAGTACATATCAATTTCCAAGATTTTAAAGTAGTTTATTTTCAATGGCATACCTGGTTAAATCGGAATTAGATTTCAAATCCATTTTAACCATCAGGCGTGCCCGGTAGGTACTCACCGTGGTTACACTCAGCGACAGCATATCGGCAATTTCTGAAACCGATTTACCGTTAGCCAAAAGTTTCATAACATCAAATTCCCGGTCGCTTAGGCTTTCATGCGGATTTAAAGCAGCATCGGAAGAAAAAGTATTGGCCAATTTTTCAGCAATGGCCTGGGATATATATTTTTTGCCCAGCATTACTTTTTTTACTGCTTTAACCAATTCATCCGGTGCCGTATCTTTGCTTAAATAACCGGATGCGCCGGATTTAAGTGCACGCAATGCATATTGCTCTTCGGGATGGATACTTAATATTAATACCGGCAATGCCGGGTGACTGACTCTAATCTGTTGCACTGCATCTAATCCACTGCGGCCCGGCATCGAAAGATCACTTACAACCACGTCCCAATTTTCGGTCATTACTTTTTTTATCAATTCCTCAGCATCCGGGACTTCCGTTATTACAGAATTTGGAAATTCATCCATTAATATCTGTCTTAACCCTTTTCTAACAACGGTATGATCGTCTGCGATTAAAATTCGTAACATAATTTGACCGTTTAATTTGTGATCGTAAGTAGTTTCATCGGAATAGAAATTGTTGTTGTTGAGCCTTCACCCGGTTTACTTTCGATTTTGCATGAACCTCCAAAGAGTAAGGTACGTTCTTTTATCCCTAATAGCCCGAGGGTTTTCTTGTTACGTATATTTTCACTGCTGAACCCTACGCCATTATCACTAAAACTAAAGTTAATCAGGCCATTAACTTTGTGTAAAACTGTTTTAACCAAACTGGCATTTGCATGTCGGGCAATATTGGTCAGCAGTTCCTGGTAAATTCTAAAAATAGCCGTAGCTATATCAGGTGGCAAACTGATTTCACCAACTTTATTTACAAATACAACTTTTGTTCCCGATCGTTTTTGAAATTCTTCTCCCTGCCATTCCAGTGCTGCCAGTAAACCAAGATCGTCTAAAATACTTGGTCGCAGGTTTGTTGCAATTTTTCTTACGGATGTAATGGTGTCATCGATCAGCGAAATAGACTCTTTCATTTTTCTTTTCGTTTCTTCATCCGTAACGTTTATTCTTCGGCTAAGCCAATGTATGTCCATTTTAAGTCCAGTGAGTTGTTGTCCCAGTTCATCGTGTATTTCACGGGCAATATTTTTTCTTTCCTCTTCCCGTATCGTTTGCAGGTGAGCGGTTAGCTGGCGCAATTGTTCGGTTGTTTTTAATATTTCTGCTTCTGCTTTTTTCCGTTCGGTTATATCCCTGGTAACACCCAACAGTGATATAATTTTTCCCTCACTGTTTTTAAGTGGAACTGCATGTGTATCCATCCAGCGGGGGGTTCCCTTAATTCCCGTTATTTCAAACTGCAGTTGCCCCTGTTTACCTTTAAATACATTTTGGATAAGGGCTTTAAATGCTTTGCGGTAAGGTTCTTTTATTATATTTATTATGGATCGACCTTTTACCTGGTTAAGATGGTCAGCTTCTATCATTGCCAGCCCCGCCGGGTTCATTTCCATTAATTCGCTTCCAGGCCCCAGTATTTTTATACACTCGGGTTCAGTATTATAAATGGTTCGCAGCCGGTTTTCACTTTCAGCCAATGCCTGCTGACTTTTTTTACGTTCTGAAATATCACGAACAAAGGCAAGCAGCCTGCCATCTGATAATAATTTTGCGTTTACTTCTACCTCAATCACCTCGTCATCTTTTACTTTAATTATCCTTTCAACAAGCGTTGTTTTACCTTTTTTAAGTTCTTCAAAATGAAAAGGATTTTTTTGAATGTCATGAAATACAGAAAAATCATGTATCGTTTTCTGCAAAAACTCTTTTTCTGTAAATCCTGATAATTTGCAGGCACTGCTGTTAACGGTTATAAACTTACCATTTTCATCTGCTATAAAAATGGCATCAGACGCCTGCTCTACTAAGGTGCGGTATTTTTCTTCACTTGCATTTATTGCTTTTTCGGCTTTTTTACGTTCATTAATATTTATCCAGTACCCCACTATTTCCAGCGGTTTTCCATCGGCATCAACAATTAATTTTGCTTCATCATGCATCCATACATAACTGCCATCTTTAATCCGGAACCTGTACTCATGCGTACGATGTTTTTTTGTGAATAAATGTGCACGTTCTTTTGTAACGCTGTCTATATCATCAGGATGTATATTATCTAACCAAAAGTCAGGCATACCAACAAATTCCCGGGCGGGGTAACCGGTTTGCTCTATAATATTTTCGCTGATAAAAGTTGCCGCAAACGGAAATACCGCCTGTGCCGAATAGATGACCGCCGGTGTAGATGACAACAAAAACTGAAGTCTTTGTTCTGCATTTTGTAACGCATTTTCAGCGTCTTTTCTTTCGGTAATATCCGTATGCGTACCCAGTATACGAAGAGGCTTACCCTCGCTGTTAAGTGCCACGATTTTACCAAGAGACAGAATCCATTTCCATTTATTGTCTTTTGTTCTTTGTCGGAATTCTACCTTATAATCAACGGATTTACCTGCTATATAATCGGTATAAGCTTTTGCAGTGGAGGCCAGGTCTTGCGGATGCAGCCGCTCCAAAAAAGATGCGTAGGTTTCAACAAATGTTGCAGGGTCGTACCCCAGCATTAAAGTATACTCATCATTAACTATTGCTTCCCCGGTTTGAACGTTTATATCAAATAAACCCTGGTTGGCTGCTTTCAATGAAAGACGAAGCCTTTCTTCACTATCTATTAAATGCAGCTCTGCTTTTCTACGCTGCGTAATATCCATCATACTGCCAATCAAGCGAACAGCTTTACCATCTTTATCCCGTATAATAAATGTACGGCCGTAAATATGTATCCATCCTTTTTCTTCTGAATTAAACCGGTATTCTTCAATTAAATCATTGGTGTTGGATACTATACCCTGTTCCAGCCGCTTAACTGTAACTTCCCTATCATCCGGATGTATCCTTTCTTTCCATTGCTCGTAACCAGGTGCTTTGTCGTGCATGGTTAACCCATACAATTGCTGGTGAATATTATTACCCCAGATATTGCCGGTTTCAAGATCCCAATCCCATAAACCATCGTTGGTTGCATTACCTATAAGTTCATACCTTTCATTCGCTTTTACTATTTCTAAATCTGCCTTTTTGCGTTCGGTAATATCCCTCATGGAACAGGCAATGCCTGTTATTTTTTTGTCAACCCATATCGGATCTATCTTTAATTCAAACCAATTCAAATCCGAACTTTGGGCCCGGGGCGTATATATTTCTGTAAGCACTGTTTCTCCAGCCAGGGCTTTATCATAAATGCCTCTCCAATATTGCAGGTAATCTTCCGGAAAAAAATCAGGATTCAAAACATAATCACCGGTCTTGATCAAAAAGCCTGCGTTTGTCATCAGGCTGTTTATAAATCTGTTGTTAGCTGCTATTAATTTATAATTATTGTTAATACTCCACAACAGGTCAATGCTGCTGCTAATTAACGCTTCATGTTCAGAGTGTTCTTTAGCTTTTTCACGTTGTGTTTCTTCCAACTCAGTGATATCAATAAAACTTATTATGATCTCCATTATTTCACCATGCCCGTTAAAAACAGGAAAACCATTTACTTTAAGCCAGACAAAGTCGTTGGTTACAGGCCGGTTAACTGCAAGTATTAAATTTTTTATTGGCTTCTTAGTGGTTATAATAACGTTTACCGGGTAGCGCTCAATCGGCAGGGGCATATTGTTTTCATCCATAAACCGCCAGTTGGGATCAATCGCCAGTTTGCCTCTCATCTGGCCTTCACTTAAACCGAGCAACTCAGAAGCTTTGGGATTACTTTTAACAATGGAAGTATCAGGATTATGAACAACAACACCAGCTTCCAGATTATTTAATAAACCCAGTTCCCTTTCTTCACTCTGCTTTATCGCCATATCAATCTTCTTGCGCCTGGAGATATCAATGACTGTAATATGGCATAGTGATTCATTCCCGGCCATTATACCGTTCATATGAACATAGATTTGTGGTTTGTCTTTAACCAGCAGCGTGGCCTCACACGATTGGCTGGTTTTACCATTAAATATGGCCTTTAAAAATTGGTTAAAATTTGGTTTTGTATCGCTGGAAATAAAAAAGTCAAGATGGCTGTTTATCAACTTCGCCTTTTCTTTACCCAGCATCCGGGAACCTTGAAAGTTTAGCTCAATAATTTTACCATCCCTGGTCAATGTAAAATAACCGGAGGGTGCAAAATCGTATAATTCAGCATACTTTTCAACAGCTTTGTGTAAAATTGATTTAGCCAGTATAAGTTCTTCATTCTGCAATTCCAGTTCAATCAGGTGCAACTCCCGCTCGTGCGCCAGCATCACTGTATCCACTTCAGAAAGCTTCATTGGCGATTTTACCGGTCTTTTTTTCAATAGCTCCAGTGCCTTTTTGCGTCGCATGGCCGCTTCTGAATTATTATCGTTCTTTTTCATGATTTATACTAAATTATCATTACGAAGTAAATCACAGATATAAGATAATAAAATAAATCGAATTTACAGGAAAGGTTTTTAGGTTTTAGCTATCCAAACGAAGACAACAGTTTTATTTCATTCCGGTACAGGATAATTTTCCTGCTGTTTTCCAGTTGTTTCAATAACCTGGATATCACTACTCTTGATGTAGCCAATTCATCTGCTATTAAACTGTGCGATGCTTTAATAACGCTTGATCCGGTTATACGTTGCTTTTCTTTTAAATATTCAACCAGCCTTTCATCGAGTTTATGAAATGCTATGCTTTCGATAGATTTTAATAATTCAATAAATCGTTCGTTAAAGCTGCGCATGATATAATTCTTCCAACTGGAATATTTACATAACCATTCGTCCAACTTCATATGCGGTATGGCGATCAACTCTACCTCATCTTCCGCAATGGCTTTCACCTCGCTTTTCTTTGCTTCAATACAACAACTGTAAGCCATGGAGCAGCTTTCGTTACTGGATAAATAATACAAAAGGATTTCGTTGCCTTGGTCATCCAGCCTGTACACTTTTATGGTGCCGGTTAAAATAATGGGCATCATACGGATATATTTTCCGTAATCCATGATCAGGTCTCCTTCACGATATTGCTGAATAACACCAAACTGCTTAATTTCCTGCAATAACTTGGGTTCAAAAATATGTTGAAGGTTATCTATGTTCATCATGCTGATTAAAAATGAAAGTTTAAAACAAAATTGTATTGCATCATATTTACCTTGTTAATCTCAAAACGCCTGTTGTTATATATTTCACCGGTATTCATTTTCCAAACTACCAATAACTGAGCTTCCAGTCCTTTTAATATTCCTGAAAATAAATAACGGATATCGGCATTTACCTGCGTGTATGAAGGTAAGCCATACTTATTTAAACGGTAATTTTTTACATCGGGTAATTTATAATAGCCTGCTGCCAAAGATGTATTTACCCGTGCTTTTGACATATTGAAATTTACTTTCCCCATGATGGTATGCACATCTCCAAAACCTTCATTACGTTCCCGTGGTAAAAATGTAAAGAAAGGTTCCCGCCCCCACTCACGGGGCATTAAATAACGGCCATGTGTTGTAATACGGTTGTAGTTTATACCCGTTTCCCATACTTTATTTTTCCAGCCGGCTTTGGCTCCAAAGCTGATAGATTTTTCTCCCTTTTCAAAATAAGTTTTTGCAGCATCTTTATTTCCGCCATCGTTGATGGCATCCTGCCTGATAAACTGAACTGCTGCAAAAAAAGAGCTGCTGTTTTTTTGCGGAAACAACAGATCGGCCTGCAGCATGGCAGTATTAAAAACATTATCTGTATATACATTCCATACCTGCAGGTTTAAATTTTTGTTTGCCTTAAAATTTAGTCCAAGTAAAGCAACAACTTTACTGCCAACATTGTTATTGTACTGCGATTTTGTACCATCTACATTTACACCCGATGGATAAACACCCAACGATTGCCCGATATTATACCATTTGGTAGTGCCTCTTGGAGAAATCGCATAGAGTAAGCCGCCCTGTGCTTTTATCTTCTTTGTATCATTATATTCCATCCAAACTCCTTCCACACCTGTTGGCCTCATTCTGCCATCCTGTAAATTAATGAAAGGCGTATTCAGTAACTGCCGGCCAAAAGTGATAGAAATATTTTTACGGTGGTATTTTAAATAGAACTCTTCCAGTCTGTCAATATCTTTTTTATTATTGGGGTTTTCTACATCAAACAACGCTATTTCATACCGGTTAGATTGGCCTGTTGTACTATCCGGTTTTCCCAGATCGGATGAACCGATATTAAAAGTATAAAAACCACTTACTGCAAATTGAAACCCATGAAACCTTGCCGTTTCGTAACGGATACCGCCGCCGGCTGCATGTGCATAATAATCAGACAGGCCGGTTTTATTATCGGTGGCCATAAAAAAATACCTGAAATGTCCGTTAGAATGCCCTCTTTTAAATGCCGACAATAGAGAAGTGGTATCTATTGTTTGAACCTGTTTGCCTTTATACATGTCAGGTTTTTCAGAAATCTCCTGATGCTGGCCAAATACAATATTCCCCGCAAGCAACATCATTAATGCTGCCAGAATTTTTTTCATCTTACTTTAAATTTTATTAATGAAACTGATAATCTACCCCGGTAACTTGTGTAAGTAATGTTTGCGGAGCATCCAGTATATCGGCATTCTCAGGCGGCGTTGGTGTAACCGGCGAGTTGGCTGCCAGGTAACCTTTCATTACAGAATGTAAAGTATGCTGTGTATTTGTTGCGTTGGCTACATTCCTCATCCGGCAAAGCATATCACTGGGGTCGCCGTCTCTTTCACAGGCACATATCTTGTACGTTTTATCAAGATCAAGCGGGCTATTTGCAACAGAAACAGTTTGTACTCTTTTACCTTTTTCTGCAAAAGCATTAAACGTAACTTTCATTCCCTTAAACTTAATTACCCAGCCACCAAAGCGTTCCGATGCATCTTTGGCAAATACATTATGCATTTCTTTTTCCAGCCAATCCCATATTTGTTTACCGGTAACCGAACCGGTTCTTACTGTACTATCCACCGGAAACATATCATAAATATATCCTTCGGTAATGGGAATATTGCCGGTATGATCAGGCGTTGTACGAGGGGGACAAAACCTAAACCCGTTTGACAATACAATATCCATATCCGGCACTTTCCATTTCAACGCATCCAGTATCATGGTATCTATCGGATTTTCTACCACAAAGTAGCGGTATAGCGGGATAGTACTATAACCAACAACTGTATAAATATCTTTTACAAAAGGTTGTTCATTATCTTTAATTAAGGCAGCAATTTCTTTTGAAGGTTTGAATTTGTCAGCTGTTATTTCCACCAGTTCATAATCATCTTTTATCACTTTGCCATTTTGTATGGTAAGATTAAGTTTACCCACAAAAGAGCCAAACGCACCAGGTTCCACCACTTTACTGTATTTGCATTGAATGGGTTTTCTCACCCTTTCATGCGTATCACCTCCAAGAATATAATCAACGCCTTTGCCCTCCACCTGGTTTGCTAAATGAATTTGTTGTGATAATCCAAGATGGGCAACAATTAAAACATAAGCGCATTGTTCCTGGTTGCGCAATACATCCACAAAATGCGCCAGGTTTTCTTCGGGCTTGGTGTAAATAATTCCTTTGCTGTAGTTGGGCGATTGACGTAACGGAACCAGTGGATCGGTGTATCCGATAAATCCAATTTTTACGCCTTTAATATTCCAGATATAGTAAGGAGGAAAAATCAGTTCCCCTTTTTTACCCTCGCCTAAATCGTGATACATATTGGCACAAACCTTGGGTGCATTTAACGAACCCAATAAAGTTTGCATGGCTTTCTTGTAATAAATAACTTCCCAGTTACCCGGCAAATACAGATCGTAACCCAGTGCATTTAATATGGGCACCATGGCTTTGCCGGTAGTTTTTACAGACAGTTCACTGCCCTGGAACATATCGCCGGTATCAATTAAAAAAGTGTTGGGGTTTTTCTTTCTTTCTTTTTGCAGATAACCAGCCAGATGTGCATAACCACCCGTTTTGCGAAACACAGCTTTATCATTTTCCCAAAACAATTCATCATGTGGTTGAACCTGGCAATGCACATCGGTGGTTTGTAAAATAGAAATAGTAAAGGGCTTATCATCTGCCGGAGTTTGGTGATCAGGCATTGCATTTTCTTTTGTACCTGCCATAGCAATGATTGGTGCCGAAGCCAACAACCCTGCTCCACCAAGCGTACTTATTTTTCTTATAAAATCTCTTCTGTTGTTTTCCATGTAGCTGACTTTATTTTTTTACAATAGCTGTTGCTTTTTGTTTAGAAGCATCTTCTCTTGTTTTTTGTTCTTCCACAATGGGTTTAAAAGGCCCGTACTTGTGTTGCTTTTCGGTAAAAATATCTGCATAAGGCCCAAAAGGATGATCAACCGGTTTTTTTGAAACATCAGGCCAGTCTTTGGAAACATTGATATGCGGCCTTGTTTGCGAAATGATATATGCGGCAACATCCCAGGCTTCTTCATCTGCAAGCTGCGTACTGAGATGGGTTACTCCCTGCGGCATATTATACTTTACATATTTTGCAAAGTTGCTGATGCGGAATAAACCGGCGCCATCATTAAAACTGTTTTTGCCCCATAAGGCAGGGTAGGTATATTCTGTTTTATCCCCGTTAAATACCCCCTCGCCATTAGCCAGGTGACAGCTTTGGCATTTTGTGGTATAAACAGTCTGCCCTTTTTCGGGATCAGCTGCACGGTCAAGCCAGGCAAGGTCTTTAAAGCCTGAGCCAGCCGCTTTTTTACCTTTCTCTACATTAGATCCAACAAAATTGATATACGCTACAATGGCCTGCAACTCTTTACTTGTTTTACTTAATGCTTTGCCATTTAAACTTCTTTCAAAACAATCATTTACTCTTTTATAAATGTCTTCTACGCTTCCGCTTCTTGCTCTGAATTTTGGATACAGCGATGCAACCGAACCATAGTTGTTGCCAAAAACGGCTGTACCCGCCTGCAGGTGGCAGTTCTGACAGTTTAAGCCATTGCTCATTTTAAGTACCGAGCCATTGGGGCCAAGATATTTTGCCGTATGTGCAATTAATTCCTGGCCATAAACTACCTGCTCCTTTTGTTTAGCATCAGTAATGGAATTAACATCAGGTGCTGTCCAATAATTTGTTGCATCTGTTTTTACTGCCTCAGCAGAAGTTGCAGCATTTTGTGTTTGTATTTCCGGTTTGGCGGGTTGCCCTTTATAAAACAAAATAAATGGAATGGCAGCAATGGTAATTACCAATACCACTATTACCAACATTAATTTATTGATTATGGAAACCAGTCCCTCGGTTCTTTTGTCTTCCTGCTCGTTGTACATAAGAAACGTTTTAAAAAATTAATGAGGTAATTTATCCTTAATCACCCCATACAGGTAAGTACCACCAATGGCGAAGAGAAAAACAATCGCCATGGTTAAAAAGCCGTAACCAATATTTACTACCATTGGCCCGGGGCAGGCACCACTCAATGCCCAGCCTAAACCAAAAATGATACCTCCTAAAAGATAACGGACAATGGATTTTTCTTTGGGATAGAATGAAATGGGGTTGCCATGAAAATCTCTTATTTTAAATTTCTTAATTATAGCAACACCAATTACACCCAATATTACCGCAGTACCAATAATGCCATACATGTGAAAGGCCTGGAAACGAAACATTTCCTGAATCCTGAACCAGGATATGGCTTCTGACTTTGCCATCACTATTCCAAAAACAATTCCGAGTATAAGAAACTTTATAAACTTCATCTGATTAAAATATTAAAGGGAGAATAAAAAATGTCATTGCCAGGCCGCCGATAAAAAAGCCCACAACTGCAATAAGTGAAGGCACCTGCAGATCGGACAAACCACTAATGGCATGACCGGAGGTACAACCACCTGCATAACGGGATCCAAAGCCGACCATAAGCCCACCCATAGCCAGCACCAGGAAACCTTTTACAGAAAGTATTGCATCCAGGCTAAATAACTCTGCAGGTTGCAAAGATGCAGGTGCTGCAATACCCAGCTTTGCCAGATCGCTGATGGTATCAGCAGAGATCTGAACAGGCAGATCGGTTGACATAAACTGTTTTGCAATAAATCCACCGATGATGGCACCCACTAAAAAAACTAAATTCCACACCTGGGTTTTCCATTTAAAATCGAAGAATTTGATTTTCTTACCCAGGCCTGCAGCAGCACAAATGGTTCTTAAATTGGAAGAAAAACCAAATGATTGCCCGAAGTACAAAAGGAAAAACATGATACCTGCTATCATGGCTCCCGAAAACCACCACGACCAGGTTTGTGTAATCAACTCTCTCATATTTTTTTATTAATTGTTTAGTTGAAATGAAATAATGGGTTTGAATAAATGGTTGACCAGTTTTTCAGTTGCGCTCTGGTGAAAAAAGCCTCCCTTGCCGTGTGTGCCTATACAAATGATATCCATATTGATCATCTGGTTAAAATGAATAACACCATTCTCAACATCTTTATCATTTATTAAATGACATTCGAAATTGCTGATATTATTTAGTGTTGCAAATTTCTTCATATTGCTTTCAACGGTTGCTTTTTCTGCATCCACATTTCCGGAAGTAATCTGCAGCAGGTGAAGTTTGGTACCAAATGCAGCAATTAGTTTATGCATCAGCTTCAGGTCTTCAGTTGCAGGGTTATTGAAATTGTGTACCAGCAGTATATTCTGAATAACCAGGTCGGAACGGTCGCACATTAATGAAAGCAATGGCGTTTTTGATCTGCGGGCAATAATTTGTGTTTCGGAGCCTGAAAGTTTTTCCTTAATACCCCAGGCACCTTTGGTGCCCATTACAATCATATCAAAATGATTGGCCTCCGAAAAATTTAAAATAGCATCCGTAAGTTTCCCGAATATCAGTTTTGTTTGAATGTGGCTGCCATATAATATTTTAAGATTTTCAAGCTTTCGTTCTGCAATTTCCTGCTGCTTTTTTACATAGCTCACATCAATGTCGCCGCAGGTTTGAATATTGCCGCCCTCATCCAAGGTTACCGTATCCGGCACATCCAACACATGCAAAAAGTGAACCTCGGTGGGAGTTTTTTCTTCCAGTTTTTTTACCATCAGGTATGCAAACTCAGCCTGCACAGAGAAATCTGTTGGTATCAGTATTTTTAAATTTTCCATAAATTTTAAATTACAAGTTTAAAACTATTTACAGTTAATATTTTGCCAGTCACCTTTGTTTTCAACATTTTTAAAGCCGGCCTGTTCAAGCATTTCCTTTGCAACATCAGCCCTGCTAACACTACGGCAAACTACAATCACCTTATCATAAGCTTTTAATGATTCTATTTTTGATCCAGTTCGGCAATTGTATAATTAACGCTGCAATTGGCATGTCCGTCATCAACCCATTCTTCAACAGTTCTTACATCAACAATAATTGTTTTTGCAACGGCCGTATCTACGGGTTTTATTTCCGTTTCTTTTGATAATTCATTGTTGTTTGTACACGACAGTAAACCAAACATAAGTGATACTGTTACAAGTATTGATTTTATGTATTTCATTGTACATATTGGTTTACATCCTGCCAGGTTCCGCCGTTTACCACGTTGGTAAATCCATTTTGCTCCAGGATCAATTTTGCCTGTCCACTTCTGTTACCGCTTCGACAAAATACAATAATATTCTTTTTGTTTTTAAATTTTGCCAGTTGCTGTGTAACGCTGTCTAAAGGAATATTTACCGATCCTTTTACATGCCCTTCAAGAAACTCGCCGGGTGTTCTTACATCTACTAAAAATGCACCTTCTGCTATTGTGGCTTTCAGATCAACTTTGGGGCCACCGCCAAATAACTGTTGTAAAATGTTCATTGCTTTTATTTTTTATACTGTGAATTTTTTTATTACTCCAACCAACCCTGCTTTGGGCACTACACCGCTTTGTCTCCAAAGTGGTTTGCCATTTTTAAAAAGTATCAGTGTGGGCACTCCCTGCACCTGGTATTCCTGTGCGGCCTGCGGGCTTTTATCTACATCTACCTTAATGATGGTGACAGCATCGCCAACTTCTTTTTTTACATCTTTGAGTATAGGTGCCATCATTTTGCACGGGCCGCACCATTCTGCAAAAAAATCTACCAAAACCGGTTTATCAGTGTTTATGATCTCGTTAAATGTCATGATTAGTTTCTCCTTCTTTTATAATTTCATTTTTCTTTTCTTTTTTAAACATACCGAACAACAAAGAACCCATAACAGCTCCGTAAAGCGTACTGTTAATTGGTTTGGATGTGATCATGCAGGTGCCGGATGCACAACCAACCTGTTGCCAGTAAATATATCCTGCAAAGGCACCAACGGCAGCACCAATAAGATACAAAGTATTATTTTTAATCCACTTCTTCATAAGTTATATCTTTTGTTGTATCCTGATTTTTTTTAGGTGGAGCAGCACACCCAGCCGTACCGCAACAGCCGACATTAAAAACCGGCATGGCTGTAAACACCAGGCCTGCAAATGCAAAAAGCATGTCTTTTGCAATTACCGCCTGCACCAATATGGCAATACCCATTGCAAGGCGCAGGAACCTCATTAATGTCCAGTTTGAAAGAATCATTTGTTTCATAGCTTCAATTTATTAATGCAAATGTAAATACAGCAAGGCGGTGTTTGAGTAACAAAGGTTACAAATGAAATAAGCATCAGCCGGGCACGCTGATGCTTACTAATAGTATTACAAATGATTTTATTTTTTTAAGAAAGCGGAGTACATCCAGACCTGTTTTTCCTGCATACGGATATAATCACTCATGAGGGCATTGGTGCCCTCATCATTGGCATCGGCAGCAAGGTCCAGTATTTCCCTTTGCATGGAAATTACTGTTTTGAAGGATGTAAGAATTTGCTCAACAGCTTTTGATCCATCAGTAACTTTTGCACTTTCTTTAATGGCAGATGTATTATTGTACTGCGAAAAATTATGCTCTGGTGCATATCCTAATGTAAGAATACGCTCTGCCACTTCATCAATTTTAAGTAACAGATCATTGTATAATTCCTCAAACTTTACATGTAACTCAAAGAATTTATCGCCTTTGATATTCCAGTGAAAACCCCTGGTATTTTGATAAAAAAGAGAATAGTTCGCTAAAAGCCCATTGAGTTTTTTTGCCAGTTTTTCAGTTTTGTCTTTATCTAATCCAATTGCATTTGTATTTTTCATTGTCCTGTTTTAAGGTTTAAGATTTTAAATTAAATAACTTATCTTTTGATATTTATTTAATAAAGGTAATTTATTTTGTTTCTAACTAACAGAGCAGCCATAAAGCTGCTCTGTTTTTACAAAATATTTTTTAAATCAGAAAGAATAATTGATCCCAAACATGACCAAATCAGTTGTCATCTTGTAAGATACATTGCTTCCGGGAACAATTCCATAAGGATTGGCAGGACTGGTCATCATCGGGCTTAACAACGGGCCGCTGGTTTTTCCACTACTGCTTCCATGATGGTAAACCGCATTCAGGTTGAAGCGGCTGTTAAACTCATATCCGAAACCGAACTGGAAAGCATTTTTAATGACTGCAGTTGCGGGTGTTGAGAAAAACGCCAGTTCAGGGTTGATGGGGTTGGAACTGTAAGTATATCCCACTCTTAAAGGGAATTTATTGATGCCTTTGTATTGGATACCGGCAGATACTACAGATATATTCTTCCATCCGAAACCTGCCACAGACGCTGTATTGGTCCAGCCTTTTTCTTTAAATCCTGCTGTGTTTTTATAATTCACAAAACGGTAATCCAGTGCCACATCAATTTTATTTTTTGAGTATCCAATACCGAAAGATAAAATAGCCAGATAATTCATTTTGAATTTCACATTGGGTGCTTTACTACCATCCAGATAGGTATTTTCAAAATCAAAACTACCAAATGACTGAGGTGATTTGTATGAAGCTCCTAATTTAATTCCCTTGCCGGAATTATAAAATATCCCAACCTGTGCGCCTATTCCAAATGCGGTTCCTTTATCACTTACCGGGTATCCCAGTGTTGGGCTGGGTGAGGAAAGTGGGTTAGGCGCCAGTTTTAGTGAAGAATAATTAAAAGTGGGTGCCAGGCCAATAGAAAACTGATTGGTAATTTTATAGGCATAGGTGACGCCAACCTGCAGTAATTGATAATCTGATTGTATCCGTCCAAATCCACCCTGGCTCTGCGGCATGTTAATTGGATTTGTATTGCTTTCGGGGAAAGTAACACCAAAACCACTGATGCCAAATGCAGATACACCAAAATGATGTTTACTGTTCTTTTTACCCCAAACCATTGCCAGTGCCGGCATTAGGGAAACGCCCCTGTCGTCTTTTGTCATTCCACTCATTGGTCCTCCTGGTGTAGGTGCTGTAGAATACAGAACAGGTGAAGAAAAGAATAAGCCTGCATTAACCGATAGAATCTTTGAATCAAAAGCCGAAATGGCTGCGGGGTTCCACTGCAGTGCGCCGTTTATATCAATTGGCTGCGCCGTTGCAGCGCCCCCCATCGACATATTGGTTGCACCAATGCCCTGCATAATATGGCCGGCCTGTGCTAATAAAATAAAAGGCAAAATACCCAAACCGAATGTTACTAATAACTTTTTCATAATTGTAGTTTTAAACTGCTATGAGTGCAGCATTTAAATAAATTTTTTTCTATTATTCAAACCGCTACAACTTATGTCTGAGCTTTTTGTCATCATGCAGGAAGTCTATGGCACGAATTGCAGTAACAATTTGAATAGCATTTTCGTTAATTATACAAACAGCATATGCACACCCTCGCCCTGGCTATGCATATAAAAATCGCCAACGGTAATTACATCGTCCACACCTTCATACAAATCTTCCTTTTTGTAGTGAAACATATCCATGGCCAGTTTGCATGCCCATAATTTAACACCAGAAGCGGTCATAATATCCAAAAACTCATGCACATCGGGCATATCAATTTTTTCCATTTCTTTTTTCATCATGCTGCTTGCCAATGCTTCCATACCAGGCAAGCCGCCAAGCATAGTTGGCATGTGCATGGCAGGATTGCCTACTGTAGCCACATGCAGGTGTTCCAGTTTCTTTTTGTGAACTGCTTCCAGTCCAAAAAAAGTAAAGAATATTTCTGCATCTATTCCTTCCATACGGGCGCCGTTGGCCAATACAAAAGCTGCATATACATTTTCAAGTGTGCCTTTTGATAAGATGATCATCATCTTTTTTATGGCTCCGTTATTTTCACTCATAATTGACAAATTTTAATTGATTAAATACAACTTGCCGGTTTGGGTATGCCGGCAATTTTTGTTGCGGTTTTTAAAGGTGCGTTTGGAAATAACTGGTAGAACTCTTTGATATCAGTTACACCACTTTTACCAATACGCCTGATACTTAGTGCTACCTGGTTCTTATGTTCGTTTTGCAGATACTTTACTATTTCCCAATGCCTGGCACTTAAAGGAATGTTGGCTTCTGCTGCAAGCGCTTCTCCTACTTTTTCATCCCACTGACTAAAGTCTGTTAAGTATCCCTCTTCATTTACGGTAATGTTTTTACCTGCTATTGTCTTTTCCATGATTTTTTATTTTATAGATTTATTAATTTATGCGTAATATTTTCCTTTTTCAGACATCGTTGCAGATACAAATGGAATATGTGTTCCCTTCAACAATACATTCCAGTATATCCACCTGAAAGCCAGTTTGCCCATATGATTCATCCTGCTTTCTTTTAAAAGCCTCAGTGGCCCGATTCCCGCAAACGGAAAACTTCCCTCAACCGGCTCATGTGTATAATTGAAATCAATCAGCAGTGCTTTGCCGTTACCGGTTTCAATAAAGCAGTTGGCATGTCCGTCAAATTCTTCTTTTAAAGGTTCGCCATGTACAAAGTGAAGAATGTTATCTGTTAATATTTCTGCTTCAAAATGAGCCACAGAACCGGCTTTGGAGGCAGGTATATTGCTTGCATCGCCTAAAACAAAAATATTTGCATAGTCTTTTGACTGAAGTGTGGCTTTATGAGTAGGCACATAATTCAAATCATCGCCCATGCCTGATCTTTCCATTAATGCATCGCCCTTATTGGTGGGCACGGTTACCAGCAGATCAAAGGGAATTATTTTACCGCCATAATCAACAATTTCTTTTCTTTCGTTATCTACCTTTTCAATAGCAAAATCAGGTTCTATGTTGATACCCTTTTCATGCAATAAATGCTCAAGTGCTTCGGTAGCTTTTGGTTTTGTAAATGCACCGCTTAAAGGGGTAACATATGTAATCTCCACTTTATCACGCATATGTTTGTGTTTGAAAAAAGAATCGGCTAAGAAAGCAAACTCCAGCGGCGCTACCGGGCATTTAATGGGCATCTCTGTAATATGCACTACCAGTTTACCACCTTCCCAATCCCGTAGTTTATTTCTTAAAGCAAGCGCCCCTTCAAAAGTGTAAAAATCAAAAACTGATTTTTGCCACTCAGATCCTTGCATACCTTCCGTTTCTTCAGGTGCAATTTTTGCGCCTGTTGCAATGATCAGTATGTCAAATGCAATTTCATCGCCGCCTGTAAGTTCAATTTTATTATCGGCGGGTATAATGCGGTTGATTTTATTTTTAACCAGTTTTACATCCTTTGGTATAAACTCTTCAATGGTTTTGATAATATCTTCCGGTGCATAAATATCAAAAGGCAGAAAAAGATAACCGGGCTGATAATGATGTTCTTCCCGTTCATCAATAATGGTTATTTCCCAATCGGGATGTTTTAACTGGTGGTGCAGGTGATTGGCCATCATAGTTCCTGCTGTTCCGGCTCCTAAGATTACAACGTGTTTCATGTGTTTATATTTATTGATTTTGGTCACATGGAATTCGCCAATAAACATTTCAGTTTGGTATCAACTTTTGTTATGGCTCATTTCATATAAGTTGGTTTTAAACTGGTTCTACCAGCTCTGTTATTTTAATTTGAGGCTTAAACACAATTTTTGCTTTTACTGAATTAGAGATCAGGCAGGCCGTTTCAGATTTTTCCAGAATGCGTAAGGCTTTCTCTTTATCTGCATCCGGGGCAATGGTTAGCACGGGAGACAAGACCACTTCGCTCATCATAAATTTTCCTTCAACTTTTTCAAGTGTACCATTGGCTTTACTTTCAAAATCTATAAAATTGAATTTGAAATTTTCTGCAATGGCCAGGAAGGTTGTCATCAGGCAACTGTTTACAGCAGCTACCAACAAATGCTCGGGAGACCAGATGCCCGGCATGCCTTTTGGAAATTCAGGTGGCGTTGCCACTTCTATCTTTGTATTTAAAACAGGAGAACTCATTGAACCTTTTCTGTCGGCTTCCCAATTCACTTTTACTTCGTAATGATAAACGGTTTCCATAACATTTTTTTAAGTTTATAATCCAATTACAACTCAAAATTGTGCCAAAAAAAACTACGCTTTTGTAACTTATATCACATAATACCCAATTATGATGAGCCTCATACAGCAATATGATGTTGCTCATGCAGGAATTATATTCTAAATTTTGGAAAGGTACAGGCAGGATGACTATTTAAAATACAGGTACATACACTGAAATAACAGTTTATTAAGGCATTGATAAAAACGGGACTATTAAACCTGCAATTAATATTTTAATAGATCCTACAACTTTATTTCTTTTTAGCCGGGCAGGTATTTAAACCTATCAAAGTATACAGCGGACAAAAGCTTACAAGGCTTGTTAAAACAAAAACACCTGCCGCCACAAGCAATACGATACCCAATGTACCAGTGATGGTATTGGTAAAATATAAAACTGCTACAACCGCAGCCAGCAGCAGGCGTACAATGCGGTCTGTGTTACCCATATTCTTTTTCATAAAAATTAATTTTAAAAGTAAATTAAGCAATTGCTGGATAAGGCTCTGTAACATTTATTACAAACCACTAAACCATTGCCTTCCCGATTATCACAACAACTGCCCAAACCAGTAGCACACAAAGAATGCATATTATCAATAATTTCAACCATACCGGCCACTTATTCATTTTGCTGATGTGTTTCTGGCTTATTACTTATTGGCCCCGCTCTACTTCATTCTCTTCATATACACTTTGATAATTTTACCATTTGCCTTACTTTCCTTTCCGGTATTATCAAAGAAAATATTATTGGTGCTGCTGTTAATACCGCCTACAATATATCCAATGAAAGTCTCTTCATTTTGCAGCAAACCAGCATCGGCAATTCCATCCATATACATTCCGGCATCTGGCATAAAAATAAATTCAGCAGCGGCACCCAGGTAGCCAGGCATTTGAATGGGCAAATAAATCTCCTGCTCCTTTTCATCTTTCCTGATAACAACGCTGATTGTTTTGGTGAAAGGCACTTCTATATTATCTATAGGTTTGCCATTTTTATCGGGATAATACCTGGCAATACCCCCAAAAAACACAGTATACATAGAAGCGGTAGCTTTATCATACATCGGAATTACGGCACTGTGATAATGACTGAAATGCTGCTCAAAATTATTATTCACTTTATAAGTTCCACCTGTAATATCAACAAAGTTTGTAAACGGTAAATCCTGCTTATATTGAAAAACACCTGAAAACATAGTGTAGCCCAATTCATTATTTTTAAATACCTGCGGCACCATATTATAATCTCTGCGGTGAAGATTGACACTATCTTTTATTGCTGAATAATTTTTTATCACCGTAATGTCTTTTTCAAAATCAATGGTAAACTTCCTGATTTCATTGGTATATTCCTGCGTAAAACCAGGGCCATGATCGGGTCCGTGCGGATTATACCTGCCGTCAAACCGTTGTCCGCCTGCCAGTAAAAAAGTGTCCTGCAACTTCGCCAGCCTGCCGCCCGTTACCGCCATTCGTTCATCTTTAATCTGAAAAAATGAGTTCTTAATTTCCTTGCTATTCAGGATTGAAGTAATCAATTCATCAACTTTTATTACCATTAAATACGGAAAGGTAATGTGGTCATCCGCTGTTTTGCTGTATCCGTATCCGCCAGTAACAATCAGGTTGTTTCCGGTTTGACAAAACTCCATGTTGGTACATTGCAATTGCTCCGCAACCGGCGTGGGTAAATTTTCAATCGATTGTTTCCACACTTTTTTGTTTTGGGGGTCCACAACATAGATAAACCGGTTTTGTCCTTCTTCATCAAATGTTGCCCAGGGTTGTCTTCGGTGAAGCCCGTCTTTTCTGCCACCCACCATCAACCATTTTCCCTGCCAGGTAGCATATGCAAAAGATTGCAATGCAGGCATATTATTTATCTCCATTTGCTCAAGGCGTATGGTAAATAGAAATTCGGGTGTTGTTTTTTGTGCTGCAGCAATATGTGCTATCAGAGTAAATATTAATAAGGCCGGAATAAACTTAATTTTTTCCGGAATCTGAAGGTATTTCAATAACTGTTTCATGCTGTAAGATTTTGAATCCGGTTAAAAAAAACAGCCTTTCGGCTGTGTCTTTGATTTTTCCCGTTGCCTGCAATATTTTTAGTTAGCACTGACTGCCTTTTTATGCTTTCATCACTTTACTCTGGCAAACAAAATCTGTTTTTGGTATTGTAGTATTGCTGATGGCTTTAAAGCCTCCTTCAATTTCAGTAAAATTTCTGTAGCCACGTGCCTGCAAAATTGATGCAGCAATGATACTGCGGTAACCGCCTGCACAATGCACATAAAAATGTTCATCGGGGTTTATTTCTTTTATCCAATCGTTGATGTTGGCTAGTGGCCTGTTATACGCTTCTTCAACATGCTCGGCTGCGTATTCAGTTTCTTTACGAATATCCAGAATTTTATCTTTCCGAATCTCCACTTCCCCCGCAAATTGTTCTGCAGATATCCTGTCAATTACATCCGCTTCTTTACCTGCTGCAAGCCATGCTGCAAAGCCGCCTTTTAAATGGCCTAGTACATTATCAAAACCAACACGGCTTAAGCGGGTTACTGTTTCTTCTTCTTTACCCAAATCAGTAACCAGTAACAAAGGTTGTTTTACATCTACAATCAGCGCACCAACCCAGGGAGCAAAATCCCCGTCTAAACCAATACTTACCGATTGCGGAATAAATCCTTTATAAAATTCAGTATTGGTTCTTGTATCCAATATCAGGGCCTCGGCATTTTCTGCTGCTGCTTCAAATTCATCAGCAGTTATTGCCCGCATGCCGTTGTTTAATACAGTTTCAAAACTTTCGTAGCCCTTTTTATTCATTGCCACATTCAACCCAAAATATGCCGGCGGTGCAAGCAACCCTTCGGTAACAGCCTGTATAAAAGCTTCTTTATTAGGTTGATTTAAGGCATAGTTCATTTTCTTTTGATTGCCTAATGTGTCAACGGTTTCCTTCATCATGTTTTTACCACAGGCACTGCCGGCGCCGTGTGCAGGATAAACAATTACATCATCGGCTAATGGCATTATTTTATTCATCAAACTTTCATACAGCAAACCTGCCAGGTCTTCCATGGTCATACTTGCCGCTTTCTGTGCAAGATCGGGCCGGCCAACATCACCTAAAAACAACGTATCGCCGCTGAAGATGCAATGATCTTTACCCGTTTCATCTTTTAAAAGAAACGTAGTGCTTTCCATGGTATGCCCGGGTGTATGCAATACTTTAATAGTTATTTCGCCAATTTTAAATTCTTCGTTATCTTTTGCAGATATAAAGTCAAACTCAGGACTTGCATTGGGACCATACACAATGGCTGCGCCGGTTTGTTTTGCCAGGTCCACATGGCCTGATACAAAATCAGCATGGAAATGGGTTTCAAAAATGTATTTTAATTTCACGCCGTCTTTCTGCAGCCTGTCTAAATACGGTTGTGTTTCACGAAGTGGATCAATAATAGCAGCCTCGCCATTGCTGGTTATGTAATAAGCACCCTGTGCCAGGCATCCGGTATAAATCTGTTCAATATTCATGGTATATTTTTTTAAATTTTATAATGCAAATATCCCTTACAATTTTAACGCTGTTGGTAACATTAGTTGCATTCAGCAAGATACTATAACAAAAAATAGCCCCTTGTTTTTTCGGGGCTATTTTATTTCAATTTAAATATAATTATTTACAACATTGTTGTGGGACAAACATAATCCGACTTGGGTACATCTGTTTTTGCTATCTCGGTAAACCCGCCGATTACATCCGAAAAATTATCCCAACCCCTTTGCTTAAGCATGGAAGCTGCAATCATACTGCGGTAGCCGCCTGCACAATGCAAAACAAAAGGTTTGTCTTTTGGAAACTCTGCCAGGTGACTATTGATTTCGTTCAACGGTATGTTTACTGCATCTGTAATATGCTGCGATTGAAATTCGCTTTTCTTCCTGATATCAATTGTTAATGGCTTTTCGTTTTGATACAATTCCGCAAATTCATCAGCGTTAATTCTTTTTACCCTATCTACTTCTTTAGCAGCTTTTCTCCAGGTATCAAAACCACCTTCCAGGTATCCAATGCAGCCATCATACCCAACCCTCGAAAGGCGAATCATGGCTTCATCTTCATACCCGGGATTTGATACCAGTAATATTTCCTGTTTGATATCCGGTATCATTTCGCCCACCCACTGTGCAAAGCTTCCGTCTAATCCAATGTTAATACTGTTTGGAATAAACCCGGCGGCAAAGTCTGTTGCGTTCCTGGTATCCAACACTAAGGCATTTGTTTCATTGGCCACCAATTCAAAATTTTCTGCAGTTAAAGCCTTGTGGCCTCTTTCCAAAACTGTATCCAGGCTTTCGTATCCCTGTATATTCATCAAAACATTTTTAGGAAAATAGCCCGGAGGTGGTGTTAAGCCGGTTAGTATAGCTTTAATAAATTCTTCTTTACTCAATGCGGGATTTAGTGCATAGTTTACTTCTTTCTGATGACCCAGTGTGTCGGTAGTTTCTTTGCTCATGTTTTTACCACAGGCACTACCTGCACCATGATTGGGATAAACAATTAAGTCATCACTTAAAGGCATTATTTTATTTCGAAGAGAATCGTACAGGTAACCGGCCAGTTTTTCTTCGGTAAGATCTGCAACCACATGCTGAGCCAGGTCCGGCCTTCCTACATCACCAATAAATAAAGTATCGCCGGAAATAATGCCATGTTCTTTGCCTTGCTCATCAATCAGCAGGTAGGTAGTACTTTCCATGGTATGGCCCGGTGTATGTATTACTTTAACTGCATATTCACCTATTTTAAATACCTGGTTATCTGTTGCTGTAATCACTTCATAGGCAGGTTTTGCTGTTGGGCCATACACAATTTTTGCCCCGGTTTTTCTGGCAAGATCCAAATGTCCGCTAACAAAATCGGCATGAAAGTGCGTAAGAAAAACGTATTTGATGCTGGCATTATCTTTTGCAGCCCGGTCAATATAGGGTTGCACTTCACGCAGTGGATCAAAGATCGCAGCTTCGCCGTTGCTTTCAAGATAATAGGCTGCATGGGCAATACATCCGGTGTAAATTTGCTCTACTTTCATAATGATTATTTTTTTAGATTATTGTATTATATGATTTGACAAATTTCTATTTTGAAGGAATATTTTCCTGCTACTATTGTTACTCAGTAATATGATATTCGTCATAAAAAAAGGGCAACTATTTAAAAAGGTTGCCTTCGGCAACCTTAAGTTTTTATTTTATAAAAATCTTTTAGCCAGATACCAATCAACCATTTCTAAATCGCTGGCTTTTCGTTCTGCCAAAGCTTCAACAGTTTTTGGAGCCGGAACAATTACTTTATCACCGGGATGCCAGTTAAGCGGCATGGCACATTTATTTTCGTCAGATGTCTGGAGTGCCTGTAATACCCGTTTGATCTCTTCCATATTACGCCCGATATTCAAAGGGTAATACATGATCAGTCGAACTTTTCCTTCAGGATCAATAATAAATACGGCCCTTACCGCAGCCGTTTCGCTTTCGCCGGGTTGCAGCATTCCATAGAGTTTAGCTACCCTCATATCGATATCAGCAACAACCGGAAACTCAAACAACACCCCTGTTTTTTCCTGGACCGCATTTACCCAGGCAATATGCGAATGGATGCTGTCAATACTCAATCCCATAAGTTTGGTATTGTGTTGTGCAAAAAAATCCTTTTCCAATGCAAAGCCACTCAATTCGGTGGTGCATACCGGCGTAAAATCTGCAGGATGAGAAAACAGGATCACCCAACTACCTTTGTTGTAATCCGAAAATTTAATTTGCCCGGTAGTTGTCAGCGCATCAAAATCAGGAGCCATGTCGCCAATTCTTGGCATGGTATTCATTATTGTATTTTCCATAAATTTTAATTTAGAGTATAAAATTGCAATTTATTACTGAAGAGACAGGTAACATTGGTTACACTTAATAGGTACTTAAAAAATCACTTCTTAATCAAAATTATAAACAACTCAGTTCCATCCCTCTTTGAAAACGAGTTATGGCATGATTCAAATATTTTAAAATTGAAATACCGCTCAAACATAGGTTCATATCTGTCTTTACTTCCGCCAAAAGGCGGGCCTTGCTGTTCAAATTCCCTGTTGAATAAAAGACCGGCTAATTTACCATTGGCAGCCAGCAGCGTATGCATTTTAGCGATATAATCTTGTCGTAAAGTGGGGTTAAGGGCACAAAAAAATGTTTGTTCCAGAACCAGGTCATATTCAGCTTTATGATCAAAAAAATCTCCCAGTATAGTATTGATATTTGGATTGCCATGGTATTTTATTTTTAATTGAGCCACCAGTGTTGGGGCAATATCAATAACCGTAACATTTGTAAAACCCTGCTGCAAAAGGTAATCTGCCTCATAGGTATTGCCGCATCCGGGGATCAGGATTCTCAGATCTTTATTGGTTAGCTGATCGATATATGTTTTTAAGGGTGGTGAAACCTCACCCAGGTCCCAACCCGTTGCACATGCTTCATATTGATTATTCCAGAAGGATTCTCCCAATGGAATATCGCAGGTAACCACGCAACATTTTTCTGTATTTTCTTTGTCCATATGGTTATTCTCCCACAAAGCCCACTACCTGATAATTTTTTGTACGCTTCGCAGGATATTTTATTTAAAAAACAATTCCTTAATAATGATATAAATGCCCATCGCCAGAACAAACCAGCCGAAACCTTTTTTTAGTTTTTGACCGGGTATTTTTTTGGATAACAATATACCTATAAAAATACCACCAATTGAAAACGCTGTGAATATACCCAACAGTTTCCAATCGATAACCTCGCTTCCCTGTAAATCGCCGATAAAGCCGATCAGGGATTTGGCAGCAATGATAAAAAGCGAAGTACCAACAGCTAATTTCATGGGCATGCGGGACAGTATTACCAGGGCAGGTATGATCAGAAAACCACCGCCGGCACCAACCAACCCGGTGAGCAAACCTACAACAACACCCTCCAATAAGATCATAGGATAATTATAAACCCTGGGTTCATTTTCATCCAGTTCTTTCTGTTTGCCGGGCCGGATCATACTCACCGAAGCCAAAATCATGACCACAGCAAATAATAACATTAAAGCTATATTCTTTGTGAGTATAAAATTTCCTGCAGTAAATATTTCACCAGGTATTGCAGGCACCAGCCACATTCGGGTAGCATAAACGGCAGCAATAGCAGGGATGCCGAAAATAGCAACGGTTTTAAAATCTACTTTTTTTAGCCGGGCACTTTGTATACCGCCAACCAGGGCCGTTGAACCCACAATAAATAAAGAATAGGCAGTTGCCAATACGGGGTTTACCGCCATTACATAAACCAATATTGGAACGGTTAATATTGAACCGCCACTGCCGATCAATCCCAACGATACACCCACGATGACTGCTAAAAAATACCCCAAAATTTCCATATTATTCTTATTTGTGTGGTTG
This sequence comes from Chitinophagaceae bacterium, assembly GCA_031402615.1. GTDB lineage: Bacteria > Bacteroidota > Bacteroidia > Chitinophagales > Chitinophagaceae > Ferruginibacter. Next base: position 126,970 of record JANNSN010000029.1, read on the forward strand.
CAAAGGTGAACTTAATAAAATAAAGTGGATGTTACAATAGTTACACTCCCGGGCAGAAAAATTAGTTCACCAGGCAAATTGTTGAGCCATCCATATTCAAATACCTTTCGTATGAATTTGATCCCAATGTATTTATGGGGTGGTATATAGGATGAAAACAGGTCCTTTGCGTATTCCGACTGTAAAACAGTACCAAATTTACCCCATAAAATTTCCCAGTCGATATCCTGGTTGGTTACAATATGGCTGGTTATTTTTTCAAGTAGCGGTTCGTTAATGAGTTAGGAGCCAAACAGGCAACTAATACCATCTTGATTTACTAAGTTGCAAAGGACTACGTTGAAATCTTAGATGGTATTATACCGAAAGCAAATGGCATTGGACTACATATTGGTATAATCGGTATAACAAACCATTAAAAATGCAAATAATGAAACCTTTTGTATGTATGCGTGTGATAGGTGGGTTCTAACCGCACCCCCAGTTTGCTTTGATCTCTATACCGGCCCCCTTAAGTTTTCTATTTATTTGTATGCAAAACGGTTTTAAAATGGCTATTATAGATTTTTTGAAGGGAGTGTTTAAGCGTGCTATTATTATCGCATAGAAAATATTTAAATTTTTTAGCACTGTTTCAGCAAGGATTTTAGTTTGTATAAAATCTATTCATTATTAATTAGTTATGCTTCATAACAGTGGCCTCGCCAGGAATCGAACCTGGATCTGGGGCTTCGGAGGCCCTTATACTATCCATTGTACTACGAGGCCAAAGAATATCGGATATCGAACAAGGAATATTGAATAATGAACGGCAAAGGCAGTCATCTTATAAATTCTATGTTCCCAAATGCGAAAAATTACTGCCAAATATTTTAACTGCAATGGCCAGCAATATTACGCCGAAAAATTTTCTGATCACCGTCATTCCGTTTGGTCCCAAAACTTTTTCAATCCATTTCAGTGATTTTAATACAATAAATATCACAATACAGTTGACCAGAATACCGATAAAAATATTCACATCAAAATAATTGGCTTTTAAACTCATGATGGTGGTCAAGGTACCTGAACCTGCAATTAACGGGAAAGCGATAGGTACCACACTGCCACTTTTTGGGTTACCGTCCGCTTTGAAAAACTCATGTCCCAGCACCATTTCCAGTCCAATAATAAAAATAACGATACTACCGGCCACTGCAAAAGACTGAACGTCTAAACCCAAAACATTTAAGAACTGTTGCCCAATCAATAAAAACAGGATCATTAACCCACCCGAAGCCAATGTGGCCTGCAGGGAACGTATTTCTCCTCCCATTTTTGTACGCAATGAAGCCAGCACGGGCACATTACCTACCATATCAATGACGGCAAATAAGGTAAAGCTAATGGTTATGATTTCCTTTAATGAAAGATTGCCAAAGTTCATTTGCCGCTGTTTTAGTTTTGCAAAGATAACCAGTTAAACCAGAGTTGGCTGATGTGCTTATTTATTGACTAATTATTATACTTAACAGGTACTCTTTTTGTAAAGCACCCATACAATCAGCACAAAGGCAATCTTCGAATTTCGATCCTATATAAACGCTTTCTTCTGACGACAACCTGATTGTACTGCATTGGCATAGCATAATGCTTCCGGCTTTACATTCAAATACATGGTTGCACCTTGGACAATGTTTTTCTTCGTGTTTGTACATGTTCACTAAAATTAGCCGGGAAGTCGGGAAGACGGAAAACAAAAACGCCTTCCCGTCTTTCACACCGGCGAATAAATTAAAAACTCAAATTAACACCTGCCATAAAATTAAACCGGCGGCTGTTATACCCTCGTACTTCAGAATATTTTTCGTCGGTGATGTTTTTAAGATCAACAAATGTTTTTATGTTTTTGGTGATGCTGTATGTTGAGTAAAGATTCCAGACATAGTATGCAGGCATCTCAATTGGCGCTGCATTATATACTCCTTCATAGCGCCCGCTGATGCTTTGAACCCCAATATTCATGTTCCAGTTTTTACATATTTCAATACCTACATTTAAATTAATGGTTTGTCCTGGCCTGCGGTACAGGTTAAAAAATGCGGTATCTTTTGTACCGGTATTGGTTTCAATCTTTCCATCCAGATTTACATAATTGGCATGAAGGGTTACTTTACCAAAGTCGATGCCGGCTTCGAGTTCCAGCCCTTTGTCTTTTTGTTTATCGGCATTGGCATAATATCCATAAGGCGGATTATTACTGTTTACAAAAACAATATTTTCAGTAATATTTCTGCTAAAATAAACAGCCCGCAGGTTAATATTATTTTTATAGTATTGAATACCTCCTTCAAAGCTTAAAGATTTTTCGGGACTAAGTTCCCCAACAGCAGGACGATATACGGAATACACCTGGTATAAAGAAGGTGCTTTAAACCCTGAGCTGATGTTACCAAATATTTTTATCGAATTTTTAATTACATACGATGGATTAAAAGAAAAAGTAAACACATTACCATACTTATTAAAATTATTGTACCGGCCGCCAAGCTCCACATTAAATCCCTTCATATCTTTTACAACTATCGAAGCATAAGCTCCAAACTGGTTTACTTTCACGCTATCATCACTTAGTGTTGGCGAAGAATAAAGCCCAAACATACTTATGGAAGTATAACTTTGATCGGATAATTGATTGCGATAATCGGCTCCAACAAGCACATCCATATTTTTTGTTATTGCCACATTACTGTATAACTCTGCAAAATGTGATTTACCTGTATAATCTCCTTTGCTGTAATAGGAAAACCCACCCCTGCTGGCTGAATCATCCAAATAAACCCTATTTACTTTGTTGTAATTATAGTTAAAGTGCAGCATACTTTTACCTATAGTATAATCGGCACCAAAACCAACCAGTGCACTTTTATTTTTGATGGTATAATCTGCGTCGTCTTTGAACTGCCCGGCATCTGCACCCGTTTTATAATTGCTTAAATGTGTGTTGGCACGAATAGAAAATTTATCGTCTATTTTCCGGCTGATATTGGCCCTGAAAACATTTTCATCTATACCGTCTTTATCAAAATTTGCCAAGTCGGTTTGATCCTGCGCCGTTGAAAAACCTTTGCTGGTTAGTTTTGTATATTGAATATTATAGTTGGTATTTTTAACTGTTCCATTTAAACCAACAGAACCTCTAAAAGTATTAAAACTGCCTGCGGCAAGATTTGCAGTTGCATTTATTTTTTTAGCCCCGCCTTTTTTGCTGATGATATTTATTACTGCAGCAATAGCATCGCTGCCATATAAAGTAGATTGGCTGCCTTTTAAAATTTCAATACGTTCCACCTGATCAACGCTTATGAGGTTTAAATCATAAGCGCCGCTGATGCCGGATGCATCATAAACCGGAACACCATCCAACAGGATCAACGTTTTGCCGGCAGCGGCTCCACGTACATACACATCCTGGTTGGTACCCAACACATTACTGCTGCCATTTACAATAATACCAGCCTGTGTGTTCAACAATTCTGTTAAAGACTTACCAAAGTTGCGCTGCAACTGTTGCTGATCAATTACCGTAACTACTTTACCGGTAAGCGATTGTTTAATGGGAAATTTAGTTGCTGTAATTACCACTTCATCTAAATTTTTTGTACTGTCTTCCGAAACTGTCGGGACAGGCTTTTGTGCGTACAACTGACTGCTGATTAAAACAGCAGCCGCAATAAAAATTTTCTTTTTCATGTTTGAAAAATTTTTTTTGTGACTGCTTCCTGGAAAAATGTAGAGATATAAAGACCCGTAAGCCGTTACATTTCCTGCCTTTCACCCGAAAGCTTTAAATGATTGTTAATGAACCGGCAGGTCTTCTGGCTTAACATTTACTTTACCTTCCCGCCTGCATAAGCGCAAACAGTGGTTGGAGAAAAGTGCCTTTCTTAAACCCCTCTTTGGAGGGGCTAGGGGAGGCTGTTTTACAGCTACGGGGATAGCTCCCGATTTTAACGGGATTCCCTTTTAATTCTGATTTGACATCAGAAACCAAATTCGTTGCAAATGTAACAGAACATATTCTTACAAGCGTAAATAAATTGTTCAGCAATTGTGGAGAAATTAAAATGTCACTGATTTACAGCAGCATTCATAAAAATATACCGACCCGTTTATTCTTCTGCTGTTCTGCATTCACCAGCAATGGTATGAAAAATATCGTGCCCATCGGTAATCAGGGTTTTTAATACCGATTGTACCAGTATAGAGTCCAAAGCCATTTGCTATCGGTATAATACCATCTAAGATTTCAACGTAGTGATTTGGATACTACGTATTAAATCAAGATGGTATAACTTTTTGTTAGACTGCTTTTTTGCAACTGCCTTTTGTATAGCCAGGCATTTACCATTACACTGCATTTTTGGTTTTGCCTTGTTCACGCAGTTTTTGGCATGAGCCGCCGTATTCAAAAAATAATTCAGCATTATAAATGTACCGGCAAAGGTTTGTGAAACAAATACCATCCCTGATATTATTGCTGTAATCTTCCTAAACATGGCTGCAAAGTTTTTGTATGTACAAAATCAATGGATGACTGAAATACTATTTTGCTCAATAATTTTTATTGAAAACGACTGATTGCACTTGTCTTTCAGTATCTTTTCAGTATGCAAAAAAAATCAAACAAACTCAACCTGTTCTCCCTTACCATGCTGGTGATCGGATTTGTAATTGGTATGGGCATTTTTAGAACAGCAGCTACAAGTGCCAAAGATGCCATTTCGCCTGCCGTTTATTTCAGTGCCTGGGCCATTGGAGGCCTGGTGGCTTTATGTGGTGCATTAACTTATGCAGAAATTGGCAGTCGGTATCCGGTAACCGGTGGGTATTACAAAGTTTTTGCAAAAGCCTATCACCCCAGCATTGCCTTTGCCATTAACTGCATTATTCTGGTAAGTAATGCAGCCAGCATCAGTGGTGTGGCATTAATCGGCAGTGGTTATTTATTAAAATTATTTCCGGGTAACTGGACAGATATAGACAAGGCATTGGTAAGCTCTGTTGCCATCATAACTTTTTATATCATTAATTTAAAAGGGTTAAGAACGAGTTCCCTGGCACAGAATATTTTAATGATGATTAAAATTACGATGGTGGTGGTTTTAATTTCTGCGCTGTTTTTCCCTGATAAATATGCTGTACATGATGCGGCAAAAGCGGTTGCATTACCCACTGACGGTTTTACCTGGATAGACTGGGTAAAAAGCCTCGGTGTAAGTTTGATCGCTGTTTCCTTTACCTATGGCGGTTATCAGCAAACCATCAATTTTGGAAATGATGTACATAATCCGGCCAGGAATATACCCAGGGCAGTTTTTATTGGCATTCTTATTATTATTGGATTATACATGCTGGTTAATCTCAGCTATTTTAATATCGTTGGTTTTAACCAGATGAAAGGCGAACGGGAAATTGCCTATGTAGTGATAGACCGGATCTTTGGTAATGGAGGTGCATCTGTATTCGCTGCCCTGTTATTTTTAGGGGTATTAGCCTATGTAAATGGCTCATTACTGAGTAACCCAAGGGTGATGTATGCCATGGGTGATGACGGAAGCCTGCCCAAAATATTTGCACAACACAATCAGAAATCAAATGTGCTTACTTTTTCCCTCACGATCTTTGCTGCTCTATGCGTTATTATCCTGTATTTTTCACAGGAATTTGAAAAAATACTGACCTTCACCATCTTCCTGGATAGTTTTGGAATGATACTGAGTGCTGCCACTATTTTTTGGTTTCGTAAAAAAACCAAACACCTGGATGGAACAGGTATCTATAAAATGAAATTGTTTCCGGTAATGCCGGTCATTTTTATTGCTGCTTATTTATTTGTGGCCGGCAGTATAACCATTGCCGATCCCAAAGCCGCATTAACAGGATTTGCTGTACTGACCGCTTTTATTGTACTATACTTTGTGTTACACAGAAACAGGACACATTTTACGCCAACTAAAAATCAAGATTAATGGATTTATCCTATATACTAAATGAGTTTGCTGAAGAGCGGGAAAAATATTTTAACGCTGTTTCACCGCCCATTATGCAAACCAGCAATTTTGTTTTTAATACCGTGGGTGATATGCGAAAAGCCTTTGCAGACGAGTATTCCACGTATTTGTACAGCCGGGGGAAAAACCCAACGGTAGATATATTGCAAAAAAAATTAGCCGCATTGGATGGCGCCGAAGATTGCCTGGTTTTTAACAGCGGGGCTGCTGCCATTTTTGTTGCGGTGCTGGCCAATATAAAAGCGGGCGATCATATCGTTTCGGTAAGAAAACCTTATACCTGGATACAACGGATGTTTGATGTTATTTTGCCCAGATTTGGTGTAACCACCACTTACATTGATGGCAGGAATATTGAAAATTTTGAAAAAGCCATCCTCCCAAATACAACAGTTATATATTTAGAAAGCCCCAACAGCTGGGATTATGCTTTACAGGATCTTAAAGCAGTAGCCGAACTGGCTAAAGCAGCAAATATCACGACCATCATTGATAACAGTTATTGCACGCCACTATATCAAAAACCTATTGAAATGGGTATTGATATTGCCATGCAAACGGCCACTAAATATATCAGCGGCCACAGTGATACGTTGGGGGGCGTTTTATGTGGAACCAGGCAAATGATGGAAAGAATCTTTAACAGCGAATACATGACGGTGGGTAGCGGCATTTCTCCCTTTAATGCCTGGCTGTTGATCCGGGGATTAAGAACTTTACCTGCAAGACTGGACAGGATCACTGTTTCAACTGAAAAAGTGGTTGCCTATTTAAAAAAACATCCTAAAGTTGAAAGCCTTCTTTTTCCGTTTGACGAAAGCTTTTCGCAATACCAACTGGCAAAAGAACAAATGCACGGGGCCTGCGGACTAATGACTTTTATCATTAAAGCTGAACATATTGAGCAAGTTGAGAATTTTTGCGAACATCTTCAACATATTTTTATGGCGGTAAGCTGGGGTGGGCACGAAAGCCTGATCATTCCCAAATGCTCCACGATACAACCGGCAGATTTCAATGCTGCAAACAAGGAGCACCGTATGCTCAGGCTTTATGTAGGACTGGAAGATCCGGAATACATTATCAGCGATCTTGAACAAGCGTTTGAAAAGTTTTTTTGACCCTTTTACCGCTTGTAAAATTGTTTTACCTGATTTACAAACAGATGAATTAATTTTGTTGCATGCCTTACAAATTTTTATCACTTATTGCTTTATTGGTCATTAGCAGTTCAGGAAAAGCCCAGGAGAAGTGGAGCCTGGTAAAATGCATTGAATATGCCATGGTCAATAATATTTCCATAAAACAGGTTGATCTGCAGACGAAAACTGCCGAACTGCAGTTAAGACAAAGTAAACTGGTGCAGTTACCCAGTTTAAATTTTAACAGTGGTTCAAGTTTTAACAGTGGCCGTAATCAGGATCCAACCACTTTCAGCCTGATCACACAAAGCTATTTATCTGCCAATATGCAATTGCAAAGCAGTGCTGATATTTTCAATTGGTATAGCAAAAAAAATACGATTGCAGCCAATAATTGGGAACTGCTAGCCGCAAAAGCCAACACGGATAAATTAAAAAATGACATCGCTTTAACGGTAGCGAACACTTATTTACAAATACTGTTGGCCAAAGAGCAGGAAAAAATTGCGGGGGTTCAGCTTTTGCAGTCTTATGCCCAATTAAACAATACGCGCAAACTGGTGGATGCAGGTTCTTTACCGGAATTGAATGCCGCCGAACTGGAAGCACAGGTGGCCAGGGATAGCTCTGCGTTAATAAGCGCAAGGGGGAGTGTAACTCAAACAATCTTAAATTTAAAGGCGAACATGGCAATTGATGCAGCTGCGCCGTTTGAAATTGAAACACCTCCGGCTGATAAAATTCCTGTAGAAAAGATAGCTGACCTGCAACCTGAATCTGTGTATAAACTGGCGATGGTGAATATGCCACTGCAACGATTCAATGAATTTAAGATAAAAGCGGTACAAAAAACTGCTGCGGCTTCTAGAGGAGGATTATATCCGGTTATTTCTATTTTTGGCGGATTAGGGTCCAGGTATGCGAACTTTTTTAATCTTCCTAATAATTTCAAGTCTGATGCTTTTTTTCCGCAGCTAAACCTGAACTTCAACCAGTCAATAGGGTTAAGCTTAAATATTCCTATTTTTAACGGAAACAGTGCACGTACCAATTACGAGCGATCCCGAATCGGTATCAAGAACCAGCAATTGCAAAAACAGCTGGATGACCAGACCTTAAAACAGGATATTTACCAGGCTTATAATGCTGCGGTTGTTGCTTTGGAAAAATATAATGCCGGAATAAAGACAGTGGAAACTGCTGAACGTACTTTAAATTTTGCTCAAAGAAGATATGAAGTGGGTTTGTTGAATACTTTTGAATTAATTACCAACCAGAATAATTTATTTAGTGCCAAACTGCAAAATGCATTAAACCAGTTTGACTATGTTTTTAAAATGAAAGTGCTGGAATTTTACAAGGGGCAGGGATTGAAATTGTAAAAAACAACCCGCTCCGGACTCACCCTACCTTCCCGAAACCGAAAAGCAATCGTTTAGGGACGTGCTGTCTAGGTGCAGAGGGTATTGGAAGAATAAAGTGAAGATTCTGTTTTATTGCCGGAAAAAGGAATTATGGATGATTTGGAAGAGATAGTGTTTGGATAAGTTTGCGGTACCACCTCCTCTTCTCCGTAGAGGAGGAAGGGAGGTGAGGTTGCTGCATAAAGAACTAATGTATACGAGTGCGACGCCAATGAAGATGAGTAGAGATCATTGGTCGGGCACATAAAAAAATTAGAAATGAGTAAAACAGCAAAATGGGTTTTAATTAGTTTAGGCGCATTACTGGTGCTGCTGGTAATATTATCTAAAGCAGGGGTTTTTGGTAAAGATGAAGGTTTGAAAGTTACTGCGGAAAAAGTACAAAAACGTACCATTACGGAGATCGTAAATGCCAGCGGTAAAATTTATCCGGAAGATGAAGTAAAAGTAAGCCCTGACATCAGTGGTGTGATTACCGAATTACTTGTAAAAGAGGGCGATACGGTAAAAAGGGGCCAGTTGCTTGTCCGTATTGATCCGGATGTTTATACGATTCAGCGAAGCCAGGCAGCCAGTGGCGTGTCGCAATCGCAGGCACAGGTAGCCAGCGTACAGGCGCAGGTGAGCAATGCACAGGCAGCACTGGATGCATTAGATGCACAAATGGAGCAGGCGAAGAGAGCCTATGACAGATCGAAAAAATTATTTGATGATAAAGTGATTAGCCGAAGTGAAATGGACGTGGCAGAAACGACGTTAAAAAGCGCCAACGCTAATTACAAAGCAGCAACACAAGGTATACTAAGCAGCAAGGCCAACGTACAAAGTGCCCGGGCTAATGTGCAAACTGCACAAGCCAGTTTACAAAGAGCAAATAAAGATTTAAGCAGAACTGCCATTACAGCTCCCCGGGATGGTGTGGTTTCCCTGCTGAATGTAAAAAAGGGCGAAAGTGTATCAGGTAACAGTTTTACAGTGGGTACCGAAATTTTGCGCATAGCCGATATGTCGAAAATTGAAATTCGTGTTGATGTGGGAGAAAATGATATTCCAAAAGTGAAACTGGGTGATAGCGCCGTGGTTGAAGTAGATGCCTACAGTGACCGGAAATTTAAAGGTATTGTTACACAAATAGCCAGCAGTAATAATGGCGCAGCATCGCAAAATGCTTTATCCAATACAACCAGTGATGTTACCCAGTATAAAGTGTATATCCGGATCTTAGCAGAAAGTTATATGGATCTATTGGGCAAGGGAACATTTCCATTCCGCCCGGGAATGAGTGCCAATGCGGATATACAAACCAAGACACATACCAACGTATTGAGCGTTCCTATTAATGCGGTTACCACCCGTGATGTTAATGACAGCACAAAAACTACTTCAAAGAAAACAGACGAATCGGATGCAAAACCAGTAGCCACATTGGTTGATGACCTGGAAATTGTTGCTTTTGTAATTGACAAAGAAGGTAAAGTCAGTAAAGTGAAAGTTAAAACCGATATCCAGGACATTAATAATATTGAAATTACCGAAGGCTTAAAAGAGGGCGACCAAGTGGTTACGGGCCCTTATGATGTGGTTAGTAAAACACTAAAGGTTGGCAAAAAGGTAAAAGTGGTTGATAAGAAGGATTTGTTTGAGAAGAATTAAAATCGCCGGCTTCTCCTCCTGATCTTTCCTCCCCGCCATAGCCATCGGGAGGAGGAGGCACAATTATAAACCTATCCGAACGCCAAATCTTCCGGTTCAACATGGTCAATTTACCGGCAAGAACCAGGTTGGTTTACTTTTTGCAAAATACAATTTCCGAATCAGCTTTCTTCTTTTCCACCTGCAGGGTTTTATGAAAACAGTTTTTCTGCAATGGCAACGCTTTCGGGTTTACCCACGTCAACCAGTTTATCGCCGCTATGATTGTAACCATAAATCGGATAGTTTGCAGCAAGACTTAAATAAGTATCTACTAAAGAAAATTTTCCACGCTGTGGTATAAGTTCGAAAATTTCCGGTTGAAAGACCACCACACAACTATATGCCATCTGGTGCAGGACTCCTCCCTCTTTTGGGGCAACCGAGGTGTTAGAAGGTTGGGAACGAAGTTCGGGGAGTGGGCCTTTTTCTTCACCGGTGTTTGTATTTCGCCAGCCACATAGCCTGTCTTTTTCATCAAATAAAAAATACCGCGATGTTTTTCTGTTTGTGATCCCGAATGAGATCAGTGCTTTTTTATCTTTATGAAACGCAATTAAATCAGCGAGATTCAGATCAGTAAGAAAATCGGCATTCAGCGTTATAAATGGTTCTTCGCCTTGCAGCAGATATTTTGCTTTTAATAGGCCGCCCCCGGTTTCCAAAACGGCATCTGTTTCATCGCTGATCATGATATTACTTCCCCAGCCTTTATTTTTTTGAACGGCATCAATTACCTGGTCGGCGAAATGATGCACGTTAACTACCACATCCCTAATCCCATACCGTTGCAGGTATTCGATATTGTGTTGCAGCAAGGACTTACCATTTACCAAAGCCAAAGCCTTTGGATGACTGTTGGTCCATGGTTTAAATCTTGTGCCTAGTCCTGCTGCAAAAATCATTGCTTTCATCTTACCCAATTTTCCTTATTCGTATGCTCCAAAAGTATTTTTACTTTGAATTTATTCCGGAGATGCCTTGCCAATGCTTCGGCAGCAAATACACTTCGGTGTTGTCCCCCGGTACAGCCAAAGCTGATCATCAGGCTGCTGAATCCTCTTTTAATATACTCGCTTACAGATATATCAACAACACTAAAAACGCCGATCAAAAATAATGGCATGTCGGTATGCTGTTCCAGGAAATCCTTAACCGGTTTATCTAAACCACTTTTTGTTTTATACACATCAATTCTCCCCGGATTTAAAATACCACGCATATCAAAAACATACCCCCCGCCATTTTCTGTTGGATCTGCCGGAATTCCTTTTTTATACGAAAAACTGCTTATCGTTACACGCAAAGGGGTTTCTTCGGTAGCCTGAATTGGCGTAAACTCCTTTATCACTTCTTCCCGGATACAGATCTCCAACACCTTTTTAAATTCCGGCAACGCAATCCCAATATGCTGGTTATTGACAAACCATTTCAAATTCTGCAATGCCAGCGGGATACTTGTTAAAAAATGTGCTTTGCGTTCAAACATTCCCCTGAATCCATAAGCACCGAGTACCTGCAACAAGCGTATTAATACAAATCCATTATACTGGCTCCGGAAAGTATCCTTATTAATAGTTTGACCCAAAACCTTTTCGAAAGAATCCATATAATCTTCCAGCAACCTGTTTTTCCAGTCATCAGAAAGATTTGCTTTGGCCTGCCACAATAAAGAAGCTACGTCATATTGTGGGGCTCCCTTCATGCCTCCCTGGTAATCGATAAAATGTACGACCTCCTCCAATCCCCCTCCAATAGCTGGGGTTACCATAATATTCCGGCTCTGAAAATCGCGGAACATAAAAAACTGGTATTCGGTATGAGAGAGATAATTGCTCAATGCCTCAAAATCATCCATCAACTTTTGTTTATCATACGGCTTTCGCAGGGCATCTAAAAAATAATATTTAAAGTACAGCAGATCGGCCATGATGGCTTGTTTGCCGAAACTGGTATTGGTTAAACATTGGCTATAATCCAATCCCTGATCGCCGATTACCTGCAATTGAGCGAGTTGAGCCATGCATTTTTTATAGAGCCCATACATTTCGGCGGTAAAACCTTCTGCCTCCAGTTTGTTTAAAAGTGATACCGTGCCAAAATCTTCCTGTATGTATATATTCTTTTCTTTGTTGATACAGAAGATTTCCGGTACTACTAAATTCTTTGCTTTAAAATGCGTGGAAAAATAAATGAAGGTTTCATTCTCTTTCAGGTTAGCGCCATAAGCTGCTATATACGTTTTGCCGGCTGTATGAATACGGTAATAATGGCGTTCACTGCCAGCCTGGGGGAGTTTGTCAATAGCAGTTATCTTTTCATGGCTATATTGTTCAAATAATTTCTCTATTTCCGTATTTACTTTCTGCATGAATTACTATTAGCTGTAAAAATAGTTTAAAAAGCTTCACTGGTTAAAAAAAAACACCTGGTACCAAAATGATACCGGTTCTTATTATTTTAGTTTATCGAACCCGCCAGAGGCGTATTCCTGCTTTAAAAAGGAAATCAATCATCCGGGTACTCTAAAATTTCACCAAAGTCAATACATAGCAGCCATGGTAAATGGTATTGGAACGGACAGGCTCAAAAACAGTACTGATATGCAAAATACCCTATGTTAAACAAAGCAGTTTTTTTGGCAGTTGATCTACCTGCCTCCGCTAACTACTTCATTAGCTACAGAACAAGGCTTATTTGCAATCCCGGCGCAGTATTTACCAATAATGCGTACCAGGTTACCCGACACCTTGACCTACTTCCAAATACGATTCAACAATATGCCAATGCAGGAATAAATATTAGTTTGTGATTTTTTTACATAATTATTTAACTGTTAATCTCCGGTAATTAAGATTTTCCAGGTTATTTTTAGTAAATATTATATTAACCAAAATTTTCTTTATGCGATTCAAAGGAATTACAGCATCGCCTATGGTGGTTTTTATTTTTGCCATATATACCCCGCTGAATATTTACGGGCAGGTAAAGTATGGTAAAGAAGAGGTTGGCGGAATATTAACCAGGGTTTCCGAAAAGCTGAACAGCATTCAAACCGTGAGTTATGAATACAACAGGAATACCTTTTACAGCGGTGAGAATTACCGTCATTCATTTTCAACCCATGTATACATTGATTTTACTGCATCAAATAATAATGCAGGATATCGTTTTCAGACGGCCAATAAAAAGGATTTTTCCTGTTATAATGGGGTACAGTATTTTAGCCTGCAAAGAGACAAAAGGATAATAGACATCCAACAAAAGCCAGATGCAGAACTGTTTGAAAGTTTATCGGCACTTTATAATTCTTATATTTCTCTCAGGAATATATTACCATTGATCATCCGTGATAATTCAATCAGGAAAAACATCACGGATACAACAATCGACAATAAAGATTTTTACCTGCTGCAGGTTAATCTGAACAATCATTATTTCACCAATCTTGGTGGTAAAGCCGCATTTACACCCGAATACATTGGCGATAAAAACAAACCTTATGAGATAATTATGGATAAGACTTCGATGTTACCTTATCAGTACATTTCGAAATTTAAAGACAAGCCTGCCGATTTTATCGAGGCCAGGTTTACCGATGTAGATACCAATCCAAATGCACCTGAGGCGTTAAGTTGGTTTTATTCCACTTATACAAGTGTATATTCATTAGCCGGGCCAAAAAAAATGCTGATTACGAAAGATGAGATTCCCGAAAACTGGGTTCTTCCTGTTTATAGTCCTGAAAAGACTGATTCAGTTTCACTTTATCAATATCGTGGTAAGATTGTAATGCTTGATTTTTGGATAAAGAGTTGCGGCCCCTGCCTGGCATCGTTTGCCCATTTGAATAAGCTGCAGCAAAAATTTGGGACAGAAAAGTTTCAACTGCTTTCAATAAACACAGAAGATAAAAAAGAGGATATTGAATTTTTCTACAAAAAGCATAAGCCGGTTTACAAAATGCTGTTCAACGGTGAAGCCCTGGTTGACAGTTATGGGATACCTGCCTTCCCTGCAATTATCATTCTTAACCGGGCTGGCAAAATCATTTATGTCGGCGACAATGGTTTTGACCAGGTGGCTATAGAAAAAGTAATTAAAAAAAATTTGTAATAGAAAGAGCATGGTATACAGACGCTTTCTTTATTCACCAGTCACTTCTTTGTTTCGTTTTTTAAACTTCGCTGGATCATTTCCATCCATTTGTACAATAGACGGGTAAAATTTACCCAACACATCGACCAGCGTTGCCTGGCTTTTCATCACCTCATGGATATCCTTGTAAGCAAATGGTGCTTCATCCAATCCGCCGCCAATCAATTTTACACCATGGTCTTTCCATTCTTTTTTTAAAGCGTCATGGGTTATATTGGCCAAAGCCTTTGTACGGCTCATTTTCCTGCCTGCGCCATGTGAAGCGGAATTGATGGATGTTAATTCCCCTTTACCTTTTACAATAAAGCCCGGTGCTGTCATACTTCCCGGAATAATACCCAACACATTTTTACCGGCAGGCGTTGCACCCTTTCGATGCACGATCACTTCGTTACCATCGAAAATCTCTTTCCAGGCAAAGTTGTGGTGGTTTTCAACCATGGCCAATGGTTTTTCGCCAATGGCTTTTGCAATTTTTGCATGAATGGTATGGTGACAGGCGCTGGCATAATCACCGGCCAGGTTCATGGCCAGCCAGTATTCCATTCCTGCTTCTGTATCCAATCCAAGCCATGCTAAATATTTGGCTTCTTTTGGCAATACGGTTTTTTGCATAGCGATCTGCGTGTAGTGATTGGCAATATTTGCACCCAACCCGCGGCTTCCGCTATGGCTTAACAAACCAACATAATTACCAACCGGCAGATTCATTGGGTTTGTGGCATCGGAAATTTCTACTGTACCAAATTCCACAAAATGATTACCGCTACCGGAAGTACCCAATTGTTTTAATGCTTTATGCTGCAATCCATGTAAGAAAGCAATGTCGCTGAATTCAGTTCTGTCCAGCACTTCATGTTCTGTTTTTTCAGAAAATTCACGCCCGGCACCAAACAAAGTACTGGCCACTAATTCTCTTTGAAAATTGGCTTCTCTTTTTTTCAACCCCGTTGGGTCAATAGCGAAAATACTCAAGCACATACGGCAGCCAATATCCACGCCAACGGCATAAGGAATGATGGCATTGTTGGTTGCCAGCACACCGCCAATGGGCATTCCATAACCCTGGTGTGCATCGGGCATAAGCGCAACGGCAACAGCCACGGGTAATTTGGCTGCGGTTTGCATTTGCAGCAAAGCGCCTTCTTCAATATGTTTTGCGCCAAAGACGGCCCCACCCAAACTCTCTCCGAGGGGGAGGGCTTTTAGCAGCTCAATTAAAATCATCCCCCTTGGTCGTTCGAGTAGTTTTATTTCGCTTGCGATGCTTTCTTTTGGGACAATCAATTTATCTGCAATCTTACCCAATATTTCATCTGCCAGGTATTTTTCAGGCGCTGCCAATACGTCTTTTAATATTTGCAAAGCTTCTTCTTCGGTATGATGTTTAAAGTGTGTACACATGGTATGCATGGCCACACTAATCACCGGACCTTCTTCATAGCCAATGTTGCGGATCTGTTTTCCGGTTAGTTTTAATTTCATCATAGTATTTTTAGTGCCCGATCTATTTCGTTATTAATTTTAATTTGCTCATGTTGCTTTAACCTAAATGGTTTATTTGTTTGTTCAAATTTTTGTAAATTTTGTTACATCATTTGTTATGGCTTCCGCAATTGTTAAATCTAAAAAAGACTGTGGGTGCCAAACACAGGCCAAAGGCTAAACCTATGACCCATGTTGAAATCTTTCAAATAATTATAGCCGGCCATAAAATCATTCGGGAGGCATTTCAAAATAATATTCCGTTAGAACAACTTGAAAAAACGCATAGATTTAAATTTGCACGATAACATTACCAGATCCGAAATATCAATAATCGCAATTACCGTTTCTAATTCAATTGCATCCGCCCTTAAGTGCGGTGACCAAGAAAAAGGTATTTCCGGCTTTAGCCAAAATCTTTTCATTGGGCTAAAGCCCAGCTTACAGATTTCCAATTTATCCCCGCCCTAAAGGGCGGGCTATTCACCTTTGGCTTATTGAAATCTAGTTTCAGTATAATACCCGTTTCTCATCCTTAGCAGTAATTTTTCAATCTTTCCAACATCGGGTTTATCTATTAAGTTTGAATTTTGATACAACAAAGGCAATTCTTCTTTAAGTGCTTCGGCTTTCTGCACCAGTTCATCGTATTCAAACATTCCATCTTTGATGCCAAATAAAAAATCCCTGTCGTTTCTGTAAACATTAATTTTTCCTTCGGTTGCTATTTCCTTTGCCATCAACAACAGCCTGAACACATGCATCATATTCTTCGAATCGTAATTCTTGCCATGCAACATGGTTGTCTTATACCGTTCATCGTTTCGTTTTGCTACCCACTCCCAATATTCTTTATACTGCCTGCAATAAACAGAATAGGCATCCTTATTAAAATAAAGCATCGCAATCGGCATTTCGCCTTTTGGAATACTGGTTAAGCTAACGTCATTGGCATTCTCTTTTCTCGTAACCCCAGAATATTTGAAGTCCTCAGAATAATAAAGATTGTAGCAATCTCTTACATGTGATATTGAAGCCAACCCTATCCTGCTTTGATCCAATCCCTTTTCATCCAGAAACGTTTTCAAGGAAATTGCTTCTTTTTCTTTGTACACAAAACAAAAATCTGCTACTGACTTTCTTTCTTCTGCTACCGGGTTTACGATTTTCTTTTCCAACCCAGACGCTTTTTTTATTTGCGTAAAAGCATAATTAGCAAAAGACTGCTCACACTGTTTAGACAAAAACATTTCCGGCTTAAGCCCGTCCATCATCTTATCTTTAAGCAACACACAGCTTTGAGGAGTACCCAGCATTTCCAGGATATTCGGGTTGTTTTTAGAAAGCAATTTCATAAACCGCTTCAGCTCATAATAAACAATATCATTTGTCTCGTTATTTACCTGTGCCGTATACTCCAATCCATAAAACATATTTTTGGGTAACACAAACACACCCCTGATATCTGTATCAGATTTTTTAGTATCCAGTCCGTAGGCCTTACTTCCTGTTATGACTTCAAAAATCAGCAGGTCGTTATTTTTTATCCAATCAATTGTTAGCTTTTCCATGCAACGTATTTAAGAAAAAATCATTTAGCAAACTCATATCCTGTTTATTTACAGCCAGGTTCTGTTTGTTTTCCTCTACATAATCTACCAGGCCTTTGATCCAGTTATCCAATTTTTCATCTTTTTTATGCAGGTATTTTTCCCCCACGGATGCTTTTATTACTATCAGTTCCTGTAACCTGTTTCTATTTTCATCGTCCACGTATTGCATCAGTCCTTCGATATGCATTGGCAATACTGAATTATCTTTTATTATCCAGTTGCAGGAGAGTAAAGACCTCACCAGGTAGAAATAACTTTTCAGCTTAACCTCGTCTTTCGCTTTCAGTTCCTCCCAAAACTTTTTTGCCAGGGAATGATGATGAGAGTAAACTGCGATTGGTGAGTAATAACTTTCGATCAGGGTTTTAAAATTACCCTTAAAGCCGGGTTCTGCATAATATTCAATAGGAGATTGGAACCTTTCTATTAAAGGAGCATTAGATTTTTTAAGAAGCGTCAAACTCTTTTTCAAATCCCAGCCGGTTATATCCAGGTCGCCATCCATAAACTCAATTGTATCCTTTCTTTGACTCAATGACAAATACCAATCTCTTTCATGCATATATATGAACCGCACATCGTAATCACTATCGCGCGAGGGAAAACCCCATGCCCGGCTGCCTGTTTCGCAGGCATAAAGTATTTTGATGTTTTTCTTACTCTCTATTTCAGCTAGTATTTGTTTTAGCTTTTCCATTTCTTTAAAATTAAGTGCCTCATCGCTGCTTCGATAGAAGCTCAATAAAGGTATGCCGTACAAGCGTTCCGATAGCTATCGGGACCCATGAAGCTTGATAGCAGTGCTAAAGCTTAGTACAAAAATTAAAAACATCCGGTACCGGAATGATACCGGATGTGCAGGAATTCGCCCGATAGCGAATTCCTACTATAAAGGGAAGTCAAGCTTTGGAAATTTGACTTCCCTGGGAATCCATTCTTAATTCATCGCAACCTCCCTCCTGAAACCCATCACCTGGTTTGAAGGTTTTGCTGCTTCCATATCATCCGGGTTTGTAATCTCTGCAATGGTCATCGGCTTGATGATCTCATTTACAAAGCCCAACTGATCACTCAATCTTTGTGCCTTTACAGCATCCAGTTTTGTAAACTCATACTTCGCGATCAACCTTCCTTTACGCAGCAGGGCATCATCTACCAGGTTAATGTCGCTGTTGAACGTGCAGATGATCTGCACATTCAAACAATCGCTGAGTAAACCATCGCTGATATTTAACAGGTTACTTACGCTGCTGTAGCTGCTGTACTTACGATCCATGATCACATGCTCTGCATCTTCAATGATCAGCACTGCATTCGGGTTGTCAATCAACAGATCCATAAACTCTGGATTCATCAGGTTACAGGCCACGCCCGGCGACACAAATAATACCCTTTTTTTCACGCTTCCGATCAAATGCCGGAGATAGGTTGTTTTACCTGTACCCGGCAAACCGTGTAACAGAATGATACCTTTATCGTTTTCCTTTGCCAGCCGTTGTTTGATCACTTTATCTACCGGTTTAAAATCATCGTTGTAGTACAAATCAATATCCAGCGTTGTTGGTTCAATGTCAAGCGATTTAAGATCGAGGCCCGAACTGGTCTGCGTAATAATATTAATCTCAAAATCCTGCTCCTTTTCAGGGGCTTTGTACGTTGAGAACAGTTTTACCAGCTCATTGGCATACGCATAACTTTTGTTGCCAAACAAAATCTCCGCATATTCATCTCCCACTTCAATCATCACCTGGTTTTCCAGTTTAAAAACTGTTGTACCAAATTCCATCCGCTCACGCTGCCAACTGTAATAGTTACGTTGGTATATGGCCAGCACTTTTCCTGCAAACCCTTTGTTTATATAACCGTATGCATTTTCTGTATCCAGGTTATTGATGAAACTGATACATGGTGTAGCATTATATTCCCTTACATAAAAAGCCTTCACTTCTATATAGTTTGTTTCAAAAATAGAAGCATTCCTTTTACCCCATATTTTATTTTTCGTTTGCCTCATCAAACGTTGCACATATTTTTCTGCATCCGGTATAACCCAGGTGAAAAAACGTAGGAGCAATAAGGCGATAATTATCTGTGTCATTGTTTTAGTTTTTACGGCCGTCCAAACCTTTCCGTCAGCTGGCGGAGAGGTTTTAGCGTTTTTAGTTTTAAATATTTTTAAATTTGCAGGCTCTTCATAAGCCCCTCCTTCGGAGGGGTTTTGGGAGGCCGACCATTTAATTAGCCCAACCGGAGTTGGCTAAGAATCCTTGCCGGGTTTTAAAAAATATTTTTGCACAAAAAAACCCGTTCGTTTTGTGCGACCGGGTTTTTATTCGTTGAAGCATATTATGCTTCATATCGTTTAAACCGCAGTCGTATTTTATTATACTTACTTTCACCATCCCGATAGCTATCGGGAGCAAACCCTTTACCAGCAGGCACATCACAATAACCTCTGGGTAATGATGTTGACTCATTCCACACGCTAAATTGTTTATGTTGTAGCTGTTGCATTTATCTTTTTGTTAGATGCCTTATTAATTTTATTGCATAAAAAAGCCCCGGTTTTTTGTCGGGGCCCGTATTCAAATCAGTTTGTTTTGGTAAACTTTATGATGCAGCAGTACATGCCCCGCAATTGCCGTAGTCCATCATCGGACTAAAACAATTCACCGCTTCATTATGTAGTTGTATGCGTAACATGTTTTGTTGTTTTAAATTTGTTTTGCGCTGCAAAGATGAATTTATTTTTTTGATACTGCCAAATTTTTTCTAAGAAAAATTAAATATATTTTTTTGGAGCATTTTGCTTTCCCTGAAAATCAATAGTGTTGCTTTCGATTTTCAAGGATGTTTATTTTATTTTGGGAAGGATATTTTGCGTAAAATCGTTCAGGTCCAAATAAAATACTTAAGTCCCTTTCAACATAACTCGCATAAATCCAGTCAGCCAATCTGTGTCGCCTGTTTCACTCCTGTTTAATAAGGAAGATGCAAACCCGCCCCACAGCCTGTGCCTGTTCTTGTTAACCTTAGCGGGTAACCCAGGTATATTGAATAGTGTTAATTCACGGTACGCAATTCTTCCGGCCGGTATTCACCTACCCCTTTTACATCACCGTCGTTTCATCAATGAGGATAACGAATCCGCTGTTACCCGTAAGAAAAGTAAAGGGGTCACTCAGCCTGCAGCGGTATATTCCGGTGGAAAACTTAAACCAGATTGTGCTAAACAGCCCAACAGTGAAATGAGTAAAAAATTAACTGAACAAAAATGCAACATCTTCTTTATTCAACTTTTTTATGAACCCTGCGTCTTCGGTTACCAGTTCGTTGGCTAATTGTTTTTTACGCTGCTGCAGCAAAAGTATTTTTTCTTCTACGGTGTCTTTGCAGATCATTTTATATGCAAACACTTTTTGGGTTTGCCCAATGCGGTGTGTACGGTCTATAGCCTGTTGTTCGGCAGCAGGGTTCCACCAGGGATCTACAATGTAAACATAATCAGCTGCGGTAAGGTTAAGGCCAACACCGCCTGCTTTAAGGCTTATTAAAAAAATTTTAAGTGATTGATCATTTTGAAATTCATTTACAGCCTCTTTTCGTTTTGTAGCAGGCGTACTGCCATCCAGGTAGGCAAATGTAATATTTTGCTTTTGCAGCGCAGTTTTTATCAACTGCAGCATTTCTGTAAACTGGCTAAATACCAAAAGTTTGTGGCTGCCGGTATTTTCCTGCACTTCCCGCAGTAGTTCTTCAATTTTAATACTTTGTTTGGTAGTAACTTCTTTGTCTTTCACCAGTTCGGGGCTGTCGCAAATCTGCCTGAGCCTCAGCAAACCTTCCAGCACATAAATGCCGGATTTTGCCATCCCCTCTTCTTCAATTTTTTTCATTAGCATGGTGCGGTAATAATTTTTATAATCTTCATACACGCTTCTTTGCTCTTTGGGCATTTGGCACCACAAGGTGGTTTCTGTTTTATCCGGCAGGTCGCTGGCTACCTGTTCTTTGGTACGACGCAGCATGAATGGAAATACCAGTTTTCGCAATTGCCGGCTTACTTCTGCATCGTTATGCCTGTCAATAGGATTGGCAAATTCTGTTTTAAAAAAATCTTTACTACCCAACAGGCCTGGGTTTAAAAAATGAAACTGTGCATACAAATCATATGTATTGTTCTGCACTGGTGTACCGCTCATAACCAGGCGGTTTTTTGCTTTCAGTAACTGCACGGCTTTGGTAGTAAGGGCATCCGGGTTTTTAATGGCCTGGCTTTCATCTAGTATGATATAATTCCATTCAAATTTAAGCAAGGCCTCCATATCATTACGTACCAGGCCATAACTGGTGATAATGACATCATAATTTTCGAAATGTTCATCCGTAAACTCGCGGCTGCTGCCATAATAAATATGGTATTTTAATTTAGGTGCAAATTTCTGAAGCTCGCTTTCCCAGTTGTAAATAAGCGAAGTGGGGCAAACAACCAGGTGTGTACTGCCCTTGTATTTTTCTTTAAGGTACTGCAAAAAGGTAATGGCCTGCAGCGTTTTTCCCAGCCCCATATCATCTGCCAGGCAGCCGCCCCACTGCAGTTCATCCAGCACCTGCAGCCATTGAAAGCCGCTTAACTGGTATGGCCTTAATTTAGCTTTTATATGTTTACTGTGTTTTATGGTTTGTATGTTTTCAATATTGCGAAGTTTTTGTTTCTTCTCTTCTATTTCTCTTAGTATGACATGATCGTCTATCTGGTTGTGCAGTTCATCAATTAAAGTAAAATGCAGCTTGCTTACCCGCAGCGTACCGTCCTTTTGTTCTTCGCCCATTTTTATGAGCGTACTGTATTGCTGCAGCCATTCTTCGGGCAGCACACCAAAAGTGCCATCGCCCAGTACAACAATGTTCTGTTTGCTCATCACTGCTTTACGTATATCCCTGAGCGGCACTTCCTGATCGCCAAAGCTGATGGTAACCTGCAGGTCGAACCAGTCTATCCCGCTTCCGGTTTTCATTTCCCATTTTGGCTTATTGGAATTATACCGGAAGCGCTTTAATTCTTCCATGCCCTTAACCACGATGTTATTTTCCTGCAGGTAATGAACGGTATTCAAAAACCAGTTAGCCTTCATCACTTCATTAAAATGCACATAAAAAAAATCGTTTTGCCGCTGGGTGCTGAAACTGTGATGCAGCGGGCGAAAGAGTTCAAAAAAGTGCTTTTCTTTTACTGTATCCCTGGTAATTATCTGCTGGGAACCATCCGCCAATGTTGTAACAATATTTTCGGGATCAGCGCTGTATTCCACCAGTATATCATCATATAAAAACTCAGGCTGCAGCATCAGGAACTGGTCATTAAATTCTTTGAGTAACACATGTGGCTGTGGCTCTGCAGTAATTATCTGCAGTGCAAAACCTTCGGGTAACAACACGTCATACCTTTCCTGCAAGGGAGTAATTACACTTTGAATTACTTCCAGCTTTTGAGTAAGTGGTATTTTAATAAACCCATGGGCAAATTGACTGATGACTGTTATGTCTGTTTCGTTTTTAATGATGTACAGGATGTTGTTGTTCTTAAAAATAAAATTAAAATAATTAACGGGTTCACCATTTACCAACCTATTACCATTGATGACCAGTCGCAGAAAAATGCTGATAAATTTTTCATCGGTTGTTACTTCAAAAGCCAGTTCCACAGGCTCGTTGCTGATGGTTACCTGCTTGCAGTTGGCATTACTGAATTTGCCATCGGTCAAAATAAAGGTGTTGGCATTTTCGGAGAAGTATGGCCAAATCTGCTGCAGGCATTTTACATATTGCTGCCTGATTGCATCTATTGCCTGTGCAGACAGGTTAATCCATGGATTTGCATAATGGGCTAAATTTCCAAAACCCCTTCCTTTTAAATATTCCACCAACTGTTCGTCCCGCAATTGGTACAGGATGTTATACACGTCATCACTCAGCTCTTTTAAGAGGGGCAGATTGGCCGCATTGTTCAGTGATAATTTTTTTATACCGGTGATGCCATTTTTGTGCGTCACTTTTGCAGTCTCCAGCTCAAAGCCAAGGTGTAGGCGGCTGCTGTTCAGGTTTAAAACAAACCCGGTTTCAAAATCAATTATGGTACCCGGCGTAATCTGTGGCCTGAACAATGCCTGGCCTGTAAAACTCTTTTGCAGTTTTAACGAAAGGCGGAGTTTTTTTAATTCTTCTTTATCGCCAGCTTTAATATACCCAGCAGGCGTTTCCATTTGCAACTCACCTCTGTAGTTTATGGTGAACTTGAAATGCCTGGCATCACTATCTGAAATACTGAGGCCATAGGGCTGGAGCATGTTGTTTTTTTCCTGGTCCCGGTTTTTGTATTGAAGAAAAACATATGGGCCAAATTTATTGAGCAAAAAATCAAATGCTGCCCTTGTATGACTACACATGGGGTATCCGGTAATTGAATTGCAGGTGCACCTGAAGGCATAGGTTTCAATACCGTCGTATTTTATTTCGGGACTAAAAACTGTTGACTTATTTTCCGGGAAAGAAAATCTCCAATGCTTTTCCTTTTCATCAAAACTGCTGAGGGTAAGTTTTGAAATAAAGTTGTGGTTGGGCCAGTAATAACCCGACTGGGCGGATAGTTTGTAACCATCCAATATGCCTGGCTGAATAAAAGTCTTCCACGCAGCATCTGGCAGGGTTTGTGGTACCTGTAATGAAACCACTTTGGCAACCGGCTTTTTTTTACCAGTTGAGCGTTTAGGCTGATTGTATTTTTCTTCAATATACTCTTCCAAACCAAATTCTTCCAAATCACCAATTTCTATCAATTCCTGTAATTCATCCAGCGTATATCCATACCCCTGTACCAACAGATGCAATGCAGAGCCAACGCAGTGTTTGCATTGGCCAAACCGCTTGTAGGCTTTACATTCGCAATTGTCGGTAACATCATAATTTCTTATGTTTAAAGTTGTTTTATAACTGCCTTTGCCGGTCTGGCTAGGCACCTGTATGGTATATTTGTTTCCCTTAACATCGAGGGTAGTAAAATCTTCCTGCAGATCAGCATACAAAACGAGGCCTTTGTCTACCGCTTCATGGTGGCTTATATGCAGGTACTCAATTATATTTTCTTCAGTTTTCATTTGGGAAAGATAATAAAGGCTTCCCTTTGCCGGAAAATTATTTTAATAACCAATTTCTTCCAACTGCTCCATTGCCGGCATCTCGTTATAAACTTTACCATTCAGTTCCCTGCCTGCTTTCTTTTTATTGGTACCTCCCCATTGTTTAAAGAAAAAAGCCACTTTCTTTTTTGTGCATTGTTCCTGAATATCCAACACCCAGTCTTCATTCATTTTCCTCGGTGTTCTTCCGCTCTCTCCACCAACGATCACCCAATCAATTTTTTTTAAATTCATTGTTGGTAACGGGCCAATCAAAGGCTCACAGGAAAGAAATTTTGTTTTTGCATTGGTTTGGCGCAGATCATCGATCCGGTGCATTACCCTTTCATCTTCTACAGACACACCCATCCAGATATTGTGTGTCCAGGTAAGTTCTTTGTGATATTTCAATAAAATATCTGATCGCTTGGTTAAGACCTGAAATACATGTTGCGGGTTATCATTCATTACACTGAAAACTCTTTGAATAAATTCAAGCGGAACTTTTTTGTGAAATAAATCACTCATGGAATTTACAAATACAACTTTAGGTTTTTTCCATGTGTAGGGCACTGATAATGAATCTTCATGCAATGTAAGTTTAAATGCATTTTCATATTTCTTTTGCCCCATTGCTTGGAGTCTTTTTGACATTACTTCAGCATAACAGAATTTACACCCTGCAGATATTTTTGTACAGCCAGTAGTAGGGTTCCAGGTCATTTCGGTCCATTCAATTGAGGATTGTGCCATAATTATTTATATGTTGTCTTGATAACATCATTGATAATCTCGAGAGCTGCCGCATTATTAGTCGCCATCATGAAATGATACATAATTGAATTTGTAGAGTTTTTCATAACAAAAGATTCTGAAACGAACTTGAAAAATGTATTAACCCTTTCCTTATATAAGCTGCCTGCCTCATGAATAGCGTTGTGTTTCTTTTCAATGGTTGTTTCCTATCCGAACTGATTCATAAAATAGATATAGGGCGCCTAAAAATTGCAAATCATATTCAAAACAACTTCCCCTGCATCCCAGGCCTTCTGAACAACTTCGTATTCAAACTCCATTCGGTTGCATTCATGTTATACAGCTTGCCGTATTTTTTATATTGTTGTGCCACCATGTCGGCGATATTTCCTTCGCCACGCATGCGCAGGCCAAAACGGTTGTCGTTCACTTTTCCGCCATGGCTTTGTTCCACCAGGCTCCATACCTTTTCGGCACGGTCGGGCAGGTTTTTATACAACCAGTCGTGAAATAATAATTTAATGGCGCCATTCAGGCGAACGAAAGTGTATGCCGTAAATGTTGCTCCCGCATCGGCAGCCCCTTTCATGATGCGTTGCATTTCGTGTTCATTTAAACCGGGTATCATGGGACCCATCATCACACCCATACGCACACCCGCCTTGCTCAGTTCTTCAATCACTTTTAATTTTTGTTTGGCGGTGGTGGTGCGTGGTTCCAATATACGGCGCAGGTCCTCGTTGAAAGAAGTGATGGATACCATGGCCGATACGATCCCTTTCCCTGCCATCTCCTGCAAAATATCTTTGTCTTTCAATATCCATGAATTTTTGGTGAGTATACCCACCGGCTGATTGAATTCGTTACAGATCTCCAGCATTTGCCGGGTAAGGCGAAATTTTTGTTCGGCGGGTTGATAACAATCGGTGTTACCGCTAAACATGATGGGGGTGCCTTCCCATTTAGGATGCATCAGGAATTTACGCAGCAATTGAGGTGCATTTTTTTTCACGATGATCTTCTGTTCAAAATCAATACCGGCGCTGTAGCCCCAGTATTCATGGGCATTACGGGCATAGCAATAAATACAGCCATGCTCACAACCGGCATAGGGATTGGTACTGTAACCCATCCCTACATCCGGACTGTCGACTTTGTTTACAATTGTTTTGGCCTGGCTGAGAATGTACTGCGTGGGTGTGTTGGTTATTTCCCAATCATCAATGGCTTCTATATCTGCCTGGGATGTTTCTGTTTTTAAAAATCTATTCTTTGTGTTTATCTGCGCGCCACGCCCGTGCAGGTATTGTTGCGATGCTTGTTTTTCAGTTGGTGTAACCTTAACCGAATCCTGTTTTAAATTATTTGCCATATTTTTATTGTATGTGTTTTCATTATGCGTTAACAAAAGAGAAGGCCGAAATTGAAATTCAATTGGGCGTAAACTGGGATGATGAATGGGTACCTGTTTTTCATGCCAGTGGATTTACCTTTTTAAAAATGCCGGTCATCACCCAAGAAAAACCGGGCAGCATACAAATGTTTAACTGGGGTTTAATTCCGCATTGGGTAAAAACAAAGGCCGATGCGGATAAACTACAAGCACAAACATTAAATGCCCGTAGCGAAACTGTTTTTGAAAAACCGTCTTTCCGTTCCTGTATCCCCAACAACCGATGCCTCATTATCGCTGACGGTTTTTTTGAATGGATGGATTTTCAGAAAAAGAAATTTCCACACCTGGTACAAATGAAAGAACAGCAACTGTTTTGCTTTGCCGGCATCTATGCTTCCTGGGTTGATAAAACAACGGGTGAACTCATCAACAGTTTTTCCATCCTTACCACTGATGCCAACCCGATGATGGAAAAAATTCATAACCTGAAAAAAAGAATGCCGGTTATTGTGCCGGCATCACAATATAAAAAATGGTTAAGCCCCGATCTGACCCGGGAAGAGATCCGGTCATTCTTCAACCCCTATCCCGAAACGGACATGCATAGCCATACCATCAGTAAGCGCATCACTTCCCGCACTGAAAACAGCAATACACCCGAAACACTATTGCCCTTTGATTATCCCGAACTCGCCCTGTTAAAATAAAACCCCCTGTGCGATAGACACCGGCAAATACTGAAACTCAAAGCGCCTGACCACCTGGTAGCGTTTTTCCTGTTTAGCCCTTCGCAGCAACAGGAAGGCATCGGCAAAAAACTTTCCGGTGAATTGTTTATGGAGGTATTCCTTCATCAACACCAAATATTTTTCTTTAGGCAACCTGCCCGCCAGGGCAATTTGCGGATCCTGCAAAAAATGTGGATCATCCCCGCCTGATTTCATTAACCGCCTGGCCTCCTTCAAATTCCTGATCAACTGCAGGATCCTTGGCTGGTTGGCTATTTTAATAAAAACAGCATGCATGGGATAACTGCCATAACCCTGCAACTCTATTAAAAACGGTTTTTCGGCCATGGCAATTAAATGTAGCCTGTCGATGATCTTTTCTTCCAGCATCTTAATCGCCGTAAACCGGACCAGCGAAATATGCGGCCTCCCGGTTTGTGGCTGCTGAATATGATATTTTTCCGTTAATTGCAGCCTGCTCTTTTCAATCTTATGCCGCAGCCCTGCAGGCGGATCAATGACCAGCAGGTATTCATATAATTGATGCCCCGGCACTTGTACTGGTATGTGCATAATCAATAGATTTTGAAATGAAAAATTTATTTACCAATTATTTTAGTATAAATTTACTAAATAATTTAGTTATTTGCAAATAATTATTCCCCGCAAGGAATAAAAAAAACATACCAGCTATGGAAGTAGAAAATTTTTATGCTGCCGGTTACCGCGGCAGTAAGGAGTTTAAACAATTGGACGTACCCACCGCCAATGCCACGGGATTCGGCGCCGCAGCCGATGACTATATGGAGCGGGGCATCGACCTGAACGAACAGCTCATCCGCAACAAACCCGCCACGTATTTTATGCGGGTGAGCGGCAACAGCATGATCAACGCGTGCATTCATGACGGTGACATCGTGATCGTGGACCGTTCCATCAAACCCGTAAGCGGTAAAATTGTTATTGCGGTTATTGATGGTGAAATGCTGATCAGGCGGCTGGAAAAAACCGTGAACCGGGTGCGGTTGATACCCGAAACGCCCAAGCTTTCGCCCATTGAAGTGAGCGAGTTCAGTGATTTGGTGATTTGGGGGGTGGTGACGTACATCATAAAAAACGCATAAACCTGTGGACTGTTTAAACCCCGTCAGCGGTTGAAAACCCTGACGGCGGTTTAATAAATGAAAACGAATTCACTTTTATAAAATATTTAGCTATGCATATTGAACCACTTATTGAAGGAGAATATTTTCATATGTACAACAGAGGGGTCAACGGTGAGGACATATTTAAGGAACCCCGGAACTATTATTATTTTCTTCAACAATATATTTTGTACTGCCCGCCCGTATTTGAAACATTAGCCTATACTTTGCTGAAGAAAACTTTTCATTTTTTGGTGTATGTTAAAGAAGATGTCGTTGTACCTAAACATAAGGGGGAGGGTACGATTCAACTGAATGCCTCCAGGCAACCGGCTCATTTTTTTAATTCGTACGCTCAATCAATAAATAAGGCAGAAAACCGTACCGGCCCTTTGTTGGAATCGCCATGTCAAAGAAAAATGGTTGATGAAAAAAGTTATCTTACTTCTTTAATTTATTATTGTCACTACAACGCACAGTTGCATGAATTTGTGGATGATTTTAATAAATGGAAATATTCTTCGTGCCACGCAATTTTAAACAAGGATAACAGCTTCTTAGCATCACAAACAGTTTTAGAATGGTTCGGTGGCACTGAGGCTTTTGAGAAAGTTCATGAAAACAGATATGTAAAAACGGGTTTGAATAAATTCACAATAGCATGATCTTACAAACAACCGCCGTCAGGGTTTTCAACCGCTGACGGGGTTACAAAACCAAGTCCCGATTAAAAGCATAGTATGAAAGCCATTGTAGACTGCAACAGTTTTTATGCCGCCTGTGAACGGCTTTTTAAACCTTCGCTCCACGGCCAACCCGTTGTTGTATTAAGCAACAATGACGGCTGCATTGTATCCCGAAGCGACGAAGCCAAGGCCCTGGGCATACAAATGGCCGGTCCTTATTATCAACATAAAAAAGAAATTGAAAAAAATAATGTGGCCGTTTTTTCCAGCAACTATCATTTGTATGGCGATATCAGCTGGCGGGTAATGGAAACCCTGCGTATCCTGGCACCGGAGGTAGAAGTTTATTCGGTTGATGAATCTTTTTTGGACCTCACCGGTATTGATGAAACTAAATTATTGGAGTATTCGCTTTTTGTAAAACATACCACCGAGTTGTGGACCGGCATACCCGTCTCCATTGGCGTTGCACCTTCCAAGGTTTTGTCGAAAGTCGCCAATAAGCTGGCTAAAAAAAATAAGGCAGGCACCGGTGGTGTCATGATCTTACAAACGCCCGAACAACAGATGGATGCTTTACAAAAAACGCCCGTGGAAGACGTATGGGGAATAGGTAGTGCCAGTGCCAAAAAATTGCAGTTGTTCAATATCCCTACCGCCTGGGACCTGCGTAACATGAGCCAGGAATGGGCCAGGAAAAACCTGGGCGGTGTGGTTGGCGCCAGGCTCATCAGGGAACTGCGCGGGGAGCCCTGTATAGAAATGAAAGACCCATTGGAAACAAAAAAAATGATTGCTACCACCCGTATGTTTGGTAAGCCGGTTTACGAACTTCAGGCCTTAAAGGAGTCGGTTGCGACCTACATTTCCAGGGCTGCAGAAAAACTCCGCCGGCAGGGAGGTGCTGCAAAGCTGATCACCGTGTTTGTGGTGACCAACGATTACAGCCAGGCCTACGAATACAAACCTGCCACCAGCTCCGTGCACACGATACTCCCCTTTGCTACCTCACTCACCAACATGCTGATTGCCCATGCCATGCCATTGGTTGAAGGTCTGTACAGGAAGGGAAGTAAATACCTAAAAGCCGGTATCCTGCTGGGCAATATTGTGCCCGACAATGCAGTGCAGTTCAATCTGTTTGAAAAACCATCTCATCAAAACGAAAAAAACCTGATGAAGACGATCGACAATGTAAACTTCGGCATGCGTAATGACGTTTTAAAATTTGCCAGCTCCGGTACAAAACGAGACTGGAAGATGCGGCAGGAATTGAGAAGCAAACGATTTACTACCAGGTGGGATGAACTGTATGAAGTAACATGAGCTATATCGCGATCTAATCCAGGCAATATAGTAACGCCATCGAAGCAACATGTTATACCTATTATACCAGTATGTAGTCCAAAGCCATTTGCTATCGGTATAATACCATATCAGATTACCACGTAGTGCTTTGGATACTACTTATTAAATCAAGATGGTATTATCATCAAAATACATACATATATAAATTTAAGCAGGTATGGGTAGTCATATAATAAACGCATGAGTTCTTCGTTTTATATCCAGCCGGTAATAGATCCGGTACAATTATTATAGAATCCAAATAAAACAAGATGAAAAACATGCCAACCAACAATTACCCGGCAAACATGCCCGACGAATTAAAAGCTTTTCGAAAGCCATTACCTGTAGCCAAAAAACCAGGTTATGTCTATACCGAAGAAGATC
This sequence comes from Chitinophagaceae bacterium, assembly GCA_031402615.1. GTDB lineage: Bacteria > Bacteroidota > Bacteroidia > Chitinophagales > Chitinophagaceae > Ferruginibacter. Next base: position 158,157 of record JANNSN010000029.1, read on the forward strand.
TGGGAGAAGACATCCTGGAAATAAGCAGTTAAAATAAATACCGGACCAAATCCATACGATCCTTTAATAAGGCGGGCAGGTTTTATTGATCCAATATGTGTATGCTGCACTTCTTTTAATTAGCACTGAACCTGAAATCGATTAATTTTGCCACAGACAAAATTATGATTACAGAAAATAATAAAACCTGTGCTGTTATTGGTGCCGGTGTATCAGGCCTGGCAGCCGCCATCCGCATGCGTCATAAAGGTTACCAGGTAACCGTATTTGAAGCCAACAGTTTCCCCGGCGGCAAATGTTCCACTGAAAGTAGAAATGGATATCGTTTTGACATGGGGCCATCGGTTTTTACCATGCCCCAATATGTTGATGAACTCTTTGTGCTCTGCGGTAAAAACCCCCGTGATCATTTTAATTACATACCCCTGGATCCGGTTTATAAATATTTTTTTGAAGATGGGAGCACATTAGATGCATATCATGGTAAAGAACAATTTGCCGAACAACTGTCGGCCAAAACAAAAGACAGGAAAGAGGACATCATCCGGTATCTGGATAAGACAGAAACCATTTACAAACTTACGGACGAAGTTTTTTTAAAAAACTCCTTACATCGGCCAAAAAACTTTTTTACCCGGCCCGTAGCCAGGGGACTATTAAATTTTGGTAAGATTGGTGCTTTTAATACGATGAATGGCGCTAATCAAAAAGCATTCAAAGATCCCAGGCTGGTACAAATATTCAATCGCTATGCTACCTATAACGGCTCCAGTCCGTATTTATCGCCTGCCACACTAAATGTAATTGCGCATGTTGAAATTGTAAAAGGCGCATTTTATCCGGTAGGTGGTATGGTTAGCATAACGGATTCCCTTACACAACTGGCAAAGGATATTGGTGTGCAGTTTAAATTTTCTACACCGGTACTGGAGATATTGATAGCAGATAGAAAGATAGCCGGTATCAAAACTGCTGATGGAGCCGAATCGTTTGATATCGTGATCAGCAATATGGATGTATACAACAGTTACAAAAAATTAATGCCTGCTTTAAAAAGGCCGGCGAAAACACTGGATCAGCCAAAATCAAGTTCCGGAATTATTTTTTACTGGGGAATTAAAAAAGAGTTTGCAGAGCTGGGGTTGCACAATATATTCTTCAGCGAAAATTATCAAGAAGAGTTTGATTCGATTTTTTCTAAAAAACTGATCTATCATGATCCGACCATCTATTTAAATATTACCAGCAAACATACGCCCGGGGATGCACCGGCAGGATCTGAAAACTGGTTCTCTTTCATCAATGTACCCAACAACCAGGGACAGGATTGGGAACTATTTATTGCAGAGGCCCGTGAAAACATGATCCAAAAAATAAACCGGGTTCTAAAAACAGATATCCGTCCATTAATTGAAAGTGAAATGGTTTTTGACCCTCGGGTTATTGAAAACCGTACTTCCAGTGCCTTTGGCGCTATTTATGGCAATAGTTCCAATAATAAGTTTGCTGCGTTCCTCAGGCATCCTAATTTCTCAAAAGAAGTTAAAAATTTATACTTCTGCGGTGGAAGTGTTCATCCCGGTCCAAGCATACCCTTGTGTATGTTATCTGCCAAAATCACAACTGATTTTATCCGGTAGCTATTCAGTTCTTGTCTTTAATTTTTCGTAGATCACGATATTCATCAGTATCAGAAACATACCATAAAAAGCATCCTCCACCGGAATGGTAAAGATCCGGATTCCGAGGTTTTCTGCATCATTGTATAAAACAACCGGTATGGCCGTTAAAAAACCATTAACGATCAGGAAGGGAACCAGGCAAATCGCATAGGCCATCAAAAAAGAAACAGCATCAAAGCTTTTGAAATACGGTCGAAAAAGGTACAACATCCATATAGATGATCCCGATAAAATAAAAGTCCAGCTGGTATAGGATCGATCAACATACATGAACCCGGTAGCCAACAAAATAACAGCCAGCAGTTTCAAAACCGTATCCGCCATTTTTATATGAACCACACCGGGAAGGTAAGTCCGAATACAGGCATATATAAAAACGCAGCAATAGGGTACAACGAAAAAGAACAGTATCTCTTCCAGTGGAAGATTAAATATTTGTATACCCGCGGTATATTTCTCATTAAAACTCCAAACCGCTTTTGAGGTAAAATACATATCCCATACAATGTATACCAAAGCTGGTATAATCATGGCCGGAAAAAGAAATTTCCAGTTTTTATAAAAAGCAACTTTTTTATCGAAACTTAATGCCAGCGGACCAACCAGTGAGGCAGCAAGTATCAGAAAATATGTATAGTGCGTATTCAAATTAGCTAAACGCTTTTAGGCGCAGTATCATTGATTTTAATGAATAGATCACGCCGACATGGTTTCACCGGGAGCAATTTTTTTTTGCTGCCTTCGATTATCTGCCCTTACTTTATCCCAGTATTTTTTGTTAACCCAAAGCATTCCGAAACTTTCACCATGATGCTTTTCCAAATGCTTATGATGCATTTTATGTGCCCAACGAAGCGTACGTACATAGGTGTTGTTACTTCGGGTAAACCATTTAAACCGCTGGTGAATGATCACATCATGTACTATAAAGTAAGCCAGCCCGTATAAGGTAAACCCGGCACCAATGGATATTATCCAATATTGTTTATACATAACGCCAAACATGATCAGCAGCCAGCTGGGGATCGCAAAAATGAGAAAGAACGCGTCGTTTTTTTCAAAAAAACCGGGTTCGGTCTGGTGATGATCTTTATGCAGGAACCAACCCGAACCATGCATCACATAACGATGCAGCCACCAGGTGAAGGCCTCCATTAAAGAGGAGGTAATTAATGTTATCGCTATATAAATTAACCAGCTCATAAATAAATTAAAATTTTTATTTCAAAAACGTGCGCAACAATAAAAAGAACATAAACTGTATCAGCAACAAATTTACAGCGAATTTGTTTTGTTTGTTGAATTTAGACAAATGAAACCCTGCCAGCAAGAATAAGCTTATTACAAACCAGCATAAATAATTATATATGGGTATTGCTCCGTCGCCGTTCCATACCCAGTAACCCAGTTTTACAGCAACCGGCTCCATCAGCCAGTCAAAAAAAACAGCTAAAGTTGCTCCATCAATAATTACCGATAAAGCCTTTAATGCCATTGGCGTTTTTCCGGTATCCTTTGCAATACGGTTAATGGCTTTCATTAAAAACGTGTGCATACTGATACCGCTGCAGTAAATAATAATGAACCAATTTATGCCAATTAATATGGGTACATTTTTAACTTTAAACCCGAGCGTATCACCATAGGTATAATCGCCAAAAAGCGCCCCGGTATTTACGCCGATCATCTCTACCCCAACACCAGCGACAAAACAAATCACTATAAAAAGGAAGAAATAGTTGTTCTTATGCTGCTGTGTCCAGATCAACAATGCAAATGACAACAACAGGTTAGCCGGCGTTGCAGCCAGAAAAAATTCCTTGTCAAAAAATAATAGCCCTACCAGGCCGATGGTATGAAACAATATAGCAACAGCTGTGGCTATGTCAAATTTTGTAAATCTGTTTAACACGAATAAGTTTTAATGCAGCGCAAACTAAATAACAGCTGACTGAAGATACGTTTCCATTTTTGGAAAAGCAATTTTAAACCATTCGGTATATTTTTGCGGGTGCGACCTGATTGAATTTTTAATTTCATCAACAGGTTTATAACAGTAGTCACTAACCTCTTCGGAATTGGGAATAATATTTCCATCAAATGTCCCGATAAAAACATGATCAAACTCATGCTCGGTTAAGCCATTATCAAAAGCCGCTTTGTAAATAAAATCAAATGCCTTCGTTAATTCTGTATTGAATCCCATTTCCTCCTGTAAACGAATTCTGGCCGCCGTCATCGTTTTTTCGCCCGGTTTAGGATGACTGCAGCAGGCGTTGGTCCATAATCCGGGACTGTGGTATTTTTTATCAGCTCTTTTATGTAAAAGCATATCCCCTTTGTCATTAAAAATAAAAACACTGAAAGCCCTGTGCAGCAGTGCTTTTTGGTGAACCTCCATTTTTTCCATTACGCCCGTTTGTACATCCTGTTCATCTACCAGTATAATATCCATAACTTAAAATAAATTGAATTGGCTCCTTAAACCTGCTTTGGCCACAATAAAAACTTTACCATAATTGGGAATACGTATCCGTTGTTCCATAATACCGGATGGAGAAGTGCGTTTTATTTTTTTAAACAGTGATAAATAATATTTGTATGCTACATATACACCAAACCTTGCTTTGGCAGGTAAATGTAAGATACCCTGGTAGGCCTTTCTGAAATCAGCATCAATATCCTCCTCAATCTGCTTTTTCATAGATTTTGTAAAATTACAAAAGTCCACTTCGGGAAAGTATGACCTGTTTAATCCTTCATAGTCAGCTTTTACGTCTCTTAAAAAATTTACCTTTTGAAAAGCAGCACCCAGTGACTGTGCGGCAGGTTTAAGTGCAAGATATTTTTTTTCATTTCCTTCACAAAATACTGACAAACACATAAGCCCCACTACTTCTGCACTTCCATAAATATATTCATTATATCCATGGCTGTTATAATTCGTTTTGCTAAGATCCATTTCCATGCTTTTAAAAAAAGCCTCTATTAAATCACCTGAAATTTTGTAATCTCTTACAGTCATTTGAAAACTATGTAAAATGGGATTAAGGCTTATGCCTCTTTCAATGGCAGCATAGGTTTCTTTTTTAAATTCGATCAGCAATTCATCTTTGTTGTATTGGTGAAAACTGTCTACAATTTCATCTGCAAAACGAACAAATCCATAAATATTATAGATGGGTGTTCGCAGGTCCGGATGCAATAGTTTTATAGCACTGCTAAATGAAGTGCTGTACTTTTGTGTTACCACTTTACTGCAATTCTGGCTTACATCATGAAATAGCTTTATCATTTCCTTTTCAAAATTATTATTTAAAAATATTAATAATCAGCCGTAATATTTGTTAGCCTCTTTGGCAACCACCTCTCCACTGATCAAACTGGGAGGTACGCCCGGCCCCGGTACCGTTAACTGCCCTGTGTAAAACAGGTTTTTTACTTTACTACTTCTGCACGCGGGTTTTAAATTTGCTGTCTGCAGTAGGGTATTGGCTAAACCGTAAGCATTCCCTTTAAAGGAATTGTAATCCTCTACGAAATTACTTACCGAGTATGTCTGCTTATACACAATTGTTTCCCTGATATTTTGCCCGGTATACTTTTCAAACCTGGTCAAAATTTCGTCAAAATATGCTTCTCTTAATTCCAGGGTATCGCCGGTAAGTCCTGTTGCAACCGGTATAAGGAAAAACAGGTTTTCACAACCTTCGGGTGCAACAGTTATATCCGTTGTTGAAGAAGTACACACGTAAAACAAGGGATCAGCAGGCCATTGTTTGGATGTGTAGATCTCTTTACCATGTTTTTCGAAATCAGTGTCGAAGAAAAGGGAGTGGTGTAAAACGCCATCCAGCTTTTTGTTCAACCCAACATAATATAATAAACAGCTGGGTGCCATCACTCTTTTATCCCAGTATTCGTCACTGTAATTTCTATAATTTTTGGCCAACATTTTGGTTTCAATAAAATGATAATCCGCTGCACCGATTACGACGTCTGCATCATAGGCAAGGGGCATTGCCTGCCTGCCTGCCTGGTGGCCGGGTTGATCGACACCCGTTGTTTTGGCAATAACCTTTTTTGCTTTCCCATTTTCCACTTTAATTTCATTTACTTCACTGTTAAAAATAAATTTTACACCCAACTCTTCAGCTACTGCAAACATGGCTTCAACAATCTTATACATGCCACCGCGTGGATACCAGGTTCCTAATTTCATATCGGCATAATTCATGAGGCTGTACAATGCCGGTGTATTTTCGGGTAAAGCGCCCAGGAATAAAACAGGGAATTCAAGTAGTTGTTGCAGCTTAGGGTTTTTAAAATACTTACTGATGTGTTTTTTCATAGAAGTGAAAACATCCAGCTTAAAAACGCCTTTGACCAAATCCCAATCTAAAAACTCGGTGTATGACTGCCCGGGCTTATGCACCAGTTTATTAATGCCCACTTGATATTTATATACCGCTTCCTGCATAAAACTATCCAGCTTTGCTGCACTTCCTTTCTCCCTGCTTTCAAATAACTTTTGTAACTCTTTGTAATCTGCCGGAATATCCATGGGCCCGTCTTTCCAATATACCCGGTAAGACGGGTCCAGCCGGTCCAATTGATAGTAATCCGAAACCTTTTTACCGAAACTGTTAAAATACTTTTCAAAAACATCCGGCATCCAATACCAGCTGGGTCCCATATCAAATGTAAACCCCGCAGCTTTTAGTTGCCTGGCTCTTCCTCCGGGAGTAGCCTGTTTTTCAAGTACTGTTACATCCCATCCCGCCTTAGCCATATGTGATGCCGCCGATAAACCTGCAAATCCACTACCAATGATTACTGCTTTTTTCAAGATACTAAAATAAGGTATTGCATGCAAAAGAAAATAATCTTAATTGCTGAAACGATAATTGCTAGAATCTGGCTAATTGCTGTTTCAATAATTTCCTGGCAAAGTGTATCCGGCTTTTAACGGTACCTAATGGCTCTCCGAGCGCATCTGCAATTTCATGGTACTTGTAACCGTCAAAATACATTTGAAAAGGATTTTTAAATATTTCGGGCAATTGGTGAACTGCTTCTCTAACTTCTTTTAAAGAAAGATTAGCCTCTGCTGCATTTGCTGTTGTAAACTGGTTATAGTCGAGTAAATAATCATTAGGGGTGTTATCGAAAATCGTATTTTGTTTCGCACTACGCCTGTAATTATTAATAAAGATATTGCGCATGATAGTGTACAGCCAGGCCTTAATATTGGTACCATCATTATACTTTTCTCTGTTTGCCAGAGCCCGGAACAGTGTTTCCTGAATCAGATCTTTTGCCGATTCCATGTCCCTGGTTAATGTCATGGCAAATGGCTTGAGATAATCAGAGTTTCTGATAAGTGTTTGATCAAATTCTAGCGTAGACATAATGTTTTGTTTAAGTTGTATAATGTAAAGTTAAACACAATTATTCATAAAATCTAGCTTTTTGTTTAATTTATTTTGTAAAATATTAAACACTTTATATACAATTATTTATATAGACTAAAATAATATATTTGTCAGAGTTGGTAAATAAACTCCATTACTTCGGAGTAGGATTTCATAAATTTGACCGGAGCAGCTATTTTCTTTTCGTAGGTACTTGTTAATTGGCCTGATATGACTACTGGTGTGCCTGCAAATTTCGTTGTTACCCCAAGTATAAATCTGTCAAAATTAAATTTATGGCCTACTGTAGTTAAGTGTGTATATATGTAATCCGGCTTTTTTATATTTACAATAAAGGCAACATCATTTAGAGGAACACTAGCACCCAGGTAAATGGTTTTAACGCCTTTACTTTTCAGCATAAAATTCATAAACAACAGGCTCAATTCATGATACTCAGTTTCCGGTAAAAATAATAACACCGTTTTGTTTATGTTGACAGCATTGCTGACATTATTGATACCAACAATTAATTTTTGCCGGATGATATTTGATACCAGGTGCTCCTGAGCAGGGTTAATATGATTGGTTAACCAGAGTATTCCAATTTTTTCGAGGTATGGAAATATGATCTGAACGATTGTTTTTTCTATTCCTTTAGTTTCAATAAAATCGTCCAATACGGTTTCAAAACTTTCCATATCCAGTTCAATCATATATTGAATCAGCGAGTTAACCACCCTTTCCAACTGTGCTTCCTGCTGATTTAAAGACAGTATCTTTTCATTCATCTCCCCATGGTTCATTTTATCGATATGCGATATTTTAAAACCAAATTTATTTAACAACGCCACATTCAAAATCGTTTTTAACTCCTCGCTGCTGTAATACCTGATATTGGTGTCGGTGCGGCTTGGTTTTAAAAAAGAATACCGCTGCTCCCATATACGTATGGTGTGCGCTTTAATGCCTGATAAATTTTCGAGATCCTTAATGGTGAAAGAATGCATATTTCGGGTTTATATCATTGCTATACAATTATAGACCTGATTTGTTTGACTTTTAGTCACTAATTGCAAAACAAAATTAATGGATTGGCTTAAAACGAGCGGGTGGGCAGGTCGTTGAAGGTTTTGGTAGTTAAGTTGTTTTTAGGTGCCAGGATAGACCAGGCAGTCAACAAAATAATCAAAACATCGGTGGTGGTTGATGCATTTTTATGATACCAGAGTTCCAATGCCCCTTTGTATGGATATATTGTTTCATACATGGCAACGGGATCTTCGGCATCGGAGACGATTTTTTCTTCATCCCTGAAAATAAGTGAGCCGATGCCGGTCATACCGGGTTTGCAGTTATATATCGAATTTTGGACCTCCGCTGAATAAAGATTAAAACTAACCGGCATTAATGGTCGTGGACCCACAATACTCATATCTCCTTTAAAAACATTGATGATCTGGGGCAATTCGTTCACTTTAGTTATCCGTAATAACTTTCCGAATTTAGTTACCCGGGGATCATTTCGCAGGGTTATTTCGCCGGTACCCATGTTTGGGCTGTTCTTCATCATGGTCGCAAATTTCCAAATATTGAAAAGCTTGTTTTTATAACCGACCCTTTTTTGAAAATAAAACACACGGTGCTCTCCCGTAAACACCAATATAATGATAGCCGGAACCAGTATAGGTGATAGGAAAACCAATGCAATGGTTGCAATAAATAAATCAATTATTCTTTTTAAAATTCTGTACATAGTAAGTTGTTGCGCATTGTTCGTTGATCGTTGCCAGATTAAAACCGTAAAATAGTTCGTTTGCCCCAACATCATCAACTGTTGGCCAACCCAAAACAATCAACTTTTTAAAACGCTTCTTTTATCTTTTTGCAAACCGCTTGTAAATCATCGTCGCTGATATTTGTTGAACAGGGAATGCTGAGGCAACGCTGGTAAACAAAGTTGGATTGGTTGCCTTTATGATAAAAAATATTTTGGGTAAACATGGGTAATTGGTTCATGGGGACCCAAAAAGGACGGCTCTGCATTTTATGATCATTCAGGATCTTTAACACGACTCTTTGTTTTTCTGTCATGATGGTGGGTAACCAGCAATTTGGATCTACCTCTTCATTTACCTCCTGGAATTTGATATCACCAACCCCCTCCAGTTCACTTTTATAAAAAGCCATGACCTGTTTTTTTCGTTTAATGAATCCCGGCAGTTGCTCCATTTGTGCAACGCCCATAGCGGCAGCAACGTTAACCAGCCGGTAGTTGTAACCAATCGCATCATGCATGTATTCGAACGGATCACTCTTGGCCTGTGTGGTTAAATGCTTCGCCTTTTTTGCAAGTGCTTCATCATTGGTAATGATCATACCACCACCACCGGTTGTTATTATTTTATTGCCATTGTAGCTGAATGTGCCCATCAATCCAAAACTTCCTGCATGTTTTCCTTTGTAATAGGAGCCCAATGCCTCGGTACTGTCTTCAATGACGGTTACCTGGTTTTGGTTCGCCAGCGCCATTAACCTGTCCATATCGCAAATATTTCCCAACACATGCACGGGCATTAAAACCGGGATCCTTCTGCCGTCTTTTTTATGGTAACAAACGCCGTTTCGCTGCTCCGTTTCGCTGGTAAAAAACTGCTCCAGCAGATCCAGGTCCATTTGCCAGGTACCGGGATCTATATCTACCAGTATTGGATCGGCACCAGTGTATTTTATAGCATTACAGGTGGCAATAAAAGTAATATTGGGTGCTATCACGTAATCATCGGCACTTACTCCCATCGTCACCAAACAAATATGCAGGGCGGTTGTACCGCTACTGGTTGCCACAGCGTATTTAGTACCGGCAAATGCGGCACTCATTTGTTCAAATTGATCCACATAGGCACCTACGCTGCTAACCCAACCTGTATCCAGACAATCTTTAACATATTTCCATTCATTGCCGGCCATATTTGGTCCACTCAGTAAAAGCATAGATCATCCTATTTTAGAAGTGCAAACCTAACTAAAAAAAATGCTCCTGCCTAAAGGCAGAAGCAAATCATCAACAAATTTTTTTAACTATATTATTAAATATTCCTGAATTTTTGCGCAAATGGATCGGTTACAATTCCGGTTTTCAAAAGTGTGTATATTTCCTTTACCCCATCGGGTACTGTTTTAGTGATGGTGAAATCAAGTTCATTTTTAATTTTATCAAAGTTTACCCGGTAATCCCTTGGGTCTTCACTGCTTTCCACAAATTTAACGTTCACATGGGGAACCACTTTACAAACTTCCTGTATGACCATACCCTTATTGTAATTTTCTTCGGTGGAGCCTACATTAAATACATTTGCTTTTACTTTCTCTACCGGGCTCTCCATCACCAACACCACCGCCCTGGCCAAATCATCAACATGGCAGTACGGCCTCCAAAACTGTTGTCCCCAAATCTCCTGTTCCCCATGTACAACCGCATTGCGGGTAAATTCGTTTACTGTTAAATCAAATCGTATTCTGGGAGAAAATCCATACACCGTGCTGAATCTGAGCGATGTGCTGCACATGTTGCTGTCTTTCTTTTCTTCCAATATATATTTTTCGAATTTTACTTTTAACTCGGCATATAAAGAAACGGGGTTAAGCTCCGAAGTTTCAACAACAAAAGAATCAGGATCGGGCATTTTACCATAATTGCTGCAGGTACTGGCAAAAACAAAACGTTTTATACCAGCCGCCTCTGCCTTATTAAATAATTGAACCGAACCTCCCCAGTTGGTTTCGTTGGCTTCCTCACTGAATTTTTTGCACGCGGGATCACCTACAATGGCTGCTAAATGGGCGATGGCATCAATGCCCACCAATGCTTTATCCACATCACCGGCATTACGGACATCGCCCTTCATAAATTCAAAATCTGGATTCAACATCACCTCATACAATGCATCTCCGCCAAATTTTAAAGAGTCTAACACCCTTACCTGGTAACCCTTCCCTAATAACTGCCGTACTAAAACTGAGCCAATATAGCCTGCACCACCTGTAACCAATACTTTTATCATTTCAATATGTTTTCGCTGCAAAGTTAAGGAATACAGCAAGGTAACCTGCATATTACTATAAAATGATATGATTATTTTGCCGGCACACCAACAACGGTAACATTATCTGCCACATTTTTAACCACTACCGATCCTGCACCAATCATTACATGATTACCAATGGTAATTCCCTGTTTAATCACTGCATTGGCACCCACAAAAGTACCTGAACCGATTTTTACATTCCCACACAATACTGCTCCCGGGCCAATATGCGCAAATTCACCAACCCGGCATTCATGTTCAATGATACTACCGGTATTACAAATTGCCCCGGTTTCAATAATAGCCAGGGGATTAATGGTTACCTGGGCGGAGATCATAACGGCTGCTTTTGCAATGGCTGCAAACGGATCAACGATGGCAGATGGGTGTATGGCATTTCCCGGCGTTAAATTATTTTGTAACAGGTTCTCATAAATTTTTTTTCGGAGCAGGTTATCCCCTATGGCAATAAAAAAGCCGTTTTGCTTTAATGCAGCGGCAACTGTATCTGAATTTTCGGTGCCATAATAAGGCAGGTTGAAAGGGTTGTATTCCTTTTCTATCACGTCGCAATAACCTGTAACGATGTGTCCTGCAGCTTTTAAGATACCATAAACCACAAATGCATGACCGCTGTATCCTATTATAATCATTTTTGTTTTATTAATTATCTAATTTACCAAGGTTTTATAAGCCTCCAGCATATTTTGCCAGATATTTTCCTGCCGGTAATTTTTAATGATATCCTGTTGCAACTGTTCGGCCATTTTTTGCATGTGTTGCGGATGTAATAAAGCGTAGGTTAAAAGTTTTTCCATTTGCATTTCGTTTCCACAATCAAAAATTAATCCTGTTTCATTATTCGTGACCACATCAATATTGCCGGCAATATGGCTGCAAATAATGGGCAGGCCCATTACTCCTGATTGTAAAAGCACATTTGGAAATCCTTCACGGTGCGATGGAAACACAAAAAAACCAGCAAGTGCCATGTAATACTCAACGTGATCTGTCCAGTTAACATGTATGATGTGCCGGTTTGTTTCAATTTCATGTAAAGTATCCGCCGGCAACGGATCTAAACCCGGTTCATAAGTACCAACCAGAATCAACTGCAGATCCCGGTTATTTTTCTGAAGCGATCTAAACACATTTACCAATTCAACAATTCCTTTATCTTTTACCAGTCGGCCTACACAAAGCAGGTATTTGTTTTGGGTGGAATAATTGAGTTGATTTTTTATTTCATTTCTTATTTTTTCATCCAATGCAGCCTTATTAAAACGGCCGGTATTAACTCCATTGGTTGAGCCCTTTGCAATGATATCAAGTTTATCAGCCTTACAAAGTTCATTTTTAATGATGAATTCTTTGATGGAATTGCTATTTGGCCAAACCCGGTTAGCCGATGCGTAGGTGAGTTTTTCAATACATTTTAAAAGCCGGTACCTGAATCCTTTTTCTACCATCAGGGGCAACCCGGCAACTGTATGTATCCTGGTTTTTACGCGGCAGATCCTGGCGGCCAACATACCCAGTAATCCGGCTTTGGGCGTATGGGTATGTACAATATCCGGTTTTTCTTTTCTGAAAATACTGACCAATTGAAACAGGCACTTCAAATCCCATAACGGGGTTATCTTCCTGGTCATCGGCACAACCAGGTGCCTGCATTGTTCCTTCTTCAATACCTCCGGTAATTCTTTCCCGTCGGCACTTATCATCAACACATCAAAACCATGGTTTGCCATAAAACCCATTTGTCCGGGCAACAAATACCTCAGTGCCATGGGTACTGTGGTTATGCGAATTAATTTTTTATTGTTTTTATGTTGAGGCAAAAGAATATATTGATGCGTTTTTGGAGCTGATTTGTTTCATGAACTCAAAAATAAAGGCATATTATTGAAAGACAAGTTAGAATTTTAAGATAAATTTGAGCGGTTATTATTTTGCTAACGCTTCACCAGTCAGTAACACCTGATACTTTAATCAAAAAACGGCAATGGGATTTCTGGAATTTATATTATTTCCTTTCTACGTTGCCATTTACTATTTCCTGTTTATTTCAAGAAAACATAATGATGACGCGGTTCTTAAGTACTATTATAAGCAGGGATTTTTTATAAAAGCGTTTGCAGTACTGCCTTTTACTTTATTTAATACCGTATTGTCACCGGGCGACTCTTTTGGCTTATTTTATACGGAAGGTGCAAATATTTATCATCTTATTCTTGGCGACAGTTCTCATATTAAGTGGCTTTACCTGTCGGGGCCCGAATTTGATCAGAATCTTTTGCATAATCATTATAACAGGGGTTATTTCAGATCAGAGAATAATTATATGGTAACCCGGTTTGTTGCCATCCTTTCTTTCGTGAGTTTTGGAAAATACCTGCTTGTGAATTTTTTCTTTTCCATGATTGCCTATTCGGGTGTATGGCGGTTGTATCGTTTTTTTTATGAGCAATATCCGCATTTACATAAACAATTCGCCATCGCCATTTTATACCTGCCCACTTTTGTTTTCTGGAGTTCGGGTATTTTAAAGGACCCGCTCTGCATCAGTGCCATTGGTTGGATAACTTATGCCATGTATGAATCCCTTTATAAAAAGAAGGACCTGGTAAAAAACAGTATCATTCTGGTTGTATTTGGATACATACTGGCTGTTTTAAAAATTTATATCCTCATTTCGTATGTACCTTTTTTGATCCTATACTTGATCTTAATAAATGTAAACCTGGTAAAAAACAAAGTCCTGAAATGGATATTGGGTCCTGCATTGATAATTGGCAGCGTGCTGGCCGGGCAAAAAGTGATGAATCAATTTGAAGATGAATTGGGAACTTTCGCAGCAGAAGGTATTACAGAACAGGTAGGAAAGCAGCGAAGTACATTCCGCGATGAAACAAAAGCAGGCGGAGGAGAATCATCTTTTTCACTGGGTGTGGAATTTGACGGCTCGATTGTTAGTTTAATAAAGATGGCCCCGGCGGCCATTATCGCCACTTTTTACAGGCCGTTTATCTGGGAGTCCAGAAAGATTTCTACCCTGCTTTCATCTTTAGAAAGTATGGCGATCATGTTTTTTACACTCTTTGTTTTATATAAAGCGGGTCCGAAACAGTTTTTTTTATCTATCCGGGAGGACCCCGTTATTATGTATTGTATTTTGTTTGCTTTATTGTTTGGCCTTTTTGTGGGAGCCACCACTCCAAATTTTGGCTCATTGGTAAGGTATAAAATTCCCTGTATGCCCTTTTATGTTATTGCCCTTTTTATGATAAATGAACGAACGAAAGCATTAAAAAACAGCCGCGCTGATAGCGAGGCTGTGTGATTTCAAAGGGGGTTATTAAATGAACCGTTATGCGTTTGCTGCTCTTTCGTTTCTTGCCGGAATAAAAGGAGCTAATATATTTAACCAGGTGCTTTTTAAATAACTGTTGATTGAACCTGTTAAAGAAAATGTTTCGCTGGTTTTTAGTTTTGCTAAAATAAGCGGTGGTGTAGCTTCAAAATTATCATTGAATGCATCTGCAACCGGCCACATGATAAAGCTTATTTTTTTAAACTTATCTGTTTTTTGAAACAACAGGACTACCCCTGCAAATGCAACCAGAAAACAACAGTAGTGTAATAAGGCGAGTATTTTGCTGCTGAATTTTACTTTGTGAATATGAAACCTGTTCCGGATGTAGAAATACATCTTCCAGCCTGTTGCATAATCCCAGTCTTTTTTTATTGAAAAGGCCGTAGAAGGATGATAATGGATACTGTTAGCCACCGTACGAACCGGAATTTCATTACGCCTTACTATCCTGTAATAATACTCTGTCTCGTCGCCCCATAAAAAATATTTCGGCTTTGGAACGCCCACCCTTTCAATTATTCTACGGTGCAACAGGGTACCGTTAAATGGATGGCCAATACCCTCAATGATCTTACAATCTACTTCATCCAGTGATTTATAATGTTGGGTTTTCCAAACAAAGCTCTTTTTATCTTCCTTGTCAATAACGGCACAATTTAATAATCTTAAACTACCGTCGTCGGCAGCCAACAGGTTTTCCAAAGCGTCTTCTTTTGGATAACCATCATCGTCCATACACCATATCCAGGCATATTTATTTTCGTATGCCCAGTTAATTCCCGAACTGAAACCACCACTGGAACCAACATTCTTTTGATTGATAAAAAACAGGTCTGTTTGTTCGCTTAGCCATTCCTGGGTACCGTCGGTACTTCCGTTATTTACAATGAGAATAGCGTCTAATGTACGGGATTGTTTACGTAATGCAGTTACACATTCAGAAAGCAATGCCTGCCGGTTGTAGGTTACAACCACAGCAATTACCTTTTCCATAGGTATTGGTTTTAGGATTTAAAAGAATAATGGACTATGGTATAACGGAATGTTAAATAGCTTATTGTATGCTCGTCCGGATTTTTAAATTATCCCTCCATATTGGGAAAAACGGGAGGTTGCCCGGATTTATTAATTGCCTGTATAAACAGTTTAGAGAAGTTGAGCGCTTCGCCGATTACATGATGCATGTCCATATAACGATACGTAGCCAGCCGTCCCAGGAATGATACTTTTTGCAGGGCTTCAGCGTCTTTGCGATACTGTAAAAGCAGGGTCTTGTCCCGGTGAAGCCTTTTTGGATAATATGGAATATCGGACGGTTCCGTTTCTTTACTGAATTCTTTGAAATAAACGGTTTTGTCGTGTTGCTCCCAATTGGTGAAATGTTTATGTTCTGTTATCCGGGTATACGGTACATTTTCGTCACAATAGTTCACTTGTGTGGTTCCCTGGAAATCGCCATCGGCATACATGGTTTCAAAAGTTACCGTGCGGTAACCCAGCCTGCCATATTTATAATTAAACCAGGCATCAATGGGCCCGGTAAAAAACACGTGATCGTAGGCACGCACATCCATGCCCTGTTCAAACTTTTTATTGAGTATTACCTGAATGCTTTCATCCTCAACCAGTTTTTCCATCACGGCCGTATATCCATCCACCGGTATCCCGGTAAATAAATTGTTATGGTAATTATCATCGTAATTGAAACGAACCGGTATTCTTTTTAAAATAGATGCCGGCAGTTCTGTTGGCTCGCAACCCCATTGTTTTTTGGTATAGCCATAAAAAAATGCATCATAAAGCTCTTTACCGATAAACCGCAGTGCCTGTTCTTCAAAATTCTGCGGGTCTGATATAGATGTATCTGCCAGTGTTTCTAAAAACAGTTTGGCTTCAGCAGGCGTAAATGATTTGCCAAATAATTGATTGATGGTATGGAGGTTCACCGGCAGCGAATAGATTTTTCCATTACTCATGGCTTTAACCCGGTGCACATATGGCCTGAATTCTACCAGGCTGTTCACAAAATCCCATATCTCTTTTTTATCTGTATTAAAAATATGAGGGCCGTATTGATGTACCATGATACCCGTTTCGGTATCCCTTTTAGTATGACAGTTGCCGCCGATATGATCACGCTCATCCCAAATATCAATGGTACAATCAATATTTTTTACCAGTTGATTTGCCAATACAGTACCCGAAAATCCTGCCCCAATTATTAAATATCTTTTGCTCATAGTAGAATTGCAAAATAAACTATTGATTTAATATGCTGTTATAAATACGTATATATTTTTCGATAGCGATATCCAATGCATAAAATTCTTTGGCTCCCTGCCGGATAGCTTCCCGGTTGTATAACTGTCCTGCAGCTACTTTCAAAGCAACCTGGTTAAATTGTTCTTCACTAAATTCATCAATTACGATTCCTGAATGATACCTGGAAACAACCATTTCTACGTCGCCAACACCACTGTTTGTAATTAAAGGAATTCCCATGGCCATAATTTCGCCATGTTTGGTTGGCGAAGATGATAGTTTTGAATAACATGGCTTAATAAAGAAAACTGAATATTTACTCAGTGACAGCAAAAGCGGCACTTGCTGCCTGCTTGCTTTTTTAATGACTATTTTTTCCGCGGCGATACCGTATTTTTCTGCTGCCTCTTTTATTTCCCGGTGACGGTGTGGTGAAATAAACAACAGCTTCAACGCCGGTATTTTATCGCTCAGTATTTTGCAAAACTGCATCATTTCGGCAGTAAGATACCAGCCACCGATAGAACCCAGGTAACTGATCACAAAATCATCCGGACTGATATTCAATTCTTCCTGTAACACCTGCTTCTCATTTTCACTGATTACCCCGGCATCAAAAAGCTGTAAATCGGCACTGCATGGAATTACCTCGAGTGGAATATCATCTGAATATGCCGACCATTCCTTAATAATGGATTCAGCAGCGTAGGTTAAGCAAACAATTCCATCACTCCAGGCTACCGCCTCGTTTTCTTTCTTTTTAAAGAAATTATAAATGGACAGGTAGATGGGGATCCTGGTATTCCACATGCCGCCTTCCACCCTGCTATCGGCATAAAATTCCCGGATATCATTCAAAAATTTTATACCCATGGTTTTCTTCATCCATAGCCCAACCAATGCAGGTATACCAGGCCGGGTATGCACCATATCCAGTATCTGTTTGCGGTGTATTTTTTTTGCTGCACTTCTCAGTTTATACATATCCAATACGGTGGAAACCACGGGAGGTTTTTTGGTATAGTTGAGCGGTATCCACGTAATGTTGCTTTGATCAAGCAATAGCTGAATTTGATTTTTATTCCGGTGATAAACTTCCTTTTTTTCGCAACTCAATAAAAAAATTCTGTACCCGGCTTTACTCAGTCCCTGCAAATAAGGTATTACCTGGCTTTGACCCAGGGGATCGGTCATGCCGTCATAAGAAATAAATAAGATTTTTTTGTTGTTCATTACTTACCGATCATTTAACGTTTCCGCGTAAATTTTACGTAACCCAATCATATGATGCGCTAAAGTAAAGTTGCTGTAGGCGCGTTCCTTTGCCGCAATAGCCAGGTTATTCAGCAAATGCTTGTCATTGGCCATCTGTTTCAATTTAAAAACAAAATCGTCCATATTATTCAGATCAAAGTACACGGCTGTATCGGCACATTGCTCCCTGAATGACGGTATATCACTCAGCAGCATCGGCACTTCCATGACCATTGCTTCCAAAACACTTAACGAAAAACCTTCAAACAACGAGGACATTACATAGAGATCATATTGGGGTATGAGGCCGCTTACGTTTTTAACCTCACCCTTTAGCATAACGTTGGCACCAGAAGCTTTAATGGCATGCTCCAATGCCGCCTGCATGGCACCCATACCATATATATGCAGTTCAAAATTTTCATTTTTTAAACGCTCAAATGCCTGAACCAGGTACTGTTGATTTTTTGGATAGCGTAAAGCCCCAATCGCAATTAAGGTAAATTTAGCCTGATCAACACCGGTATCAAAAGCAGGCACTGCATCGATTTGATCTACGTCGACAAATGTATACAACAGGTATTTTTTGAAGGGCTTATGTTTTACAAACCTAAAATACTGCTCAAGCACGTTACCGGAAACACCGATGATCACTGTTTTATGAAATTGATAACTGATGTACTCCAGTGTCTTTAAATACCATTTTTTATACTCGGTAGAGGAAGTAACATTGGTATGGATAGTGGTAACGAGTGGTATGCTACCCGGAACGGCAAACCGGGCCACTAAAGTTGAACTGAAGAGATGCGAGTGAACAATATCGATCTTTTTATTCTTTATAAACTTCCTTAGTTTCAGTACTGCCAATGGGAACTTTAAAAAAGACCCCATTTCCAGGCAATAATATTCGTCGCAGGTAAATTCATCGCCAAAATGGTTTTGCGGGTTTAAGGTAACAACGATATTGTTATACTCTTTTAATTCTTTAATTACTTTAACCAACATCACTTCGGCGCCGCCACGGCCCAGGTAATCGATAATATGCAATACAGTTTTTTTCATTTTTTCAACCGCCTGCTATTTAAATGGCCACACATAACGAATACATGTTTTCCAGGTAAAAGGAATATATTTTCTGTAACGCAAAGCAAAACCAATATTGAACAATATAAAAATCAGTCTTTTTGGATAATTCAACTGCGCCTGGTTCCAGCCAACCAGGGTTATTCTTTTCCGAAGTTCTACATGCCGGTGATAACGATAGTCAGAAAACCTGTCAAAATCATCCAGCATTAGAAATAACCGGTCGAATTTTTCTTTACGGTGCGTTCGTTTGGTAACCCCTCCCTGGTGATACCTGTACATGGTGAGGTTTTTATCGAGGTATCTTATTTTTTTACCATTCATCGTAAGCATCAGAACTAAAAACTGGTCTCCGGAAAAAATATCCCTGTAAAAATCCGGAAATTTAAAGTCTTTAGTTTTTCTAAAAAGGATTGTTGCCGTTTCAAAACTCATTTTCAATAAGTAATCTTCAACCGTAAAATCAAACCGGCTTTGGTCCGGTCGTTCATCCCGGTAGGTTATGTTACCGTGATAGTCAAGGTATCCGCTTCTGCCGGCACAAAGAATATACTCTGAATTAGCTTCCAGAAAATCGACCTGATCCTGTAATTTATTTTCATCTATCCAATAATCATCACCATCACAGTAAGCAAAATACTGACCGGTGCAGGCATCAACTGTTCTGATAAAATTGAATGCGGCGCCCAGGTTTTCGGGAGTCGGTAATAGTTTTATCTTGCCGGGATACCGGGCTGCATAGGCTTCGCATATCTGCCTGGTTTTATCTGTGCTGCAATCTTCACCAATCACAATCTCAAAAGAATAGCTGGTCTTTTGGTTTAAAATGCCGGTTAAAGCCTGATCAATAAACTGCTCATGATTATACGTTATCAGGCAGACACTAATATCCGGCATATCAAATAATTTTCTTTTCTAACTGATTTAATTATTATTCATCCATTTATCGTACCACATCTGAAACATGAGCATAAACCAGATCTTTTCAGCCCGTTCTTTTTTCCCGTTGTAAAAGGCTTTTTTTATCCGTTGCATTTCGGCATTATTAAAAAGACCTTGTTTTAGAATAAACGCTTCATCAAAATACCGGTCAACAAAAGGTTTTAAATCACTGCTGAGCCAATCGCTGATTGGTATTCCAAAACCCATTTTAGGGCGATCCATCATTTGTTTTGGAACATATTTATGTACTATTTCTTTAAGTATATACTTCTTATTCCCATCATTATATTTGTATTCAAGTGGTAATCGGGCAGCCCATTCGATAATCCGGTGATCCAAAAAAGGTTCCCTTCCTTCCAGGCTGACGCTCATTCCCGCCCGGTCAACTTTCTGCAAAATATCATCCAGCAAATAGGTTTGGTAATCAATAGCCATCAGGTAGCTCAGTGTTGAAAAGTTATCTTCCTGTAATTCTTCGCTGTCGAATGCTGTTGGCAGTTCATTGACCGGGCTTATAAATAACCTGGAGAGCGCGTTACCATTCATTTGCAAAATGATATTCTTCAATAAATTTTTTTCCGAAGGGTTTCTTAAAAATGTCTTCACTTTTTCGTACCTGCTGTGAAAAAGATATTGTTTATTTAGAAAGGGAATGGCATCAGCAGGCACCTTATCCATAACAGCGGCCACAGACTTTCGGAATGCGCCCGGGATGCGCTGCAGCTTTTTACCGTATTTCATTACATAATCATAACGGTTATACCCGGCAAAAATTTCATCTCCCGCATCGGCGGATAAAGCCACGGTTACTTTTTCGCGGGCTATCTTACTTACCAGCGTAGTGGGTATGGCACTGCTGTCGGCAAAGGGTTCATCATAATAAAAAGGAAGCTGCGGTACAATTTCCAAAGCTTCTTTTTGGGTACAGTAATACTCCGTGTGATCTGTACCTAAATGTGCCGCTACTGCTTTTGCAAAAGGCGCTTCATTAAGCCCGGCATCGGGCACACCAATGGTAAAGGTTTTTATTTTTTCGGTACTGCCTTTTTGCAATAATGCAGTAACGCAGGCGCTGTCGTACCCGCCGCTTAAAAAAACACCAACCGGCACATCGCTTACCATTCGGTATTGAAATGCATTGATTAAAATCTTCTCCGTTTCCTCCATGGCATCGGGTAAACTTATTTTTAACAGGGGTTTATTGTAGGCATCATACACATTCCAATACCGCGTTGTAGTAATGGAAGTTGTCGTGAGATCGAGTTGCAGAAAATGACCGGGTTTTAGTTTACATGCATTTTTATATATGCAATGAGGCGTTGGTACATAACCGTATTGCAAAAAAGCCGCAGCGGCATCAATATTAATTTCTTTAACAAAACCCGGGTGCTGTACAATGGCTTTTAATTCAGATGCAAATAAAAACAATCCGTCTTTGTAATAGTAGAAGAATGGTTTTACCCCTGCCCTGTCCCGGCAGGCAAATATTATTTGTTTGGCCTCATCATAAATAACAAAGGCAAACATGCCAATAAATTTTTGCAAAGCGTGGGTTCCCCATTCCTGGTAGGCATGAAGTATAACTTCTGTATCACTATGGCTCTTGAATTGGTGCCCTTTATCTTCCAGTTCTTTTTTCACTTCCGTGTAATTATATATTTCGCCATTGTAGGTGATGTGCAGCGACTGATGGGATTGTGGCTGGTGTCCGCCCTCGGATAGATCTATGATGCTCAACCTCCGGTGCCCCAGGCCAATAGTTGCTGACCTGGCCTGGTAGATACCGTATCCTTCCCCATCGGGACCACGGTGAGCAATAGTTCGGTTCATCTTTTCCAAAATATCCCGGTTCGAATTCTTATTAAAATCGGCAAAGCCGGAAATACCACACATAATTAATTAATCATTTATCTGTTCAAAGGTAAGCGTAGTATGGATACAAACCTATGACCGAGATATTGACAACCATTTAAATTAAAACATTTAATTTCACGGCTATTAACATTCCAGCTTTCATATTTAATGCAAAAACAGAATAACAATAACGGCCAATTTGTAATCTCCATAGATTATGAATTACTCTGGGGCGTTTGGGATGTTACCACTAAGGAAAAATATGGCCAACATATACTTGGCGTTAGAAAAGTGATCCCCGCATTGATTGACCTGTTTGAGACCTACCATATAAAGACTACTTTTGCCATTGTTGGTTTCCTGTTTGCAAAAAATAAGGAAGAACTCCTGCCTTTCCTTCCGGAAATAAGACCCAACTACCTCAATAATGATTATGATGTTTACGGTAAAGAATTTAGATCTATAGGCAATAATGAGGAAGACGATCCCTATCATTTTGGTTACAGCATGTTTCAGCTTATCAGAAACAGTAATCACGAAATAGGAACCCATACTTTTTGCCATTATTATTGTATGGAAGAAGGACAAACTGAAGCTGAATTTGATGCAGATATTAAGGCTGCAAAAAAAATTGCTGCAGCCAATGGCATAGACCTGATCAGTATTGTTTTTCCCAGGAATCAATTGAATACGGAATACCTGGCCGTATTAAAAAATAACGGCATCCTTGTTTACCGGGGAAATCCAACATCGTGGATCTATAAGCCCAGGAAATTTTCTGCAGAGATTCCTTTTATCAGACTTTGTCGTTTACTCGATACCTATTTTCCGATTTCGGGTTATAATACCCATTCCATAGATAAAAATGATGGTTTCCCGGTAAATATACCTGCCTGTCATTTTTTAAAACCCTATAATAAAAAATTGGCCTGGCTCGAAAAATTAAAACTGGCAAGGATAAAAAAAGAAATGACGATAGCTGCACAAAAAGGTAAATTGTTTCATTTGTGGTGGCACCCGCATAATTTTGGTATTAACATAAACGAAAACATCGCCAACCTGAAGACAATACTGGATCATTTCGTTGTGTTAAACAAAGAATATGGCTTCGCAAACCTTACCATGAAGGAAGCTGCCGGCTTATAAAATTCACCCACGCATTTAAATGTTTTTTTCATCCGGTTATGCAACATAAAAAAATTGTTTTTCTGGCATCAGACTGTAACTCCAGCCGATGGGTTTATCATGCCCTGAAAAAAGATTTTTACTTCAGCGCCGTTATTATTGAAAAACCGGTTTCCAAAAAAAAAATATTCCGGAACCGGATTAAAAAAATCGGGCTCATACAAGTAACCGGCCAGGCTATGTTCTCGCTGCTAGTGGCGCCCCTCATCCGCCTGAAATCAAAAAAAAGGGCAGCAGAAATTTTTCAGCTGTATAATCTCAGTAACAATAAATTCCCGGAGGATTACCAAAACGTGATATCCGTTAATGATCCTGTTTGCCAGGAAATGCTGCAAAGTGTAAACCCTGATATTGTATTGGTAAATGGAACCAGGATCATCAGTAAACCTATTTTAAACTGCGTCAAGGCCCAATTCATTAATATGCACGTGGGTATTACGCCCTGGTACCGGGGCAGCCATGGCGGATATTGGGCCATACAAAATAACGACACTAAAAATTTTGGCACCACCATACATTTGGTAGATACCGGCATAGATACCGGAACTGTTTTAAAACAGGTTTATACGTCCCCGACAGAAAAAGACAATTTTTCTACTTACCCCATATTGCAGGCAGCAATCGGCATTGGCGCTTTAAAAGAGGTATTGCTGCAGGCCGAAAACGGAGGCATCAGTTTTACAAAAAATACTGAAAAAGGTAAGATGTATTACCAGCCAACTATTTGGGAATACCTGTTAAACAAAACCAAATAATTAATCAGTTTAATAATTTATGTGATTTTCGTTTACCGCAGATGTAATGATTTACCGGGGATTTAGTTTCCCGACCCATAAAAACTAATAAGTATATTGCAATACATTAAAAAAAGCAACCAGCACCTGCCCAATGCAATACATAACTTTATCAGATTTTCTTTTACTCCCTTTATACCTGTTCTTTTTATATTTCATTATAAAAATTTCGGCTAAAAAATTTAATGGTACCCCGTTAAAAAAATATTTTATTACCGCTTTTTTCTTACACATGGCCGGCAGTTTCCTGTATGCCATGATGGTCGGGTTTTATTATGGTTCCGGAGATTCCTTTGGTTTTTATGACGGCAGTAATTTTATAAGGGATTATATAAACAATGGTGGCAACCCTTTTCAGATTTTTTACATTTCTGCAGAGGACCTGGTAAAATCGAAGACCATTATACAAAACACATCCCTGGAGTTACCTGTTGGTATAGGCACCGATTCTAATTTTACCATCATGAAGATTTCAGCTGCATTATCCTATATTTCTTTTAACAGTTACCTGGTCATTTCGTTATTTTTCGGATTCTTTTCCTTCGCAGGTTTATGGAAGTTTTTTCATGCCTGCAATAAGGTATTGAACAACAATGCTGAAAAAATATTAGCCATTTCCATTTTATATACCCCTTCTATCTGGTTTTGGGGAAGCGGTTTGATGAAAGATTCCATTTGTATAGGACTTGTTGGCTTTATCGTTCACTATACGTATAAAATATTTATAGAGAAAAAGATCAGTATCCGGGATATCCTGATCCTGCTTGTTCTTTTTTATGTACTGTTTACCCTGAAGAGTTATATCGTCAGTATTTTGATCGTTTCCTTTTCTTTGGGTTATGTTATTCTTATTTTGAAAAAAAGCAGGCAAAATGCTATCCGCTTGATCCTGGTAAGTTTTGTTATTATAATGAGTACCGTATTCCTGGCTTACAATCTTTCCTCCAATATTGATTCAATCATTGATGAATCGAAAAACCAGATTGAAATATTCAAAGGAGCCTACGAACAAGCCTCGGCTATAGATGAAAACAGTTTAGCAGGATTTAAACCCGGAGAGTTTGATTTAAGTGTTTCCTCTTTAATCATCAGGAGCCCCCTGGCCATGTTTTCTACATTGTTCCGTCCGTTTATATGGGAATCACAAAAAGTGATCATGTTATTATCTGCGCTGGAGTCCTTTATCATGTTTATCGCTTTGGTGTTTGTTATATTCAAGTGTGGTATACTCAGATTTCTTTATTTACTTTTTTCTGATCCGTATATATTTGTCGCATTTATTTTTACTTTTCTGTTGGCTGCTGTGGTAGGGTATACTACATTTAATTTTGGCACATTGGTCAGGTACCGGCTACCCATACTTCCGTTTTATTTTTTTATGCTGATTGCCATTTATACAAAAAATAAACTTAACCTGCTAAACAGGCAAATAACACCTGGGCTTTAGTACAGGATTACCTGAGCACGCTGCTATATAACGCAACGGTTTCCAATGCCGCTTTTTTCCAGGAAAATAATTTTAATCTTTCTGTACCCCTGCTAACCAATTGCTGCTCGCTGGTTCTGTTATTAAAAAAATAAGAGATCACCGCTGCCATATCTTCCGGTTTTTCGGGTTCAAAATAAAGCGCAGCATCCCCTGCAATTTCCGGCAACGAAGTGGCATTGGAACAAAGCAGCGGCTTCTTAAAATAAAAGGCTTCCAAAACCGGGATTCCAAATCCTTCTGAAAGTGACGGAAAAATAAATGCATCCGAATTTTTAAATAAATGCTCCAGCACTGCTTTGGATACAAAGCCTGTAAATACTACCCGTTCACTGCTTTTATTGATCACTGCAATAGTATTTTTATCCGCCTCATCCAAATAGGTTTCATTCCCGCTGATGACCAGCTTGATGTTTTCAGGTATACTGCCACTGGCTATACGAAAAGCTTTTAACAGGTTTTTCATATTCTTGTGCAAACGGGTAGTGCCCACATAAAATAAATAATCTTTGTATAATGGCATCGGTTCCGGTACACAGTCTGTACCATTGTTTACCAGGTGTTCCCAACCTTCATAAATCACTTTAATTTTATCCTGCGTTGCAGCATCTGTTTTAAAATTTCGGATCAGGTCCTGCCTGGTATAGGCCGATACTGCAATGACAGCCGCTGCATTCTTCAGGGATTTTTTTATGACGAGGTTTAGATAACGGCTTGCCAAATTAAATGTCCACCAACTGCTGTCCAGGTATTTCTTAAAAGTAATATCATGAACTGTAGCAATACCATTTTTTAAAAAGATCGGGTACTGGTTGGAAGTACTATGAAAAAGATCAAATTTATTCCTGTACTTTTTTAAAAAATGGAACATATCCCAGTCTCTTTTAGGGCCAATGGGTGCAATCTTCGTTTCAATCACTTCAAATTCCCGGCAACCCAGTACATCCCATAATTCTTTACGTTGCACACCCGTATTTACCAGTACCAAAAACTGAAAGCTTTCAAAAGCAGCATCCGGTAAATTGGCCAACAGGCTGATGATATATTGCGACAGTCCATCCTTTTTCTCCACAACCGTTGTGGCATCAATTAAAACTCTTTTTTTCATTGCCGAAATTTACCAGGTTTACGAACGATCGTTTCTACGATTCGCTTAAACGGTTCTTTAAATAATGTAATGACGGTCGGTGCCCGGCAGTTATCGGGCTTAAATAAAAACGATAAGGTTGGTATAGGTCTTCTATACTGTATTTTGTAAATGCGGAGGCAAATTCATTCCGCACATAAAATGCATTGATCCCGGGAATATTACAACAAACCAATGTGTAATCATATTTTTCAAAAAGATCTGTATATTCCTGCAGCGAGCATCCCATATAATCTGTTTCATCCCAAATATGTGCCGGGTTGTATTTTACTTTAAACCGGTGAGGAGGATGAAATTTTGCATTGTACTCAACACACACCACTTTTGGCAAGATGGAATTTTTAAATAACTCTTCCATGATATGGTAATCGTTTCCGTCAATATCCAGTGAAAAAAAATCGATTTCAGTCACTTCAAAAAACTCATGTGCTTTTTTAAATATACCCACGATGTTGTCCCGGTCGATAAAAGAATTGACCACGTCTAATTTTCCCTTAAAAGAACTTCCACCCAGATTTTTTGCAATGGTTTGGCAGTATTTAGCGCTACCTTCCACCCAGGTGCCCTTCCAGTCCTTCAACAACAAATACAGGGAATTGCACTCTACCCCCGTTTGAATGCCGATCTCCAAAAAAGTCTTATTATTGGGTAACCGGTTGAATATTTCTTCAATGATGCCATCTTCATCTGTTTGAGAATATATTTTCCTTCCGGATAATGCAATATGCCCGGGATGGCTCGCTTTCATTTCTTCTTTTAGTCTCCGGTATTCGGTAACCTGCTGAATAGTTTGAATTTTAGCCAACTCAAAAGTTCCTACAAACTGTTGAAAATAAACTGCATATTTCTTGAAAAAAGATTTTATCATCGTTTTGGTATCCGCTTTTATAAACCACAAAAATAAACAGAAATAGCTGTATGCCGTCTTTTTAATATAAACGACCTGTCATTTATGCTTATACCGATTATACCAGTATGTAGTCCAAAGCCATTTGCTATCGGTATAATATCATCTAAGATGTCAGCGCAGTGCTCTGGACTACTATTAAATCAAAACGGTATTACCGGTATTTGATTCCGGTTAAAACAAGGCTTTATACAATTCAAACATGCTGTTATTTGAAAAATTATTCATGGCATAGTCATAGGCCTTATTCGAATATGCTTTACGAAGTTGTTCATCCCGGATAAGCCGGCTCATCGCGGCAGCCAGCATTACGATATTCTCCGGAGGCACCAATAAACCGGTTTGCTGATCAGTAATCATATTATTGATGCCATTTACATCAGAAGCGATAACCGGTAATTTACAGGCCATCGCCTGCATAATGGACGTACTCATCGTTTCGCCAAATGAGGCATGAACATAAATATCCAGGCTTTGCAGAAAATCAACCAGTTCCTTCTCAGGTATCATACCTGTAAACTCCACATCATCCGAAAGGACAAGTTCCTTCGCCAAAACGACCAACGCTTCTTTTAGATCTCCATCCCCGGCAATCCGCAATTTCAAATTAACCCCGGCGCTTTTAAATTCTTCTTTTACCAGCGCGAAGGCTTTTATTAAAGTATGATGGTCTTTGATCCTTACGATGCGGCTTTGCATACCGATCACCATGGTTTCATCCTGCAGTTTTTCTCCCGGTTTATACAGCTCCAGGTTTATTCCGTTGGATATAACCCGCACTTTTTTTTCCCGGTAAAGCCATCTCAGTTTCTCTTTTATCTGGCTTTTGAATTCCTGTGTTAAACAAACAATATGATCAGCCAGGAACATCGCGCCGCTAAGAGACACCCATTGTGCCTTTGTTTTTAAATGATTGGCCTGTGTTTCCCGGATGATGATCTTACATTTTTTCCTGGTGAAATAACCAGCCAGTTTAGCCGGCAGTATATAAGCACTTCCATGCAGGAATATGATATCAGGATTGCTCTTTCGGATGAGCATCATAATCTTATAGTAATATTTCACATCGAGCCAGGTTGTCTTTTTAGCGAAGTACCAGGGAATTTTTTCTCTTTCGCAATCTTCCATAAACTCAGCCCTCACCTCCTCTATACCATAAAACAATGCTTCAAATTCATACGCACGTTTTGTATCGGCGCTAATCATAGAAAAGAAGACATTTCCATGTCCACCCAGTCCTGAATATAGTAAATGCAGTATTTTCATTCATTCCTGTTTAGGTAAATTAACGCAACAGCTTATTTAATTTTTCAATTAAAGGTTTTTCAATTTTTTGATAAATAAATATCCCTCCTGCACAAACCATTACTATTAACAGGAAACTCAACAAAAATAAAACAGCCGCATTATCCATATTGATTTTATCAGTGATCTTAAAAAAGGCTGCCACCATAGGCAGGTGAAATAAATAGATGGAGTAGGAAGCATCGCCCAGGTGCAAAAAAATATTGTGCATCCTGATCGTTTTACTTAGTTCCAGTTTTACAACAGCCAGGATGATCAAAAAAGAAGGAAACCCAAAAAGCAACACCCTGTTTAACGCCCCGCCTGAAGTACTGCTGAAAACTGAAATATCGGCATTATTCAGCAATGCTCCCGTAATAAAAAGGCCAATACCTGTAATCAGCAGTGGGTACACCCAACTTACTGCGAGCCTGTTAACGATCAACACTATTATTATTCCCATGAAAAATTCCATGTTCATGGGAAAGAGCAATATCTCTATATAGGGATTTCCGATAGCAAATTGAGGAAAGCCCAAAGCGACAACCAACAAAATAACAAAGTAAAACGCAGCCAGGAAAAGCGTATACTTTTTATTGGGTATCAACAGGGCCAGTGTAAATAAAAGGTAAAAGAACAGTTCATTGGTGAGCGACCAGCTTACGCCATTCAACATGATATGCCCGGGCAGCAGCAAATAAGTTTGCAGCAAATTACCTATCCCAGTATCAAAATGTGTGTTATAAAAAGCTGGAAGCGACAGTTGAGCCAAAAGGAAAACGGTAATGATCAACCAGTAAATCGGAAAAATTCGCACAAACCGCCTTTTTAGAAATGTACCTGTTGCCGACGGTTTTTCTACATACTTAAGATTTGAATAAGTGATGATAAACCCACTCAATACAAAAAAAATATCTACCCCGCTCCCGCCAAACTTAAAGATGTTGAATAAAAAAACATGGCCCGAATTATCCTCATAATTAACCGTGATGTGCATTAATACAACCAGCATACTCGCTATGCCACGTAATAGCTGTATTAATTCAAGTGTTTTTTTGCTTGAAGGTTTCACATCAGTCAAATTACGCTCTATCATTATGCTGTTGTTCTCCTGAAAAAATTCTTTTTTAAGCATTTACCAAACAAACTAATTTTTAGGTAACAATAGCTCCTCCAGGAAGTTTTTGAAATATTTTGTTTCGTTGATAATATCAAAATGGTTTAAAATATACTGCCGGGAACTTTTACCAATGGTACTTATTAATTCTTTATGGCCTGATAATTTATGCAGCCATTCGCAAACCTCTTCGGCGGTTGTAGCGTGGCATACCGGTGTTTTTTCACCGGTAAGTTTATCAAATATTTTTGGTTGTGCATTACCAATAACAGGCCTGCCCTGCAACATGGCATAAAACCCGCCTGAAATAAAGTGTGTACCCAATTGTTCAAAAACCACATCCGCTTTTTGTATGTGCGTTTGCAGTTCTTTAAAAGGCATTTCTTTATGCCAGGTAACGGAATCAGCAAAGCCTAAATCCTCTATTAACTTTTTCGATTCATTAATGTGGAGCCCTTTTTCTACAAAGTGGATGTTGAGGGGTTTATGGTAAGTCTTTAAAAATAACGCGATCCCTTTTAACATAATATCATTCCCTTTGTTTTCGGCAATGCTTCTCCCCGGCGGGAATGGTGTTTTCCACATAAAGCGGGTGAGGTTAAAGATCCTGAACACCTCATTATTTTCGGGTGCGCAATAATCATGTCCTTCGGGTCTTACATGCAGGTGATCAAATCTTTTAAAAGATTTGTTTCGAAAAATCTCATTTAACAGCAAGTCACCAACCGGTACCAATCCCTCCGGAAAATAACTGACCAGCGATGCCCCGGCAATCCCGCTTCTTAACTGATCAACTGAAAATTTTGCAAAAGCTTTTTTTAACAGGGTAGGGACCCACGTAAGTTTTGCATTTGACAATTTCATTTGCAAAACATTGTCATAATCAGCCATGATCTCCAGGTCGCCGCCCGAAAACATACTAATAGACGGAATCGCTGACCTGATATAATTTTTAAACCGGTGCCCATAGCCATTCAAAATAACCGCATCGCAGGAATTCAATTCACGTAGTACTGCTCTTTCAAAGACCTGGGGAAAGTGCATGTGCAGTGATTTCCCCAATGATAATTTTTCTATTATCCAGTTTGGGTAGGGATATTGTATCGTATCCGAGAACTGTTCGGGCCGGTCGAGGATATTGCCTTTTGGCGCGTCAACGAACAACACCACTTCGCAACCCAATGCTTTCATTTGGCTGGCAATTATAAAAGGGTAATTGTTGGTATTTCCTAAAAAACCAATTTTCATATCGTGATTTCATCCTGTTAACCAGGTAATTTAATCAGTTCCTTTTTCGCACATCAAAAAGATACTGGAGCATAAATCGGGATACATTTGTCCCAACTGGTAACAACCCTGTAAATATTCTTCCGAAATAATATCGGTGTTCAACAACCGGTCCCATTGAAAATTTGCCAGTGCTTTAAAAAATATTCCGGAGCGATGCACCACTTTTAGTCCGGCTGCACGGGCATCCCTTTCCATCGTATCTAATGTGTAGGTGATGCGATGGCCGTGTTCTGCTTCTGCAGGCGTGATGGCACTGTTATGTGTAATTAACCCCATTTTAACTGCTATTTGGCGCGACGGAGCATTGGCATTTGGACAAACCAGGAAAAACCGGCCTGTATCAGACAACCACGCATCATTAATTCTTTTCATTACGCTTACCGGGTTATCCAGGTGTTCCAAAACATGGGTAAGTATAATATTGTCGTATTGCTGTGGAAGTGTCGCCTCTTCAAAAAGCGCATTAACAAATTTTACCTTCTTCCCAAATTCATCTTTTGCGGTTTTAATTGCCTCGTCAGATGCTTCCACACAGGTAATATCGTCAAAATGCGGAATTAGCCTGCGGGTAAAATCGCCTTTAAAACTTCCCAGTTCCAGGCAACTTCCTTTTCTGTAAAATGGCTCAAAGGCCTGGATCATAAACCGGTGCATAACATCAAAATCAAAATTGTATGCATACTTATGATCGGCCGTGTCTTTCAGTTCCTTGTTATAATCTCTGTTCGCACTCATAATTATATCTATTTTTATTTTTTAATCTTTCAAAACCAGGGACATCCTCTTTACATTTCCTTTTAGCGCTGTGCCGGTAAAATTATGTTTTTTGTATAATTTTATCGCCGGTTGATTGTTTTCATTTACTTCCAAACTAACCTGGTTGAATTTTTGTTCTTTTGCAAACCGGATACAATCCTTTACGAGCTGCGACGCTATTCCTTTACCTGCGAATTCTTTCATCACACTTACATTGGTAATAAACCCCGAACGGCTTTGCGCATCATTAAAATAGGCCGCGATCAAACCTATTAATTCTTTACCTGACCAGGCTTCAAAGGTAACTGCGTGTTGAGCTATCTTTTTTGCATATTCCGGAATATCAACGGTTTGATCCAGGCGGGGTATAAAATTATCCTTACACCCGGTTAAGTGTTTTAAAATATCATCTACATCTGCAGATCTTGTTTTATACTTAATCGTTAATGATTCCATATGCCGTTTTATAACGTCTCCATTTCTGCTATTCCGAATCCGTACCGGCCAAATTCATTCCCGTTGTATAATAAATATACTTTACTGTTACATTCAAAAATATGGGGGTAACACATCATTTCAGCATCCCAACCTGATTCAGCAAATGTTATTCCGGCATTTTTATCGTCCCTGTTCCAGTTTTTCAAATCATCAGACCAGGCATAACCCAACCTGTATCCCCGTGCTGCATTCTTTCTAAAATCGGTTGCTTCGCGGTAACAAAAATACATATGATACCGGCTCCCGATTTTCAGCACGGTTGGTAACGCCTGGCACTCATTTTCGTTTAAACTATCAGCGATGATTGGGGTTCCCTCATTTTCTTTCTGCCAGTTTATTCCATCCATGGAGGTTGCAAACGCAATTTTATACACCCTTGCCGGCGGTTCACTTTCATTTGCGCGGATCCATTTATTGCCATAAATGTACCACATATGAAACATACCATTATACACCTGTACAAAGGAATCGCCAACAAGCATGGGCTCTTGTAATGAAGATGTTAACACCGGGCCCGGGCCGGCTTTTTCAAATGTTAAACCGTTATTGTTGCTAAAAGCAAGTCCGGTTGATGTTTCAACAGATACCGAAACCCGGCGGCTCCACCCACAGGTATACGCGTATATTTTTTCCTGATGTCTTACAATATTGATTGGAAAAATTCCGTGCTCGTCAAATGTGCCTAACTCACCAAGTTCAATAACTGTTTTATCAGCGATTTTTAAAATTTTCTCAAAATTTTTATCAAAATCTACAAAAGAAATGTGGCTTAAAAATTTACCGGTAGCAGCATCTTTTTGCCGGGTCGAAAAATAGATCCTTACAAAATCATCAAACACCAATGTTTGTGGTGATTGTGCAAATTCTGTACAGTTATTAGCCAGTTTATGTTTTGTGGGATCAAATATCAATCCTTTCTTTATCCATTTCATAATATCTTTTTAGGGTTGATAGCTTGCTAACCTGGCCATACCAAATCCGTATTTACCAACCGAATTTCCAAGATAAAACATATAAACCGATCCATCCAATTCGAATACGTGGGGATAGCTGATCATTTCAGAATCCCATCCTTCATCAGAAATATCAATACCTGCTTTTGAATCATCTCTTGTCCAGTTAATCAGATCATCCGAAAAAGCATAACCAATTCTGTACCCGTTTGCCCTGCCCCGATAATCAGCACTGAACCGATAGCTGAAGAACATATGGTATTTTCCTTCGTAAAAAAATACATCCGGACTGGCCTGCGCTTCATTTTCTTCTACCCTGGTTTCAATAAGATCCCTGTTCACTTTTTTCCAGTTCAACCCATCGTCTGCAATCGCCATTCTTATTTTATAAACCGGTTCGGGCCTGCCATTGTCCATAACCCATTTTTTTCCGGCAATATAAAAAAGGTACCACTTGCCGTTATACCTTCTCACTTTGGGGCCACTCAAAATAAAAGGTTCATCCAGGCTGTAAGACAGTATTGGACCATCTCCCAATTTTTCAAATGTTACCCCATCATTATTACTTTCTCCAAAACCAATAGCCACATTAAATGGAACCGATTCACACCTTGTCCACCCTGCATAATAGGCTCTTACTTTATGTTCATGTCGAATTACGGAAACAGGATAAGTACCAAATTCATCAAACGTGCCTAAACCACCGAGTTTTAAGATCGGTGTTTCACTAACCCGGATGATATCAAACAGGTTTTCCCGGTTTAGATCCACAAAAGCCGAATAACTTACATATTGTCCGTTTTCATCAGCGGGTGGCCTGCAGGAGAAATACACCCTGACAAAATCATCAAAGATCAACACAGATGGCGCCTGTGCAAACTCCTTCAGCCATGCCCTGTTTGTAATTTCTGTTGGATTAAAAACACGGCCTTCTTTTTTCCATGTAAACATATAAAGTCGCTTATATTATTGTAAAGCCTGATTGCAAATAGGTTCCAATTTGTTCAGTTGAATTAAACATCATCACATCAACAATGGAAAGCCACGGAATAAATTCGTTTTTGAATTGTGGATACTCCATGGCGTTTGACCGGATAAAATTTAACCGGATGTTGTGCCCGTTGAAAATCTCTTTTGAATATAATTCCACACCTCCGATCGGGTTGATGTATTGACCGGCCTGTAAAGCTTTGCAAATAGCAAGTACCTTATCCTGCGACTTTAGCTGATGATCCATATCAATTGTTGATGAGACAATGATTTCGGTATGAATACCAAGAAAATTACAGGTCATCAGCAAAGAATGATAAATAAACTCAAATAAATTTTCTGCATCCCGGTTAAGTATCGATTCAATTAAAGGAAACACTGTTGAAAAACAGGGAGCTTTTTTATATGCTTCATTGATCTTTCGAAGCAGTTTTTGTTTTTCAGTTTGAAAAGTATCCGCCAGCTTCCGGTCAACCACCTGTAAATAATCCGAGTCTTTTTTTAATGGAAGTGTAAAATATTCATCTTTGCCATTCACCAGGATCCGGTTGCGGTTGATCCATCCTTTTTTTGTAAACTGAATATTATCATACACAACAAATTGATCAACGGCATTAATCAGTTGAAAGTACCCGATATACGGGAAAATATAGGGCTGCATGACGGCCAGTTTTTTCAAAAACAAGATTTAATGAGGTTACAAATCAGGTATACATCCGTTTCTGCCATTTGATAATACAAGGGAAGCGCCAATGCCCTTAAGCTTACTGACTCCGAAACCGGGCAATCTTCACCGGTATATTGTGGCAGTTTATTCAGTGAAGGATAAAAATACCTGCGGGTGATGATATCGTTTTGCTGCAGCAGGTTCCTGATAACAAAAAGTTTTTCTTCTGTTGCTGTGATCACCGGATAATAACTGAAATTATAATCCGTGCCGGATAAAGGTTCCGGCTTTCGAAGCGGCAGATCCTGTAAAAGCTCGTCGTATAACATCGAAGTTTTCTTTCTATCCGCAATAAACCCGTCCATCATGGGTAAAAGGCAAAGCCCCATGGCTGCATGAAACTCGGAACTTTTACCATTGATGCCAATTGAATAATGATCATCAGCAACATGACCAAACTGCCTGTATAAAGTCATTTTTGCAGCCAGGTTATCGTCATTGGTTATGATGGCACCGCCTTCAATGGTATGAAATATTTTAGTGGCATGAAAACTACAGGTGGCTATATCTCCGTAAGATAAGATCTGCTTTCCCTGATATTGAGCAGCAAAAGCATGGGCAGCATCATAAATTACTTTTAGTTTATGTTTGGCAGCAATTTGCTCTATAGCTGCCACATCGCAGGGGTTACCGTAAACATGCGTAGCTAAAATAGCAATCGTATCTTCAGTTATCAGTGGTTCTATTTTTTCAGAATCTATATTACAATCGGATATTTTAATATCGGCAAATACAGGTTTACAGCCTTCCCATAAAATTGAGTTAGTGGTGGCAACGTAAGAAAACGGGGTGGTAATGATCTCGCCTTTGATGCCCAAAGCTTTAATAGCAATTTGCAATGCAATGGTTCCGTTGTTTACATACATGACATGTTTAACCCCTAAATAATTTTTAAGCTTCTCTTCCAACTCCTGCACCAGCGGGCCGTTATTGGTTAACCAATGCCGTTCCCAAATACCCTGCAGGTAACTGTTATACTCCTCCAGAAGAGGTAAATATGGTTTTGTAACACTAATCATTCAGTTTTTACATGGATTTTTTTAGCAAACAGGTTAATAATAATCTTCTTCTGGTATTTCAGGTCTACCAACAGGTTGGCCAGCACAAAAAAAGGTAAAAAGACAATAAAAAATAAAATAAATATTTTAATAAAACTGTTGAAGTCCATCATCTCAAATAAATAGCTTGCAAAAAAATATATACCGGTTGCTGCCACCAATAAAAGAAACGCGTCTTTAAAAATAGCCTTCATTCTTATACCCGGAATTTTACGTTTGGTGATCATCAAAACGGTAACGGGTAGCAAAATGTAATACCCGATCAACAGGGAAATAAAAAATCCCTGCAGGTTAAAATATGTAGTCAGCACATAAAGCAATGCAGTAATAATTGTATGCACAATTATTGCAAATATAGTGCTAATACCATATAACTGAAATGAGGTAAATAACCTGGAAAATAATACATCAAATATTTTGGAAGGTAGCAGCAAAGAGAAAAAGAAAAAACAAAAAGCGGTTGTACCTATTGAATCTTTTTGAAAATTACCCCGTTCAAACACGATTTGAATCACGTCTTTATTGGCGATGGCCATAACCAACGCAATGGGTATAATAATAACAAAAAGTGAATTGAGCAGATTAATGAGCAGGCTATTTGTTTCCTCAACGTCGTCTTTAGCCGCCAGTTCGGAAAACTTGATACCGGCCACCGAAGCCACCTGTGTTAAAATAAATATTTCGGGAAGCCCGGCCAGCATCTGTGCCAAAGAAAAAGAAGTAATAATACCCGCACCCATACCGGTTAAAAAATAAATGGTGAAATAGCTGCGAATCCATACCGGCAGGATATTTACCTGCATCAGGCCCATATTTTTCCAAACCCTTTTATCCCTTAAAAACCGTACCGATGAGAAATTCCATTTTTGATACTTTTTTAGCAGGAAGATCAATATAAAAAAATTAACCAGGTACCCCAGGGCAATCCCCAACAGCGTACCTGTTATCCCGAGCTTTTCATGAAAAACCAGGGTAAATAAAATAGCAAAAACACTGTTAATTAAACCCGAAAGGATAGAAGCTGTAAAAAATTTATACGATGTAAGAATGGCGGTAAGCAGGTTATTGATGAGCTGGAAAACAATAATTACAATACCCAAGTACAGCAATTTGAGATTGCTGTTCAAAACATGGATATCGTATTTGGAAAACAGGGTATAAAAGAAAGTGGGTGCCAGCGTACCGGCCAGTGCCAATAACAAACCAATGGCAGCATAGGCGTAAATAAAAAAGTTGAAGAATATCTGGGCTTCCCGGTCATTTTTTTGTTCCCTTATTTTCATCGATTCGGGAACCAGCACAAAATAATCGATTCCATTGATGGTACCCGATATAAGAATGGCTACCGATAATATATAAAAATAAATATCAGTGCCTGCATTTGCGCCAAAATAAAATGCGATGATTAGTGTATTAAAAAAGCCGATTCCTTTTGCAAAAACATTTAATACTGTAGACGTAACAACACCTCTTTTATATGATTCTGATTTTATCAATGCTTTTTTAAAATGATGATAACCACTGGTCTATTTTATTTTTTGTACCCTGTTGTTTTCCAGTTTATACTCCTGCCCGCTCTCTGTACACACTGCGATATTATTTTCGTCAAAAACCAGTTTATGGCCAAACTCACTCATCCAACCGGTTTGCCTGCCGGGATTGCCTACAATTAAGGCATAGGCAGGGATATCTTTGGTAACTACGGCACCGGCCCCTATAAACGCAAATTCATTAATGGTATTGCCACAAACAATGGTGGCATTGGCACCAATGCTGGCGCCCT
This sequence comes from Chitinophagaceae bacterium, assembly GCA_031402615.1. Lineage (GTDB taxonomy): Bacteria > Bacteroidota > Bacteroidia > Chitinophagales > Chitinophagaceae > Ferruginibacter. Next base: position 196,087 of record JANNSN010000029.1, read on the forward strand.
TCCTGATCAGCGTCTTCTTAAATTCTTCTTTACGGCTTACCGCGCTGCGTGGGTTTATCACATTGGTAAGCACCACACTGGGTCCCAGGAAAACATCATCTTCGCAAATCACCCCTTCATAAATACTAACATTGTTTTGTACCCGTACATTATTGCCCAGTACTACTTTAGGTGATACCACTACATTTTGGCCCAGGTTACAGTTTTTGCCAATTACAGCACCACGCATTACATGGGAAAAATGCCAGATTTTAGTGCCTTCCCCGATCTGGCAATTGTCATCAATGATAGAACTTGGATGTACAAAATAATTCATCTGCTTAATATTGTTTGGCTATCTTTTTTAAATATTCGCCATAGCCGCTTTTCTCCAGCTCTTTGGCCTGCATTAATAATTTTTCCTGGTTTATAAAACCCATGCGGTAGGCGATTTCTTCGGGACAACCGATTTTTAAAGCCTGCCTTTTTTCAATAACCCGTACATATTCAGCTGCATCATTTAAACTCTCGAAAGTTCCCGTATCCAGCCAGGCAAAGCCACGGTCTAAAACGGCTACCTTTAAATTTTTCTGTTGCAGGTAAAAATCATTAACGGATGTTATTTCATATTCACCACGGGCACTGGGTTCAATATTTTTTGCGATCTCCACCACCTGGTTATCGTAAAAATATAAACCCGGCACTGCATAATTACTTTTTGGATTTTCGGGCTTTTCTTCAATGCTTATGGCCTCATTATCCGCATTAAATTCCACTACCCCATAACGCTCAGGATCGCTGACCGGGTATGCAAAAATGACCGCACCATCCGGATCAACACTCTGCAGCAACAATTTACTGAACCCGCTGCCATAAAATATATTATCTCCTAAAACAAGCGCTACATTATCTTTCCCGATGAATTTTTCGCCAATTACAAAAGCCTGTGCCAGTCCGTTGGGAACCTCCTGTTTAGCGTATTCAATGGCACAACCCCATTGGCTGCCGTCGCCCAGCAATCTTTTAAACTGATCCTGGTCTTCGGGTGTGGTTATGATCAAAATCTCCCTGATACCGGCAAGCATCAAAGTACTCAACGGGTAATAGATCATCGGCTTATCGTATACCGGCATCAATTGTTTGCTGATACCCTTAGTAATGGGATAAAGCCTGGTGCCGGAGCCGCCTGCCAAAATGATTCCTTTCATGAATGCTGTAGTTTTATTGTTTTCGTCTTTAATTTAATCTTTAACTGTAACCAGGAGCTGGTAAATCGCAATTAGGAATTTGGTCTTCGGCTCTGCCTGCCTATGTTTTATTCCAAGCCTTTAATATTCTACGCTGCCTTCCATTACCAAAACAGGCTACTTTAATCCCAATTCCTAATTCCCAACTTTAGCCACCGTCATACATGTTCTCATAATACTGTTGATAATCCCCGCTGGTTACGTTTTTTAACCATTCGCTGTTATCCAGGTACCAATCAATCGTTTTTGAAATTCCTTCTTCAAACTGCAAGGAAGGCATCCAACCCAGTTCTTCCTTCAGTTTTGTTGCATCAATAGCATAACGCAAATCATGCCCTGCACGGTCTGTTACATAGGCAATTAATTTTTCGGATGTTCCTTTTTCTCTTTTCAGTTTTTCATCCATTTGCCTGCACAATTCTTTTACCAGGGCGATATTTGTCCATTCATTATGTCCGCCAATATTATAGGTTTCGCCTATTTTACCTTTATGAAAGACTACATCAATTGCCCTGGCATGATCCTCAACATATAACCAATCCCGAACATTTTCGCCCTTGCCGTAAATAGGAAGCGGTTTATTATTGATGATATTGTGAATACAAAGCGGAATCAGTTTTTCTGGAAAATGAAACGGGCCGTAATTATTACTGCAGTTGCTGATCTTTACCGGCATTTTATAGGTATGATGAAATGCCCTGACAATATGGTCGGATGAGGCTTTTGAAGCTGAGTAAGGGCTGCGGGGGTCGTAGGCTGTTTCCTCGGTAAAAAAACCTTCATCGCCCAGTGAACCATAAACTTCATCGGTTGAAATATGATAGAAGATCTTGTTGTCCATATCTCCCTGCCAGGCTTCTTTGGCAGCCAGCAATAACGATGCTGTACCCAATACATTGGTAGTAATAAATGCGAGCGGATCGGTGATCGACCTGTCTACATGGCTTTCGGCGGCACAATGCAAAACAGCAGTAAACTGGTGTTCTTCAAATAATTTACGCAGCAGCGGCAGGTCGGTAATATCGCCTCTTACAAACAGATAATTGGGTTCGTTTTCGATATCTCTTAAATTCTCTAAATTACCTGCATAGGTAAGTTTATCGAGGTTAATGATCCGGTAATCGGGGTATTTACGTATAAATAACCTGGTTAAATGAGAACCGATAAACCCGGCCCCGCCTGTTAATAGAATAGTATGCATGTAAATAGTAGCGTTTTGAGTTGGCAAAAATAGCCAATAATTAGTTTATTGTACGATATCAGAGATGGCAACCTAAAATAAAGAACCCCGAACCTACAATTACTGTAGTCCTGGTAAAAATTCTTGCGGGCACTAACCCTCATAAACCTGTAAATGCCGTATGAAAATACTTTTTGGTCTCATCTACGTCAAACTGACCTGCCCTATCGGAAGCCTTTGCTGCAAATTGATTGCGTAACGCCTCTTCTTCAAACACTTTCTTCATGGCCTGGGCAAGTGATATCACATCCCGAACAGGTGTTAAAATTCCATATTCCCCGGTTTCTAATGTGGTTATAGTTCGGTGATGCAGATCAGTGGCCGGAGCCAGTAATTCCCTTGGACCCGAGCTGCAATCAGTGGAGATCACCGCTTTACCACAAGCCAGTGCCTCTATTAACACATTGGGAAACCCCTCTACATCAGAACTCAAAACAAAGCAATCGCTGCGGCTTACATACTTAAACGGGTTTACATCAAACCCACAAAAAACAACTTTATCCTGTAAACCCAGGTCTTTCACTTTTTGTTTCAGCACAGTACCCATAACCCCGGCACCAACGATCAACAATTTACAAGGCAGGTTCTTTAAAACAAAAAAAGCCTGTATCAATAAAAGATGATTTTTTTCCCTGCGTAAATTTCCAACGGTGATAAAATGAAATATATCTTTTTCAAAAACGAAATCCGGCTCTACTGCTGCACAGGTTCTGATAAAATGCAGATCAACAGGATTATAAATTACCCGAACCGGGGTTTTTATTTTAAAATTTTCAATCAGGTCGGTTTTAATGCCATAAGAGTTTGCTAAAATGAGGTCGGCCTGTTGGTACGCATACTTCACCATAAATTTTGAAAACATCCGGTAAATAGCCGAATGGCCTTGCTGCAAAGTAGTTTGGTGTGTGCCTTCACACATGATCACATGGCCATGGTATCCCCAGATCGTTTTCATCATGGCATTGATATAGCAGGGGCGGTATAAAAAGGCAACTGAATTGTTAATGCGGTTCTTTTTGCAGTACCGGTATAGTTTAAACGATAAGACCGGCAGTTTTAAAAAAAGCAGGATCTTATTTTGCAACAAAGGCTGTTTAAGATCTAAAATCCTGACCTCTGCAGGAACTGTATAATCAAGGATGCCGGTATACAGGGCAAGATGTATTTCAAAATCATCTTTTAAATGGTTAAGCAGCAGCGAAACCACCCGTTCTGCACCACCGGATTGTAATGTATTAATAAAAATCAGCAGTTTGAGCTTTGTACCGTTCATTCGTTTTCATTTTTCATTGTCGGCAGTATAAATATCAGCTATTTATTTTCGACAAGTCTAAAAATATGTTTTGAAAACGGATTATCATTTGGTTAACATTAAAACGCCTGTTTGTGGTTTCCAGGATCGTATTACGGTTAAAATGTACAAAATCGCATGAATTGATGGTAGCGGCATAGGCAATAATGTCATTATCCTCAATCAGCAACCCGTTTTCTCTTTCCATAATTATTTCGGAAATTCCTCCGGGTACCCGGAAAGCAATTGCCGGAATCCCCCTTGCTCCGGCTTCCAGCAATACATTAGGAAACCCTTCATAATAAGAACCCATTAAAAACAGGTCAGCGTCTTCCATGCCTTCAAACGGATCTGTTTTTTCTCCCGTTAAAAACACTTTATCCTGTAATTGCAGATCGGTAATAAGCTGTTGCAGTTCATTTCTTCTGTCGCCTTCACCTATAATATAATACTGATAAGAAATGGAAAGCAACCCTGCAGCGTGTATCAGCCTTTCAATTCCTTTCACCGCATGGAGCCGGGCTACCGTGATAAATTTATACCGCTTTTCGGCTGGTTGCAGATTCTTTTCGGCTGGCTTTACATAAACTTCCTGAACTGCATTGTGCATTACGGTTGTTTGATGTTTATTTATATGAAAATGACTGACCAGGTCTTCCTGCATATACACCGATTGACAGATCACCAGGTTAAAACGGTTATAATACTTTTTTATCAGCCAACTGTACAAAGCAGGCATTTTTGATTCACGGATGTTGATGCTTACCACACTGGCTTCCCGGGCAATAAATTGGATGTGGGCCTTAAACCGATTTCTAAAAATGGCCAGGTACAGGTTAAGATGATTGGCCGTAGAAAAAATAATATCCGGTTCAAATTTTTTCACGGTGGATTGAATAGCCGGTAACGAAAACAGCACCCTTTTTTTTTTCAGATCAACCACTTCCACTTCCGGATTTTCTATAGGATAGAATGGTTCATCATTATTAATAACCACCAGGCAAACAGAAAATAGTTGCGTGTCTATATGATTACAGATCATGGAAACAAATTTTTCGGAGCCGCCACAAACCAAAGTGGGCGTTACGATCAAAAGTTTTATTTTTTTTACGCTGCTCAATTATCAGGTTTACTTTTATGCATGGCAATATAATCATCCAAACCATTCATGTGTTTATTATGTTTTCCCGTATGTTTTAACCGGTACCCGAGTTCTTCTAAAAAATGTACACATTTTTCCTGCACACCGGGTAAATGGCAATCATGCGTAGCCAGTAAAATGTTTGGGTGAAAAAGATTCAACGTTTCTTTACTACCCAGTAAAATATCATACTCTGCCCCTTCCGCATCAATTTTGATGATATCCGGTTTTTGATAACCCTGCAACATAAGACCATCAATCGATTGGGTCTCTACTTCTATTTTACCTGTTGCGCCTGAGAAAACATAAGAAGCTTCAATATACGTATTACCATCCCGTTTATTGATGTCATTGGAAAATGCTACCCGTCCTGCTTTGTTGGAAATGGCAAATGGTAAAAGTTCAATATTATTGGTGATGATGACTTTACTGTTTAGGCTGACGTGTTTCTCCATTACTTTCCGCATGGCGGGCATGGGTTCAAATGCATAGATCTTTCCGGTTTGTATTATTTGATTTGCCGTTAAGGCATGAAAGCCAATATTGGAACCAATATCATAAAAGACCGAATCAGCTTTTAACCAGGATAAAAAATATTTTAACGTTTCAGGGTCTTCGTATGTGCCCAAAATATAATCATAACTGGCGGATGTGGACCACAGAAAACCCTTTAGTGGCCCGGCCATAACCGGTAAATATTGCTGCCTGAAAACGTACCGGCAAATCTTAATTACCCAACGTTTAAATGAATTTTTGTTTAACATGTTTAAGAATATGACCCAGGTCGGTATTTAGTTTAAACTTTTTATTGAGTAAAAGTAAGGTGATAAGATACAGCAAAAAACCAATGATCATATTCATTAACCCGCTGAAATCAAAATACCCCATGGTAAAATACAGCACTGCTGCAATAGCAGCATTCATTAAAATAATGATGCCGGTATATTTTATTAAAGCCGCATAATCAATATACATAACCAGTTTACGGCAAATAAAATACATGGTTAAGCAATTCAGTAAGTTGATGATAAGGATACCATAAGGATACCCATGGGCGCCATAATATTGGGTACATATCCAGATGGCAGCAATTAACAATATATTCAAGGCGACCTGGTAATAAAAAGCCTGCTTAATTACCTGTACTGCAATAAATACCCGGGTTACCATTGCATTGATACCGATGCTGAAAATAGTTACTGCCAGCAGTTTTAAAAAAATGGCAGATTCAGTAACCGCATCCGTATCAAAACTTTTGCTCTGATAAAGCAGCTCCACTATTGGTTTTGCAAAAACAAATAAATAAAACCCCATGGGTACCAATAAAAAGACCAACAATTTTGAGGTTCGCAAAAACGTGTTATTCACACCGGCATAATCCTGTTCAGCAACCTGTTCGTTTAATTTTATGCCGCTCACATTGGCAAACTGTGTGGTGACCAATGTATTGGGTATATCGGCAATATTTTTTCCATAGTTCATCACACTGATGATACCACTGCCAAAACCACTTAATAAATACAGCGGAAGCATGCTGCTGGCAACGGTTGTTGCCTGCCCCAACTCGGCATAAAAAGCATTGCTCCACACTTTCTTCCTGATGCCAGCGGAGCTGCACTTAAAATCCCACCCTGCAATTTTCCATAACACATAAACCTGTATAACCAGATTGATGGCATAAGAGATCAATCCACCTATAAAAACACTCATCACATCGTAGTCAGCTTTCAACATAAAAATACAAACGATGGCCACGCAGCTTTTCAGACTGCTGATGATCATGGGCAGGCTAAAATGTTTTAATGAGGATAGTACATTATTGAGGTAATTGGTAAGGATATGAAAAATAAAAAAGACGGAACCGGCCCAAAAGTAACTGTGATAGGCAGCAATATCAGCATGAGAGAATTTTGAAATAAGTGCAAAAACCTCTGTCCCCAAAAAATACATGACTACTGTAAAAACTATTCCAATGATCAAATAGATCAGTAAAAAAAAGTTAAGAAAAGCAGCGGCCGGTTTATCGCCCTCTACTTCCCGTATCCGCATGGATTCAGGAATAAGAACGGCGGTGTCGATACTGTTAACGAAGCCCGAAAACAGGATCATGGTTGCAAAAACAAAAAAGTAGATGTCTGTTTTAATATTGCTTCCAAAATACCGGGCGATGATGATCGTCAACAAAAACAGGATTCCCTTGGAGACGATGTTGAATAAAACAGAAAGGACTGTTCCCTTTTTATAAGATTCTGATTTAATCAACCTCGGGAAATTCATGTTTACTGGAAGTTTAAAAATAAAAGATGATATGATCCCTGACATTGGCGCAGGACAATAACAAAAATAACGGTTCAATATTAAATCCATCTTGATTTAATAAGAGTCCAAAGCACTACGTGGTAATCTTAGATGGTATTGTACCGAAAGCAAATGGCTTTGGACTAAATACTGGCATAATCGGTATAAAATCAATAACCGGGCAAACGATTTACTCCATTACCTTTGCCGAATATGCATTATGCTTCAATTGACAAACTGGCTAAATCGTTTGGGATACGAACGCTTTTTAAAAACATTTCGTTTTATGTGGAAGAGGGTGACAAGATCGCTTTGGTTGCACGTAATGGCAGTGGTAAATCTACCCTGTTAAAAATAATTGCCGGGTTAGATACGGCCGACAATGGTACGCTTTGGGTACATAAGGACATCAAAGTGATCATGTTGCAACAGGATACTGCTTTTGAAGAAAACAGGAGCATTTGGGACAATGTGCTTAAAATGGACAACCCGGTTGTGAAAGTGGTAAAGGAATACGAAATGTGCCTGGAGCAGGAAGCTGAAAATATAGATAAGCTAACCCACCTGATGGCCAAGGTTGATGAATTGAATGCCTGGAGTTTTGAAAGCGAACTGCAACAGATATTGGGCAAACTTAACCTGCACCATTTAAATGAACCGGTTAAAAATCTGAGTGGCGGCCAGCGAAAAAGGGTGGCACTTGCGCAATCGCTGATTGAAGCCCAGTTACACCAGGGAAAATGTTTGCTGATACTGGATGAACCCACCAACCACCTGGATGTGCAGATGATTGAGTGGCTGGAAGATTATTTATCGGCACAAAAAGTAACCCTGCTCTGTGTTACCCATGACCGTTATTTTTTAGATGCCGTTTGCAACGAGATACTGGAAATGGACGACGAAAAGATATATGTGTACCAGGGTGACTATGATTATTTTTTAGAGCAAAAAAGCCTTCGCCAGGAAATCCAGGCCAGTGAACTGCAAAAAGATAAAAACATTTTCCGAAAGGAACTCGAGTGGATGCGCAAGCAGCCTAAGGCCCGTACAACCAAATCCAAATCACGGCAGGATGCATTTACGGAGATAGAAGACAGGGTTAGCCAACGTAAAGAAGAAACAGATGTGAGCCTGCAGGTAAAGATGACCAGGCTGGGTGGCAAGGTTTTGGAGATGAAAAAAATCTACAAAAGCTATGGCGATAAAGTAATTCTTAAAGGATTTGATTATACATTTAAAAGAGGTGAGCGTATTGGCATTGTGGGAAAGAATGGAATCGGCAAATCAACTTTTTTGAAAATAGCCCTGCAACAGGAAATGCCCGATAGCGGAAAGGTTAACCATGGCGATACGGTTGTTTTTGGCAACTTTAACCAGGAAGGCTTACAATACAAAGAAGATAAACGGGCCATTGATTATGTAAAAGATTTTGCAGAATTTTTCCCTTTGGCCGATGGCGGCAAAATTTCGGCCACACAGTTTATGGAAAAATTTGGTTTTGCAGCTGAGCAGCAATATACACCATTGAGCAAATTAAGCGGTGGAGAAAAACGCAGGTTGCATTTATTGAGCATCCTTTTTCTCAATCCCAATTTTTTAATACTGGATGAACCCACCAATGACCTGGATCTGCAAACTTTAAGAACCCTGGAAGAGTTTTTGCTGGATTTTCCGGGATGCATCCTGATTGTAAGCCATGACCGTTATTTTATGGACCGTATGGTTGATCACCTGTTTGCATTTGAGGGTGATGGTGTGATCAAGGATTTTCCGGGTAATTACACGTTGTACAGAGCGCATAAACTCGCCCAGGAAAAAAACCCATCGGCCGGGGTGCGTGGATCATTAACCGAAAAACAAACGCCCGGGATAAAGGCTGATCCATCCGCAGGCTCCGGTGGACAAACAACCAAAAACCTGCCTGGCGGACAGGCAGTAGAAAAACGTGCAAAGCCCTCTTTTAAAGAAAAATTTGAGTTTGAACAACTTGAAAAAGAAATTCCGCAACTACAAAAAGAAAAAGCAACGCTGGAAGAAAAAATGAACAGTGGTGAACTGGATTATGACAAATTGCAAAAAGCAGCAGAACGCATCAGCAACATTGTTCTATCACTTGATGAAAAAGAAATGCGTTGGTTGGAATTGAGTGAAGTCATATAATAGTTACTGCAACGGGATTTTTACTTCGATTTTAGTTCCCCGGCCCGGGTCGGAAGTAATCATACAATCGCCCTTCATCCTATTTACACGTTCCCGGATTCCCAGTACACCGAAGGTTAAACCGGTTGGTTTTGTATTTGTATCAAAACCAATACCGTCGTCATGAACAGACAAATGAACTACAGAATTCTGCTTTTCTATTTTTATTTCGACCTTATTTGCATTGGCATGCTTGGCAATATTATTCAGCGATTCCTGTAAAATCCTGAACAAACCAATAGAAATATTTGGGTCTACATTATGATCATCAAAACTATTATCATATACCATTTCAATTCTTAGCCTGTCTTTAAATTCAGCCATGAGCCATTCTAAAGCTGCATTTAATCCGAGGTCATCAATAATACTTGGCCTTAATTCGGTAGAAATTCTTCTTATTGTTCTTACCGTAGCATCAACCAGTTTAAGTGTATCATTAAATTTTGTTTCAATAACCGCATCTCCTTTACCGGTTTTTTTCATTAACCAGGCAATATCCATCTTTAAACCGGTTAGCTGTTGGCCGAGTTCATCGTGTATTTCCCTGGCAATATTCATTCTTTCATCCTCTCTTACGTTTTGTAAATGGGTGGCCAGTTCTCTCAACTCTTCCGTCCTTTCATTTAATATGACTTCGGCCTTTTTCTTTTCTGTAATGTTGATCATTACCCCCCTCAACTGTATGGGTTCATCATTCTCTACAATTACTGTAACAATATCCCTAAGCCATACTACGGTGCCATCTTTAGCCAGCATCCGGTATTCGAAATCATGTTGTCGCTTTTCCCGGGTACAGGTAACGCAATAATCAACGGTCATTTTCCTATCGTCGGGGTGAATATGATTTGCCCAAAACTGATGATCAGTTAACCATTGGTGCGCCGGATAACCCAAAACATCTTCTACTTTTTTACTGATATAGGTAAATTGAAATGTTTGGGCATCGGCTTCCCAAACTATTCCCTCGATGGTATTTATAAGCGTATCAATTTTTTGATGGGCCTGCAAAATCTCAATTTCATACTTTTTACTTTCTGTAATATCCTGTCCGGTACCTTTTAAACCAATCACTTTTCCTGCTGCATCTAAAATAACTTCCGCAATCCCCAAAATATATTTTATACTTCCGTCATTACACATGATCCTGTGTTCATACGTATACCCCGTTGCCCGTTCAATAGCCTGGCTTATTATCTCATCTAATTTTTGCAGATCTTCAGGATGATATTTTTTTCTGTAGGCTTCATATAAAGTTTCAGCGGAATGGCCTTCCAGTTCAAATATCCTGTACAGCTCTTTAGACCAGGTTAGTTCGCCGGTTATTAAACTAAATTCCCAGCTGCCTATTTTAGCGATATGTTGGGCCTTGTTTAAAGTTTCTTCATTTTTTTGCAATAGTTCCATGGCCTGTTTGTGCCCGGTAACATCCGAAATAGTACCTATATAGCCTGCAATTTCTCCGCCATTTATTATTATCGGGATTGCTTTCCCGATCACCCATCTAAGTTTTCCCTGCTTGTCAATGATCCGGTATTCTGAAGAGGATACCTCGGCTGATTTTATTTTACGCTTCCAGTTTATAACCTGCATCTCCCGGTCATCCGGATGAATAATACGCATCCATTTGTCGCCAATTGATTCTTCAAAACTTAAGCCGGTAAATTCCATCCATGTTTCATTAACATAAGTAGTTAAACCCAGTGCATCTGTTTCAAATATTCCCACCGGCGCCGATTTGGTTAAGGTTCTGAAACGCAGTTCACTTTCGGCTACCTTTTGTTCATCTTGTTTACGGAAGCTGATGTCTTTAAAAAAAACAGACAGCGCATCGGCGGACGGATAGATCATATGCAGAAACCAAATATTCTGTGGCGGAAAATATTGTTCCAGATTTACCATTTCGTGTTTTTCCATCGCCCGGTAATAGGCCATCTGAATATCGGAGCCAACCAGGTGAGGAAATTCAACCCATACATTTTTACCGATCATTTGCGCCGGGTCTCTCGCCATCATGATGCCCGCACTCTTATTGACATAAGTATAGTTCCAGTTTTTATCCAACGCCACAAAACCGTCAGTTACCCGGTTATACACGTCAGCCAGTTCCTTCTCCGCTTTTTTTCTTTTGCTGACATCGACAATGGTAATGAGCCAGCTTTTCTTATTCTCCAGTTCTAATTTTTCAGTCGAAAAAAGGCAGTCGATTTCTTCACCCGCTTTTGTTTTAATAGAAATTTCGCGGTTCTGCAATTTTTCATTTTTAGAAAGATCTTCCCAAATCCCCGGCGCAAATTCTTCATGGAATAAACCCAGCTCAATCCCGGTTTTTCCAATTACCTGCTTTCTTTCCAACTTCATTAAACCAAGCAGGTGATCATTCATATTCGTAACGATATGATCGTCGTTGGTAATGGCCATACCAACCAGGTTGTTATGGAAGATTTTTAGAAAATTTTTATCATCGCCCTGGGTCATCGGTATTTCAATAAAATGGTTCTTATGGAAAATGTGGCCAGCTTTAAAACGGGGTAATATACAGAAATAGTTTCGTAGACAGTTCAATAATAAATCCGAATACTTTTAGTACTGCGGGCAGTCACCGGCCGAAACTTATTAAGCATACTTACAGGTATTAAATTAAGCGATGGCAGTCACAGGAATTTAACTAACTTTCTGAATATTTTTTCAAAACGCTTGTATGAACAACCGCTTTTACTCACTGGATGTTTTTCGCGGTGCCACGGTTGCGCTAATGATTTTGGTAAATAACCCCGGCAGCTGGGGACACATTTTTCCACCACTGGAGCATGCCGTCTGGCATGGTGTTACACCTACTGACCTGGTTTTTCCGTTTTTTTTGTTTGCTGTGGGTAATGCACTGGCTTTTGTAATGCCCAAGTTAGATGCTGCCGGAGAAGGCGCTTTCTGGAAAAAAGTAATTAAGCGCAGCCTGCTTATTTTTTCTATAGGTGTTTTTTTAAACTGGTTCCCGTTTATTAAATACAACGATGCCGGTAATATAGTTGCAAAGCCTTTTGAAACCCTGCGCATTTTTGGTGTATTGCAACGCATTGCCATCTGCTATTTTTTCGCATCAATCATTGTTCATTATTTTAAAGTGCGGGGTTCTTTTGTGGTGGGCATGATCATTTTACTATGCTATTGGTTTTTATGTGTGGTAGCAAACCCTGCCGACCCGTATAGTTTACATGGCTGGTTTGGCAGCAATATAGACAAAGCCCTGCTGGGCGAAAAACACATGTACCATGGCGAAGGCATTGCTTTTGACCCCGAAGGATTAATGAACAGTTTTGCAGCCATTGTGCAGGTGATACTCGGCTTTCTGGTTGGTAATTATATTTTACAAAAAGGTAAAACGCATGAAATGCTCAACAGTTTATTTGTTGCCGGTTGCGTGTTGGTTTTTGTGGGCTTTTGCTGGGACATGGTTTTTCCACTTAACAAAAAAATATGGACCAGCAGCTATACCATTTACACAACCGGGCTTGCTATACTGATTCTTTCCCTGATGATCTATTTAATAGAATTCAAAGGCCGCAAGGGGTGGTGGAGCCGTTTCTTTGATGTGTTCGGTAAAAATGCGCTGTTCATTTTTGCCATGAGTGCATTAATACCAAAAACCCTTTGGCTGATCCGCATAAATAACGGTGTAGCTGAATCAGGAAAAACAAAATTTCTTAACCCGTTGAGTTGGTTTTATGAGCATCTCTGCAAACCGATCTTTCCATCCGATCCCAGGATTGGTTCTTTTATTTATGCACTTTGTTTTATTGGTATGATGTGGTTTTTGGCCTGGGTGCTGGATAAGAAGAAGATCTATATTAAAGTATAAATTATTTCCCGATCTGCGTCATAGCCTGCTCAACCTCGGTCACCGGTAGTTTACAGGTCTTATCCCTGCACACATAAATGGTTGTTTGGCCGGGTACCAGTTTACCTTCCAGCAAGGAAAGGCTGCCTTCTGTTTTGCCACCCAGTAATATTATATTGGGTAAATAATGTTGATCAAATTCCTGCAGCTTCGTTTTAAACCCATCACCGGTAATGGCGATTTCGTACAACGGACCCGAAAACCAGGCTTGCAAAATTCCCCAGTTGGAATAAAAATAAATATTGCGTTGTACATCATCCGCTACGTTGATCATCATTTGTTTTGCCTTGTCAACGTAGTCTTCGTTGTAATAAAAATGTCCCAGCAGAAAAAGATTCTTCGCCATCTCCGAGTTGGATGAAGGAATTACATTGTCTGAGAGTTCCATCTTACGGGAGATCAGGTCAGCATATTGATTATGCGTATAGAAAAACATTTTTGATTTGGGATCGAAAAAATGTGCCAGGGCATAACCTGTAATTTTATTGGCTTCTGTGAGCCATTTTTCATCAAAGGTTGCCTGGTACAGCTCAATAAATGCTGCAATAGTAAATGCATAATCATCCAATAAAGCATTGATTGACGCTTTGCTATTTTTATAGTTACGGGTCATTTCACCGCTTTCTGCAATTGCTGTTTTTAATAAAAAATTCGCGTTTTTAATGGCTTTTGCCAAAAAGGCCTCGTCACCAAATACGCGATAGGCCTGGGTATACCCTTTCAGCATTAAAGCATTCCAACTGCTGAGCACTTTATCATCAAGGCCCGGCTTAACCCTGGCTCCCCTGATCTTCATCAGCTTCGCTTTTGATGCATCGATCCTGTTATGTAGTGCAGGTACTGTAAGGGCAAATTTTTTTGCAACCGCTTCGTCTGTTTCCTTTCTTACTAAAATACTGTTGCCATGCTCCCAGTTACCGGGGGAAGTTATATTATAGTAAGCAGAAAAAATGGGCGCATCGGCTCCCAAAACATGATCCACTTCTGCCTTCGTCCAAACATAGTATTTACCCTCTTCCCCTTCACTGTCGGCATCCAGCGAAGAATAAAATGCACCTTCGGGAGAGGTTAACTCATGTTCAACAAATTCAAGTGTTTCGTAAACCACTTTTTTATACAGCGGGTTTTTTGTTTGCTGGAAAGCATGCGCATACAAACTCACCAGCTGTGAATTGTCGTACAACATTTTTTCAAAATGCGGCACATGCCAGTTGGCATCGGTTGAGTAACGGGCAAAACCACCTTCCAGGTGGTCGTAAATTCCACCCAGCGCCATATTATCCAGGGTAACCGTTACCGCTTTTAAAGCTTCTTCGTTTTTAACCAGGTAATAGTAATGCAATAAATACTCCCAGTTGGAGGGCATCGGAAATTTTGGGGCTCGGTTGGCTCCACCTTTGTTAAAATCAAGATTGGCTTTCATGCTGTTGAACTGCTTATCCAGGTCGGCCAATGCAAAAGTTTTTCCTGCTTCTTTAAACTTTACGTTTTCTGACAAATGAATTCCATTGGTAACCTGCTCTGCACTTTTTAGCAACGATGCCGGATCTTTCTTTTGCAGGTCAATAAAATAAGCCAGCATTTTTATCCAGTTGGCTTTGGGAAAATAGGTACCGGCATAAAATGGCCGCCCATCGGCCAAAGCCAGGGCATTTAACGGCCAACCTCCGCTACCTGTAATCAGTTGTGCCGCCGTCATATACACCTGGTCCACATCGGGTCGCTCTTCCCGGTCAACTTTTATGCAAATAAAATTTTCGTTCATGATCTTTGCTACGTCCACATCTTCAAAACTTTCGTGTTCCATTACATGGCACCAATGGCAGGCTGCATAGCCAATACTGATGATCAGCATTTTGTTTTCGGCCTTTGCTTTTTGTAATGCTTTTTCTCCCCAGGGATACCAGTTTACCGGGTTGTGGGCATGCTGCAATAAATACGGGCTGCTCTCCTGGATCAATTCATTGGTAAAAGGGTGGTTCTCTTTCATGTTATCATTTTTATTTTTCTGTGCCTGTCCGCACGATAAACTTAGCAGAATAATGGTACTTAATAAAACAATTAAAATATTATTACGCATTCCTTTAAAGTTAAGAATTTAAGTACGCTTAATTTCATTTAATTGATGCCGTTCACAATATAAAAAAGCCTCATACAAATAAGTACGAAGCTCCTGAACAAAAAATCAGAGATCGGATTCTAACCCGGCATTAAATAGTCCCTTTTTTGTAAACGGTTTTATAGTTAACTACAAGATCATCAGGCACGTTATTTCTTTTTTCCGGGATGGTTTCCCCACACCATATAAACCGATGTACTTCATCGTAAACCTGGTTGTTACGGTTAGTTTTCCGTTATTCACTTCAATGCCGGCTTCTTCTGTAACAGGCTTGGTTACGTCTTTAATGGCAAGTTCGCCGGTCAGTGTTGCCTCGTTTTTTCAGTTGGCATAGAAATTAACAGTCGGCAGGGACAATTGATACTTTTAATAACATACGCAAAATGATGCCAGTTAACTTGCATAAGTATATACGCCCAACTCTTCTGATCATATTGACTTGCGTATTTACTTTTTTGAAAGTCCATGTTTCCCAAATTCAATCAGTTGCTGTGCATCAATATACCCCTTGGTATAAGCGACCATTTTGCCATCGCCGTCAGCAAATATCAATGTTGGATAAGCATTTACATTATACTTCGCGGCTACAGCCGGGCCATCGCCTTTTTCCATATCGAGCGCGATGTTTATAAAATTTTTGTTGAAGAATTCTCCTGCATCTTTATCCGGAAAAGTATTCCGCTTCAGCATTTTACAGGGACCACACCAGGAAGTATAAGCATCCAGGAAGATCAACTTATTCTGTTTTTTTGCTTCCTTCAATGCCAGGTTCCAATCAGACTCAATGAATTGAATCCCCTTATCGGCTTCGGTACTCATGGTGGTTTCTTCCTTATGATTACCGTTATTCTTTTTTGGCAGACATGCATATACAAATACAGCAACGATGATGAGAACAGCTGTAACCAACATTTTCTTATTCATATTTTTCTATTTAAGACTGCAAGTATACATATTCCTTACAAACTATTAATGCCTTTAACATTTTGTTGATGTATATGGATCGCGTTTTATGAATAACCAAAGACAGCTTCAAATCCTAGCTTCGCCGCTTCTTTAAACACCAACATGCCTGCTTTTGTTTCTTTCAAAACAAACGACAGTAGCTATTTAATTATTATAACACATGGGGCATTTTTGAAAATTTATAACGATTATACCAGTATGTGGTCCAATGCCATTTGCTATCGGCATAATACCATCTAAGATTTCCTCGTAGTCCTTTGAACTCTTATTAAATCAAGATGGTATAAAACGTCATGTCAAAAACGAAGAAATGGAATTTCGTTTTTTCTGCAGCAGCGGAACAGGAAATTAATATCCGAACAACAGGAAAGATATGGGCGAAGGCAGTATATTTTTACCGGGCATATCTGCTTATTATACGCTGTAGTTTATAAGTTGGCTACCTGACCGGGCTACCCGAAAAAAGCATTACCTTTTGCTGACATGCCTATTAAAAAGCTACCGGGCAGGATGTTGGATCAGGATGCCTTGAGCTTAACAGATTTTTATACGATAAAGTAAGTTCAAAGCCACCTCTTAATTCCGTCGCCGTTTTTAATTTACTAATATTAATATCATAACTTAACCCGATCCCAAATTTTTCAACATCAAGTTTTACAACCGGCACAATGGCATCTGCCCACCTGTAAAATGCACCGGCGGTAATTGCAGTTCTGTTATATTCTTCAGCTTCGCCATTAATGCTATAGCTATATAAAAACCCGCCCTGGGCCATTTTATAGTCACCCTGGGTAAAATAATCTGCATAAATAATAAAATTATTTCCATAGCCCGATGGGGCATAAACACCCATATTCACCACATACTTTCGGTTAAGTTTAATATCATTTTGTTTAATAAATGCAACCGTAGGCGTGATCAGGTGAAAACCGCCAACACCTACATAATATTTTGCGGCGTCATTTATTAATCCACTTAAACTAAGCCCGGCGGCGAGGTCAAAATAGGTCATATTGGTACGGTTGAAACTCTGTTGGGTAGGGTTTCCCACACTATAGGATCCATTTACAAACTGATCATCAAAAGTCATTTTTTCCGGATCAAATTTTTGCTGTACCGGGCCACCCATAAAGCCCAGCGAAAGATAAGTTTGATTTCCAAAGTTCAAAGGAACCTGGATATTGCCGGCCGGAAAAATCTGTGTACGGGCAAAACGGGCATCACCTGCCACATCATTGGTAATCTGAAGTCCGAGCAATTTTTTTACCGTGGCATCTTCCTGCTGTGGAAGTTTATATTCGGCTCCAAGCGCCATGGTTCTAAAAGGCACACCCACCGTTTCCCATTGATTTCTATAGGAAGCCGTTATCCGGAAATCGCCCCAGAATATGCCTGCCAGTCCCGGATTTCTTAATAAAGGCAATTCATAAAACTGCGAAAAATTAATATCCTGCGCATGGTTCCTGTTTGCCATGCAACAGGATAACAGGATCAACAGGGTGAATTTTATCGTTTGCATAAATCTCTTATTTAATCAGTGTTATATTTCCTTTAAACGTATACGGCGTGCCATTGTCACAGATCACTTCGGCGGTATAAACAAACACATCAGGCGGAACTGGTTTGCCATTCGCTTTGCCATCCCATCCATATGCAGCTGTGTTTGGCGGAAAGTTGTTCCGTTCAAAAACAATGGCTCCCCAACGGTTAAAAATCCGGAACGACTTAACCGTTAATATACCGGTTCCCCGCAGCATCATGATATCGTTCAGCCCGTCACCATCGGGCGTAAACGTGTTTGGTATAAACACCTGCGAATCTTCACAAAATACTTTTATCCGGATTGTGTCTGATGCGCTGCAGCCATATAGGGTAGTTACATTTACCCGGTAGGTAATATTGTCTTTTATCGTGGCTATTGGTTTAGGACAGGTATTGCAGTTAAGATTTGTGCCCGGTGTCCACAACCAATCCCGGATTGGACCGTTTTGAATGATTGGATTAAACGTGTACAGCGTGCCGGTAGATAATGTTAAGTCATTACCCAATACAACCGTTGGGTACTGCCCAACAGCAACTAAAACATAGCCCGTGTCGGTAAAACAGTTATAATTATCTTTTCCAACAACGCGGTAAGTGGTAGTAAGCGCAGGTGTTGCTATGGGCGTAGCACTCGTGGTTGAGTTTAACCCCGCAGCCGGGAACCAGGTGTAATTACTGGCCCCGCTTGCCGTAATCTGTGTTGATTGGCCAATGCAAATCGTGTCATTCAATGAAGTAGTTACCCTGAATGGCTGAATAACGGATACCAGCACCGAATCATAATTGCTGCATCCAAATGCATTTACTCCCTGCACCAGGTAGGCAGTTGTAGTTACCGGTGAAGCAACAGGATTGGCACAATTAATACAACTCAGTCCCTGTGATGGTGTCCAGAAATACTGAGCAGCCCCCGTAACCAATAGTTGCACAGCATTACCAAGACAAAGATTCAGGTTATTTGTTGCAGAAACCACCGGTGATGGATTGATAACTATTCGGTGTGTCGTGGTATCGTAACATCCATAAATTGTTCCTGTTATCAGGCGCACAGTATACAAGCCAGGCAGAGAAAAACTGATGTTTACGGTAGATCCGTTTCCACTGGTTCCATTTGATGCATTCCAACTGATCAGATTAACCGGGTCAGTTGACTGAATTACCGCATTAAATGTTACCGGAACAAAAGTACAACCCGTCGTGTCTGCCTGAATTAAGGCTACCGGGTTACTTCTAACAACGATCGATACTGCATGATAAACGGTATCAAAGCAATTGCTGTTGCCGTTTACAATTAACCGGACCGTATAATTTCCAGAATTGTTGTAATTATGTGATACCTGGCTACCCGACCCCGTTGTTCCATCACCAAAATCCCAACTGTAGCTCCGCAATCCAAAATAAGCCCGGGAGGTATCGGTAAACTGAACGGTTGTATATCCGCAATACGGTAGTGCGTTATTTCGAAAACCTGCTTGTATGTAGTCTATTTTAATCGTATCAAGCCCCTGCACCGGAAACTGGCAACCGGCATTGCTCCGCAAAGTTACTTTAGGCAGGTACGACCCTGCGAACAAATACGCATGGTAAACGATACGCTGGGTGGTGACCAATACATTGCCATCTCCAAAATCCCAGATCAATGTATCCGTATTGCTGACAGTGGCTTCAAATCTTACCGGCTGGCTGTTACAGTAATACCCTCCGTTATACAGCATGGTGCCCTGTGGTCCAAATATGTTTATCGCTTTTTGAGAGATGTACGTGCAACCACCCGGCGCTACTGCGGTTAACCTTACCAGGTATGAACCCGGCAGCTGGTAGGTATGCGTCACGGTATTCCCCGTGCCCGTATTACCATCGCCAAAATCCCAAATGGCACTCACGGCCGGCAGGTTCCGGTTAAAGAACGTGATGGTAAATGGCGCACATGGGCCGGTGCTGTCTGTTAGATCGAATAGGCCAGGTAGTGAGCTAACTACATTTACAAAACGCGAAATGGTATCGGAACAACTGGTACCGGAAGGATAAGTCCGGAAAGCCGTCAGGAGAACCCGGTACAAGCCCGGCGCGGTATATTGGTGAAGCGGATTTACCTGGGATGAGTTGTTACCATCGCCAAACTGCCATAAATAAGACGTTGCCGTATCCGTTAAATTTGTAAAATGAAAAGTATCTCCAATACAGGCATAATATTTATCCGCAGTAAAGGCCGGTACTGGTTTTTGAAACACCGTTATTACCAGTGATGTAGATGTATCTGCACAGCCATTAGTACCCCGGAGCACTGCTGTAAATACACCTGGAAATAAATAAATATGGGTGACAGTATCCACGTTACGGGTGGTGGAAACAATTGGAGACCCATCACCAAAATCCCAATAGAAACTGGTTCCCCCGCTTGAATTGTTGAGAAAATTAACCGTGTGCGGAGCACATCCCCTTAATTGGTTTCCGTTAACACCAAATAACAGGTTAATGGTATTGGGCGACACCACCAGGGCATAAACCGTTGAATCTATCCCGCAATTATTGGTAGCTCTTAGTTTTACATAGAAAGTATCCCTGATACCGGTATTGTAAGTGTGGGATACTGGTGCATTAGTTGGAGCCACTAAGGTAGTTCCATCTCCAAAATCCCAAAAATAACTATTGTTAACCCCTTTGGAAGTGTTTGTAAACAGCACCGTAAATGGTGAGCAACCAAAGGTTCGGTTTGGCGTAAATAATGCCTTAGGCTTAGATTGAACCCGAACCGTTTTGATTGCAGTTATGGTATCGCAAACGGTGGTTACCTTAAGCTTTATGGTGTAAACCGTATCCCCGGAATTAGGATTGGGTAGAAAAATAACGGTGCCCGGCTGTACGGATGTGCTGGTTGTTCCATTACCAAAATCCCATTCGTACGTAAATGAATTGATGAAAGAAGTGGTATTGATAATAGTAACCGGCAGCGGTCCGCAGCCGAGTGTATCGCTGATCGTGAAGGAAGGCGCCGGCCTTTTACGCGTAATAAATTTGTGAGAGATACTGTCCTCCAGGCAACCAAACAAACTGGTGGTTCGAAGCTTTATTGTTATTGAATCATCGGGATTAACAATGGTTGTTCCCGGAAAAACAGCACCCGAACCTAAGAGCAAGCCGTTCACGTACCAAAAATAGGCTGCATTCCTGGTTGGGAATGGTGTTAAATTAACGACGGCAGGAGTAATCACAAACGGCGCACATCCAACTGTATCCGCAGGACTAAATATTGCCCTGGAATCCGGATTAACAGTTACCGTTACTAAATTACTAATATTCAATTGCGGGCCGCTACATAAAGCTGTGGTGGCCAACCTTCGGTATTTAGTGGTGATCAGCGGCGTGCCGGGATCATAATCTTTTAAGACAGCCGCCGGTATATTGGTCCAGTTAGTGCCCCCATCCGTACTTTGCTGCCATTGATAATTATAAATACTGTTACCGCCGGTTGGTATACTTCCAATAATAACTGCAGCAGGATTATTAATACAGATCCCCTGATCGGCAGATATACTATTTCCGGATATGGGTGCCTGCACGGTTATCAATATTACGTTGCTGAACTTCAGGCAGGGAAGAGACGACACTTGTCTTCGGAAAAAGGTGGTTACAGTTGGAGAGGCTGTATAATTTTGTGTTGTGGCAGCAACAATATTGGTCCAGTTTATACCATCATTGCTTTGTTGCCACTGGTAAATATAGGATCCCGTACCCCCGGTTGGTAAAGCGCCATTCAACAAAACACTTTGACCGGAGCAGATGGTTGCCGTATCTGGACTAACCAGGTTTTGCAGATCATCCAGCACGGTTATGGTAACGGCACTGAAGCTCGGCGGGCAAACAGCATTGGTGATCGTCCAATTATATACATAAACCCCTGTCAATAATCCAGTGACCGATGAATTGGGTGAATTTGGAGTTGTTATTGTTGATGCCGGCCCTCCAACCTGGGTCCAAATTCCAGTACCAATTGCTGGCGTATTACCAGAAAGAATAGCCGTAGTTGCCGCGCAAAGGGTTTGATTGGGCCCGGCAGTTGAAGTTGTTGGCGGCGGCGTCACCGTTATCGAAACAACAGAACTGTTTGACGGGCAAATTCCATTACTGATTGTCCAACGGAATATATAAGTACCGGGTATAAGCCCGGTGATGGTACTGCCGGGAGATACCGGCGTGGTAATTCCCGGCGTGTTTGGACCACTAATAAATGTCCACAGTCCCGTTCCTACCAGTGGCGTATTTGCAGCCATCATGGTTGATGCCGCGCAAATAATTTGATTAGGACCTGCCATCGAAACAGTTGGCGTATCATATACAGTGATCGTTACATCGCTGATACTCGGCGTACAGTTGGCAAAGCTGATCGTCCAGGTGAATGTGAATACCCCGGGTACTAATCCCGTCACCGATGTAGTATTGGAGTTGGGAGAAGTTATGGTGGCTACAGGGCCTGCTGTTTGCGACCAGGTTCCGATTCCAATAACCGGTATATTAGCAGTAAGCGTTACACTATCGGCCCTGCACCAGGATTGGGCCAGGCCTGCATTGGCCGTAGTAGGGCCAGCTAAGATTGTGATGGTAACATCCGAAAAGCTGGCACAGGCGCCATTGGTTATCGTCCAACGGAAAACATATACTCCCAATGTAAGACCAGTTACATTGGTTGTTGGCGATGCAGGATTTACAATGGTTGCAGCGGGCCCACTGAACTTTGTCCATAAACCCGTTCCAATAACAGGTATATTTCCCGACAGGGAAACCAAAGTGCCACAGAGGCTTTGGTTTGTGCCGGCATTGGCAACCGTTACATTATCGTTGATAATGATGGTAACGTTACTGGAACTTGGTGGACATGCTCCATTGCTGATTGTCCAGCTGAACACATAGGTACCCGGTGTTAATCCGGTAACCGTTGTGTTTGGTGCATTGGGATTGGTTATGGTTGAAGGTGGGCCGCTCACCGGTGCCCAAACGCCGGTACCAATCACCGGTGTATTGCCTGCAAGTGTTACAGTTGCCGCGAAACAAAGTACTTGGTTTGGTCCCGCTACAGAAGTCGTCGGTTGTGCGGTTACCAGCACCTGTATGATTGATGAGCTTGGCGGGCACACGCCATTGCTGATGGTCCACCGGAACAGGTAGGTGCCGGTGATCATTCCTGTTATTGTTGTGGCAGGAGATGCCGGCGTAGTAATCCCCGGCGTATTGGGGCCGCTTACCAGAGACCATAAACCTGTTCCTACTGTTGCTGAATTGGCAGCCATAGTAGTGGTAGCAGCACATATTGTTTGATCAGGTCCGGCAATAGCAACGGTTGGTGTATCATAAATGGTAATGCTGACAGTACTGATGCTGGGTGTACAATTTGCAAAACTGATCGTCCATCGGAAAGCATAAATTCCGGGGGCCAGTCCGGTTACCGAGGTGTTGGGCGAATTAGGGTTGGTAATGGTTGCCAACGCACCACCGGTTTGCAACCAGGTTCCCGTGCCGATAACAGGTGTGTTTCCTGCAAGGATTACACTATCTGCCCCGCAATGCGATTGAGCAGGACCGGCATTTGCCACAGTAGGGCCGGTTATGATGGTTACGGTTACCTGTGATGTACTTATACAGGCACCGTTGGTTATATTCCATTGAAAAACATAGACACCCGGTGTTAACCCGGTTACGGCAGTTGTGGGCGACGTTGGTGTAACAATCACCGCTGCCGGACCGCTTATTTTTGTCCATATACCGTTGCCGATCGCAGCCGTATTACCAGCGAGTGTAGCGGTAGTTCCGCATAATATTTGGGCAGGACCAGCATTGGAAACAGTAACGGTATCAACATTTAGTTGCTGGGTTACCGTTGTAGAACCACATTCATTGGTAACCGCCAGGCTGACTGTATAAGTTCCTGCATTGGGATAAATTACGGGTCCGGGATTAAGCGTGGTAGCAGAAGCTGGTATACCACCGGGAAAAGACCAGGCATAGGTAACCGCAGTGGTATAACAGGTTGCCGTTGCTACCGGGCTTATTGCCTGATTTACACAAATGGCCACCAGGGGATTCAAAACAACCACGGGTTTACCCTTAACCGTTATTTGCCGGGTAACTACTGCCGACGTACAGGCTGCTGCCGGGGCAATAGTTACCATACTAATGGTGTAAATACCTGGATTTGAAAATAAAAATTGTGGGGCGATAGAAGCAGCACCGGTTCCATTTATAAAAGTAGCACCATTGGTATTTGGCAGGCAACCCGTTGTAGCGGCATATGCCACAGACCAGAAATACCTGTTTTGCCCGCAAAGAGGCGAAGGCGAATTGTTTGTTGTATTTATGGTAAGGGGAGCACATCCGATAAGGGTATCTGTTGAAAAAACGGCAAGAGGCGTTGGGTTTACACAAATAGTCCTGATGATGGAATCAATACCGCAAAGTGTATTGGCTCCTACTTTTAGCTTAATGGTATAAATACCTGGAACCGTGAAATTCAGTTGTATCGCAACAGTGCCATTCACCCATAAGCCCGGATCATTTAACCCGAAATCATTACCGAAAGCACCTCCCAATAAAGTCCAGCCGGTAGCCGGGGCTACCGACCAAACCTGTTTGCCATTAATACAATTACCAGACGAAATTGTATTTCCACTGGAGCCGTTATTGGTAAACGTTACCGGGTTATTAATACAGGCGGTGTCTTTCGGAGTAATGGCAATGGAGGCCGCCGGTTTCCGGCTTACATAAATAGGTACAACGCCACTCGATGAAGTACCACAGGGATTTGAAGCTACAATCACCCCCGCAAACGAATTCGTATAGGTATTCGTGCCATCTGAGCTGGTGGTACCGCAACTGCTGTTGTTAAAAACATGAACAACCGAGTCTGGTGGCGGATGATTAAATACAACTGGTGGAGAACCATCATTGAAAGTAACTGTATAAATAGTACCCGGAGGATTTGATGCCGTATTGGTTATCGGAAAAGTTAATGAAGACTGTGTGCAAATGCTGGTATTCCCCGGATTATTTAAGCCTACTGCCGGGTTATTACCTGCGAATATATAGTACCGGGCGGTATCCACACAACCATTACTTCCTGTTACAATGTATCGCAGTACATAATTACCGATATTATACGTGTGGGTTGTTGTAACAAAAACAGGACTGTTAAAATCCGGCTGACCATCACCCCAAATAATTTGATAATTGGTATTTGTAGGCGTTGTTGTTAGGTTTACAAAAGTGAAAACAGAATTTGTATTGGGAGAGCAAACTTTAAAATAAGGCAAACCATTGTATATCTGAGCCCCAGAGCCTCCAAGCTCGGTACCCGGACGCTGAATGGCTGTTACCGGTAAAGTAATGGAATCTTTACAACCCGCACTGCTGGTTACAATCAGCTTTACGTTGAAAACCTGCGTTGCGGTTCCGGGGGTACCTATAAAATTGTGAACCGGGCTCGTTGCCGTCGAAGTGTTGTTTGCTAAGGAAGCAGGATCACCAAAATTCCAGCTATAACTCAGGCCGGTTCCGGTGGAAGTATTTAAAAAAATTACCGGCCTGTTGGCACAGCTGTTATTTGGATTAAAATTAAATGCCGCAGTTGGCAGGCTATTAACAATAACGATTACCGGTCCAAGCGTGATTTCAGTTGGTAACCCTTCGTCCAGTATCACCGAGTAGCTACCAGCCACAGATGCCGTGTAGGTAGCTGAGGTGCCCACAACTGTTACACCTTCCAGCCATTTATAAGTTGTGGGGGTAGCTCCGGTTACACTTAATACTTGGCTGGCACCCTGGCAAATATTAATTGGCCCCGGCGGATTTATCGCCTGGCCAAATATAGGAGAAAGAAATATTTGCGAAATTAAAAAACAATACAATGCTTTCATTGACGCAGATTAAGCAGGTTAAAGACTTGGTTTCGGACGCCGAATTATTAGTGCCGGTTAACTAATTTTTTAGAAAGATACATTTTTTATTTTGACATTGAATGTAAGTTTAGCATTAAATTTTCTCATCAGTTAATTGCCTGATAATAAGGATCCTTCTGCTGTAACAGCCGGTTTATATACAGGAAAATAATTCCATCTTGATTTAATAAGTTGACCAAAACACTACGTGGTAATCTAAGATGGTATTATACAGATAGCAAATGGCAATGGACTACATACTGGTGTAATTGGTATAATATGTAAACCGCATCAAAAAAGTATGAAGATGGGGTATCCATACTGTTGCATTAGTTCACGAAAAAAGTACACAAAATATGGAAATAAATCTGCTTACAACAACTGAAATAAATGATATTGTATCCAGGATGTTTTTCTGCATGACCAATACCATGGAAACGCTTTACCCGGGAAGTTTGGAAAGATCAATCCGCGGTTTTTTGCCCCGGGATGTAATGGAGTATTTTGTTTTCAGTGATGTATTATCATTGAAAAAACCACAGTTTCTTAAATAGAATTTACCATGATCAATGCCACCGCCATAGTCCAGTCGATAACCAATATTGGCAGTGGCATCGCCGGTGAACAGCATTTTTGTAATAAGCTTCCATTCACCGGCCTTCGTTCTTACCCACTGATTGTGATACCATGCTTTACGGGTAATATTTCCGGTTTCGGGTTCAAAATTTTCAAGAAATGAATGCAGTCTTTTTAAATAGGTAGTAGTTTCGGGCCGGCTGAAACTTGCAATCAGTAACCATTGCTTTTTTTCGGGAGCATAGAAATAAGCAGTATAGGTTGTGTAATTATTTTCAACGGGTTTGGCTTGCACCAGGAATTTATAGGTTTTACCGGCCCGCCAGTTGTATCGCAGATAACTCTGTCCGCCCGAGCCTTCATGGCCAAACTCGCCGGTATATACCTGCTTCCCTTTGTCTATTAATACAATTTTTTTATCAGCTGGTATCTCCTTCGGGTCATCCGTTACAAATGGACTCCAAACCGAAAATAATATCCGTCTTTCTGTTGGTGCATTTACCTGCATTCCAAAATAACCTTCGGCAAACCCGTTGGCCATAAAATAAGAACCGATCACATCATTACCTGCGGGCACGGTAATTTCGCTGTAGAACCATTCTATATCCTCATTCACTTCAGAAAGATCATAATTAATATGTACCGATGGGCCCCGTCGCCCCCAATAAAAATAATTGCCTTCGTTATTTTTTACGAAAGCGATTTGCCCAGCCGTTGCTGTTCCTTCAATTTGTATTTCGCTGATATTTGCAAAAACCTGCCCGGTTTTACTGATGCCCCGGGCATCAATTTTAATATACCCCGGTTTGCTGATATTCCATTCACCAACCTCAAACGCTTTATTGCCTGTTCCGCTAATGGTAATCATTTTACTTTCGCCGTTGATGGTCCATTTTACCTCGCTTACTCCGTCAAACATCTGCATGATAGCAATCACCTTTAGTTTTCCGGCAGCAGGTATTTTAATGTAGGTACTCCAGACAGCATCACCATGCCGCCAATTCTCCCAGCCGTTATTCGTTACTTTTTCTTCGTCGTTTATGGCTTTTGCAGTAACCCAGGAATTTCCGCCTAACGGAATAATTATTCTGCCGGGTATAGGCTGACTATGGACTTTGTTTCCCATCAGAACCAATAAAACAAGTATTTGATAATAAACTGATCCCATAAATGAAGATTATTTAACACCACGACTATTTTTCGTTCAGCAGTTCATCTATAAATGCATAAAACGCTTTTGAATATTTTTCAAAATGTTTCCCCGTGCCCGGGCCAACAAATGCGGTATCCATTTTTCTGACTTTCCCTTTCTTATCCATGATGATCGAACTGGGGAAAAATTTGATCGCCGAAACCTGCGGCAAAGTTTTTTCAGTGCGTAAACTATCTGCAACAGAAACCCCGGTGATCAGCATGGGATACGTTACATTATAGCGCTGTTGAAATTTTTTCAGGCTTTTTACAGATCGATCAAAATCGGTGCTGTATTCATATGCCAGTGAGATCACTTCAACTCCTCTTTGTTTATTTTGGTTATAGTACTCACTCAAAAAAGCAGTCTCATCCATGCAGTTGGGGCACCAGGAGCCCATGATCTGTACGATCACTACTTTGTTTTTAAACCGTTCATCGTGTATGGAAACCGGGTTGCCGTTTAAATCCGGAAACGTAAAATTCAGTCTTTCTTCGCCGGGCCGCATCGACATGGCTGCCGCATCGACATTTACTGCAGCTTTTTTATTTTTTACTGCATGCCAACTTTCTTTATAAGTAAGCCCGGAATAAAACTGCCCATCCGTAATTGTTTTTTTATTGGATATCGTTGCGGTAAACAGGAATGCGTGTCCGCCATCAAAAGTTGATAACCTGATTTGATCACCGGTTACGATCCCGTCCAAATACCGGTAGTCTCCGGATGGGGTTAAAATGGTTCCGGTAAGTTTATTCCCGTTTTGTTTAAACTCGGCTAACGAAGGAAAAGCCGCACTGCTGTCATTTGCAAAACTTACCGCCCAACGGCCAGTTATATTCGCAGCCTCGTCTCCATTAGTCGGCGAAAACCTGTTTTTTGATAGCATGGCCGTAAACGGCATTATGTGTTCATTTACCGTGCCGCCTTTTGTCCAGGTACCGGTCCAGCCATCACCTGTTATAGCTGCCCTAATGAACGATTCAAACACCGGCATACCAATGAAAATTGAATCATTGGTAATCCTGGTATTTTCAACCTTTATCTTTTCGCTGTCATTGATCACATAAATTGTAGTTGCTCCATCCTTCTTTTCCAGCTTCATATTGAACACAATATTTTCTCCGTCTGGCCGGTGCAATGTTGCCAGCCAGTCTTCCGAAACCTGTGCATTTGAATGCAGGCCAAAAAGCATCATTGCGCCAATCCCTATTTTTTGAACCATGATGTTCCCGGTTTACTTGTCTTCGTCAAAATTATGTAAAGCCTCATCCCGGCTATAGGCTTTAAATTTAACTGTATAATCCTTAACATCCTTTCCTAATACCCGTTTAATTATTTTTTTGATCCCATGCTTTCCAACAAAATCGCCCCGGAACCAATCCATAATTTTTGTTACCCGAACTTCTTTCTTTTCATCATCGAATTCTGTTTCAGAATCCAAGAAAGATTTTGTTGCCAGGTCAAGTTGCTTGTCAATATGCTCGTACGCATAAAATGCAATGGGCGGACAACTTTTAGCACCGCAATTCAAAGCGAAATGGATGCGATAGTCAATTTCAGAAACAGCCAGTTGTTTGATCAATTTGCCCGGGAAGAATTTTGGCAAATATCCCATGCTGTATTTCCACCGGTATTTACGGAGGATGCCGTGTTCAATATCATCCAAACTGAAATTCTCACCGGCAATGGTAATCAATTTTTGGGTGAATATTTTTGGCCTTTTTAATTTTTCCCTCACCGCCAGGACCTGGTACCAGGCATTATACAGATTTACCCAAAAGGTTTTAATGGCATTATCGTTGTTTAACCCGGTTGTTATTTTTTGCAAATCATATTGTGCCAATGCCGATTCCAAATCCTGAATAGGTGATTCAGTTTTAACTTTGTATAACAGTTCTTCAGAGAGTTTCAGCAGCGTAGTATCGGTCATTGTATTTGTGTTTAATTTTTCAATAGGTATGGTGGAAACAAATCCGGCAATAATATACACAGTTATCCCTAAAAACAAAGACCACAAGAATCTTCTCCATAATTTTTTTTGCCTTTCTTCATGCTTCTCAATATAAACTTTTACATACAGACATCAACAGTAAAGACCGTGAATTTCGTAGTACCTTACAGATAATATTCATTTGTTATTTAAAATGCAAGGCATTAAAAAACGGATCTCAGGGAGTGAAATCCGTTTTGGTAGTCCCGGCAAGAATCGAACTTGCATCTAAAGTTTAGGAAACTTCTATTCTATCCATTGAACTACGGGACCAGTAAAATATCGAACAAGGAAAAATAAACATCCCCTGTTGAAATTTGGAGGGCAAAAGTAAGCAATTTGTGGTTTTAGTTTTCAATTATAATCAATTTTATATGTACCCTTTACCAGCATGCAACAGGCTTTCTGCTTATATACTCTCAACTCTCCACTCCTATCCTTATCTTTGACTCCTTAAATTTTTACGAATATGAAGTGGTTGAACGTAGTTATTAAGTACCGTTTATGGCTTGGAATCGTCTTTTTGGGGCTGGCCATATTTACCCATATACAGGCCGGTTTTTGGCCCTCTTTTGTATTGTACCTGCTGGCCGTTGTAGCCATCGTGGGTCATTTTTTGTTTGGTCCCATGCGTTTGATTCAAACTTATATGGAAGAAGGCGATATGGAAGGCGCTAAAAAAGTCGTTGATTCCATTTGGTTTCCGGCCATCCTGATCAAACCCGTGCGCTCTGTATATTATACCATCAAGGGTAACCTGGCCATGGTAGACCAGGATTATGACCGTGCCGAAGTAATGATGCGAAAGAGCCTGGCACTTGGTGGCGGGGCACTTACCAAGCAGGCTGAGGGGCCCAATAAATTACAAATGGGTATGCTCATGATGCAGAAAGGTGATATCAAGCAGGCCGAATCTTTTATACGCCAGGCCATTAGAGCCGGTTTGCCCGATAATGAAAATAATGCTGCTGCTTATTTGCAGTTATGTTCAATCATGATGAATAAAAGAGAGTTCAGGGCGGCCAAGGATTTTTTCAAAAAAGCCAAAGCTTTTAAACCTACTACACCGCAAATTGTTGACCAGATAAAACAGATCGAGAAATATATTTCGAGGATGCCCGGGTAACCCCCTCCACCAGTCCTGAGCGTAGTCGAAAGGAAAGGGGGAGCTTTGGAGCTCATTTTTCAAAGAGGTTTTTATTGTCTGTAGTGCTCTACCTTCTTACATGTTTAAGAAGTTTAAACGGTTTAAACATTCTACAATCTCCCAAATAACTCTTCTACTTTTTTAAACCGGTAATCAAAAATGCCGCTTAATTGTTTTTCTACAAACAACGTATTGGCTATATCTCCCAAAAGCCACAGAGGTAGTTTGTAATGTACAATATCAATCATCTCCACACCACCCTCCACCGCTTTAAAATGGTGCTGGTGATGCCACATGCTGTAGGGTCCGTATCGTTGTTCATCCACAAAATATTTCTTGTCTTCTACATGGGTTATTTCTGTCATCCAGTATAATGGAATGCCCAACAAGGGCGCCACTTTGTATTCAATTACCTGCCCGGCATACATGGTATCACCATGAAATTTAGATATGGTTCTAAACCCCATGCCATCCGGCGTAATGTTTGCCAGGTTAGCAGGATTGCTGAAATAATCCCAGGCATCATCAAGGCTGATGGGAATTTGCTGAACCGTTTTGAAAGAATAAACTTTACTCATATTGCTTATAACATCCTGTGCATTATTTTGTTCACTAAAACTTCCGGCATCCAGTATCTTTGAGAAATGCGCCATTACCGTGAAATATTACGAAATATATTTGCTGAAGAATATAAAAAACTGAATGGTGAACAGCGCCGGGCCGTGGATACCATTGATGGACCGGTTATGGTAATAGCCGGGCCGGGTACCGGTAAAACACAGATACTGGCCGCCAGGATTGGTAAGATCTTATTGGAAACCGATGCCTTGCCCGAAAATATCCTTTGCCTTACCTATACCGACGCCGGCACCATTGCCATGCGTAAGCGGTTACAGCAATTCATTGGTGCCGATGCGTACAAAGTGAATATCTACACCTTCCATGCTTTTTGCAATGATGTAATCCAGGATAATTTAAACTTGTTTGAAAAAAACAGCCTGGATGCCGTGTCTGAACTGGAGAGCATTGAATTGTTTAAGCAATTGATTGATGCCTTTCCGAAAGGTCATCCTTTAAAAAGATACAGGGGCGATGTGTACTACGAGATCAATAATCTCCGAAAATTATTTTCATCCATGAAACGGGAAGGCTGGACGGACACCTTCATGAACAGCAAAATTGATACATATATCCTTGACTTACCCAACCGGGATGAATATATCGCCAAACGAAAAGTAAAAGAATTCGCAAAAGGCGATGTTAGAACCGATAAGATTGAAGAAGAAAAGGAAAAGATGGAGAAATTACGGGCAGCCGTTAATGAATTCAGCAATTTTCAAAACCTGATGCGGAAAAGAAACCGCTACGATTTTGATGATATGATCAATTGGGTGATCAACGTGTTTGAAGAAAACAAAAGCATCCTCGCCAATTACCAGGAAAAATTTCAATACCTGCTGGTGGATGAATTCCAGGATACCAGCGGCACACAGAATAAACTGGTGCAATTATTGATCAATTATTGGGATAAGCCCAACGTGTTTGTTGTTGGCGACGACGACCAGAGCATTTATCGTTTCCAGGGAGCCAACGTAGAGAATATGCTGGACTTTGCCAATAAGTTCAGTAAAGATTTAATCACCGTTGTATTAACCAACAACTACCGCAGCACCCAGCCAATCCTGGATGTATCCAAAACCCTCATCAACCGCAATGATGAACGGCTGATCAAACAAATTGATGGATTGAGTAAAGACCTGCTTTCTTCCAATACCCTGATTAACGGGTTAACGGATAAACCGGTTCTGCATGAATACCATTCGGCCAAAGATGAAATGGCCGGTATTACCAACCGGGTGGCCACCTTGATTGAACAAAAGACCGAGCCGGGGCGCATTGCCGTCATCTACAAAGAAAACAGGTACGGTGAAGAACTGGCTACCTATTTCCGTTTAAAAAATATTCCGGTGTACAGTAAACGCAGCATCGATGTGCTGCTGCATCCGTTCAGCCATAAGATCGTACAGTTGCTGCGCTACCTGAACGCCGAGCATGATACGCCTTATGGCGGAGATGAAATGCTGTTCGAGATCTTACACTATGATTTTTACCGGATACCGCCTATTGAGATCGCGAAAATTACCGTTGAAACCAATACGCTGAAATATAAGGGTGAGCAAACATCTATCCGCAAACTGCTGTCCGACAAAGCAAACAAACCTGCCCAAAATCTATTCGACACGGGCATGCACGAAGGTTTGAAGAAATTCAGTTTTTTGATTGAAAAGCTGATAGCTGATGTGCCCAACATCACCCTGCAGGAATTGTTTGAGCACATCATTCAACAGGCTGCCGTGTTGCCCTATATCATGCAAAGCGATGATAAGATCGCATTGATGCAATTACTAACGGCCTTGTTTGATTTCATCAAGGAAGAAACCGGCCGTAATCCTTTACTCGACCTTAAAGAACTCATCAGCGTATTGGACCTGATGGAAAAAGAAGGCATTGCCCTGCCGGTAAACAAAGTATCGGGAAGCGATAAAGGCGTAAACCTGCTCACCACACATGGCAGCAAGGGCCTGGAGTTTGAGCATGTATTTTTTGCAGGGGTAAATGCATCCTTCTGGGAAAAGAAACGCAAACCAGGCGGCGGCTATAAATTCCCGGATACCCTGTTTGGCAGTTCCCCTTCTTTTGGAGGGGGTCAGGGGGATGCCGATGAAGAACTTCGTCGTTTATTCTATGTGGCG
Source organism: Chitinophagaceae bacterium (assembly GCA_031402615.1). Classification (GTDB taxonomy): domain Bacteria; phylum Bacteroidota; class Bacteroidia; order Chitinophagales; family Chitinophagaceae; genus Ferruginibacter. Next base: position 229,584 of record JANNSN010000029.1, read on the forward strand.
TTAACCAGGGCCGAGAAACACCTGAATATCTCCTATGCAAAATTCCGAAACGATGGCAAAGAGCTGGAACCATCGATGTTTATAGCCGAAATCCAGGAAGAACATAAACTGCCGGTTGAAAAACTTGTACTAACCGAAGAGCAGCAAATGGAATTTGAATTACTGCATTTTACTGCACAGTCGCCGGAGATTGAACAGGCCGAAGAAGATTTCATCAGCAACATCCTGGAAAAATTTGTGATGAACGTAACCGCACTCAGCGCTTACCTGAATTGCCCCCTGGGGTTCTATTATAAAAACCTCATTCGCATACCCGCTGGTAAAAGTGAGGCGCTTGAATTTGGCAGCGCCATACACCATGCGCTGGAAAAACTTTTCAGAAAGATGCAGGATGGGGGCAAAGAGACCTTTCCAATTAAAGATGAAATGATGGCAGACTTTAACTGGTACATGAACAAACACCGCGAAAATTTTACAAAAGAAGCATTTGAACGCCGGATGGAATATGGCGATGAGGTATTACGCAATTACTATGATAAGTATGTAAACAGCTGGAATAAGGTTGTTGCTATCGAACGCAACATCCGGGGCGTTGTGGTAAACGCTGTGCCGCTAAAAGGCAAACTCGATAAACTCGAATTCAATGGTAAGGACGTTAATGTGGTGGATTACAAATCGGGTAATATCGACAACGCCTTACCTAAAATGAAACCACCTTCCGATAAAGACCCCCATGGAGGCGACTATTGGAGGCAGGCTGTTTTTTATAAAATTTTGGTAGACCATTACGAGCAAAAAGACTGGAAAGTGATCAGTACCGAATTTGATTTTATTGAACCTGATAGTAAAGGCGAATACCGGAAACAAAAGATCATGATTACTGCACAGGATATGGAAACGGTAAAACACCAGTTAACAGAAGTGTGGCACAAAATACAGGCCCGCGATTTTTATACGGGCTGTGGAAAGGAAGATTGTCATTGGTGCAACTTTGTAAAAAACAACAAACTGACTGTGGCTTTGCATGATCTTGCAGAAGAACCGGCCGAGTAATGGTTTTACCAATTTTTATGATTTCTAAACAAAGCAAACAGGCTAAGTTTGTATATCAATACCAATTCATGAGATCAATTCATATACTTTTTAGCTTTTTTATTGCCGGCCTTTTATATATCCTTGCCATTGGCAATGCCGGTTGCGGCCAGATAGGCATGCCTACGGGAGGCCCAAAAGACAGTATTCCACCCAGGTTGGTAAGTGCTTCCCCGGCATTAAAAAGCACGAACGTAAAAGGCAATAAGATCACGTTAACATTTAATGAGTACGTAGAAATTAAAGAGGCCCAAACCAATGTGCTGATATCGCCCTATCCAAAAAAATCACCTTCGGTTGATTTTAAATTAAAAACCGTTACGGTTAAATTAAAAGACAGTTTACTCCCTAACACAACTTACAGTATTAATTTTGGCAATGCCATTGTTGATAATAATGAAGGCAACCCTTTGAAAGATTTTACCTATGTATTTTCAACAGGCTACCAGGTAGACTCGCTGACGCTTGGTGGTAAAGTTATCCTGGCCGAAACCGGTAAATATGATAGTACTTTAATAGCCATGCTTTACCGGAATGCCGTTGATTCTACCGTTCAAAAGGAGAAGCCCGATTATATTGCCAGGTTAAGTGGCGACGGCAGTTTTAGTTTTGCGAATTTGCCGGCTGGAAATTTCCGCATCTATGCTTTAAAAGATGGCGATGGCAGTAAAACCTATAGCTCGAAAAAGGAATTATTTGCCTTTGCAGATGAGGTTGTTACTGTTTCTGCAAATGCCGATCCTGTTACTTTATTTGCATCAGCCCTGGAAAAAGAATCCCCTACTGTTAAAACCAAAACATCTGTCCTCAACAAAAAATTTATGTACGTATTGCCACCCGGCGCACTTGTCCAGGATCTATTGAGCCCTTTTGAAATTAATTTTAATAATCCGCTCAAATCATTTGATGTTGCCAAACTAATTTTAAGAGATACCAACTATAACCCAATCCCGTCAGCATCCTGGTCGATCGACAGCAACAGAACAAAAATTTCACTAACTACGAAGTGGCAGGAAGCTATGCAGTACCGCCTGATCCTGGATACCACAGCGATTTCCGACTCTGCTGATAATCATATTGCAAAAGCCGACACCATACGGTTCACCACCAGGGAACGGGCAGATTATGGCAATGTTGTTTTACGTTTCAGTAATTTGGATTTATCCAAACATCCGGTTTTGCAATTTGTTCAGGGTGAAGAAATAAAAAAACATTACCCGTTAACGGTATCGGAGTGGAGCAATAAATTCGTCAACCCCGGTGAATATGAGATCCGGATACTGTATGATGACAACCAAAACGGTGTTTGGGATCCCGGGGATTATTCAAAAAAACGACAACCCGAAAAAGCCATTACGTTAACTCAAAAATTAGCCGTACGGGCCAATTGGGATAATGAACGGGATATAAAGTTGTAATTGATAATTTTATAATTAATAATGGATAATGCATTCCGCCAAATGCAGTTTGCCGCATAGCTTTTCGCCTGAATTTAAAAAATTATCCATTAACTCATTATACATTATCCATTAGTTCATGATCTCAATTGGCAGCTCGGGATGTTGTAATTGATAATGGATAATGCATTCCGCCAAATGCAGTTTGCCGCATAGCTTTTCGCCTGAATTTAAAAAATTATCCATTATCCATTATCCATTAGTTCATGATCTCAATTGGCAGCCCGCGATAATGAACGGGATATAAAGTTGTAATTGATAATGCATTCCGCCAAATGCGGTTTGCTTCATAGTTTATCGACTGAATTTAAAAAATTATCCATTATCTCATTATCAATTATCCATTATCCCATTATCAATTACCTCATTATCCACTAACTTTACGCCATGATTTTCTCTTCTTCTCTTTTAGAAAATGCCGTTAATGAGTTTGCCAAATTACCCGGCATCGGAAAAAAAACGGCTTTGAGGTTAGTACTACATTTGATAAAACAGGAAACCGCAGAAGTAAGCCAGTTCAGCACGATCATCGCCAGGATGCGGAACGAAATAAAATTCTGCAGCCGCTGTTACAATATATCCGACAAAGAACTCTGCAATATCTGCAGCAACAGTATGCGTAAACAGGAGATGATCTGTGTTGTTGAAAATATCCGGGATGTGATCGCCATTGAAAGTACACAACAGTTTAACGGTATTTACCATGTTTTGGGCGGTATTATTTCGCCCCTCGATGGTATTGGCCCAGAGCAATTAACCATTGATGCACTGGTAGATCGAATTTCCAAAGAAGAAATAGAAGAAATCATATTCGCACTCAGCCCAACCATACAGGGCGATACCACCATTTATTATATCAGCAAAAAGCTGAAAATGATCCCGGTTAAGATCACCAGCATTGCCCGTGGCATTGCATTTGGCGGCGAGTTGGAATATGCTGATGAAATGACGTTGGCGAAAAGTATCAGTAATCGCATACCTGTCGAAAATTTTATCGTTACAGGAAACTGATGAACTGTTTTTCCCTTTAAGCCACATTTAATTCCGTTACAGTACCATTTTTTACCTGTTCAGCATATACATGTATAAAAGATTTGTATAGTTTGTATCTTTATCGGAATACTTAATCATGTTAAAACAAAAAAAAAATATCCTGCTCGTTTTATTGGCTATTATTATCATTAGCGGAGCGGTTGGATTTTATATGTTTAATAAAGGACCTCTGGATGTGAAAAACGCCAAGGCTGTAAAAATCGCATCTGTTGAATTATATGCCGCCTGGTTACAAGACTCTGTGGTAGCCAAAAAAATATATGCTGACAAAATACTGGAAGTTTCAGGTTTAGTGAAGAAGGTTTCAAAAAATTTGCAGGACCAGGTAATCGTGATGTTACAAACAAATGACGCAGGTGCTTACATTAACTGCACCATGGAAGAAAAAGGAACCGGGTTCAGCGAAAACGAGCAGGTTATGCTGAAAGGAATCTGCACCGGAATGGGTATGGGTGATCCTGACCTCGGAATTTTGGGTGATGTTTACCTGATCAGATGCTACCTTACAAGTGAATAACTACCTTAAAATAAAAGAGTATGAAAAATTCTTTTTACATACTTGCCTTATTAATTATGACCCTAACCATAATTAATGCATGTAAGCATGAAATACCCGATTCACCAGTGGGGTCTCCAAACCCGGTTCAGGGAGGGCCTAACGAAGTGTGTTTTGAAACACAGATACTTCCGATCTTTCAATCCAATTGCGCCAAGTCGGGCTGCCACGACGCAGCGAGTCGACAAGATGGCTATATTTTAGACAGCTATGCCAATATCATAAAAAAGGGTATCCGCCCTGGCAATGCATCCAATTCAAAATTATATGAAGTCCTTTTTGAAACGGGCAGTGATAAAATGCCGCCTTCGCCAAATCCCGATCTAACTTCTGTTCAAAAGGCGCTGGTTGGCAAATGGATAAATGAGGGTGCGAAAAACACCGTTAATTGTGGTACCAATTGCGATACTGCCCAGTTTAAATATGGTGCAAATATCAGTACGATCATGAATACTTATTGCACAGGTTGCCACGGCGGACTTGCGCCATCAGCCGGCATAATCCTTGCTAATTATACCGGCGTACGTGGTGTTGCCATCAGCGGCAGACTGGTTGGTTCAGTAAGTCATGCACCCGGTTATTCTCCTATGCCAAAAAATGCCAGTAAACTCAGCGCCTGCCAGATCACACAAATACGTAAATGGGTAGATTCAGGTTCTCCTAATAACTAATTTAAAGCGAACTATAAATGATGACCTACAGCAAAAAATATTTCAGTCCGGGATTTATAACTGCATTAATTATCGTGGCAGGTATCCTTACCACTTCTTTAAATAGTTGTTATTATGACAAAGCTGACCTGTTATACCCGGATACGGCCTGCGATACCACGGCAGTAACATACAGCACATCAGTGCTCCCGGTATTAAGTTCAAACTGTATCAGCTGCCATGGCGGTGCTACACCATCTGCAGGAATCGGCCTGGATACTTATGCGGGCGTAAAGATACAGGCAGATAACGGACGGCTTTGGGGAGCGGTTTCGCACAGCCCTAATTTTTCACCAATGCCTAAAAACAGTAACAAACTAAACGTCTGTAGTTTGGAAAAAATCCGGCTATGGATTGCCGCCGGCGCTCCAAATAACTAATTATTTTAAACTTTAAATAAATAATTATGAAGAATCTGATCCTGATTTTTGCTACCTGTATAACCCTTACCAGTACTGCAACAGCACAGAGTTACATTACTAAAAATGGCAAAATTTCTTTCTTTTCAAAAACCAGTATGGAAAACATTGATGCCGTTAATAACCAGGCTGTAAGCGTTTTGAATACACAAACCGGCGACATTGCTTTTTCAGTATTAGTCACTGGTTTTCTTTTTAAAAAAGCATTGATGCAGGAGCACTTTAATGAAAATTATATGGAAAGTCAAAAATTCCCAAAAAGTAGTTTTAAAGGATCGATCACTGATATTACTAAAGTAAATTTCAAAAAAGACGGTACCTACAATGTTACGGTAACCGGCGATTTAAGTTTGCATGGTGAAACCAATAAAGTTACTGTGCCGGCAACAATACAGGTAAAGGGCAAAAGTATCATTGGCAGTACCGCTTTTAATGTTAATGTAGACGATTATAAAATAACCATCCCCAAAGTAGTTGAAAACAATATTTCTAAAACCATTGCAATTACCGTAGAATGTAGTTACGAAGGCAGGTAATCATGCGCCCTCATTTTAAATTTATGCAGATGAAATCTTTAAAAATATACTGTCTCATTTTTTCACTACTCAGTTTTTGCCATGTGGGTGCCCAGGATACAACCGACCTGATGAAAATGCTGGAAATGGAAATGGAATCAACCAAAGAAATGACAAGGTATACCACCGCCACTTTTAAAACAACCAGGTTGGTTAATGGCCAATCGGTTGAAAATGTAGCCAAGGGAGTTATGGACGTTAAAATATCACATCGTTTTGGAAATTTAAATGACGGCGGTTACGAACTTTTTGGGTTAGACAAAGCTACCATGCGCATGGGCATTGACTATGGGATTACCCGCTACCTGATGGTTGGTATTGGAAGAAGTACGTTTCAAAAAACGTATGATGCTTTCTTTAAAGTAAAAATTCTAAGGCAGTCAGCGGGTCAAAAAAAAATGCCCATTACCTTATGCTATGTACCAACCATAGCCTACAAAACTTTAAAGTTTGAGGATCCCACCATTGAAAATTATAATTCATCAAGGCTTTCTTTTTCACACCAACTTATCATTGGCCGTAAATTTTCTGAGAGCACGTCGCTGCAGCTAATGCCAACTTTTGTTCACCAGAATCTGGTTACAGGAGCCAATGACCCCAACGATATTTTCGCAGTAGGTATTGGAGGTCGTCAAAAATTAACAAAACGGATCAGCTTCAACTTTGAATATTATTACCTGGTACCTGAATACAAACTGCCGGGCACAACCAGTTCCTTATCGGTTGGTTTTGATATTGAAACCGGCGGGCATGTTTTTCAATTACATTTCACCAATTCACAGGGGATGAACGAACGGTCCTTTATTGCAGATACAAAAGGCAAGTGGGAAAAAGGAGATATTCTTTTTGGGTTTAACATTTCACGTGTGTTTACCATCGGCAAAAGTCATTGACATACTGCTGGTCATATTCACTATTTTTATTTAAATGAAAGGAATCAAATTCAAATTAAGGAAGGCGTTCATATTGCTGTTTTTTATGGTAGCTTTAAACGCACATGCAAATGCGCCCAGCTATTTATATTCGGTGAGTTCCGGTACAATTATTTTTTGGTCTGATGCACCGCTGGAGTTGATAAAAGCCAGCAGCAGTAAAATAAAAGGTGTTTTTAACACAGATGCAAAGTTATTTGCCTTTACAATGAATGTTAACTCATTTAAGGGATTCAACAGTCCTTTACAACAGGAGCACTTTAACGAAAACTACCTCGAAAGCGACAAATTTCCGCGGGCTTCTTTCGAAGGAAAAATAATTGAGGACCTTGACCTGAAACGCGACGGACTGTACAATATCAGGGCAAAAGGTAACCTTACCGTTCACGGCGTAGTTCAGGAACGTATTATTAAATGCGAATTAAGCATTAAGAATAAAGTAGTAAGTATTAAATCAAATTTTACGGTGCTGCTGGCCGATCATAATATTACCATACCGAAAGTTGTGAATGAAAAATTAGCTTCCCTGATAAAAGTTGAAGTAAAAGTAGAATTGATTGATAAATAAACTAACCTTGCGAAAACAGTTAATGCCTGTCATTTTCGCCTTCATGATTTCAGGTATTGCCAGTTCCCGCTGTATGTCGCAGGAACTGGGATTTAAGTCAATTAAACTGCAGTACGATAACCAGCCGTTCAAAATAAATACAATATACAAAACCATCGATGGGTACATCTATGCAGGAACAACCAACGGCCTGTATAGTTTTGACGGCACTGATTTTAAAAAAATAAATTTTTCTGTCCCCGGCATTAAGGATACCGTTACCGCTATTTTCCAGGATAAAACAACGCAGCTTTGGGTAGGATTTAAAAGCGGGCATATCGCAAAAAAAACAGGTTCATTTTTGGAGTACATCAATCCCGAAGAGGGAAAACCTGTTGTTGCCATTACTTCATTTGCCGAGGACCGGCAAAACAATATTTGGTTTGCCACAAACGGCGAAGGGATTTATTATTTTAATAACAAACATCTCTATCTAATTGATTCGGCAAATGGATTAAGCGACTTACATGTACGAACGCTTACGGTGGCAAAAAATGGCGATGTTTTGGCATCTACCGACCAGGGCATTAATGTGTGCAAATTGGAAAACGGCAAGGTTAAGGCAACAGTTATTGGACCAAAAAACGGTTTACCCGATTACTATGTTATGGCACTAACACCTGCCGGTAATGATCAATATTGGGTTGGTATGCAGGAAGGCGGATTTTGTTTATATAACCACAGCAACGGAGAAATTACAATACCTCCTGCCAACGCCAACTGGACCTACGGGCAAATAAACGACCTGCTCTTTTCGCAAAATAATTTATGGATTGCTACAGAAGAATATGGATTATTAAAACAAACCGGAATTAATAACCCGGTCAGTGCATTTAAGGCAGGCGCAAGTACTCAAACGAAGATCTACAATCTTCTGCAGGATAATGAAGGTAATATCTGGATGACAACAGCCACAGAATTAATTGCCATAACCGGCGAAAAACTCAAGCTGTTGCCGCTTTATCCCGTTTCAATTTTTGAATCTATTCATGCAACGCTTTGCGATCATCAAAACAATTACTGGATAAGTTCAAATGCAGGATTAATAAAATACAGTTTAATCAACGGCCGTTATGCTGAAAAAAAATACAGCTTCGCCGGCTTAAACAGCAAAACAGATATCACCAGTTTATACCAGGACGTTAACCACAACATCTGGATAGGTACCATGGGCAGGGGAATACTGTTATTTAATCCGGAAAACGGGAAGTACCGGAATCTTACAGAAAATCCGCTATTGGAAAATTCAAGCATCCTGTCAATCACCGGAAGAGGCAATACGGTTTGTGCCGGTGGACTTGAAGGTGTGGCGATGATCTTTAACATAACTGAACAAAATAAATCCATTACTGAAAAATACAGTTTTACCAATTATAACGATATTGAAAACATTGGCAATAATTATATCTACAATGTTTATAAAGATTCAAAAGGCAGGATTTGGTTTGGAACCGACGGTAAAGGAATTACCGTACTGGAAAATGGAAAACTGATCAACTACAACAAAAATAACGGGTTAAAGGATGACCATATTTATTCTTTTACAGAAGATGCCCATGGTGATATTTGGTTTAATACAGAAGGAGAAGGTATTTACCGGTTTAACGGAAAAACATTTAAAAATTACAACAGTGCAGACGGCATTAGTGATCTGAAGATTACGGCATTAAAAACCGGGCCGCTCGGTAATATCATTCTTGTACATAAAAATGGAATAGACATTTTACATGTCGCTACCGGCAGCATTTCTTATATCGGCAATAAAATGGGTATTAGTGCGGTAAATACCGATATGGGCAGCGTTACACAGGATACAGCCGGTAATATTGTGTTAAGCACCCTTAATGGAATTACCATATTTACCCCGGTAGAAAACGCAATCTATCAACCTAAAACAATTATTGAAAATGTTCAGTTATTTTTAGCTGATGTTGACAAAAATGCAAAAGGAGATTTTACATACGATCAAAACAGCTTCCTGTTTAATTTTACAGGCTTGTATTATACCAGCCCGGATGAAGTACGTTTTCAATATAAACTGGAAGGGTTGGATACTGCCTGGATAACAACCCGGGACCGCAGTGTTACTTTTTTACGACTGCAGCCGGGGGGTTATAAATTTCATGTCCGTTCTTCATTGAATGATAATTTTGAACTGGCAGACGAAGAAACCTATGAATTTGTAATTGCAAAACCGCTGTGGAAAAGGGTCTGGTTTATTATCTTGAGTACCTTGATGCTGGCTGCCTTTTTATTCTGGTTTATGAAAAGAAGGGAGAAGCGATTGAAAAAAGTGCAGCAATTAAATGAGGAAAAAATTCAATTTCAGTTCCAGGTTTTACGAACCCAGGTTAATCCGCATTTTTTATTTAACAGTTTTAATACCCTTATTTCATATATAGAGGAAGACCCAGCCCAGGCTGTTGACTACGTAGAACAGTTATCGACCTTTTTCAGGAACATTGTAAAATACCGTGATTATGATATTATTACTTTAGGCGAAGAGTTTGAAGTACTAAACACATATTTTTACCTGCAACAAAAAAGATATGGTAGCAATTTAATATTAAGTTTTTCCGTAACAGAAGAGGAAAAAACCCTTATCTTTATACCACCCCTCACCCTACAATTGTTAATAGAAAATGCAATTAAACATAATGCCGTTTCAAAAGAAACACCACTTGAAATAAGTGTATTTTTAGAAGACCGGAAGCGATTAATAATTAAAAATAATATCAACCCTAAAATAACCAGGGAAGCCGGAGCCGGTATGGGATTACAGAACATAGTGAACAGGTATAATCTACTGAGCAAAGAACAGGTTTCGGTCGTCAATGATGGAAAATATTTTACAGTAACTTTACCTGTCTTAAAACAATAATACAATGACCATTCTTATTATAGAAGACGAAGAACCTGCATTTAAACGATTGCAAAAAATGCTGAAGGATATTGAACCGGATCATCAGCTGGTTGACCAGATTGTTAGTGTTTCCTCAGCTATCAAATGGTTTGCAGAGAATGAATCACCTGACCTTATATTATCAGACATTCAATTGTCAGATGGTATCAGTTTTGATATTTTTAAGCAGGTAGAAATAACCTGCCCGATCATATTCATAACGGCGTACGATCAATATGCAGTAGAAGCATTCAAAGTTAACAGCATTGACTATTTATTAAAGCCGGTTAAGAAAGAAGAACTTGAAAAGGCTGTTACCAAGTTTAAATCAAGGGCAGCAGTAAATCCAACTCCTGCTATTGATATCAATAAATTATTACAATCTTTACAACCCGCCGGAACCGAATATAAAAAACGCTTTGTAGTAAGATATGGAGAGCATATTAAAACCATTGATACAGAAGAGGTGGTATACTTTTATACCGAAGACAAGGCCACATTTTTATGTACCAAAGATGGCCGGAGATTTGTTGTGGATTTTAATTTGGATACGCTCGATTCAGTACTCGACCCCAAACTATTCTTCCGCATAAACAGGCAATACATAATAGGTATTCATTCTATTGCCGAAATGTTTGCTTATAGTAAAAGCAGGGTCCTCATTAAATTAAATCCCCCTTCAAAACACGAAACTATTGTTAGTACTGAGCGTTCAGCTGATTTTAAGCACTGGCTGGGTGATGAAAAGTAAGTCATTCCGGTTCAGTTTTCATAAATACCGGTTCAGCAAACGAATCATACGATTGGGTAACTATTAGTTTTACAAGGGTTAAATCCATTTTATATTTACATCAGTTAAGACATAAGCATAAGAATTTACATTCTGTAATCCCTTGAAAACGCCAACCCAATTAACCTAAGAAAACCCGGGACTTAAACAACCCCAAAACCAAAGAAAACCAAACATTACCCAAGAAACCCAAAAAGATTTTAAACCCCCGGAATTTTCCGGGGGTTTTCATTATTTGTACCTGCCTTAACGCCTTTTGGATAGATAAATTCGTATTTACCACCGGAAAATACCGGTTCAGTAGCTAAAACAAGCTGTTAATCTGCTTTTATTTTTATAAGTACCCCTGGCATTGTACTTTTACTTTATAGTTAAAAACCAATATCCATTTAAAAGACCAGATCCAATACACTAAGAAAACCAGAGATTAAGTATCCAACTATCCAACAAAAACCCAATTTACCTTTGAACGAAAAAGTTCTTGCAAAGCCCCGAAAATTTCGGGGTTTTGTGTTTTTGTAGATCCTGCAGTATATATTAAATGACAGATTTCGGGTTTAGGTACCGATAATACCTGCTCAGCACCCGGTACGCAGTATTGAATGGCTTTTAGTTTTATAACAAGCCAAACCACTGTACTTTTACTTTATAAATAAAAACCAATATCCATTTAAAAGACCAGATCCAATACACCAAAAAACCAGAGATTAAGTATCCAACTATCCAACAAAAACCAGAAATTTACCAAAGAAACCGAATTTGATTACAAACTCCCGATAACCCCCGGGAGTTTTGTTATTTAGCTCACTCCCAAAGTATATCTTAAATGCCCGATTTCGGGTTTAGGTACCGATATTACCTGCTCAGCACCCCGAACGCAGTATTGAATGGCTTTTAGTTTTATAACAAACCAAACCACTGTACTTTTACTTTATAAATAAAAACCAATATCCATTTAAAAGACCAGATCCAATACACTAAAAAAACCAGAGATTAAGTATCCAACTATCCAACAAAAACCAGAAATTTACCAAAGAAACCGAATCTGATTACAAACTCCCGATAACCCCCGGGAGTTTTGTTATTTAACCAGTCAGCAATTCATTTTGTGTTTCGGTTTTGTTATTATAAATTTGCACCGACAACCAGGTGGATTTGTTTATTGTTCAACCTGTAAAAAACGAACTAATAAACGAAAGCAATTCTGCATTACATCTCTCAGATTGATTCTCGTTTAAAAGTTTATCCTATTTTTTTGAAGTTAGCTGCACAGCAATGGTCATCAGCACTGGTCAAGTTACGTAGCTCCCTTCAATTTGTATATATTAATTGAACATATATTAATGCAAATGAAAACATTACAAGATTGTTTAAAAGAACGAATCCTGATTATCGATGGCGCCATGGGCACCATGATACAACGTCATAAGCTGGAAGAAAATGATTACCGTGGCGAAAGGTTTAAAGCCTGGCATACCGATGTAAAAGGCAATAATGACCTGTTGAGTATTACCCAGCCAACCATTATTGAAGAAATTCACAGGCAATACCTTGAAGCAGGTGCCGATATTATCGAAACCAATACATTCAGCAGCACATCTATTGCACAGGCAGATTATGATATGCAATCACTGGCATATGAATTAAATGTAGCCTCAGCCAAATGCGCCAGGGTTGCTGCAGATGCATACACAAAAAAGAATCCTGGTAAGCCACGATTTGTGGCAGGAGCTATCGGTCCTTTAAACAAAACATTGTCTTTATCTCCCGATGTAAATAATCCTGGCTTTAGAGCCGTAACCTTTGATGAGGTAGCCAGGGCTTATACCGAACAAATTAAAGGGTTGGTTGATGGTGGTGTTGATATTATTCTTATTGAAACCATTTTTGATACGCTGAATGCAAAAGCTGCCATCTACGCAACAAAAAATTATTTCCGGCATAACAATCTTCCCGAACTTCCGTTAATGATCAGCGGAACCATCACGGATGCCAGTGGCCGCACTTTAAGCGGGCAAACGCTGGAAGCATTTTATGTTTCCGTCATGCACGCAAACCCGATCAGTATTGGGCTAAACTGTGCTTTGGGCGCATCAGAAATGAGACCGCATATTGAAGAGCTTAGCCAGATCGCCGGATGTTTTACATCAGCCTATCCCAATGCCGGACTTCCCAATGCCTTTGGCGAGTATGATGAGCAACCACATGAAACTGCTCATATTATTGAAGAATGGGCCAAAGAAGGATTTGTAAATATTGTAGGTGGGTGCTGTGGCACTACACCGGATCATATAAAACATATTGCGGATGAGGTAAGCAAGTTTAAGCCCAGGGAATTACCAAAAGTAGAAGAAGCATTAGCTGATTAAAACGAAAAAAATGACTGTCATTAAACCATATTTAAGATTAAGTGGCCTCGAGCCCTTAATTGTTCGCCCCGAAACCAATTTTATAAACGTTGGTGAACGCACCAATGTTACCGGCAGTAAAATGTTCGCCCGCCTGATACGTGAAGACAAATATGAAGAAGCACTGGCTGTGGCCCGTCAACAGGTAGAAAACGGCGCACAGGTTATTGACGTGAACATGGACGATGCCCTGCTGGACGGGGTACAGGCCATGACAACCTTTATGAACCTGGTACAATCTGAGCCCGATATTGCCAGGATCCCCATCATGATCGATTCTTCCAAGTTCGAAATTATTGAAGCCGGGTTAAAATGTGTACAGGGTAAATGTATAGTGAATTCCATTTCGATGAAGGAAGGTGAAGCCAAATTTATTGAGCAAGCCTTCATTTGCAGAAGTTATGGCGCCTCCGTTATCGTAATGGCTTTTGATGAAGCAGGCCAGGCAGATACCAAAGAAAGAAAAGTGGAGATATGCAAAAGAGCCTATAAAATATTAACGGAGCAGGTAGGCTATGCCCCCCAGGATATCATATTCGATCCCAACATTTTCGCCATTGCCACCGGTATTGAGGAGCATAATAACTATGCCGTAGATTTTATTGAAGCCACCAGGGAAATAAAAAGATTAATGCCACTTGCTAAAGTAAGCGGCGGCGTAAGTAATGTTTCTTTCTCATTTCGTGGTAACGAACACGTACGGGAAGCCATACACAGTATATTCCTTTTTCATGCCATTAAAGCAGGTATGGATATGGGAATCGTAAATGCCGGCCAACTGGCAGTATATGATGAGATAGAACCAAATTTAAAAGTACTTTGTGAAGATGTTGTGCTCAACAGAAACAACGACAATAACGAGACTACAGAAAAAATGATCGCCTTTGCCGAAACGATCAAAGCAAAAGGTAAAGTAATTATCAGAGACGAAAGCTGGAGAAAAGAACCGGTGGAAAGCCGTTTATCCCATTCGCTGGTGAATGGTATAACAGACTATATTGATGCGGATACTGAGGAAGCCCGGTTAAAATATCCCGCGCCACTGGATGTAATTGAAGGTCCGTTGATGGATGGTATGAACATTGTTGGTGATCTTTTTGGCTCGGGTAAAATGTTTTTGCCACAGGTGGTAAAAAGCGCACGGGTAATGAAAAAAGCCGTTGCTGTGCTTACCCCGTTTATTGAACAGGAAAAAGAAGATCGTAAAAATGCCCACATTGCGGCAGGAACCGTAAATGAAGAATCTGCCGGTGCCGCAAAAATTTTATTGGCCACCGTAAAAGGCGATGTACATGATATTGGTAAAAATATTGTTGGGGTTGTTTTGGGTTGTAATGGATATGATATTATTGACCTGGGTGTGATGGTGCCTACAGATAAAATTTTAGAAACGGCCCTGAGAGAAAAAGTAGACATTATTGGTTTAAGTGGTTTGATTACCCCATCACTTGATGAAATGGTACATGTGGCCCATGAGATGAAACGCAGGGGAATAACATTACCACTCATGATTGGTGGCGCTACTACATCCCGTATGCATACAGCAGTAAAAATTGCTCCGCAGTATGATGAAGGTGTGGTGCATGTGCTGGATGCCAGCCGCAGCGTAACCGTTGCCGGAAGTTTATTAAGCAAAGAACAAAAACCTGCTTTTTTACAAAGTTTAAAAACTGAGTACGACAAATTAAAAATTGATTTCGACAATAAAAAAACAACGAAACAATATATAAGATTTGAAGAAGCACAAAAGAACGGGGCAGTTATTGACTGGGCAAACTACAAACCCGTAGAACCAGTTTTTACCGGTACAAAAATTTTAGATCATTATCCCCTGGCGGAAATTGCTGAATATATTGACTGGCAACCTTTCTTCATCGCCTGGGAAATGCACGGTAAATTCCCTGCCATTCTCAGCGACAGTGTAATTGGTGTTGAAGCAGCCAAACTCTACCAGGATGCAAAAAAAATATTGCAGCAGATCATTGATGAAAAATGGCTGACTGCCAAAGGTGTAGTTGGTTTTTGGCCCGCTAATAAAATTGACCATGATACGATAGATGTGGACAATAAATCCGAAGTAATACCCCTGGAGTTTCTTCGCCAGCAAATAAAAAAGACAGCAGGACAGCCAAATCTGTCATTGGCAGATTTTATTGCCCCGGCAGCGCAAAATTACCAGGACCACATTGGTGCATTCAGTGTGACCATCCAGGGCATTGAATCGCATATTAAAAAATTTGAAGCCAATCTTGATGATTATAATAAAATAATTTTACAGGCGCTGGCAGATAGATTGGCAGAAGCATTTGCCGAATTATTGCATAAGAAGACAAGAACCGAGTACTGGGGTTATGTATCAGAAGAACATCTTACGAATGAACAATTAATTAAAGAAGAATATATGGGTGTCCGCCCTGCACCTGGTTATCCTGCCTGCCCCGATCATACTGAAAAATATAAATTATTTGAACTGCTTGGTGGTGAAGAAGCAACCGGTATCCATCTTACGGAATCCCTGGCGATGTATCCTGCCGCTTCTGTTTGTGGTTGGTATTTTGCCCATCCCGAAAGCAAATATTTTGGTGTTGGTAAAATTGAAAAAGACCAGCTGGTAGATTATACCAAAAGGAAAGGAATGAGTATCGAAGAGGCAACCAGGTGGTTAAGGCCTATATTGGAGTAATCAGCTGAGCCGGTTCAGCTCCAGTTTATTAATAATATTGAACACCAATAGTATGGTGTAAAAATAATTTTTTCACCTCTTTGTCCCGCAATCCTTTTTTAGACGGTTCCAGCAGGTTTTCTTCAAAGGGCACAGCTATATAACATTTGCCTGCAACAAAAGAAAACACAATATTCTTCTTCAGTTTCATTTTAATGGCCAGCATGTGATCCATCATATGAACTGACAGGATTAAAAAGGCCTCATCCGCATTGGTGCTTTACACCGTTTACTGTTTGTTAAAATGCGCATGATCAATTTTCATTCGATGCACAGGTTGTAAAGGAAACATCCTGTAGTGTTCTTCTGCCAGGCTGGAGGGTAACTGGGCATGTCCTTTTGTCCAGATATAAGTACCCTCCGCAAAAGCGTTGTTTATTCGGGCAACGAAAAACAATTCTTTAAAAATATTTATGGCACCGGCTATATCTTCACACCGTGATGTGATTTCTGAACAATGAAAGGCAACGCCATGATAAGTACTTTGCCAATAATCATCGCCGTCAAAATACGTAAATCTTCTCCGGTACAAGCCACTTCTCCTGTATTTCTTTTTTGAAATAAAGTCCATCGGTTTATAAATTGCCGAAGGATAGATATACGGAATGATCTGCCCTATTATTTTTTCCCTAAAGTCATCCATATACCTGTCGGTATATTTAGCCGTAAAAAGAACCCTTGTTATACACATCAATAACATACCAGCTGCCAATATATGGCCCTAAGGCAATACCTCAAAATAGTAAAGAAAAAAGCCCACGAAGGCACCGGTACCGGTATACATTGAAAACTTTTTCCAATTGCCGGCAGCAGATTCTTCGTAATCCAGTTCTTGCAGGTACGGCTGAATTTTAACCGCATAAAAACTTTCAAAGTCTTCTATACGTTCCATGTCATTACATATTACTTACTAAAAGTCTGTTGCAACGCCAGTACTTCCTTAGCATCATTAATGCCTTCAAATAACAGGACAAATACAATGATCTTAAAGATAATTCCTTTAAGAACGGTGGTTATACCATCTTGATTTAATAAGGAGTCCAAAGCACTACGTTGAAATCTTAGATGGTATTATACCGATAGCAAATGGCTTTGGACTACATACTGGTATAATCGGTATTACATCTAAAGCGGCATTGAATACAATGAAAAAAGTATATAAACAAAATGCTGCTATGACGGTGTAGTATGATTTCTTTTTTGTCCAAAATCCCGGCATCGTAAACGCAGCTATACAAATGCCCCACAGGATGATATCGAACCATAAATATTCATAGTCTTCGGAAATAACGAAAAAAAGCACCAACAGGTTTACCAGTAGCAGTATGGAAACCGCAAATTTCGCCTTCCTGGCCTGCCGTATATGTTTGTCATAACACTGCAATGAAAATTCTTCCGGAGAGAATATGGTTTTCTGGTTCTGGCCCCCGTGTTGATTATCCAAATTATTATTTTCCAATTCGGTTTGGTATTTTTACAGGTATAAATATAATGATCATTATGCGTATTATTTCTTACAACGTTAACGGTATTCGTGCCGCTATAAAAAAAGGGTTTTTTGACTGGCTTAAAACAAACCCGGCTGATATCATCTGTTTACAGGAAACCAAGGCAACCAAAGATGATGTTGATACAAAGCAACTGGAGGCGATGGGTTTTCATCACCACTGGTACAGTGCACAAAAAAAAGGATACAGTGGCGTGGCTGTTTTTTCAAAAATTAAACCCGACGAGGTAATAACGGGTATTGGCCACCGGGAAAGTGATGATGAGGGCAGGGTAATACAACTGGACTTTGGTGATATCCGTTTGATCAATGCCTATTTTCCCTCAGGCACCACTGGTGATACCAGGCAGGATTTTAAATATGCCTGGTTGACAAAATTTCAAACTTACCTGGATAAACTTAAAAAGAAACATCCCAAAATTATTTTGGTGGGTGATTATAATATTGCTCATAACGAAATAGATATTCACGATCCCAAAAGCAATAAAAACAGCAGTGGTTTTTTACCCGATGAAAGAGCATGGATGACAAAATTCCTGGCCAACGGATGGGTAGATACTTTCCGTGAATTTCACCCGGAGCCACACCGCTACAGTTGGTGGAGCCAGCGTTTTCCAACAGTACGTTTAAACAATAAGGGCTGGCGCATCGACTATATTACCGTTACGGAAACGCTAAAAAAACAACTGCTTGATGCGGATATTTTCCAGGATGTAAAGCACAGCGACCACTGCCCGGTATATATAGAAATTAAAGCTTAGCTGTATATTTAACAATAATAGTTTGCTTAATTACTAAAGGCTTACATACCTTAGCTTTTAACCAATATTTACTGCATGGAAGTTCTTCCCGTTCTTTTGATGATTACATTGATCGTGATCATACTCAATCAAAACAGTAAACTCACCAAACACCTTCAGCGGCTTGAAGCAGAACTGAAATTATTGCGTAACCAGTTTTTAAATGCTTCCGCCGGTAATAAAGAAATTACGGAATCAACCCCTGTTGAAGTTCCAAAACCCGTTAAAGATACCAAACCCTATACAAGTCTTTTTACCATAGCAGAAAAACAAACTGCATTACCCGAGGATGATGGATCTAAACCAACGGAAGAAATTTTACCGGAGCCGGCAGCCAGGATCAAAACTGTTGAAATAAAAGAAACAATTGAATTTCCGAAACAAAGGAAACAAGCTGCCCCATCACCAACTTTTTTTGAACGCCATCCTGATATGGAAAAGTTTATCGGCGAAAACCTGATCAGTAAAATAGGTATTGCTATCCTGGTTTTAGCCATCGGCTATTTTGTGAAATATGCCATAGACCAAAACTGGATCGGGCCTGTGGCGCGTGTCGCCATTGGTATCTTATGCGGTGGCATCTTAACGGCACTGGCCCACCGGTTTCGTAACAGTTACCGGGCATTCAGTTCTGTGCTGGCAGGTGGCGGTATTGCTGTTTTTTATTTTACGATCACCCTGGCCTTTCAGCAATTTCAATTGTTCGGTCAAACGACTGCATTTGTCATCATGATTGTAATAACCGTTTTTGCAGTGGTACTTGCCTTGTTATACGATAAACAGGAGTTAGCCATCATCGCCCTGATAGGCGGCTTTATCGCTCCTTTATTGGTAAGTACCGGAACGGGTAATTACCGGGTTTTATTTACTTACCTCATCATTTTAAATAGTGGACTGCTGTTTATTGCTTATAACAAAGCCTGGCGCCTGTTAAATTTTCTGAATTTTGTTTTTACCGTCCTGATGTTCGGAAGCTGGCTCCTTTTTTTGAATAACAACGAACCGAATCTCACTTATAGAAACGGCTTTCTTTTTGCAACCGTTTTTTATCTTCTGTTTTTTATGATCAACATTGCCCATAGCATAAAAGAACAAAAGAAATTTATCGCCTCAGATTTCGGGATATTGTTGGCTAACTCCGGTTTATTTTTTGCGGCCGGTATTTATTGTTTACATAGTATGGAAGCCCGGGAATTTCGGGGCCTGTTCAGCGCATCGCTGGGTGTATTTAATTTATGTATCACCTATTTCCTGTTTCGCAAACAAAAAATGGATACCAATATATTATACCTGCTCATTGGCATTACGCTTACTTTTATCTCTGTTACGGCACCCATTCAATTGCATGGTAATTATATCACCATCTTCTGGGCAAGTGAGGCAGTTCTGTTATACTGGTTATATACCAAATCAAAGATCAGCATCATTCAATATTCGGCGGGATTGATTTGGGTATTGATGTTATTTAGTTTGTTAATGGACTGGGTGGAGCTCTATGGCCCGTTCTTTACAAAAAACCTGGACATCATTACCAACAAAGGATTTATTACAACCCTTTTTGCTGCGGCAGCAACCTATGCCTTATACATGGTCAGGAACGGTGAAGATGAAAGTATTAAACCGATTTCGGCAAAAATAATTCCGGGCAAAACAACGTTCCGGATCTTCGCCATTGTTATCTTATTCGCAGCAGGTTACCTGGAAATAGATCACCAGTTTGAAGCACATTATCCCAACACTCAAATAACCATGCTATACCTGCTGCTGTATACAGTGGCGTTCCTGCATATCTTCATCAGCGTTACTCAAAAAATAAAACAGCTTCATCTGGACTGGCGTATCCCTGCTTTCCTGTATGTTTTTTGCCTGTTTATTTACCTGGCTTGTGTAGCAAAAACTTACCAGGTACAGGCGCAGATGATCACAGAACATAAAAACAATATTCATTTTATGGCGCATTGGGCTACGGCGGTATTAATTGCCATGGCACTTTACAGGTTTATACGGCTTTTATTGAAGAACAGCACTGTGGGTACCAACAGCTTTAATTTTATTACCTGGATCTTTTGTACGGTCACCGTTATCTTTTTAAGCGTGGAAGTTCATTTGGTTGCCAACCCTGTTTTTTATGCAGGTGATAATTTGTTGGAAAACATACAACGGGTTTACATTAAAACCGGGCTGCCCATTTTGTGGGGTTTCTGCTCCTTTGCTTTTATGTGGATGGGGATGCATTATAAATACCGCAGTTTGCGAATCATTTCGCTAAGCCTCTTTACCCTAACCCTGGTAAAATTATTTATTTTCGATATCAGGAACATACCTGCCGGAGGTAAAATTGCGGCATTCTTTTGCTTGGGTGTGCTATTACTGGTTGTTTCTTTTATGTACCAACGTTTAAAAAAAATAATCATTGATGAAAAAAAATTGGATTAACCTTTTGCTGTTTAGTTTGATATCTGTTTGCTGTGTTGCGCAAACAGGCGGATATAAATTTTACTGCCGGTTAGACAGTGTAGAAACATCGGGGTTTTATAATATTGAGATCGGCCCCGAAATAAACGCCCGGTTAAAAACCGATTACAGTGACCTGAGAATTGTGAATACTGCAGGAAAATGGGTGCCACATATATTACATACCCCGGTCCAGGAACAGTCTAACGAAGTGTTGATCATGGATTCGAAATTTTCCATGGAAGAAAACACTGCTGCAAAAACAGTTTTAATAACAGAAAGCAGGCAAAGCATTTCCTCCAATATCGGCCTGGTAATCACCAATACTGCTGCAGAACGTTTTTGTACAATCAGTGGTACTAATGACAAACAAAACTGGTTTGTGATTAATGACAGTATTCTTATAAACCCCGTTCCTGCAAAAGATGCTACCGAAAATATTTTCAGAATCGATTTTCCATTAAACAACTACCGGTTTCATAAAATAGTAATTCGCAATAACGGTAAAGACCCATTTAATATTAAATCGGTGGTGGAGTACATTACTTCAGCATCAATAACCA
Source organism: Chitinophagaceae bacterium (assembly GCA_031402615.1). Lineage (GTDB taxonomy): Bacteria > Bacteroidota > Bacteroidia > Chitinophagales > Chitinophagaceae > Ferruginibacter. The sequence continues at coordinate 251,131 of JANNSN010000029.1, forward strand.
ATCCGCTAAATAAATTAAATAACAATCCGGCGACATCCATACAACAGCAGGACAGTGGTAAAATATCCTATATCAAAATCACACAGGCACTGCCCTATCATTTTGACCATATCAGTTTACAGTTAAGCGGCGTAAAATATTATAACCGTAAAGTTGATGTATATGTCCCAATAAATGATCTGCACGCATATACAACCCCCGGGCAATTATTACAAACATTTACCATTTCCAATAACAGTACGCTTCAATATAAAATGCCCCTCACCAATGCACTTGTCTTTTATCTTTTAATAAGCAATGAAGATAATTTACCGATCATGGTAAATGAAGTTAAAACCGCCTGCAGCAATCATTATCTCACTGCTTACCTTGATGCAAAAACCCCGTTTAAATTAATCATGGATAACGAGGCAGCAGTGATGCCTGATTATGATTTATCTGTGCTTGACAACAACATACCCGATAGCATTGCTGTTTTACAATACGGCAGTATAACAGCTGCGGAAGAAACAAATGAAATATCTGCTCCCTTAAAAAATAATAACTGGATGCTTTGGTCTGCAATTGCCGCGGCCTTATTAATTCTACTTTTCTTTACCTACAAGATGCTAAAAGAAGTTGATAAAAAGAAAAGGACATGATTGTTTATAATGTTACCATAAAAGTTACGACCGCCATACATATAAATTGGCTTACCTGGTTAAAGGATGAACATATTCCTGATGTGATTCGAACCGGTTGTTTTACGCATGCCCTTATTTTACGATTAATGGAAGTTGACGATACCGAAGGGCCTACCTATGCGGTGCAGTATTTTGCGGAAAGTAAGGGTTTGTATAATAACTACCTTGAAAACCATGCCGCCGAGATGAGACAAAAAGGCTTCGATAAATGGGGTGATCAATTCATCGCTTTCCGCTCCGTGATGCAGGTTGTTAGCTAATTGTGCAAAACAATTAATTTTTCATTTTTTGCGTTTCGGATAAATCTTATTCCTTTAAAAACCGCACGGACACAGGTTTTCAAACGTTTTCTCCTATAAATCAATGCTACAAAGGGTTTCAGCGGATTTTAAGGCCCTGCATTCAGTACCCAAACCCATGATCAATTGGCGAAAGCCCTTATTGCTTAAGGTTTTCAGCCCATCTTTACAACAAAAATAATTTTAAAAAAAATTTTGTTGCAATTGAAAACCGTCTATATTTGTTGCAGTTTAAAAATTCAAAAAATTATATCATGAACAAAGCTGAATTAATTTCAAAACTTGCTGACGACGCAGGTATTACAAAAACACAGGCCAATGCTGCTTTAGATTCTTTCGTAAGTGCAGTTACTAAAACTTTAAAAGGTGGTGGTAAAGTTACATTGGTAGGATTTGGTACTTTTTCTGTTTCTAAGAGAGCAGCCCGTAATGGCCGCAATCCTCAAACGGGTGCTGTTATTAAAATTAAAGCAAAGAAAGTTGCTAAGTTTAAAGCCGGTAAAGAATTATCTGCTAAAATGTAATATTGTGTCTAAAAAATTAAAAAAAGCAAGGCACAGTTGTACCTTGCTTTTTTTGTTTACCTTAACTTTAATCTATAAACAAAACGAGTAATTATGGGACGTGGTGATATTAAAACAAAAAAAGGAAAAATTTTCGCAGGCTCATTTGGTAAAAAAAGACCCGCTAAAGTTGCAGCAAAAGTTGCCGTTGCCAAGAAAAAAGCAGCGGTTGAAAAAAAAGCCGGGGCTGAGAAAAAAGCATAACCTGTTGTGCGATGTTACATGTAAGATGTACGCCATTTTATCAGGCTTGCGTAAACCGTACATCTAACATCGTACACCTGTTAAGGCGCCAGTCTTTCAATCTTCCATCCTCCAGCCTGTAGGTTGGAATACTGTATACGGTCGTGCAGGCGGCTGGGGCGGCCCTGCCAAAATTCAAAAATTTCTGGTTTTACAATATAACCTCCCCAATGAGTTGGCCTGGTGATCTCACCACCGGAAAACTGATTTACGTATTTGGTAATATTCTCTTCTATTAATGCTCTTGATGGTATAACGCTGCTTTGCGGTGATGCCCAGGCACCTATCCTGCTTCCTTCGGGCCTCGAATTAAAATATTCGTCACTTTCATCCGCGCTAACCTTTTCAACTTTACCCGAAATTCTTATCTGCCTTTCCAGTTCTTTCCAAAAAAACACCAGGCAGGCATTTGGATTTTGTGCCAGCTCATTCCCCTTTTGACTGCCGTAGTTGGTAAAAAAAACGAATCCTTCGTCCGATACGGATTTCAACAATACGATTCTTGCTGATGGTATACCAGCTGTTGAAGCTGTAGCCAGTGTCATGGCATTAACTTCTTCCAACTCGCTTTTAACAGCGTCATCCCACCAAAAATTAAATTGTGTAAATGGATTATCAGCCACTTCAGTTTCCAATAAATGCCTTAACTGGTATTCCCGTCTGATTGCTGCAATGTTCTTATTCATACTTTTTACGTTTTCAACTGCAAAATTCAGTTAATTAGGTCAAACAAAAAAGCATCCCCTGTGAAAGAGATGCTTTAATCTGCTGAAATTAAATTTATCTAAGCAAACTCGCGGCTGTTAACCCCATGGCCGCATATATTATCCCCCCTAAAATAGCAATCAATATAAAATACAGCACAATTAAAATTACATACACAACCAACATGTATAATACTTTTTTATCTTCCGGTGTCTTTTTTAACGGACCTATACCTAAATACATTAGGTATATACTATATCCCCATGCAGCTAAACTAAGCAACCAACCTATAAATGGAACAAATGAAAACAGCCCACCTAAATACGATGCAGTACTGGAATAAGCAACCAATTGTGCAGACTTTCCCATGTCTTTTTCAGAGCCAAAACTTGGGGCAAGCATATCAACAAAAATCACCGTAATAAAATAAGCAACAACTGAAGCAATAAGCGCAATAATGGCCCCTACTATATAATACTTCAGGCCAAAACCAAATAAAGTGGTACTTATAAACACACCTTTTAACAATGTGCCGGCTGAACCAATAATAGCCAGTGGCAAAACATATGTCATTAATAAAGATTGCGGAGTTGCGGTTTCTCCGTTAATTACTTCCCACTCGGTTTTAGGGGTTATCAGAATATTTTTTACTCTTTCAATAATATTCATATGCAATAAGTTTTAGAGGAGTAAAATATAAAATCCAATGCAGGTATGCAAATGTTTGGTAGAATTTCTTTTACCCAACTTATCACAAATTTAATTCACGCAGGTATTTTTGTGATTCCAGAACCAAAATCCTGCGCTTGAGCTCATCACTTTCAAGCATACTATTCTCCAACAGGCTTTTCAGTTCTCCGATCCTGCCGGCAACCTGTTGCAATTCAAAATTTCGTGCATTCAACGCTGTTAATTGAGCCTGCACATCTTTAAACTGGCTCTGCAAATAAGCATAATCCTGTATTAATTCATTGTACTCCCTGTTCAACCTGGCATAATCTGTCAATTCCTGCTGCAATGCTATTTCCCTTTCTTCGGCACCGTCAACTTGCCGGTTTTTGTTATATAATTGGTACCGGATACTTTCAATTTCACCAAGTTGACCATCGAATTTACTACGCAAAGCTGTTGCGTCCACCAGTTCAGTACTTAAAAAATCTATTTCCTGCTCCCGGGCCGCCAGTATGGCATTGGCATCATCCAACTGTACCTGTAGGCTTTCGTTGGCCGAAATAATCTTTCTTAGCTGCTCTTCCGATAACATTGCCATTAATCTTTCCTGTGTTTGTATAAAATTCAATTTATAGATTTTACTGCCCAAAAACAAAAAAACCCCCCGTTTTTTGTACCTTATGACAATAATATTCTGTTGGGCAGCGTATAATTATATTGCGGCATCTTAAAAAGAAAAAAAGCCCAATGTAAACTTAGCGATAATTGACGGAAGACGAACTCATACGAGGATGCTTAAAGGATGATGCCTCCTGCCAAAAGGAGATATTTCACCGCTTCGCCGGCCGTATGCTAGGTGTTTGTAACCGCTATGCCCGAAATAGTGCAGATGCGGAAGATATTTTACAGGATGCTTTTATTAAAGTTTTTGGAAAGATCAACCAGTTTAAGTTTGAAGGCTCTTTTGAAGGATGGATAAGAAGAATTGTAGTGAATACGGCATTAAAAAAATATTCGCTGCGCCGGTACGAGAAAGAAGTAGTTGGCTATGAGATAAAAGACCGGGATGAGAGCATCCTGGAACCATCAGCATATGGCCATTTATCCGAAAAAGATCTTTTGAATTTAATCAATACCTTGCCAGATGGCTACCGGCTTATTTTTAATCTGTATGTTATTGAAGGATACCAGCACGATGAAATTGCAGCCATGCTGGGTATACAATCGGGTACCAGCAGAAGCCAGTTGGTTAAAGCAAGAAATATGCTGCAGAAACAAATTTTACAATTACAAAAAGTTGCGGTATGAACAATAACCGGCATTTTGATGAACATATAAAAAAGCAGTTCGACAGTTATAGTCCTGATGTGCACCCGCGCATTTGGAAAAAAATTATTGCTGAAAAAGATAAAAAAAGACCGGCAGGATTTTGGGTTTCGATGTTTAGCAACCGTAACAAAATGCTGTTGACAGGCCTTGTTATTACTTTAAGCAGCGGCGGCGCCCTGGTGTACTATGCCTCTGTAAACCAAAAACATATTTCGGCTGCCAAAGATCAACCCGGAACACACAACAGTAAGGATTTTTCAAAAACTGATCAACCGGAAGCACAACCGATCAATGTTTCTAAATTAAATGGCGATGCCATAATTGGATCAGCTGATAATTCAACTGAAATAGATAATTCCGTAGCCCCCGATGGAGGAATTAAAGCAATCATTTCGCCCGCTTCTTTAGAAACAGCTACTGTTGAAAAAAGTAAATCAAAAACCGGTTATGAAGCAAAAAAATATTACACCGGCCTGGGAAATATTTTGGTTAATACAACATCGGCGGGTTTAACAACAGATGAAGAAGATGCGTATGAAGGGCAGGGAACTTTGTTGGGCAGGTTGACTTTTAATGCAGAAAAGTACCTGGTAAAACGCAAAACTGAAAACCAGGAGTCCCCCAGTTTTAAAAAAGTTGTGTTTTTACCCGATTGCCCAGCCATCGAAAAAGATGCTGCCGGTAATAAAAGATATGTAGAATTTTATGCTGGTCCCGACTACGCATTACGCAGTTTACAGGATACTGCAAACTCTGCCTACCTGCAAAAAAGAAAAGAAAGTACAAAATTCAGATCGGCTTTTAGTGCAGGCGTACGTTATACCAAAGTATTCAACAACTCCATGAGTGTAAGGGCTGGTATCCATTACAGCCAGATCAATGAAAAATTCACCTATAACCAGGGTAATGTTATACAGATTACTTATATCATCAACAACAATGGCGACACCATTGGCAGCTATACAACAACCGGCAGCCGGTATAAATCAACCATCAACCGGTACCGCAGTATCGATATACCGTTAGTTGCCGGATACGAAATTGGCAACGGTAAACTGCACGCCAATATCAATGCAGGAGCTGTTGTGAATATTTACAGCTGGCAAAAGGGCGATGTTTTGGATACGGCGGGTAACCCGGTAAGTATCACTACAGGCAAGTCATCGTCGCCATACCAGTTTAAAACCAATGCAGGTATCGGTTTTATAGGTGCCGTATCTGTTTATTACAAACTGAACGACCGGTTACACCTGATGGCTGAGCCTTATTTCAGGTATAATTTTTCGCCCATGACTAAAGAAAATATTACGCTGAAACAAAAATACCAGACTGCAGGTTTACGATTGGGTGTGAGACTTGATTTACAATAGAGGCAACGAAAATTAAAAAGCAGGTATCTGTAATGGGTGCCATATTTTTTAAACAAATGCTAATGAACATAAAACCATACTTATTGATATTCTTCGCGGGTAGTTTTTTATTAAACGCCTGCCAAAAAAATGTCGATATTTTTATTCCGGATCCCGGGCAAATAAACGGCCCGGATACCACCTGGCATGCAACGGTAACAGCATCCATGCCCGTATCTGCTCTTAAAAATAATTTGTTGGAGGAGCCATACCAGGATAGCATTTTAGTTAACACGAATACGGTGTCCGTTTTATCGCCTTCCGGGTTACTGGTTACTTTTCCACCCAACAGTTGTGCAACGGCTGCCGGGCAACCGGTAACGGGTAAAGTGCAGGTAGCGTTACACGTTGTTAAAAAGAAAGGGGATATGATACGACTGAATAAACCCAGTACTTATAACGACAGTATGCTGGTTACAGCGTTTCAAATATTTATCCAATTAAAAAAAGACGGGCAACCGGTTCAATTGGCTCCCAATGTTAAAATAAATATCCGCTATGTGGATCAGCCTTCCAACCAGCAAATGAAATTTTTTGCAGGTGACGAGACCAATGCACTGCGTTTTAACTGGTTACCCAATACGGATACCATAAGCCGCCTTTATATCGGCTCGCAGGCCTACGAAATTGTTACCAACCGCCTTCGCTGGATAAGTGCCGCGTATGTTTATAATTTAAATAATACAGCCGGCGTTAGTGTTCGTACTGAACTGGCATCTTATTTTACCAATGCCAACACCATTGCCTTTACTGTATTTAATGATATCCGCTCGGTGGTTGCCATGCACGCGGATATCAATACCCGAAAATTTATAAGTGGAAAACTGCCTTTGGGTAAACGAATTACCGTTGTGGTTATTTCCAAACAGGGTAATGACTATTACTTAGGCTATGAAGCAACTACAACCGTTGCAGTAACCACCGGTTCGTTAAATCAAGCAGTGCCTGTTACACCCATTAAAAGGTCTTTACCCGAAATATTATCATACCTGAGTACACTCTAGTTTGGCATGTATATATAAAAAAAGAGGTTGCTAATTTTGCGACCTCTTTTTAAATACTTAAATTATTTTAAGACACCAGTGTACCTACTTTTTCGCCGGTAACCACTTTCAATAAATTGCCTTCGGTATTCATATCAAAAACCACGATGGGTAAATTATTCTCCATACACAATGTAAAAGCCGTTAAATCCATCACTTTCAGGTTTTTTTGAATACAGTCTTTAAAAGAAATGGTTTCATATTTTGTTGCCGTTGGGTCTTTTTCAGGGTCTGCAGAATAGATACCGTTAACCCTGGTTCCTTTTAATATTACATCAGCTTTTATTTCTATAGCCCTTAACGAACCCGCAGTATCTGTTGTAAAATAAGGGTTACCGGTACCCGCACCAAAAATCACCACCCTGCCTTTTTCCAAATGCCGCATCGCCTTTCTCCGAATATACGGTTCAGCGATCTGCTCCATTAAAATAGCGCTTTGCAAACGGGTATAAATACCTGCTTTTTCCATTCCACTTTGCAGTGCCATGCCATTGATAACCGTAGCCAGCATGCCCATATAATCTCCCTGCGCTCTTTCAATCCCACTTTCGGCTTCATTCATACCACGGTAAATATTACCGCCGCCAATAACTATGGCTACCTGTACACCTAACTCCAAAACTAATTTAATATCCTGTGCATAGCGGGCAATGACTTCGCTATCCAACCCAAAATTTTTATCGCCCATTAAGGATTCACCGGAAAGTTTTAGCAGAATTCGTTTGTACCTTGGTAGCATTAGCTTTAGTTATTTTTGCGAAGATACTGCATCGGTAATTTGATAACCAATATTTTTAGTTTCCACTGACAAGAAGCTATGCCAGCCATACTATTAACCTGTTAAACCGGGGCAGACTGAAAATATTTCTAAAACGATTTTATTGCTTTTATGGAATACATCATCGGCAATTTTTCGTCCATTCCTTTAATTCGCCACATATCATCATCCCCCTGTTCCAGATTATTAAAACAATTATAGGGAGAAAACGGAAACTCGTTGAATTGAAGAATTTGCAGGTTATGTTTTAGCAACGAAGATATGATATCCGAAAAAGGATGGTTCCAGCCATGCTCTGTTGATTTGATCGGTGCATTTCTGTTGGAATAAGTACCCGAAACTTCTTCGGTGATCACTGCAGCATTAAAATAATTGTATTTAACGTGCCCAAAATCCTCATCCATCATCCACAATACCGGGTGAAAATCGGCGATATAAAAAATGCCGCCGGGTTTTAGAAAATGGGCTACGATCGCGGCCCATTTATCCAGGTCGGGCAGCCATCCGATGGTACCGTAAGAGGTAAAAACAATGTCCGCCCCCAACCAAGAACTAAGTTCCTTACCATCGATATCCCCGGTAACCCCGGTGCCGGAGGTATAACAACGCAGCGCTTCTGCATTTTCCTTTAAATCGTAAATATTGGAACAAATAAATTCTGTTTTTAGCTGTAATTCTGCATTTATTTCCCTGGCCAGTTTAATGGCTTCATCACTTATATCAACACCTACACACGTAGCGCCTTCCCTGGCCCAGCTCATGGTATCCATACCAAAATGGCATTGCAGGTGCAACAGGGTTTTTCCTTTTACCTGGCCCAACTCGTCGAGTTCAATTTTATTAAGCGATGATTTTCCTTTTTTAAAAGAATCCAGGTCGTAAAAAGCAGAATCTTTGTGTACGGCTGTACGTTTGTTCCAGGATTGTTTGTTTTCTTCGAAGTATGATTGATAGATTTGCATCATTGAAATTACGGCGAAAAAGTAAATCAAAAAAAACCATGGAAATTATACCATCTTGAATTAATAAGCAGTCCAAAGCACTGCGTTGAAATCTTAGATGGTATTATACCGATGGCAAATGGCTTTGGACTACATACTGGAATTATCGGTATTAACCGTTTTGCAGCCTGGTTCAGCTGCACATAAAAAACAACCTTATAAAATCAATTATAAGGTTGCATGTAAAAATATGTGGAAGGCATTATCCTAATGCCACTCTCTTAAAATCAGTAACTTTTAAATCAGCATCAACACTCTTTAAGTAATCAGCAACAGACTTGCTGTTGTCTTTTACGAAAGCCTGGGCCATTAATGTATTGTCTTTAAAGAATTTATTCATTTTTCCATCAGCAATTTTTTCCGCCATTTCTGCCGGCTTGCCTTCTGCCTTTATCATTTCAATGGCAATGGCTTTTTCCCTTTCTTTTGTTTCCTCGCTGATAGATGTTTCATCAACCGCTAATGGGTTCATCGCTGCAATTTGCATAGCTACGTCTTTTCCTGCTTCTGCTGCCTCCTTAGTCATAGAAACCAGCACACCCATACGGTTTGCACCATGTATATACGAAGCAACATAAGGTGCATCTACCCATTCAAATTTTGAAACGGCGATCTTTTCACCAATAGCTGCAAGTTTATCATTGATCAACTCTTCCACCTTTGTTCCGTTAACCATTACACTGTTTAACTCTTCGGCTGTTTTTACGTTGTTTGCAATAGCGGCATCTGCAATAGATTGTGCAAAAGCAACAAAATCTGCATTCTTACTTACAAAATCAGTTTCGCAACTGATACAAAGTACAATACCGCTTTTATGGTCGGCAGTGGTTTGTGCAATTACCACACCTTCTTTGGCTTCACGGTCGCTGCGCTTGGCGGCTACCTTCTGGCCCTGTTTACGCAACCAGTCGATGGCTGCTTCAAAATCGCCATTGCTTTCTGTTAATGCTTTGCGGCAATCTAACATACCGGCTCCTGTTGTCTGGCGTAATTTATTGATGTCTGCTGCTGTTATTGTAGTACTCATTTTTAATTGATAATTTAGTAATGAATAATTGATAATTCCTCAGCGCAAAATGCTACTACTCATTTATACGCTTTTGATGAATAAAGAACTAAAGTACAAGAGTGTCCCGATGGCTATCGGGACCACTGAAGCTGATTAAAGATTTTATGTTGGGCTCAAAAAAAGCAAACACATTCTTCGCTCCAATCTCCTCCTTGGTTCTCCCTTCAGGGGCGGAGGGAGTTTTTACCTTGGTCCACCACCGCCTGCAGGCCTTCTGCCACCCTGGCCCGGACCTGCTATGCGACGCTTAGGTTGAGCAGTAACTCCCCTGCCACTACCGCGCTTGTTCCTGTCATCCCCTGCCTCAACTTTAGATTCAAAACGTGCTGCTTTTGCTTCTGCGCTTTCTTCTGTATCATGGCTGTCTTCTTCGTCTTTATTTGCCTGGCGTTCTTCCAAACCTTCTGCAATAGCTGCTGTTAAATAATTAACAATGATGGCTATTGATTTGGTTGCATCATCGTTTGCAGGAATGGCAAAGTCAATTTTATTTGGATCGCAATTGGTATCAACCATACCAAAAGTGCTGATGCCTAATTTTCTGGATTCGGCAAGTGCAATATGCTCATGTCCGATATCCACCATTAATACAGCTGCAGGTACACGGCTTATTTGTGCAATACCGCCCAACACTTTCTCCATCTTATCTTTATCACGTGTCAGCGTTAAACGCTCTTTCTTGGTCAAACTTTCAGCGCTTCCGTCGGCCAGCATTTTTTCGATGCTCTGCATTTTCTTTACGCTTTTACGAACGGTGTTGAAGTTGGTTAACATTCCACCCAACCAACGCTCGGTTACGTAAGGCATATTTACACGCTTGGCACAATCGCTAACGATCTCTTTCGCCTGCTTTTTTGTAGCCACAAACATGATCTTTTTACCACTGCGGGCAATGGCTTTCAAAGCAGCAGCCGATTCCTGTAAACCTTCAACGGTCTTGTTCAGGTCGATAATGTGAATGCCTTTCTTTTCAGCAAAGATGTAAGGCAACATCTTAGGGTTCCACTTTTTCTTTAAATGACCAAAGTGTACACCCGCTTCTAAAAGTTGCTGTTGTAAGGAAGTATTTTCCATTGTTTATTTTTAGGCCTCC
>JANNSN010000030.1:0-22565 GCA_031402615.1 Chitinophagaceae bacterium
GATATCGGAAACGCATAAACGCGGAATGGAATTTCATGCCTGGATGAATCCTTACCGGGCTGTATTTAATATACGTAATTCCTCTATTGCACCGTCTCACATCAGCAGGATACACCCGGAGTGGTTTTTAACCTATGGTGAAAAAAAGTATTTTGATCCGGGAAACAGGGATGCACAGCAATATGTTCTGGAAGTGGTCAGGGATGTTGTAAAACGATACCCCGTAGATGCCATACATTTTGATGATTATTTTTACCCGTACAAGATCACGGGCAAAGAATTCCCTGATCAATCAACTTATCTTAAATATGGCAATGGGTTAACCATAGACGACTGGAGAAGAAGTAATACGGATTCGATCATCCGTCTGTTGAGCGCCGTTATCAAGAAAGAAAATCCAAAATGCCAGTTCGGTATTTCCCCTTTTGGTGTTTGGCGAAATATCGATAAAGATTCGGTAAATGGCAGCAACACCAAAGCCGGGCAAACCAATTATGATGATCTGTATGCGGATATACTGCTTTGGCTAAAAAATGGATGGATAGACTATGTGGCTCCCCAGATCTATTGGGAGTTTGAACAAAAAGCAGCTCCTTTTCAAACTGTGCTGGATTGGTGGAGTACCCACACTTATGGAAAGAACTGTTATATCGGTTTGGGTATCTACAAAGGGGGATCCAATGTTTACTGGAAAGACAAAACACAATTGCCCAGGCAAATTGAGATGCTGCGCAATACCCCCAACATACAGGGTATGATTTATTTCAGCAGCAAAACCTTTGAAAAAAACCCGAACGGCTGGAGTGATAGTTTAAGGCTCAATTATTTTAAGGAACCGGCTAAAACGCCGCTGATCAGGTAATGCTGCCTTTGCAGATTTTGAAGCATGTTGGTTAATTGGTTAATACGTTTATAAGTGCACATAGGTTCAGTAAAATAATACACTGGGTCCGGAGGTATCACAGTTTGAAAACTAACTGGCAGCGTAAGGAATCCAACTTTTTAACAATCACAATAAGAAATATTCTCGCAGCTTCGCTGCTTTAAATACATACACCACAAAGATTCGAAGACACAAAGAAAAAATGCTGTGCATTTTTTTGCTTCGTGCCTTTGTGACTTCGTGGCAAGACCTTTTTTCCAGCGAAGCTGAGAAATATTTATCATTATTATCTTGCTCACACATGACTATTTAAAACAGATACCTGTTGATGTACCCGTTCATTTTATCTACCTTTGCAGGTATAAAAAATATTACGCTATGCCCGGTTATGAATTTTTTGGAAAAGAAGAAATTAAAGAAGTTAATGATGTACTGGAGACCGGTATCCTCATGCGCTATGGCTTTGATGGCCCACGTAAAGGGATCTGGAAAGCCAAAGAGCTGGAAGCTGCCATTTGTGAAACCTTCGGTTGCAAACATGCCCAGCTGTTGAGTAGCGGAACCGCGGCGCTTACAACTGCCATGAGTGCACTGGGCATTGGTTATGGCGATGAAGTAATCATACCGGCTTTTACATTTGTTGCCAGCTTTGAAGCGGTGATCAGCGTTGGTGCCGTGCCTGTTTTTGTTGATGTGGATGATACGTTAACACTGAATCCACAAGCCGTTCGTAATGCCATCACCCCAAAAACAAAATGTATCATGCCCGTACACATGTGCGGCGGTATGGCTGATATGGATGCTTTGCAGGCTATCTGTGCAGCACACAAATTGGTTTTACTGGAAGATGCCTGCCAGAGTATTGGCGCTACATACAAGGGGAAAAAATTAGGAACCATCGGCGATGCCGGAACTTTTAGTTTTGATTTTGTTAAAACGATCACCTGTGCCGAAGGTGGTGTGGTGATGACCAACCGGGAGGACGTTTATATTGCCAGTGATGGCTACAGTGATCATGGACACGATCACCTGGGCGCAGACCGTGGAGCTGACCTGCATCCATTCATCGGTTATAATTTCAGGATCAGCGAATTACATGCTGCTGTTGGTTTGGCGCAGATAAAAAAACTGGATCAGTTTTTAACCATTCAGAAAAAGAATTATGCTTTTCTGAAAGATGCGCTGGGTTCGATACCCGAAGTCAGTTTTAGAAGGATACCCGATGAAAGCGGCAACAGCTGCACTTTCCTGAGTTGGTTTTTACCCACCGAAGAAGCCACCAGGTCGGTTGTGGCCGAACTAAAAGCACAAAATATTTTGGCCGGTAATTTTTATTGGTTCGATAATAACTGGCATTATGTAAGCAAATGGGATCATTTGAAAAACGCCATAACCTTAAATGGTTTACATCCCGATCTGAAAGCAGCCGTTATACATCATGCTTCAAAAGATTTTGCGGTCAGCGATGCTATCATGAGCCGTTGTGTGTCCACCGCCATAAGTTTAACCTGGACCGATGATCAATTGAAAACAAAGGCTGAGCAAATGGTGCATGTGATCAGGAAAGTGTTGAGTGAGCAACAGGTTGGAATCTGATCTATCTTAAAAGGCCTTCAATGGAAAGATCTTCCCGATGGATACTAAGACCCATGCCGATGAAACGCCAGTTATTCAAAGGTGCTGTGGTAGCGTTTGTTAATTTAGGAAACCAGGTAATAGGTACATTTATTTCCCTGCTGTATATTAAATTAACACAAAGTATAACGTTTAATAACGATACATTTTTTGCCAATGCACGGGATGAATTATACCATCTTGATTTAATAAGTGGTCCAAAGCACTACGTTGAAATCTGATATGGTATTATACCGATAGCAAATGTCTTTGGACGACATACTGTTATAATCGGTAATATTTGTTAAACTGCTCATTGCTTTTAATACAATTTGCACTGCAAGTGACACGGACACCACATAAACTTGCGTGATATTCCGCTATGACTGATCTTTTGGACCGAATTTATTTTTCAATAATTCTTCAATTCTAGCTGCCAATGAATCGGGTACTTCTCCAGGGAGCGCTTTAAAATCGCTCAGCGCATGGCTGACCGAGCTTATTATAAAATCGAATTTGGCGAACTTCGATTTTAAAACCTCCAGGTCTTTGGTGTCCAAATACATCACTTCATCTGACAAATCAAAAAAAGAAAAATATTTGTCTTTAAAATATTGCTGCAGTTTCAAAACGGTTAGATGCACATCTATGCCGGCGAATTGTGTTTTAGCGCTTACCTAATCAACCATCAGATCATTGGTAACGGGATCATTAAAACGCAGCTTTACCGGAGAGTATAATTTACCGGGGAGGAAAAAGTAAGTCAATGGGTTCACATGCTGCGGGAACTATACTGATCCCCTTCAGATCTTCTAACCATAACCTAAAAAACCGGGATCATTTAAATGAGCTTCATCGTTGGTAGTGCCTTTTTTAACCCAGGTATGATATTTCCAGCTAAGGCTCTTACAAATATCTTACGCCTCGTTGATCAAAGCATCCATAAGCACATAATCATTGATCTGCGCCTGGTAATGTATTGATAATCCCATGATCCTACATTTAAAAAGGGTTAACTGCATTAGGCTTTCTCTCCAGGTAATCATTATAGGACAAAGACCCCAACCTGAACCGCAATGGAATTTTTGTTGCTTTCTCGAAACGCAGTTCCTGTTTACAAAAAAATCCAAAATTTCGGGTATAAAAATCTGCACCGATCACTGAGCAGGAAACCGGGCTAATATTGATATATTCTTTGGCAGCTGCAACGGGTCGCTGCGTTTTATTAAAACTTAGTTTTTTAAAGTAATTGTGGATAATAAAATTTGATTTCTTGATATTAAATAAATCGTCATATGCAATCGTTTTATTTGTAGAATTTTGACAAAAAGCACTGCTCACTACAAAAATCATGCAGAAAATTAAAGATTTAGCTTTTTTATACATTTTGCTTAGACTTATCTATGTAAATTTACGTTGTTATGCAATGCATGGTTTATATTTTTTATCTTTTTATCATGCATTGAGTTTATTACCCATTTCAAAATGTGTTAATGGCTTTAAGTCAGGGACTATATCAGAAGCAGTTACAAAAACTATCTCCGCAGCAGATTCAATTGATGAAATTGCTGCAGGTTCCTACTGCCCAGCTGGAAGAGCGCATCAAAGAAGAGATTGAGGAAAATCCGGCTTTGGAGGAGGCAGAAGATGGGCACGAATCGGAATATGATGAAATAAAAGATGAATTTTCTGATAGTGATGGCGAAGAAACTGAAATGGACGGGAGTGCCGATGAATACGATAATATCGATATCAGTGAATATGTAAAAGATGGTGATGATGAAGCGGGGGACTATAAATTGAAAGACAGCAATTACCCCGAAATTGATGAGAACAGGGTGATCCCGATAAAAGTGGAAAAGGGTTTTAACGAGTTTATGCTTGAACAACTGGGTATGCTCACTATTGATGATCATCAGAAAAAAGTGGCACTGCAGATCATCGGTAATTTAGATGATGATGGTTATTTGAGAAGAGATTTTTCGGCCATTGTGGATGATCTGGCTTTCAGGCAAAATATAATGACCACCACCGCGGAGATCGCCGAACTTGTTTTACAGATCCAGCAATTTGATCCGCCGGGTATTGCCGCCCGCAGTCTGCAGGAATGTTTGTTGCTACAGCTTGAACGAAAATTACATGCTGGCAAATACGTAGAGCTGGCCATCAGGGTTTTGGAAAAATATTTCGATGAATTTACCAAAAAACATTACGATAAAATTCAGCGGGCGCTCAACCTGGATGATGACCAGCTGCGGGAAGTGATCAACCAGATCATTAAACTGAATCCCAAGCCTGCCGGATCTGTTGGTGAAAGCGGCCGTGCAGAAAGTTATGTGGTACCCGATTTTTTTATTTATAACCAAAGCGGTAAACTGGAGTTAACGCTCAATAACAAAAACGCTCCAGACCTGAGAATAAGCGAGGGCTACCGGGATATGCTTAAGGAATATGATCGTGGAAGTAAAAAAGACAAACGTCAAAAGGAGGCAGTGCTCTTCATCAAACAAAAAATAGATGCAGCCAAATGGTTTATTGATGCCATCAAGCAGCGCCACAATACCCTGTTGAATACGATGGAAGCCATCATGAATTATCAACGTGCGTTTTTTATCTCGGGCGAAGAAACAGACTTAAGGCCCATGATATTAAAGCATATTGCAGAAGTAACCAACCTGGATATTTCTACAGTAAGCCGTGTTGCCAACAGTAAATTTGTACAGACAGAATTTGGTACCTACCGCTTAAAATTTTTCTTCAGCGAAAGTTTACAAACAGACAGTGGCGAAGAAGTAAGTACCCGGGAGGTTAAAAAGATATTAAATGATATTATTGACAGCGAGCACAAGAAACATCCTTACAGCGATGAAAGACTAACGGAAATGTTACAGGAAAAAGGTTATAATATTGCAAGAAGAACGGTAGCCAAATACCGGGAACAGTTAAATATTTCTGTAGCACGATTAAGAAAAGTATTGTAGCTCCACCTGATTATGTATGAATAAAGAAATGGAATATCATTTACCGGGTAACGAAAATAATCGTGCCGGGCTGAATACCCGGTTTACAGGCAATACTACCTTTTCGCCGGTTACCCGGTTTTTTGCCCATTTTTTTTCTTGTTTATTTCATCCCTTGTTTATTCCCTTTTACGTAGTTGCCTTCCTGGTATATTATCATCCTTCTTATTTTTCAGGTTTCAGCATGTATGTAAAACAAAAATTGTTGTTAACCACAGCCCTGAATACTATTTTCTTCCCGGCTTTTGCCATCCTCGTGATGAAAGGATTGGGATTTGTGAAATCAATTTTTTTGCATGCACGGGAAGACAGGATTGGTCCCTACCTCAGCAGTATGATCTTTTATTTTTGGGCAGCCAGGGTATTTTTTAAGTTTCAGCCCGCACTGACACCTGTATTGGCTGCATTCATGACGGGTGTTTTTTTAACCACGGCCATTGCATTGATCGCTAATATTTTCTATAAAATAAGTATGCATGCCATTGGTTGCGGCGGCATGGTGGGCATTTTTATCATCATCATGAACAGTAACAGCATGCTCATGACCTGGCCATTATCCATCGTTTTATTAATTACCGGACTGGTTTGCACTTCAAGAATGATCGTAAGTGATCATTCACAAAAAGAAATTTATATGGGGCTGTTTGTCGGTTTAATTTGCCAGTTTGCAGCTGCCATTGCCATCTTATAAAAATTTAGCACAAGAGGTTGTATAAAAAGACATGATTAGCCTGAAAGACGGAAAGACGGTAAGTTTTTCACTAATAAAAATAAGTTTTTCCCCTCTTCCCGGCATTGACAAAAAATTATACATTTGAAACGGCCGCTTAATAAATAGTACCATGGCCTTGATCCATTCCTTTATTGATTTTCGGTTTGGTTTGTACTCCAAGATTGATCGTAAGTGATCATACGCTAAAAGAAATTTATATGGGCTGCTTGCTGGGTTGATTTGCCAGTTTGGGGCTACCATTGCCATCTTATAAAAATTCAGTACAAGGAAGGCGGCTTTTGAAGCTTGCCTTCCTTATCAAAACGAAAAGGCCCTGCTATAAGCAGAGCCCCTTTCTCCTGTCGTGCCTAACAATAAAAACTTCAAAACTGTAGATGAAATTTAGTTTTCAATGCAAGTATTTTAAATGCCCAAAAAAAAGGTTAGCGGGCTTATTGGGTATTAATCAATTTTATTTTGTTGTGGATGTATGTTTCAGTCGTTTATATGCTTCCATAAATTCTTTTGTATAAATCGCTTTAAGTGAACCCTTTATTGTGTTTAGCGTGTAACCCAGATAGATATATTTTTTTCGCATATTCAAATGGGTAAAACCCCTTCGCAACTTTACTTTCTTGATAAAAATTGAATAAGTAGATCTGCTCAATAACTGCAAATAGCAACATTTGCATACATAACTGCGTTAAAGTTTTAAGAAGGAATTCCTTTCTTTCTATCATTCAATAAAAATGGATTTGCAGGCAAACATGGTTCCTGCAATCCCGGTCAAACGTTTAATTTATTAAACCCGGTTCTCAGTTCTCATTTTATTAAAAGGTTTTCATCTTGAGAATCATTTGAACGGGTATTTTTTCTGGAATTCAACGGTAAACGGATGTAAACGATTGGTTTTTAGGCAACATTTCGACCCGGTTTTAACAAGAACCGGCCCAAATTTTTAAGCAAAAAAAATTTATGGCATGATTTTGGTCTTTCTGTTTCAGGATTCCAAATATGGTGATCCTTAAATAAATCTCAACTTTAAAATTTAATACTATGTCTGAAACAAATTTTCCTACGACTCCCGTAGCTCCAAAATCGGGAAAGAATTACAAAAATGCGATAATTGCTGTATTGGCCACCGGCCTGGTAGCGGTTTCGGGTTTTATGATCTATGGAAATAACAAGAGCACAGAAACAATAAAGCAGCAGGAAACCCAGATAGCTACGGTGAGTACGGAGAAATTGGATATTCAATCCAGTTTTGATGCTTCGCTGTCCAGGCTTGATTCTATGTCTACCGTTAATAATGGCTTAGAGAGCAAACTGACTGAAAAAAATTCTGAGATCGCCAGGGTAAAATCTGAAATACGCAGCATTTTGAATAAGAAAAATGCCACCGCTGCAGAATTGTCCAGGGCAAAAACATTGATCGCCTCGTTAAATGAAAAGATATCTTCCATGGAAATGGATATTGCACAGTTGAAGCAGGATAACCAACTCCTGACAAATGATAATGTTGTTCTAAAGCAGGAAAAAGAGATCATCACTCAAAACCTTGCTACAACAAACGAATTTAAGGTAGCCCTGGAGAAGAAAGTAGATATTGCCTCTACTCTTAACGCAAGCAATATAATGATCACCCCGATAAACATTAAAAAGTCGGGCAAGGAAAAATCATCTACTGTTGCGAAGCGTGTAGACAAATTTTTGGTGAGTTTTGATGTAGCCAACAGGATCATACAGACCGGCAGCACAGATGTATATGTAGTTGTGTTGGGTCCTGATGGAAAAGCGATCAGTACTGGTACTGAAACCTTCAACACCCGTGAAGATGGTGATAAGATTTATACAGCCAAGGTTCCCGTTGACCTGGAGACTGCAGTTAAGAAGAATGTTGAGTTTGCTTTTGTACCCAAAAGTGATTTTGTACAGGGAAATTATACCATTCAGATCTATCAAAATGGATTTTTAATAGGCCAGGGAACGAAGGAACTGAAGAAAGGCGGCTTATTTAGTTAACTAATTTGGTATCGATGCAAACATAGTTACGGTTATCTGTAACAACGAAAAGCTATTTGAATTCAATATTCAGGTAGCTTTTTGATTTTGTATAATTAATACTCCGCTCCACCAGGTACCATGTTATTTAAAGAGCCTATCCGGCCGCTTTTGGGATTGCCCGGTGCCAAATGGATCGATTGCCAACGGAATTTGAACCACATAGACGCATAGGGCTATCTTTCCTCCGGATAATTATCTGGATGTAACTGTGGTTCTATGTGGTTCAAAACAATACTTCACTTAATTTTACCCTGACCAGCTCCCCCCAAACCGCTCATCCCTCTAAATTACCGCCAATCAAATGAAATAAATTTAACATTTATTAGCGCCTGTTTTTTTAAAATCCAATAGCAGTATGTCTTTTAAAGAAATTACCTACTCATAAATACTGCCTATTACTAAAATATACTTAGTACTTTGTTTTGCATAGTACTATAATTCCACCTATCTTTGTGTTATCAAAGTAAGCGAAGCGAAAGATCGCTGAAATAAAAAAGAAACAAATTATAAAAAAATAAAAAACTAAAGTCATGAAAAAGCAATTAGAAAACAATTTCGCTCCAAACATTAATCAAAGCAATGAAAATTTAACTGCAGTGGTTAACGAAGGCCAGATAGGTACATCAGCCCAGGAGAAAACTTTCACCGCTGCCGATATGTGGAATATACAACGCAGGAGCGTAACCATGTTTCAAAGAAGGAATTGTGCTTAAACCCGATAAAAGTATAGCCAGATCTTTATAATCGGTTTTAATTAAGCAGTTCTAACCAGGCCCGGATGATCTCCGGGCCTTTTTGTGCTTATGAAAGAGGTTTGAAAATCAATTGTTTATAAGCCTGGGATGCCGGTAGATTTTTTATTCCTGTTTTTTCTTAGGGCTTTTTTTGAAATATGGGCCATGTTGCCAAAGCCATAGCGGAAAATTTGCTATCTTTTTTAAGAAAACTGCTGAAATTCCAGTTGCATGAACTATTCGCCTGGCAAAAATCCGTTGTTCCCTGGTAAAGCGTCAGCCGTTTTCCCCGTTCAAAGAGTGCAGGTTGATATGGATACTGCTTTGGCTCGCCCAACTGGCTAGTATCACAAGGTTGCACTTAACCTGTATCTTTTCCAGGAGGCTGATGAAAGATGTTACTAGTGCAGCTTTTAAATATTTATGCCGGTTCCTATGATCTGCCCGGTGAAGGTTGGCCGACTCTATAACTTCAACATGGGTACCGGGAAATCGGGTAATAAGCACCTGCTGATCAAAACATGTAATATATATAAGTAAGGTGAATCCGGATAAATGCTCCCCGGTATGCTTTTAAACCCCTCAAAACCCGGAATATCATTTTACTCTCAACCGTTCATCAGGCTATTTTGCCGTTTCCGTAAACAGCATTTTTTGGGTTATGATCGACACTTTTTTACAAAAATCAATACCAGTATGGATTACAGCCATTATCTTGCTCCTGATAATAGCCTATTACTAAAACATACTTAGTACTTTATATTGCATAGTACTAAATTTACCCTTATCTTTGTGTTATCAAAGTAAGCGAAGCGAAAAAAGCCGAAATACTAAAACCAAATTATTAAAAATAAAAAACTAAAGTCATGAAAAAGCAATCAGAAAACACAGCCGCTCCAATCAGAAATTTAAGCACTGAAAATTTAACAGCGCTAGTTAACAACACAAGCGCTACAGAACAGCCAAAAATGTTCACCGCAGCCGACATGTGGAATATACAGCGCAGGAGCGTAACCATGTTTCAGAGAAGGAATTGCGCATAAACGAGTTAAAAGTATAGCCAACTATTTATAACGCGTTTTCTAATGCCTCGATTCTGACCCGAAAATTTATGGTAATAAATTAGTCATAATTTCCTGCGAATGGTAAAAAGACCTATTTTTGCACACCCAAATGGGGAATACTGCTCTTTAGTCGTAGTTTTTCATTGCGGCCCAGGAGTTATAAAAAAAGATCCAGCGGTAGTGCGGGGCTCATTTGAAAAAAAATTCCTCCTTAGCTCAGTTGGTTAGAGCATCTGACTGTTAATCAGAGGGTCTCAGGTTCAAGTCCTGAAGGGGGAGCAAGTCAGACAAGGGTTTCAAGCGATAAGGCTTGGAGCCCTTTTTTATTTGAACGCAATTTGCAGGTCAATTTTATTGAGAGCATAAAATCCCTTTGCCAAAATTCAACTTCCACCCACAGTTTAAAAGCCGATAGGACTTTACGCAAAGGAAATACCTGGAGGTGGAAAAATACAAGTTAGATAACTTTGCACAATGAGTAATACCGATTATATCAGTATGTAGTCCAAAGCCATCAAGGCCACAATGAATTTGAATTACTAAAATCGGCAGTAATTTTTGAACTATTTACTTTTTGTTTTACTTTTGAAACTATCATAAAAATGTGTTTTGTTGCTAAATTTATATAAATTTTGTAGCTATCTTTTTAGACTACTGTAACAAACACATTTTTTTTATTACATGGATACTACTTATTAAATCAAGATGGTATAATCGCAATATAGAAATGCTACGGATTGGAAAGCTAATCACCACTTGGGTTACCGAAATAGCATATGTTAACTTTGAGAATTATACTTACATTAATAAAATGCACGAACATCTCTGTCGCCAGTTTCTTAATAAAATATATGACCATAAACTTATTAAACTAAACGATGTAAAAAGCAATTTCCCAGGCCTGGATATAAGCTATACCGCAAAGGATTTAATTGCTTATCAGGTTACTTCCAGAACGGATAATAGGAAAATAATCGAAAGCTTAGAATCTGTTTTCAAAAATAAGTTTCATGATACTTTTACAAAAGGTATTCGCTTTTTATTCCTTAGTGACAAAAAAATCTCTGTCGGCTTAAAAGCAAAAAAATCAAAACTGATTTTCCACATTAGCTGCGCTCCCGTTGGGGGGCACAAGAAACGAATTCGGTAAACCCTAATTGGTTTATGAAGACAGGAACCATGAAAGAGAATCGAAATGACAAATAAAAATTTTTTTCGCGCGTTAACTATATTTCCACCCGCACAGCAAAAAGATGATCTTACTAAGCGAATTTTGTGTTCCTGCAAACAAAAAGTCAGCTTTATGAACGAACCTTTTCTAATTAAACCTTTGCGTGATATTTTTTTCGTTGCCCTGTAAAGCTTAATAGCCGGTCAATCATTTTCGCAGGATCAGCGCCGCTGACAGTTAAACCACGATACCTGCCTTCGAATGGAAACCGCGATTAACCAATTAGCCTTAACGAGAATTTAAAAATAAAATCTTTGCGCAGTTTACTAACTTAGTGAAAAAAATTACAAATATGAAAGCTGCAATACGCCGTTCATATGGATTACCGGAAAAGATCAATATTGAGCATATTGAACAGCCGGTTCCCAAAGACCATGAAGTATTGATAAAAGTTGTTGCAACCACAGTCAATAGAACAGATTGTGCAAACCTTACTGCAAAACCATTTATAATGAGGTTTGTTGTGGGCTTCTTTAAACCGAAAAAAATAATACCCGGAACAGATTTTGCCGGGCAGATAATCGCAATTGGAAAAGAGGTGACATTATTCCAGGTAAATGACCGGGTATTTGGATTAAATGATTTGGGATTATCGTCACACGCAGAGTTTATAACCATGCCACAGGATGGAAACCTGTTACCCATCCCTGAAAACATCAATTATAAACAGGCTGCTGCAAGCCTGGAAGGCGCTCATTATGCATATTCCTTCATTCATAAAGTAAATATCCTACCCGGGCAGAGCATACTTATTAACGGCGCAACCGGGGCAATCGGTTCTGCCTTGTTACAATTTGTAAAACAATTTGATGTACCTGTAGCAGCAACCTGCAATACAAAAAACATTGACCTGGTGCGTTCATTAGGTGCCGATAAAACTTATGATTTTACAAAAGAAGATTTTACAAAAGACAAGGAAAAATATGATTTCATATTTGACGCAGCAGGCAAAAGTACTTTTGGAAAATGCAAGCCGCTGCTAAATAAAGGAGGTATTTATATTTCTTCAGAACCGGGTCCCTATGCTCAAAATATATATTTTGCCATCTCCACAAAAATTGCCGGCAATAAAAAAGTGATCTTCCCCATTCCATACAACATAAAAAAAACAATGCCATTCATATCTGATCTTTTGAAAAAGGGAATATTCAAACCGGTAATTGACCGTGAATATTCATTAATAAACATTTCTAAAGCCTACGAATATGTAATGACAGGAAATAAAACAGGAAACGTAATCCTTGCTATCTAGCTTTTATATATTGTGGAGTTTTGTGATTCAGCAATAAAAAATATTTCTCAAATTACGGCCGAAAATGGAAGCCAAAAAATTAATGTCTTTTGGAATATCAAAAAAAACTGGGCAATCCTATTCAATGAATGGGTGAAAAAGTGGAACGTACTGGACTCGAACCAGTGACCCCTACTCTGTCAAAGTAATGCTCTAAACCAACTGAGCTAACGTTCCGTGGTGTTAAAATTATGCGTTTTCCACTTTTGGTTGAGAGATGACATCTTTCTACCAAGATGTCATCTCTTTTAAAGAAACCATCTTTTGGCTGCGCATCATTCTTGCAGCCCTGAGTTTCTTGCTGTTTCAACGAAGCCATTACACAACAAAAGCAACTCAACAGGCTGGAACACCAACACGGGCAAGGCATGATAAAACATAAGGCATAATCATTCCCCTGTAAACAATATCCTGCGATGTTTGTTAGAAGGTCAAAGTACAAGAAATGAAATTTTTATCCCTGCTGCTACCGGTATTTCTGTTTTTGCCCGGAAATTCTTATAAAATAGAATTCGGAAAGTCAGCAACCAAAACCAGTAATTGGGCAATTCTCAGCGATAATGTAATGGGCGGCCTGTCTGATGCACAAATAGAATATACAAGCAACTCTGTTATTCTTAGGGGAAGCGTTTCCCTGAAAAATCGGGGTGGCTTTGTTTCGTTAAAATCTTATTTCGAAAAAATTGACCTTTCTTCCTTTAGAACAGTAAAAATAACATTCCGGGCCACCAATCAAAAATATGCCTTTACACTGGAGAACAGCCGGAGATGGTATGAGCCAGCATTTAAACATGAATTCAGTGCCAAAGAAATAAATAAATGGGAAACGGTTTACCTGAACCTGGATAATTTTGTTGAAGAAGTGATTGGACAACCAACGGGTAAAAAAGCAACCAAATCAATCTTAGAAAATGTACTCCGAATCGGAATTTCAACTAATGAAAAAAGGGAAGGTTCATTCCAACTGGAAATTGAATCAATAGAATTTATTTAAGCAAGGTATCATTTTTCGCTGCTGTTCCAGGTTTTAAGTATTGTTCCCCGAAATGCTTCCCCAGTTTACATCCAATAAATTCTTCGGGACAGGTCGGGGCAAGGCCTATCGTGTAGACACAAAAATATTTTAAAACCCAAACCTAACAGATAATACATCCATGTCTGCGAAGCGGAAGATCCCTAAAAAGTTACTTTGGACTTACATGTGGTCATCCATATTTTTTTCAGCTACAGTTTTATCGACTTATCTAAAGAACCATTTCTAAAACAGATCTGATATTATCCGCCAAATCTGTGTTATCCGTGTTTTATTTTTGAAAAATAAATATGTCCACATGCTAGGACGGGGCGGGAAGGCATCTCTTCCTGTTTATCCAAATGGTTCACTGATAGATTTCGCAAGTACTGAAAATGATCTCGGTCCCTGCACTGTCATGTACACGCAATCTTCCATCCGCACACCAAACTCCCCGGGTATGGCAATGGTGGGTTCTATGCTGAAACACATCCCTTCCTGTATCAGTTGTGTATTTCCTTTTACTATATTGCCCCATTCGTGACCATCCATGCCAATGCCATGCCCGGTGCGGTGGGGCAGACCCGGCAGCTGATACCCCGGTCCAAAACCTGCATCCGTGATCACCTTACGACAGGCAGCATCCACAGTTTCGCAGGCAGCGCCGATGGCAGCAGCGTTGAAGCCTGCCAGTTGAGAAGCCTGTTCCAGTTTCCAGATTTCCTGTTGTCGTACGGTAGGTGTTCCAAAAACAACGGTCCTGGTTATATCAGAAGAATACCCCTCCACACTACAGCCGCAATCCATCAAAACAATCTCACCGGTCTTTAGTTTTTTGGGTTTTGTAGATCCATGCGGAAATGAAGAAGATTCACCAAATAATATCAGACCCCAGGGACTATCACCACCAAGCTGACGCTGGGCCTCATCGATGATAGCGGCCAGTTCTCCCTGTTTCATTCCCTCTTTCAATTGCGTGATGCCGTGTTTCATAGCTACCACAGTAATATCACTTGCTTTCTGCATCAAAGCAATTTCAGCTGCTGATTTAATCAAACGGCATGGCATGGTAACGGGAGTACCGCTAACAAAACCATATTCCGGCGCCTCAGTGCGCAGGCCATCAAGTATAAAAAAACGAAGCTGCTCCTCCAGGGCAATATTACCGGATGTAATACCCGTATCATGTAATGCTTTCGTCATTTGCCCGTAAGGACTTTCATCTTCCTGCCAGGTATATACATCTTTACCAATTTTTATTAATTCACGCAACCGGTCTTCTTCAAAGCCGGGACAAACATATTTGGTTTCACCCGTTACCGGTATGATGGCCACCATGGGCCTTTCACTTGGCCACCAGCTGATACCGGTAAAATATTGTAAAGAAGTACCCGCATCCAGTATCAGTGCCGCAATTTTTTGTTCGGCCATCAACCGCTGTGCTTTTGTTATTCTTGCTTTTCGTTCTTCTATCGTAATGGGGACTACATTGGCCGTCATGGAAGCAAGTGAAGTTGTTTTATTTTCCTGATTACCGGAAGTGCAGGAGCTGATGCCGGTTACCACTGCACCGGTAGCCAGTACAGACAGGTTGATAAAGTCTCTTCTTTTTACGTTCATTCCGTTCGTTTTAATGTGTTGTTGAAGATAGGATTATTTGCTGTTGTTGGTCGCCTTACCTGGCATCCTTTTTCCAATTTGTTGTCAAGCTGGCCAAAGATCGTGCGATAACCGTAAGCCCTGATTTGAGACTCCCCAGCGAATTAGATTTGCCGATGTTTAGCACCCTGCCTGGAAGATAAAAGGTCGTGAAGCGTCTTTTACCTAAGCCTGTCATTTTGCCGTTATTGGTGTCGTTCAAGCGGTAGCCAGGCAACTATTGTTGATTTTCCCGTAATACAACTATTTCTTTGGTTTTTTGTTTAATGCCTATACATAAGAATTAAAGTATGATTCAACTTTCAATAAAAGCATTTAGCACCTTATTCATTGCTATTTTATTCTCGATACCCGTTTCTGCACAGGTTAAAGGCAGTTTATCCGGCGTAGTGCTCAGCCGCAATACGCAGGTACCATTAAGTGAGGTAAGTTTGCAGCTGCAACCCGGTAATGTGCAGCTTGTTGCAGATTCATTGGGCAGGTTTCGTTTTTCAGCTATCGACCCAGGCACCTATCGTTTATCGGTAACCAGGGTAGGTTATCTTCCAAAAACCATTAACAACCTGGTGATCACTACCGGTAATGAAAATACGCTCGGAATAGAACTGGAACAGGATATTGTGCTGCTGAGCACCCTAGAACTGCGCAGCGGCAGTAACAAAGCCAAAGCAGCTACCCTGGAAAGTCCCTTAAGTATTCAGCGGTTAACCACCGAGGATATTAAAGCAAACCCAGGCGGCAATTTTGACGTGAGCCGGGTTATACAAAGTTTACCTGGTGTGGGTGGTGGTGCGGCCGGCGGCAGTTTCAGGAACGATATCATCATACGCGGCGGCGCTCCCGGCGAAAATGTTTTTTACCTGGATGGTATCGAAGTGCCTGTTATCAATCACTTTAGTACACAAGGCAGTGGCGGTGGTCCGCAGGGTATCTTAAATGTAAGTTTTATTGAAGAAGTAAAGCTGAGTACATCAGCTTTTGACGCACGTTATGATAATGCCCTCAGCAGCGTTTTCCAATTTAAACAAAAAAACGGCAATCCAAACCGGGTTCAGGGGAATATCCGCGTTAGTGCAACAGAAGTGGCCGCTACGTTTGATGGTCCGTTGTCGAAAAATACAACATTCATTGGATCTGCCCGGAGAAGTTACCTGGAGTTTTTGTTTAAAGCGATTGACCTGCCCATCAGGCCCAATTACTGGGACTTTCAATTTAAAACAACCACACGTATCAACGATAAAACGACCCTGAGTTTACTGGGTATCGGAGCTATCGACGAATTTAGGTTTGCTGCTCCAAAGGAAGCAACGCCCGAAAAACTCTATGTCATCAACAGCAATCCCCTGATCAACCAATGGAGTTATACGGCCGGCGCTGTATTGAAAAGGCTGACCAAAAGAGGATTCTGGAACCTTTCGATCAGCCGAAATACACTGGATAACAGCGCCGATAAATATGAAGACAATGACCAGCCTTCTGCACAAACACAAACCGTAAAAATAAACAGTAACGAAACGGAAAATAAACTGCGCTTTGATTTCACCCGAAACAGTAAAGGGTTTAAATTGAGCTATGGCGCGGTGGCACAATATGTACAATTTAACAACGCATTCTTCCAGGTATTACGGCCCGAACTAAGGGATGCACAGGGTAACATCACCCAGGTCCGCCAGGTATTACAAAGCGATACCCGTGCAAATTTTCTGCGCTACGGCGCTTTTATACAAGCTGGTAAACGTATCTTCAACAACCGTCTGGCTTTGAGCGGCGGTATTCGTCTGGATGCAAATACTTTATCTAACAGTGAGGCTAACCCGTTGAAACAATTGAGTCCGCGTATCAGTGCCAGTTATGCGTTGGCACCTACATGGAACCTGAGTGCCAGTTATGGTTTGTATTACCGTTTGCCCAGTTATACGCAACTGGCTTTCAGCAATGCGGCCGGTAACCCGGTAAACCCGGGTAAATATATCCGCAGTGCTCATTATGTTGCCGGCGTTGAATATCTACCCGACGACAATACGCGTTTTACGATAGAAGGATTTTACAAGAAATACAGTGATTACCCGGTAAGCATTGCAGATGGAATCAGTTTAGCAAACAAAGGAACGGAGTTTGGCGCCATTGGCAACGAACCTATTAGCCAGCCCGGGCAGGGACGGGCTTATGGCCTCGAATTTTTTGCACAGCAAAAACTGAGCAAACGCATTTTTGGCGTATTGAGCTACACGTTTTACCGAAGCGAGTTTACCGGATTGAATGGTACGTATGCCCCATCGAGCTGGGATAACCGTAACCTCGTAAGCATAACTGCAGGCTATAAATTTAACAGGAACTGGGAACTGGGGTTAAAATTCCGCTACCAGGGAGCTGCCCCTTATTCGCCCTACGACGAAACGGCCAGCCGCCTGAATTACCTCAGCCTGGGTACAGGTGTTTTTGACTTTAGCCAGGTTAACCAATTCCGACTACCCGCTTTTTCGGCTGGCGATATACGGCTTGATAAAAAATGGAATCTGAAAAGATTCACCATTGACGTTTTTGTAGAAGTGCAGAATTTTTATGCAGCGAAAAGTGCCGGGATTCCGCAATATACGTTCCGCCGTAATGAAACCAATACTGCTTTTTTAACCACCGATAACCAACCCATTAAACAGGACGGAAGCAATGCCATACCACTGATACTGGATAACCGTGACGGGAGTTTGCTGCCAACGCTGGGTTTAATCCTGGAATTTTAATAACAGCGTTGCAAAACGCCTGCACCGCCGATGTTGCTGTAATACCATCTTGATTTAATAAATAGTCCCAAGCACTATGTTGAAATCTTAGAAGGTATTATACCGATAGCAAACGGCTTCGGACTACATACTGGTATGATCGGTATAGTATAAACACGCTCATGCTATCCGGCAACGCTTTCACGTTCTGTCTCCAGTGGCCGGCGAGATTTTAAACAAGGATTTAGCGCAGGATTAAGACTCGTCGTCTTTTTTGGAAAGGTATGTTCAATAGGCTTTCGGCTTTGTATTACCGACGAGCCTGCCTGGTAGGTAGTTACTACCATTTCTCATCACGAGCAGTTAAGACTCGCCTGGAAAAAAGAGATGACATCTTTCAACCTTTCAACCTTTCAACCAAGATGTCATCTCTTTTTTTGCAGCTACGGTTTTTTACGAACGAACCGGATGACGGCACTGCTTTGCTCCGTGCTTTCCAATCTTGTCTCATAACGCTTTCCATCCACCATGGCAACCATCACTGATGTATTGGGAGGAATAGATCCCAGGTTTTCAGCTACCATCACCAACTCATTTGATTCCTGCAATGTTGCAACGGCCAACCTGATTGTATAAGCTTTTTCTGAAAGACGGATATGCTCAAACATCATTTGGTTGTTCAGGAAAATGGCGATGGAATCCCCATCTATTTCCGCATTATCATAAAACCGCAATTCGATTGAATCGCCACTTATGGGTATCTCCTGCATCAACTCTTTGCCACGGGTGGCAAATTTTTGTTCATTGTTTAATCGTACTATCGTAACTACCGGTTTTTTAACAGGCTCAGGCGTAGGTTTTACAGCAGGTTTGTTTGCAGGGGCAGGAATAAACACCTGCTTTTTGGATTGAACCACCACCTCTTTCGGAGGTAGCTTTTGCACGGTTTCTTCACGCCATGTTGAATTGATGGGTGTTGGTTTGGTAAAAGCCATTTTGCCGATACTGTCAATCAGTTCCGGGTCGTTGGCGCCGAGGGTATAATTTTCGATAATAAAATCCCACTCATCGTTGAACGTATGGGCCAAATATTTTTGTAGATCAACAGACCCCCTTGGCTGTTCCGATGTTTCTTTTAAAGCTGCTTTTCCGGTCAGGTACATTTTAATACCACCGGGGCAATTGAAATCTGCTGTTGAAATATACGGTGAGGCTGGCTTTACAGCGAAGATCTTTTTGCCGGTTTTCTCTTCGATCAATTGATCATCCCACCAGATCACACTATTATCCGTGGGATCAAAATAACCCTTTATACTGTAACGCCTGTAACTATTCGGGGATTCGTAATAGTAACTGGTACCGGTGAGGCTGTCCCCGTTTTTCACAATTTTAAGTTCAACATGTTTACTGTCAACCTTCCCCTTCCAGACACCGGTAATGGGTTGTGCATTTACAAATGAACAGGAAATGATGCCGATAGAAAACAAGACAAGGAACGGATGGATTTTCAAACTGATGTTACCAGGTGTTTTTATTCACCGGGCAGCTCAAAAATAAGGATTTGCCACGGTGGGGTTTGTTAAAAATCAGGTAAACCTCTTCTCCGTTATTAATCGATTACCAAACAACCTTGGTATTAGTTACAGATTTCTTTTTTTGGTTGAAATAACAGATAAAAAAGACCTGAGGAATCTTTTATTGAAGCTTTATTATTTTGAACGATAAACATTGTCATTTCGATCCTGGTATTTATCGGAATAGAAAACTAAACATCTTGGTACAGCGACTCTGCCTGACCGGTATACTTGTCCTGCCAGCCGGCACACATTGCCTGGGCAGAGACTTTGAATAGGATGGAATTGCCGCGAGGTCGCAAAGGCGTTTCAAAAGATGACTCCCTACACAACACCTTTCACGTCGTGTGTTGCGCACCTGCTATATCCTCGCCTGGTAAGTAAACAACTCATAATACCTGCCCTGCTTCGCAATCAGTTCATCGTGGTTGCCGCGTTCTTCGATCTCTCCTGATTCAATAACCAGTATCTGGTCGGCTTTTCGGATGGTGCTGAGCCGGTGGGCAATTACAAATGTTGTTCTTCCGGTCATCAACTCATTTAAACTCTGCTGGATCAGGGATTCGCTTTCCGTATCCAGGCTTGACGTAGCTTCATCCAGGATGATAATTTTAGGATCAGCCAATATTGCCCTGGCTATGGCAATACGCTGCCTTTGACCGCCCGAAAGTTTCACACCCCTTTCGCCGATCACGGTATCCAGTCCTTTTTCAAATCGATCGGTAAATTCATACACATAGGCCGACTTCACCGCATGGGCAAGTTTGTCTTCACCGGCAGTTGGCCGGGCAAATAAAATATTTTCGCGAATCGTTCCTTCAAATAAAAAATCATCCTGCAACACTACGCCCAGGTGTTGACGGTAGTCTGCCAATATCACTTTACCCAGATCGGTTCCGTCGATGGTGATCTTTCCCGAATCGGGTGTGATAAAGGTAGCGGCTAAACTGGCAATGGTTGTTTTGCCCGATCCGGAACTGCCTACCAAAGCGGTTACCGAACCGGCTGGCGCATTAAAGTTAATACCACGTACCACTTCCTTTCCTTCCTCGTAGGCAAAAGAAACATTGTGAAATTGTATATCGCCTTTTAAAGTAGATAAAGGGAGTACCCGCACCGCTTTGTCATCCTCCGGATCCATATTCATGATCTCTTCTGTCCTGTCGAGCCCTGCAAATGCCTCAGTTAGCTGGCTTCCGATATTGCTCATTTGTACGATGGGGGCGATCATAAAACCAAGGTAAAGGGTAAACGCTAAAAATTCGCCAAAGGTTAGCTGCCCCTGGATGATCATGTATCCGCCAATACCCATAATACCTGCCGAAGCCAATCCCAATAACAGCGTGGCAGAACTGGTGATGATGGCTGTAGAGGTCAAACTTTTTTTTACATTCAAAAACAATTGTTCCACTCCTTTTTCAAAAGTTTTGTTTTCCTGAACTTCGGCATTAAATCCTTTGATTACCCTTACGCCGTTTATACTTTCGGTTAAACGGCCGGTAACATCGGCATTGATCACACCCCGCATTTTAAAAATAGGGCGTATATAGGTAAACGCTTTTAATGCCACCACCGCAAAAATGGCTACCGGCACCAAAACATAAAAAGTCATCATGGGGCTGATCCTGATCAGCAGAACAAGAGAAATGATGGATGTTAAAAAACCACCTATTAACTGAACCAAACCCGTCCCTACCAAATTACGAACACCTTCCACATCCGTCATGATCCGGCTCACCAATGCGCCGGATTTATTGTTGTCAAAATAACTCACTGGCAGGGAAAGAATTTTTTTCTGTACTTTAATTCTCAATAAAGAGATCAGGTGCTGGGCTTCCACACTCAACAATTTAGTAAGCAGAAAGGAGGTTATCGACTGCACAATAATGGAACCGGCTACCACCGCGAGCAAAATCCATAACATTTGGACATCTTTTTTCACAATCACATCATCCATCAGGAACTTACTGGCTCCCGGCAAAACCAGGCTTGCCAGCCTGCTGATGACGATCAGCAACAATCCAACAAATACAATTTTCCGCCGGGGCCAGATGAACTCTTTAAATGCCTGTGAAAGGGTAACTTTCTGTTTAGGTTTATCCATGGTAATCATTATTTCCGGTCAAAGTTAAGCTTTGAGCAGGAGTCTGGATTTGTTTGCCAAGGCAGGGTTTTCGCCGGGTAACCGGCTTCCTGAAAATAAGTTTGTTTACGAAAACCCATTTGATACACAATAGAATGTTTTTTTGGTAAAATAAAATTTTCGTTTTTATTATACGGAAATTATTGTATAGTCAAAATCGACTAATACTGTTTTTACGTAAGACAATTATATTTTCCGTTTTATTATCCCGTCCGTTTAAAATAATACCAGAACTAATAACCCTGCTTCCTTCCTGAAAAACTGTATTTCAATCTTTATTAAAAATTGTTTGACATGATCAATCAACACCCCCTCATCACACTATCTCCGGTGAAAGAAGGTAATCTGGATATGTGGAGAATAAAGTTGGTACTAACCGCTAATTATGATGGCGTGGGAAATGACCATGGGAATACCACCTGACAGAACTGGTAACCAACCTCACAAAATACATTGATGATCTGTATGAATGTTGTGAAGGTTATACCGATCCGGGTTAAGGGACCGAACAAAGCCGGAGAAACTATCTTAAAAAAGGGATCATAAGTATCTCGGCTTTTTATTACTGTGCGCCGGTACGGTCGGTATCACAAATTCACGATGAAGAAAAATTACATAAGTATATCCGGGATTCCCTTGAAAAGAACAAATGAGATGAAAAGAAACCTGCGGTATAAATACAATGGGCTAACCAACAACCTCGCGGCTTTACACCCCACAAAAAAATCCCCCCCGATAATATCGGGAGGGATTTAAATTATTGTTCGAAAAGCATGTTTACTGAATAACCACTCTGCACATCGCTAAACGGTCTCCGTTACGGTCGCCGATCTCAACCCAGTAT
>JANNSN010000031.1:0-36660 GCA_031402615.1 Chitinophagaceae bacterium
AATATTTCGCCCCTACAGGGCTTTGATGGAATGATTCCAATATCCTGCTTCTCTACTACTGACATATCGCCCCTACGGGGCTTTAACAATTATTTTCCATTTCTGACATATCGCCCCTACGGGCAATGTCATTAAGTTAAGCTTTTGTAAAGACCTCACCCCAACCCCTCTCCAAGGGAGAGGGAACTGCAATGTGGCAGCTTTTTGAGTTAAAGACCCTTAACTTAATGACATTGCCCTACGGGGCTTTAACAATTTTTTTCCATTTCTACTGACATATCGACCCTACAGGGCTTTAACAGATTTTTCCATTGTTCTGATTCTACTGACATATCGCCCCTACAGGGCTTTATCAGATTTTTCCATTGTTCTGATCCTACTGACATATCGCCCCTATGGGGCTTTACAATTTTTTTCCATTTTCTACTGACATATCGACCCTACAGGGCTATGCAGGTAAATTTTCCCCTCAACTACCTATTTTTCTGCAACCAGTTAATCTCCGCTATTTCCGGAGCCGACAAAGCTTCTATGTTCACGAAGCGGCAGGTGTTTTTACTTCAAACTCCTTCATCTTGCCCACATTACCCTGTACATCAAACAATCCATCGGCGATCATTATTTTTAATCGCCACAATAAATAGGCATCGCCTGTCGAATGTTTTGCCTTGGTCAGGTGATTATGAATAACCTTTGACGCTTTCTGCCAATCGCCGGTAATCAGTTTCTTCAACTCACCGTCATAAAAATCATAATCTTCCTGTACCAGTTTTTTTCCTCCTTCCAACAGGCGGATTCCCTTGTTTTCTTCACAAAGTTTTGTCCATTCATCGGGGTCAACCTCAAACTCGCTGGCTGTTATTTCCCGTTCCAGTTTTTTTGCCTTCACAAATTCCTTTGCCGGGATCTCGAATAAATTTTGAGGGTAAAACAGGTTTCCTTTTTCATTTAAAAAAGGAAGATTGTTCAGGTATAAGATATAGATCCTTCCCTGGTAATCTTTTAACCGGCTCATCAGCCAGTAATACCCACTTACATCATGTTTATTTTGCGCTGCCCATATCCAAATGATCTCGTCGGGGTTATTATGCAGCCGCTCTTTTAAGTCTGCAACCGTTTTCATATCATCAACATCACCCGTATCAACTTTTCCATCATGGTCTCCACCTGCCAATACATCACGCCACCATTGTTTGCGTGCTTCCATACCTTCTTCTGTAAATAAATTATTTATCGGGCCTACCGCAAAATCATCTTTTATCTGAATAATATCTGCTCTTAATTTTTCGTCCAGCTCAAAACTTTTTTCTAATGCTGCAATATCTGCTTCCTGGAATACGATGTGAATCATGTTGTGTTGATATATTTTTAATTACCATTATTTAATTCCTATCCTTATCCGGGCACCCGCTCTCCTTTTCAGGGAACAAACGTAGTTCAGGAGGTTACTGCCAGGTCCATTTCAACTTTTAAATTTTCAATAATAAAATCCTGGCGGCTGGGCGAATTCTTACCCATATAATATTCCAGCAATTGCTGAATATGGGTTTCCGGCAGCAGTATCACCGGCTGTAGTTTCATATCTTCCCCAATAAACCTGGCAAACTCACCGGGGCTTATCTCTCCCAAACCTTTAAATCGGGTCGTTTCAGGCTTGTTGCCTAATTTTTTGGTGGCTTCCTGTTTTTCCGTTTCATTATAGCAGTAAATGGTCTCCTGTTTATTTCTAACACGAAATAATGGTGTTTCTAAAATATATACATGGCCATTTTTTACCAGGTCGGGGAAGAACTGCAGGAAAAACGTCATTAACAATAAGCGGATGTGCATGCCATCCACATCAGCATCGGTGGCAAACACAATATTATTATAGCGCAACCCCTCATACCCTTCCTCAATATTTAATGCATGTTGCAACAGGTTAAACTCTTCATTCTCGTAAACCACTTTTTTTGTGAGTCCATAGCAGTTCAATGGTTTACCGCGTAAACTAAACACAGCCTGGGTTTCCACACTCCTGGCCTTGGTAATACTGCCGCTGGCACTATCGCCCTCGGTAATAAAAATAGTACTCTCTTTTTGTTTTTCCGAAATTTTATCTTTATCCTTTCCGGTTGCCTCATCATTATAATGAAACTTACAATCCCGAAGTTTTTTATTATGCAGGTTTGCTTTCTTGGCTCTTTCATTGGCCAGTTTTTTAATGCCTGCCATATCTTTACGCTCACGTTCATTTTGCTCAATGCGTTTTTTCAGTGCATCGGCGGTTCCAGGATTTTTATGCAGAAAATTATCCAGTTCCCTTCCTAAAAAATCACCGATAAAGTTCCGCATACTGGGGCCACCTTCATACACCGTTTGCGATCCCAGTTTTGTTTTGGTCTGACTTTCAAAAACGGGCTCCTGCACCCGTATACTCAAAGCAGCACAAACACTTCCCCGGATATCAGAAGCATCATAATCTTTTTTGTAATACTCACGAATGGTTTTTACAAAAGCCTCCCGGAAAGCTGCCAGATGTGTACCTCCCTGCGTGGTAAACTGCCCGTTTACAAAACTGTAGTATTCTTCACCATAATCATTCTCATGGGTCAACGCTATTTCAATATCCTCACCTTTTACATGAATGATCGGGTAACGGATCTCGTCTTCATTGGTTTTACGTTGTAAAAGATCCAGCAAACCATTTTTACTAACATATCTTTTGTTATTCAGGTTCATAACCAAACCCGCATTCAGGTAACAGTAGTTCCAAAACTGGTTATCCAGGTATTCCTGAACAAAATGAAAGTTTTTAAATATCTTCTCATCCGGTACAAAAGTTACCAGGGTACCATTCTCTTCCGTTGTTTTTACCTCTTTGTGCTCCTGCGTTAAAACGCCTCTTTCAAATTCTGCGGTCTTTTCTTTTCCATCCCTAAAAGCCGTTACCTTAAAATAATGACTCAAAGCGTTCACCGCTTTTGTTCCAACTCCATTTAATCCCACACTTTTTTGAAAAGCCTTGCTGTCGTATTTGGCGCCGGTATTAATCTTGCTAACTACATCCACCACTTTCCCCAAAGGAATTCCACGGCCATAATCGCGAATGGTAATCGTTTTGTCTTTGATATTAACATCTACATGCTTACCATAGCCCATGGTGTGCTCGTCGATGCAGTTGTCTATCACCTCTTTCATTAAGACATAAATACCGTCATCCGGGCTGCTGCCATCACCCAATTTTCCGATATACATACCCGGCCTGAGCCGTATATGCTCCTTCCAGTCAAGGCTGCGGATGGATTCCTCATTATAGTCATAGTTTTCTTTCTCTGCCATTTTCACCTTTTTTCGATGCTGCGAATATAACTGAATGGAAGGATTTTGGAGGGGGGCGAATTATCCACAATCATTTAAGAAATGTGAGCAACATACATGTTTAAAAATAACTTCGCTTTTATATGATTGAAATTAGTTTGCCAAATGTTACAAATCATTGTCTGATGTGAACGTTGCCCATAGTTTTACTCAAATTCATAATATGAAATGGTGCAATATTATAGTTGCCTCCTTGGTACCGGTGTTTTGTATTTCATGCAGTACTACAAAGATCTCGTCTTCCTGGAAATCAGCAGATGCGGTAACCAAGCCTTATCATAATGTGATGGTTTGGGGTATTTTACCCGAAAAAGACAGTATTGTCAGAAAGCAAATGGAAGGACACCTGCTCAGCGACCTGGTTAGTAAGGGTTATCACGCTGTTTCCTCTTTAGAGGTTTACAAATCAAAGGCCTATCAAAAACTAACAGCGCAGGAAATCATTGATGAGTTTAAATTCACCAGTGTTGATGCAATTATTACCATTGTTTTGTTGAAAAAGGAAAAAGAAGAAAAATATTATCCGTCAGGCGTTTTTGACCAGCCATTGAATACAAGTGGCAACCTGGACAAATACTATAATACCACGTTTGAAAGGATTTTTACGCCGGGATATTACCTGACCACCACTAATTATTTTTGGGAAGTCAATTTGTTCGAAGTGAAGGAGGATCGGCTTACTTATTCGGTCAGGACAAATTCTTTTGACCCAGAATCAACTGAAAAGTTGGCACATGAGAATGGGGTAAAGATCATGAAAGACATGCTAAAGAACAAAATAATCCTTGATCGCATGCCTGTTGATGACTAGTTTCGGTTTCAAAGAATAAAGATCAACTAAGATCCGGGAAATAATTTTTATAGTAGCTTTATACAAATCATTTACATGAATCTTGATCTTACCAATAAAACTGCTCTGGTTTGCGGAAGTACCCAGGGACTGGGCTATGCCAGTGCCGTGGAACTTGCTTTACTGGGTTGCCATATAGTTTTAATGGCCCGCAATAAAGATAAATTGGAAGCGGTTGTAAAAACACTCGATCAATCAAAAGGGCAACAACATCAATACCTGGTTGCCGATTTTTCGGATACCAGGGCCGTTAAAATTGCAATAACCGGGTTTGTAAAAAAAAATACCATACACATTTTGGTGAATAATACCGGCGGCCCCCCGGGTGGTACTGCATTAATGGCCAAACCTGAAGAATACCTGACAGCTTTTAATAACCACCTGATCAATAACCAAAACCTTACCCAGGCTGTGGTACCGGGTATGAAGGAAGCAGGCTTTGGCAGAATAGTCAATATTATCTCCACCTCGGTTAAAAGCCCGATTGCAGGATTAGGGGTCAGTAATACCATCAGGGCTGCAGTTGCCAACTGGGCAAAAACACTGGCAACAGAACTTGGGCCATTTGGCATAACGGTTAATAATGTGTTACCCGGTTTTACCAAAACGGTAAGAGCCGACTATGTAATTTCATCAAAAGCAAAAGCGGCCAATGTTAGTGAAGATGAGATCATGAATCAATTGGTAGCCGAAATTCCAGTTGGCAGAATTGGTCAACCGGAGGAATTTGGCGCCGTGGTAGCATTTTTGTGCTCACCGGCTGCGGCTTATATTAATGGTATTAATTTACCGGTGGATGGAGGCCGCCTGGGATGTCTTTAATTTTTTTTCTTAACATGCAACCCATTTTGGTCAATTTATATCTTTAACCAGTAAGCACATGATAAATTAATTTTAGATTTATCATAAATTATATTATTTTACCTTTCTTTCTAATCAAAAAAAATCAAAAAAATGAAACTGACTAAATTATTAATGATTGTTGCAGTATCGGCCTCGATGCTATTTGTAAGTTGCAAACCAAAAGACGGAGACATCAAAACAGCTGTTGAAACGGCTTTAAAGGCAGACCCGATGATGACCGGCACCATGGTTGACGTTAAGGAGGGTGTAGTTACCATAACAGGCGAGTGCAAAGATGAAGCCTGCATGGCGGCGTGTGAAAAAATAGCAGCTGCCGTTAAAGGTGTTAAATCGGTAGTTAATAATTGTACCGTAGCTCCTGTGGTAGCGCCTCCTGCATCACTTTCTACCATGTTAGATGCGGCCACTCAGCAAAAGGTAAAAGATGGTTTGAAAGACATACCCGGCGTTAGCGTAGAATTCACAGGCGACAAAGCGGTATTAAAAGGAGAAATTACTCCGGCAAACAGAATGAAGATCATGCAAATGCTTGCTGCTGCAAAAGTACTTTCTGATGTAAGCGGTTTAACAGATAAAAAATAATTAATAACAATATAAAAAATAAACAAAATGGCATTACAGGATAAATATGCAGCGTTATTGCAGGCAGCCACAACGATGGGTGTTGCTAACCTGGCATCTACAGAACAAGGGGGAGTATTACATGTGAGTGGTACCGCCAACAGCACAGCAGATTATGATGCGCTTTGGGCATTATATGCACAGATTGACCCTAGTATGGCAACAGGGGATCTAATGATGAATATTGATATTAAGGCCAATGCTGGTGCACAATTAAAAGTAACCACCGACAGTTCGAACCTGAATATCAGAAGTACACCAAGTACCGAAGGTGCTATCATCGGTAAAGCTGCCCATGATGAAATTGTTACCCTGGTTGAAAAAACCGATGACAGTTGGTGGAAAGTAAGAACAAAAGATGGTGAAGAAGGATATGCGTTTGCGCAATACCTTTCTCCCGAAGCTTAATAAATTATAGCTTTTTACAGGCCATCCCGATCTGAATCGGGATGGCTTTTTTTTGGCAAAGTGGTCGAAAGAGAAAAGGAACAAAAAGAACGGATATCAAAATGCCAGTTCTTTTTCTGCCATAATCCGCTTAATTTTCAATATAATCTGTAATCATTGTAGCTTTAAGAAAAATATACTGATCATGAAATCTATTTTACTTCTTTGCCTGGCTTGTTTTTCAATGACAGGTTCTAATGCCCAGTTTTTTAAGAAAGACGCTGGACTGGCCCATACTTTTTCCATTGTTGCCAGGGATGCCGTTACGGGCGAAATGGCCGTGGGTGTGCAAAGCCATTGGTTTGGTGTGGGAACGGCGGTTAGTTGGGGTGAGGCCGGTGTTGGCGTGGTGGCCACACAATCCTTTGTAAACAAAAGTTTGGGAATAAACGGACTGCATTTGATGAAAACCGGAAAAACAGCACCTGAAGCTTTAAAAATATTATTGGCTGCAGACGAAGGCAGAGAAGTTAGACAGGTTGCCATGTTAGATGGTAGTGGTCATGTAAATTCATTTACAGGTAAAAATTGTATTGACCATGCCGGAAATATTGTTGGCAAAAATTATGCGGTACAAAGCAATATGATGTTGACTGATAAAGTAAATGCAGCGATGTCGAAAGCTTTTGAAGGCAGCGAAGGAAAGCCACTGGCAGAAAGGGTTTTGATGACCCTGCAGGCTGCCGAGGATGCTGGTGGCGATATACGTGGCAAACAATCAGCTGCTATATTGGTTGTTGCGGGTAAAAGTACCGGGCAACCGTGGAATGAACGCCTGATTGACTTAAGGGTTGATGATCACCGGGCACCATTGGAAGAAATGGGCAGGCTTCTGCGTTTATACCGTGCATATGAACGTATGAACAATGGTGACCTGGCAACCGAGAAAAATGACATGAAACTGGCCATGGAAGAATATGGTGCCGCCATGAAGATGTTTCCCGAAAATTTAGAAATGCAATACTGGACTGCCATTACCTTAGCCAACAATAAAAAAGTAATGGAAGCATCCAAACTTTTACAGAAAATTTATAAAAAGGATGGTAACTGGCGGGAATTAACCCGGAGGTTGCCAAAAGTGAATTTATTAACAGTTTCAGAGAGCGACTTAAAGGAATTATTGAAGTAAATTTGAAAAAAAATACATGAACTTTTTAAATAACCTGGCAGGTACCCTTCTTTTCTCAGTAATTATATTTTCCTGCGCCGCTCAACCAAAAACCAGCATTACAGCAAATGAATTTGAAAAAGAAATTACCAGCAAAGAAAATATTCAAATACTGGATGTAAGAACGCCCGGTGAGTTTTTCTCGGGCCATATAAAAAATGCACTGCAGGCCGACTGGAATGATAAGAAAGAATTTGAGCGTCGCCTGGCATTTGTTGATAAAACAAGGCCGGTTTACATATATTGCCTGGCCGGTGGTCGAAGTGCAGCAGCGGCGGATAAGATGCGTAACTTGGGTTATAAACAGGTTATAGAACTGGCCGGTGGCACCAACGCCTGGCGGGCTGCCAATTTACCGCTGGAAGGCAACAGTACAGAAAAACAAATGACCATCGAAGAACTGAATGCTACCATAACCGGCTCAAAAACGGTGCTGGTTGATTTTGGTGCCAGCTGGTGTCCGCCGTGCATACAGATGGAACCTGTTTTAAAAAATGTAAGGGAAAAAAATAATGGGAAGTTTACTTTTATTAATGTGGATGGAGGCAGGGACCAGGATATCCTAAAAGAATATAAAGTTACTGCGTTACCGGTTTTTATTATTTTTAAGGATGGCAAACAGGTTTGGCGAAAAGAAGGAATCGCCACTGAAAAAGAAATTTCCGAACAGATCAATTAAACTAATCCTGGGTCATTTCTTTTATAAAATCACTAACGAGGTAACTGATCAATTTGCCTGTTGATTCATCTTTTCTTCCATCAGCAAGTTGGGTTGCTCCCTCACAAATGTGCAGGTAAGCACATTTTGAATCCTGCGCTACAAATGTTACATATTTTCGGGCCATTAATGGCGTAATGCCACTCGGCGTTGATGCACTGCTTAACGTATTTTCAATACAGTCGAGGTCAATTTCCACACCGGTATAACTGTCTTCCGTAAAACCGGTTGCATGTGCTACTGCCTGTATAAAATTCTTTCTTTCATGAATAAATATTTCTTCGTAACTGATATAATCTAAAAAAGGGTTATTGTGAATATCCATCAATATGTTTTGTGGAATATAATTTTCGTGTAACCCGATCATGCAATACTTACCTAAATAACCGTCTTCTT
This sequence comes from Chitinophagaceae bacterium, assembly GCA_031402615.1. Classification (GTDB taxonomy): domain Bacteria; phylum Bacteroidota; class Bacteroidia; order Chitinophagales; family Chitinophagaceae; genus Ferruginibacter. The sequence continues at coordinate 8,425 of JANNSN010000031.1, forward strand.
CAGCATACCTGAATCCATTACCGCTATGCCTTCCTTCCGCAACACTATAATCCGTATGTGCATCCAGGTTAATACAATTGATTTGTGAAAGTGGGATCACATCAGCTTTGTGTAACCCTTTGGCAACGCCTTTAATAACAGGATAGGCATTGTTATGACCACCCCCGATGATGATGGGTATTTTTTTTGCCGAAGCAATAACTTTGAGCAGGTCCTCCACTTCTTTATCTACCATATTTAACGCATGCCGGTAGGCATTGATCTTCTCCTCTTCATTATAGGCATTATTCTCAATTAAAAATTTGATATCCCCAAAATCGAAATGCCCCAGCAGCAAGGTATTTTCGCCGGTTAAAAAATCATTGCTTTGAATATTTAAAAATGAGGCCAGGAAAGATTGCCAGGCCGTTTCGGTTCCCCCCACCCCATAATTGGCTTTTACACCAAAATCTTCCGGAATACCCAATAATACGAAACGGGCTGGCGACTCCTGTATTACCTCCGGCCACTCAGCACCGGGCGGTAAAAAATGCATACGCTCTCCCATTTTGGTTTCAAAACGGCGCACCCCGGTCATCGATAAAATATCTTCTTTGGAGTAAAACTTAAAATGTTTCATGCAGGGAAGTTAGGGAAATTCTTTTTGCAAAATTGCCTGGCCCAATAAATAAAGATCTGCGGCTATGCGGTTGATGGAGTAAACTCATCCATTCTTTTTTAAAAATATTAACGTTTTATCATGCTGTTGAAAACCGGTTGGTATAGTATTTGGTATTTTTTATTCATGAAAAAACAAAACCTGAACACAGCAATTTTAACCGGCCTGTTTATTGGATGGGCCGCATTTTCTTTGGCCCAGTCAAACAACTTATCAGATCTGGCTTTTGAAAAGGGATCAGTCACTTTCAGCGCCGGCTTAGGAATCGGAAACGAATACAGCAGCAATTATTACAGTGCTGCTTTTGGCGTCAAGACCGTTGTTGAAAAAGGGTTTTGGCAGGCAGGCCCTGGTGTTATATCCCTGGGTGGTGAATTGGGTGGCTCATTTTCCAATGGCGGCTCGCTCGGCAATTACAAAGCCAATACGGTGATATTGGCCGCCCGTTCGGCCTGGCATAACAGTTGGAATGTAAAGTCGCTGGATACCTATGCAGGTATTTCGGGCGGACTGGGATTCAACCAATATAAATATTTCAAGGATGTTTATGTAAGACAGAGTGAGATCATACCTGTGTTTGCCGGCTTTATCGGGGTTTCCTACTTTGTAACACCAACTTTTGGATTAAATATGGAGATCGGGAATGATATAACCCGTATCCAGGGAGGTATCGTGCTAAAAATAAGGTAAGTTTGATCATATTTCCTGAGACGTAAATAAACGGCGCTTGCATTTGAATTTTTATTGAATTATATTTATGCAAGTTGTTTTTAGATACGTTTTAAATTTTATGGTATGAACCTACTCGAAAAATTTGAAAGTTGGGGCGATAAACACCACCCAAAATGGCTGGATTTTATACGCATTGCTTTAGGCATATTTCTTTGCTATAAAGGAATTGATTTTCTCCGAAACACCAGTGAATTGATCAGCCTGATGCAGAACACTTCTCCCTTTAGCGCATTCCTGATTGTTTTACTGGGTCATTATGTAACTTTTGCACATATCATCGGTGGTTTCTTTTTAACCATTGGTGTTTTTACCAGGGCAGCCTGCTTAATTCAATTGCCCATTTTATTGGGAGCGGTCATTTTTATAAATATTAATGCCACACAAGCTGCCTTTAGCCCCTATTCCGAATTATTTCTCTCCATCATCGTTTTACTGCTGCTGTTTTATTTTCTGATCATAGGCAATGGCCCTATCGCGGTAAAAATTCCGGATGAAGAACATTTAAAAGAACATAAAAATTATATTCATAAAATAAAGGGGGAGGCTGAAGAAGTTTAAAATACAGGATCAACCTAACTGTGGCCGTTTGGTTTCTGCCCAATGGCGATTTATTTTGGATTATTTTAATTTCTTCATTTTATAAAGCGTTTGCTGTAGCATTTAAATTTTTAAAATTATTAGTATCCGGCTTGCCAGTGGGTAAACAGGGTTTCACGCATTTTATTTTTAAATGTATGGTGTGCTGCTAAAACCCCGACCGGAGGAAATTTTATTATAATTAGATGTAATTTTTAATACCATTTTGTTTTATTTAAAATTAATGATGCCTTAAAACACAATACATGAAACAATATAAATTAATTTGCACAATAGATTTCAAACTACGCCCTATAATCGTATTTTTTTTACTTTTTTTTATTTCAAATTCAACCTTTACCCAATCCTGTTCTATCAAGGCTGTAGGATTTAATGGCAAACCTGCTTCCAGTGTTAAATTAACAATTTTTAAACCCGGCAAAGGTGCTGCTCCTCAAACAGGATTGTTTTCTCCGGGATTAGAACTTAGCTCCGGTACTAAAATAATCTTACCCCCAAATACTATTGTTCAGTTTATGACGAAGGGCGGAACACAAATTGTAAGATCCAAATCGAATGACATAGGGTATACCGTGTCATTTAGCGAAAAAGGTGAAGCACATACCGTGCAGGGCAACGGGGCAGAAATTAAAAACACGGTAAAAAAGTTACTTGGCTATTCCTATACAAATACCAATGAAAAAGGAGTTACTGCTGCGATTACTGGAACGATTTTTACGTTTACTAACCTGGAGGATAACCAAAACGAGGCCATTTTAGCAACTGAAGAAGGAACCATTACGATTATAGAGGAACGGCCCGTGCGTATAAAGAATGCTGCCGGAAACCCGGGCTATCCCAATGGGGAGAACTATAATGATAAAAAAATAAAAAAATCGGTCGAAAGGTCTCAATCTGTCCGTGATGGATCGTACACTTCGGGTGATGCTCCTGTTGAATACGATAACTACGAGGAAGCCATTAGTGCGATGAGTGCGGAAATTAATGATGAAGCAAACAGACTTGCAAATGCCTGCGCAATCGCAGTTGACTTAATTTGCCTTGGAGAACTTTACATGAGTACGGGCCAAACTGCAAAAGCAATTAAGGAACTCAGGCGGGCAGTCCGTTATTTTGAAAGTAAGGATTATAGCGACGACATGACTATTGATATGGAAACCATCGTAGCAAAATTATATTTAGCCGGTGCCTTATTGAAATCAGAAACTGAAGCTGAACAAAGCGAGGGTAGAGCATTAAATGCCAGTTGCATATCTTCTTTACAGGATGCTTTAGTTTACGAACAGGAAGATTACAATTATGCCAAAAATGATGCCGACGAAGACGTTGACGAAGCCACATTAATTTGCGATGATATCCATGAAATATATTTATTATTGTCCATTGCATATAGTATAGCAGAAGATGAAGATAAAGCCACGCAGTATTCCAAAAAGGCAGAGAAAAAAGGTTGCGACCAATAGTAAAACCGTAAGAGAAATAAAATGCTTACTTTAAAACGGCTTGGGGTATATCTTTTAACATTTTTTGTAGTGGTATGCCTTGTGATGTGGCTTACCAATTGGAAAAAACTGGATCATTACCTGGTTAACCAGGCCAATAAAATAGCCAGTTCCAGGGATTTTGTGCATAAAGAAATTGTTTTGGTTCATCTGCAAAAACCTAAAACCGGAACAGATGGTACAAACTTAAAATATTTCAGGCAGAAAGTCATCAAATTCCTGAATACCATTGCACAGGAATCCAAAAATAAACAGGGACCTAAAGGAATTGTGCTTGATATCGTTTTCAGTAATGATAACACAGAATTGGAAAACCTTAAGGCTGCATTACAACAATTGAAGGATCTGAAGATCCCGGTTTATGCTGTCTATGATATTAAAGGAAATCATTCGGTTCTTGATTTGGAAAAAAATAATTTTGATGATATTGAAAATGCGCATGCTTCTGTTTTGTATAGTGATTATTTAGCGGGATCAGACGGGAAGACAGCCGGAAGCGGAAGATATCACACATTTTTCTACCCGGAAGGTTCGGTGTCTAACTATAAAAATGACGTTTATTTTTATTCTGACCTCATTGGTGATTCTGTTTTGATAGAATCACTGGCGCGAAAAGTGGCGCTGGATCTATCCGGTTCAACGTCATTGAGTAATATTCCAAAACGGGAAGGATCCATTGTCCCGTACGGTTCTTCCGGAGAAATGGAAAGAAGAACTTATACATTTATTGCTGACAGCATTCAACCATTTGGAAAATTCCAGCTACCGGAAGGCAGTTTCGATTCCATTGATATTGCTGAGAATATCCTTGTTGTGGGCGATACTGTTAACGACGTTATTGATACTGACAACAGGCAAATTCCCGGGCCATATATTGTAACATGGGCTTTAAGTGATTTACTGGATAATAACAGCCGCGTGAATTTTCCGATTGAAAATCGGTATATAATAGTTGCACAGGCTTTGTTCTTTGCGCTTTTTACGGTATTGGTTTTTGCTTTGTTTTATAAATACATAAAACGGCTGCAGACCAAACCGGCGGTAATAGGGGTTTTGTCTTTTTTAACAGCGTTGGGTTTCCTGTTCGCTTATGGTTTTATGTTGTTGAGTTTTAATGCAGTCATACCAATCGGGCACACGGTTATTGCTATGGCTGTTGCAGCCATTTTAGCCTGGCGTTTTGCAGTCAAATTTCTGGCAACAGGTGTTGCAGAAGGGTCACAAAAATATGATGTATTTATCAGCTATTCCCGGAGCCAGAGTGAATGGGTAAATAAATACATTTATGAACCGTTGGTGGCTTACTCAAAACCAAATGGTGAAAAACTCAATATTTTTTACGATAAGAAAAGTATTGGTATTGGAGAATCTTTTACAGCAAAATATATGTGGGCAATAGTAGATTCAAAGTATTTCCTTCCCATCCTGTCTGATGATTACTACGGAAAAAATCACTGCAGGAATGAAATTGACCTGGCCTATAAAAGAAAAGTGGAAAAACTTTTGGACTTTAAAATTTTGGCTTTCTCAGACAATGCAGTGCCTGAGATATTCAGGCAACTCAACTACCTCGAAAAAAACAGGAATCCTGATTTTATAAATCGAATTCAGGAAGATCTCAACGTGGTTGAAGTCAATGCTAATAGTCCGGCGAAGTATAAAGCAGTCAGCAAGGAAATAACTTCCGATAACAAGGATACCCGGGATGAAATTAACAAAGTAATTTTAACAACAGAAGAACTGGTAAAAATTATTACACCTGATCCTGTTGGGGTCAGTGTAAATCCAGGTGCCGCCAAAGAAGACGCAGAAACTGAAAAAGCATCAGGTTTAATAAATGATAAAGAAAGTATCAATTCGAAATCACCACCCGAATGGGCAATTGAACAAGATAGAAAATCAAGCCTTACCGGATCTAATGAAAGCCTGTTAGTTGATGTGATTCTCGAGATGCGGGAAGTGATTCATGAAATGAGGGAAGATCGCCGGTTTTGGCGGGATCAATTCCACCTGAACAATGGAAAAAAGCAACCGGGTGGCGGGATTGCCGGCGATTTTCAGGCAACCCACAATCCGGAGCAAACCCGGCATGAAGCGTTGCTTTCATTTACACTGGAGTATCTATCTTCTTTGACCGGCAAATCACCAGAGCTTTTAAGACAGGAATTTGAGAAAAAAGTGGATGAAACGAAGTAAATCTTAAACGCGTCAGGATAAAAATTACAACCAATAAAATAAAGACGGCTGTTTCAGAACAGTGATATGTTTTTCTTGGCCTCTATTCCTTATTCCTGTTTTTACAAACCGGGGCAAATAGGTAAGTGTTTGCTAATGAGCAGGACAGGCGGTTCCCTACATTCTTTTTAAATAGATATCTACTATCATCGGGATGACAGAAAAAATCTATTTCGATTTATACTCCAACACCAGTACCGCATTTTCCGTAAGGCTGGCACTGGAATGCAACTCATAACGTTTTTCGCCGGCTTTTATCACAATCGTTGCGGTATTGGGTGGTATCGTACCCAGGTTATGTGCAAAGAGTGTAATTTCATGTTGGGCTGCCTTATCATCCAATAACAGGTTTATTGTAATCGGTTTATCGGCAAGGCGCCTGCTGCTAACCAGTATTTTACTGTTATAATACACACTGATAGAATCTCCGTCGACCGTACCGTTATCAAATATATCCAGCGTGATGTTTCTAACAGTTACCGGTATGCGACTAAATATCGTATTCTTCCTGTCGGAAACTTTTACAGTCGGTTGGGCTGCTATGGGACTGCCGGTTGTGCTGATTTTGAATTCTTTTGGTGGCTCAGCTCCCATCAGGTTCTTTACAAAATAATCCCAGCGGCGGCGGGTCATATATAAACCATCGGCCCCGTAACCGTGGCGCGCGTTGGGAAAAACTACCAGGTCGAAGTCTTTATTGGCTTTTTGCAGTGCCTCCACCACCAGGTAGGTATTGTAGGGTGGTACATTATCATCCATTCCGCCATGGGCCAGCATTAGTTTTCCTTTGAGGTTACCGGCATAATTCTGGTTAGCCTGGTTCTCGTAATTGTTTTTGCCGCCGGCATCTTTCTGTATTAAACCAATATACCTTTCGCCCCAGTCATCTTCATAGTTGCGGTTATCGTGATTACCCGATTCTGAAATGCCGACTTTATAAAAATCCGGATAAGTAAACATCGCATCGGCAGTGGCAAATCCACCGCCGGAGTGGCCCCACACCCCTACTTTATCAAGATCCAAAAAGGGCATTTTGGCGGCCAGTTGTTTTAAACCCGCTACCTGGTCTGCGAGTGTATTATCACCCATATTGCCATAACAGGCATCATGAAAAGATTTCGAACGATCGGGATTACAGGCTCCGTCGATGATCACTACAATAAAACCCAGTTCGGCAAGGGCCTGGTGATCACTTCGTGCCGTTGAAAAATTTCTGCTGCCAACGCCACCGCCCTGCGGTCCGGGATAGATATAATTAACAACAGGATACTTTTTATTCTTGTCCAGCTTGGATGGGGTGAACATCAGTCCATACAGGTCCCATTTGCCATCATTCGATTTTACGGTGATCGGTGTAGGCGGTTTCCACCCGGTTGCCGTTAAACGGCTGATATCGGATTTCTCCAGGTCAGCAATCAGTCTACCATTTATATCACGTAATACCGAAACCACGGGTATATCCGGTTTTGAAAAATTATCTACAAAATATTTTCCATCGGGCGACAGGGATATGTCATGATTGCCATCTTCCGGCGTAAGTAATTTTAAATTATTTCCGTCAAACCCAATGCGGTAAAAATGGCTGAAATAGGGATCCCTGCCGGCTTCTCTGCCGTTGGCCTCAAAAAACAGAACCCGGTTCTTTTCATCTACTTTTAATAAACGGGTAATCACAAAATTACCCTTGGACACCTGGTTTTTGAGTTGACCCGTTGTGGCATTGTATAGATACAAATGCCCCCAATCATCACGTTCACTATACCATATGATTTCATTAGTTGACTGCAGGTACCGCCAGTTGATGGCTCCTTGCCCGGATTCATACTGTGTAGCTACTTTCTCTTCAAAAATTTCTTTCACTTCACCGGTTGCTGCATCGGCAATCCGCATTTTTGCTTCTTTGTGATCCCGGCTGCTGCTGACAAAAGCCAGTTTGGTCGCATCTGCATTCCATTCATTATCATCAAAAGAACCGGAACAGGAAATATCATCACAAAGTGTTCCTCTTCTTGGATCAGCGGGTATTTTTAAGCGGATAACTTTAGCAGGATCAACTTCAATGATCACCCGTTCAATTTTGATGATCGCTTTATCCTCCGGAAGCGGGTACTTCCATGACTGCAGTTTAGGTGCGCCAACATTTGTTGATACGAGGTACATATCGCTTACATGGCGCTGATCCTGCTGAAAACTGGCAATTTTCTTTGAATCAGGAGACCAGAGCAAAATGGCTCTGTCGCTATGTGTCCAGCCCGCATTATCTGTAGCATAACCATAATCTTTTACGCCATCAGTCGTAAGCTGCGTTTCCTTTTTTGTATCCAGGTCTCTAACCCACAAATTCCAGTCTTTAATAAACGCGGCTTTTTTTCCGTCAGGCGACACAATGTCAAGGGACACATTTCTTCTTCGGCCTGATGTTCCGTCTGCCGGAGCACCTGGCAATAAAGATCTTAAGTCTGTAGCTGTCTTTTTTTTTCCGTCTGCCGTATTGATAAGTATGTATTCTTTCTTGCCATTTACACTTACTGTATACCAAAAATTTCCATCCTCAATCCAATTAGGGCTCACATTGCTTCTGTCAACGAGTTTATTGGTATTAAAGCCCAATTGTTGGGCTGCCTGCTCGTAATTTTCGGTGGTCAGTCTTTTCTCATCTGTTTGAGCCAAGCCTGAAAAAACTGTCATGGCAATTACAATAGTAAAAAAAGCCTTTTTTTTCATAACGAAATTTTATGCTGGTGACCGTTTTAAAAAACCGGGTTATTAACTCTAAATCTAACGAAAGAATTTTAATTATGCTGGATATGAAGAAATAGATTTCATATAAAAAAAGATCTTATAGAAAATATTTAGGAAGGATTACCGTTAAATCTGTAATCCAATCGCATCATTTTGAAAAAATACTACATTTTAATATGTTTAATAGCACCATTAACGCTGTTTGCACAAAAAAGAGTTGATCTTGACCGGTTTAATTTCAAAGTACAGTTTCGATCGTTACCCAACATCTATATAGACAGTACTTATCGTACTTATAGTGTGTCTGTAATGCATAGCAAACTGATGAATCCGTTTATCCCGGGTAATGACCCGTCGAATTCGGTTTTACTGGCGGGATGGAAAAAGCTTAATCATGACGGTCATATTAATATTAGTGTAAAGCTGGAAGACCTTTTACCAGAGTCGGTTACGGTTAAGGAACGTATTGTAGAAATTAAAAATAAAGACGGTGCCGTTACCGGCACTAACAAAACCTATTATCAGCAGGTTGTTTATACGTTTGCCGGCACTGCACAGATCATGGATCATAAGGGTTACCATGTGATGGATGAGGTATTGGAAAGCAGAAATAATAAAAAAATATATAACAGCCCCGAATTTGCAATCAGAGTATTGGCCGAAAGTTATTTTTTGCTCAACAGCCCATCTATAACCAGGGACCTTTATCAAAAAGCAGTTAACAATGCCATACATTACCTGAGTAACCGTATCACTGATAATTTTGGTTTTCAGGAAGTAACCGTTAATGATTATATGTGGGTTGTGGGGAGCAGAAAACACCCGGAGTATGACGATTGCAGAAGAATATTCAGAGAAATGAATGAAGTACTGTTTAGTATGACCGCTGATAAATCAATTGAAGGTGCCAGGGAAAAATTAAAACCGGTAATTGATTATTTTGAAAGAATCAAAACAGACTATGCCTCATCTAAAAAACACGATCGTAAGATCAGGTATGCCAGCTATTTTAACCTGGCTGTTTTATATTATTATCTCGATGATCCTGAGTTGATGATGAAAGAAGCCAATGGTTTGATCTTAAATGATTTTCACACTGCCGTTGGTAAATCGTTCCAGGCCACAGCTTTACGCTTAAAAAATGAGTTTCAACAAACCAATATTCGTACCCGGCATTTTAGTATTGATATCGATAGCTTTAAAGGGCCCGGGGAGTCCAGCGTGACTGCTACCCATTAATTAAATGGTATGTGTTCCAGGCACTATTGTTCATTTTTTTGTGGTACAATAGCCTGTTTTTTTACAACCTATTTTCAAAGTAGGGTAATTAACTGCTTCTCCTTTGTTAACCCACTCTCCTGCTTATTACCAAACAGGTAAAAACTCTAGACTGAATAATAGTTTTATGATCTGCAACAAGTAATTGTAAAGAAGGTGAAAAGAAACGACCATCAATAGCAGTGAAAAAAAAATTTGGGGTAGAAAAGCCATGCAAACGGTCTGTCCATGTAATCAGGTAGTTTCTTCTTCGGGTTTTTTCAAACGCTGTTTTAATTGCTGGATATCCATTTTAAACAAACCGGGTTTCCAATACGGATCCGGTTTCCTGTATCGGTAAGCAGGCCTGTTATTTGATCTCTTTTAAAAACTACAATGACATCACTGTTTTGATTGGCTACCAATAAAAATTCTCCGGTAGGATCAAAATTAAAGTTGCGGGGTGTTTTACCTAATGTAGGTTGATGACCAACGAGTGAAAGTTTACCATTTTTTTGATCCACACTGAAAATGGCAATAGAATTTGCTTCGGCACGGTTTGACGCATATAAAAATCTGCCATCCGGTGAAACATGGATATCTGCGCTGCCTGCACTACTATTGTCTTTTGAAGGCATACTACTGATGATTTGCCGGGCTTCAAGTTTACCGTTACGGTATTTAAATACCCGGATTGTTCCGCTCAATTCTTCCATCAAATAAGCATATTTATTGGAAGGATGAAAACAAAGATGCCTTGGCCCTGCTCCAACTTTTGACCGGGCAAAGGGAACTTTAGCTGCTGTGAGTTCTCCGGTGATCTCATCAAAAGCGTAGATCATGGTTTTATCAATACCCAGATCCGGAACAAAGAGGAAACGATTATCTGCTGAGAAAATAGTGCAATGTACGTGCGGAGAATTTTGCCGGGTTTTATTAACCCCCGAACCCTGGTGTTGAATTTTACTGACCGCATCTCCTAAAGCACCGTTTACCAGTACCGGAAATATGGCCAGGGAACCACTGCTGTAATTTCCGGCTGCTGCCCATTTCCCGGTTTTATCAACACTTACGTAACAGGGATGATCGCCACCTGAAGGTTGCTGGTTAATAAATGAAAGTATTCCTGTTTGCCGGTTGAAACGATATGCGCAGATGTTCCCGCCATTTCCTGTTTTATCTGCATCTTCCTGAACTGCATACACAAACTGCTCATCAGGCGAAACAGCAATAAAAGAGGGATTTGAGATCTTTACCTGGCTGATTTCCTTAGCACTGCCATCACCACTATTGAATTGGTACACATAAATACCTTCACTTTTTCCTGAAGTATAGGTCCCCGTTATTAAATAATGTTGCTGCGCTGTTGTTGTGAAACCCAAAACCAATAGCAATACCGGCAAGAAAGTTTTACATACCATGGTTGCAATATACTAAAGCAACGTGAGACAGGTATCTTTTAGAATTGAAAAACATTGAATATAAAAATGTATATCCCCGGTTAACACTATTCTACTTTTTCTTTTTTTGGTTTTCGGTTTCGCCGATATTGGTGTTCTTTATTCACACGTAAGTCCAACTGGCGCAATCGCAGACGCCGCTGTCTGGTCATATTACCAACGGCGCAGCACCGGAAAAGAGTCTACAAAAAAAATCGCAACAGCTCAAATTTCAGTCGTCGGTGATAATCCCGAAACAATCGGGAAAGGCATTGGACTAGGCGTCTACTGGTTAAGGGGTGGATCTAAAAATAAATCGAATAAGACCAACATCGGTAAAACACTATTCTACTTTCTCATTTTTTGGCTTTCTGTTGAGGGAACTTCAATAGAAATTCCAATGGCGGTGCCAAAAGGAATTCCAATGCCCATACCAACATTTTTCATAATTACGCTAAATACGGTACCCAATACAACTCCCATAGAAGCACTAATGGCTACACCCGATAGAACAAAATGAGCGTCATGCATATTGTTGAAACACGCATTCTTTCCGGCAAATACAAAACTGTTATTGCTAACTTGTCTCGTTGTTTCAAATTTTTAACCACTTACCAGATTTTAACCAGATACATACATTTTCCCTGACGATATTGGGCGAAAAAACATCGTGCTATGTGCAATCTATGTTTCTATGTACCTATGTGGTTAAAACTGACAATGACGTTCCTGAAAATAGAAAATCAAATATCCAGTACACTATTGGTACTCCCATATTCGTTTGCCAATTCTCCGTCTGCTTCAGCATCATTTATCCATTCGGTTTTATCTACCAAATACTTAAACTGCTGTTTGGTATCTTTTGGCAAAGAAATATCGGCTGAGAATGTACCGTCTTTTTTCTTTTTGAGAATAATTGCGTTTTCCCAATCATTGTTCAATCCCAGGATCTCCACTGTTTCAGCGTTTTCCGGTGCAAAACTGAATTTAACTTTGCAATAATCTTTGGTTTTAAAATACGTTTTCTGAATCATTTTTTGTTCATTTTGTTTATAAAAGATTTGTCCGGTAATTATAATACACGGTCAGATAGCAAGAATAATCATTATAGAAAAGCAGGACCACGAAATGGAACTGTTGCCTTTAATACCTGATTTTGTAAAAGGTAACCTTTGTCTGCATCGGTTGCCGGAAATCAAAAATACAAACCAAAAAAAAAAAATTATCATACATCAAAAACAATATTCCATTGTATGTTTCAAAGCAATTAACAGGAAATCACAATTCTAATTTTATATTTTAAATAAATCCGGTAATACACAAGACTATCAATCATTTAGGTAAATTACGGAACAACTTTTCTACTTCCCTAACCTTACCGCAAAATCACGACTGTTCCTTTTCTTACCTCGCCACTTACACCCAGTTTAATGAAAAAAACATAAGTTCCTGCAGGTAATGGCCCGGATTTATATTGGCCGTCCCAGCCTTTGTTTATTTTACTATTTTTAAAAACTATTTCTCCATAGCGGTTAAAAACAGATAATTCAAAATTCGGGTATGCATCCAAAGCGGGTATGCTCCAACTATCATTTATCCCGTCGTTATTTGGCGTAAACGCATTGGGAATATAAATTTCGCGGAATAATCTTACCTGCACCGTATCTGTACTAATACCACAACCACCACGTGATTGTACCGTAAGTATATATGCCGTGTCTGCAAAAGGATTAACAATGGGTTGTAAACTACCTGTATTATTGATATTCGTTGCAGGCGACCAAAGAAAATTAGCATAAGCGCCCAGTATACTTCCGGATAAAACAACGGAGCCGCCCGATAGAATAGTTTTATCGGGCCCAGCGTTGGCAATCGCTTTGCTGTATACTTTTACATGGATATATGCAGTATCACTACAGCCGTTTGTACTGGTAACCGCAACACCATAACGACTGTCAACCACAGGCGAAGCCAATGGATTAAAAATATTATTAGCCGATAAGGCTGCAGCAGGAAACCATTCATAAGTGCCACCGCCCGATGCTGATAACTGTATTGAATCTTTTAAACAAATAGCGGTATCGGTAAATGGCACAACAGCAACCGGTGATGGTTTTAAAGCCACGGTAGTTACTGCCGTACTGCTGCACCCTGCTGCGCTGGTTACCGCTACCATATAAGTACCGGCCTGGCCCGGCTGAAAATTATAGATGTTTGCGACCGCCGTAGTTGCAGAAAACCCGTTTGGCCCGGTCCACATATATTGACTGCCACCTGTGGCCGTTAGGGTTAACATGCTATTTGAACACACAGGCCCATTATTGATAGCTATTGCCACAGGATTAGCATTAACGGTAACCGTTAACGGTAGCGATGAGATCCTGCATTGTGGAAAACCAAGATTACCCGCTTCTGCCACGCTAAGCCGGTATTCATAATTACCAACGGCATTGGAAGGGATAAAATTCTCATTATAAGAAGTCATGTTTGCGCCCGGGATATCGGTCCAGGTGCCATTATTAAACCGCCGTTGCCATTGAAAAACCGGGTTCATGAATCCGGCCGACACCGAACAGGTAAAAGTAAAAACGGCATTTGATCCTTCGCAAATATCAAACCGATTATTTGTTTGTCCTGCAATGGAAGCAGTTAATTGCGGGCCACAAGGCCTGAAAGTAATATCATCAAAAGCAATGTCGTTACCACAACCGCCGGATGCATTGTTAAACATACGGATAACAATATCAGAGCCTGCAGCGGGACTTGTAAAAAAGAAACCATATTGTTTCCAAACCGGCGTGTTTGTTGGAGGAATGTTTCCGCTATTAAAGGTTTGCAGAATTGTTCCATCGGTTTTTTCAATGGTAAAACTAATATTTGGTTGTATGGTACTACCATTACAACTGGTTGGCTTAATCACATTGATGGCCCAAACAGCAAATTCATAAGTACTGTTTCCGCAAAGGCCTCTGATGGTGTCAATATAAAAGGCACTGGGTTGAATGGAAGCATTTGCCAGCATAAAATATCCGTTGGCATCTCCCGTATGATCAGTTGTTAAACTGTGCCAGGTATTGCCAAAACAATTACTGGTGTTGCTTCTTACGGTATAAAAACCATCATTGGGACAATCATTGGTTATATATTGATACCCGGTTGAAGCAGCGGATAACGGAGGCCCCGGATTATTCCCCGAGCCAAAACTGATATTAACTATTGGATCGCCAAGGCTACCCTGGCAAAGTTGAGCCGTTGACTCAAAACATAGAAAAATAAAAAAGATAAAAACTCCGTATTTCATAACGATTTACTTGCAAATATCCTAAAAATACCGTCACGTACGATGTTTAACAGGCATTTGTTATAAATAAAACAGCCCCCTCCTCCTCGCCGGTTTTATACCGATTATACCAGTACCTAGTCCAATGCCATTTGTTATTACCCAATATATCGGTACAGGCTGGCACAATACCATATAAGATTTCAACGTCGTGCTTTGGTCTACTTATCAAATCGATATGGTATTACCAGGCATCAGAAAAAAAAGTGAATACCCGGAAAAAAATCTTTTCCTTGCGGGTATTCAATTTATGCCGTGTAAAAAAATATCAGCGTAAATCGGGGAAGCATACCCTATTGGTGTCACCCATAAATTTGATCAATATCATCAAACGACAGCTGCCAAAAAAATATCAATCGCAGTTGATCTTTATTTTATTGTGGCAGATAAGGATTGCATTGAAAAAAAATTCAATACAATGAATACCTGGCTCCCGGAATTGAGCGCAATTGCTTATCGGGCCCCATAACTTTTACATCATCAAAAACAACGACCGAGCCAGGTGCACAGCGTGCCATAAAACTACGGACGGGTTTCAAACTGCTGCTGGTGATGTATCCTGTCTCCACATTCCTGAAATTGGCACCCGAAAAATAAATGGTGGCACTTTCTATTTTAAAGCTGACATCAAATTCAAAATCTTTTAATTCTGCCCGGCAAAATTCCTGGGTTTTAAATACTATCGCCAACATTTTGCCAGCATCCGGGTCTTCCTGGGAACCGATGTTAAGACCCCCGTTTTCATGGTTATCCAAACTAACCTGTCGGGAACTATTCATGTTGTTTACAATATCGGCGAACTGGCTGTTTACGGGTAACATACATGTGGCCAATACAGCGCAAAGAATAACATGTTTCATGTTGTAAAGATTTAGCAGGTGAGAACGATTTTAAAACTAATAATTCAAAAGTGAAGAAAATGTTACAATTCAAAGACTGCGTTTAATGCCATATTAAAGTACCCGGAGAAAACCCCGGGGGATCGGTTACCATGCAGACTAATGTGATTAATACTAACGGGTGGTATTATTTTTATTTGAAATTTGTAAAATGCCTTGTAACTTTAATAAATATCAGCACTAAAGCGTTATGCACTTGAAAGAAATCCTTCGATATGGTAAGTTGCTTGTGCTGCGAACAATCATCACCGCTGTTTTTGTTTTGGTAATTACGGAAAGTTCAATAGCACAATCCAGGTGGATATACAGCGGTTATTTCAATACCGGGTTAAGTTTAAATTTAAATTACGGTCCATCACAAAAATTTCCGGGTTTAAGGATCTATGCAGGCTTTATGGCAAACGGGGTTTATAACAATCACTTCTCCGTTAATTACGGCCCCTCGTTGAGCATTTATACCAAATCGTTAGGTGCAAATCTTAACCCGCTTATCGGCGATATACAGGTAGACCTGGTCAATTCTTTCAATATTGGCTGGAGCATGGGTAAAACACTCAGCTATACCAAGTTTTTCAAATCCATCAACAACGCACCATTTTATAATATCAGCAGTAATAAAAGCACAGCGATTTTTCTGGGTAGTAATTTTATCCTCAACAATCATAAACGTAACCAGGTGGTGGGTTCCATCATTGCGTCGTTTCCCGGATTTACGCTTAACTATTATAATGATGGCGCTGTTCCTTTTGATAAAATTCCGCTGGCAGATAATTTTGACCGTTGGTGGACCGGTGGGTTTGGGTTTTATTTTCATAACCGAAAGCAATACAACAATGTTGAATTTACTTTTGACCAGTTTACCGGCTACTCGCCACTGCTTTATGAACTATCCAACCTGATCGGCATCAATTTGCCCGATTATAATATGGATTCTGTTTCAATTGCAAAAGGCAAAAAAACATTGCCTCCTGCATTTAATACTTCTGCTTACAATGTAAGATTTTTTCTGGCCAGTGGTTATGCGGTAGATGTTGGTATTGTGGGTTCCCTTCGTTCTTTAAAAACCGGAAAAGTATTTGGCCTGCAGGATATTATTCATACGCTGGGGCGATTTCCCCTGCATCCCAATAATGATGTGAACCGTTTTTATTTTGGAGGCACTTACAATAAACTTTTCCATGTTAAACTTTAAATCATACGGCATCGTATTGTTTTGCAGCCTTTTTGCTTTTACAGGCTGTATTGAACCAAAATACAATCTGGATATTAAAGCCACATTCGACAACAAGGCTGCGGATTTTTTTAAGAACCTGCCGGGTATACAGGGATCGGTCTATAATAAAATGCCTGTAACCGTGCCCGCAAAAAAAATGGAAATCTATAAAGCATCTTTCAGTGAAGCAACCATTGAAAAAGATCATTTGCTGGAATTTACAGAACTCAATACCCGCAGCAGTCAACCCCGGGTAACCTATAGAGATATCGATGGATTTACACAAGACATTTACCTGTTGAAATACAATTTTAGTTACAGCGACGAAGGATCGGATGTTGAAAATACGGCTGTTGTATTCATTTCAATGCACTACAGGCCAATGAACACCGACCCCTTTGTTTACTGTACGGGCCCCGGGCCGGCTTACTGGGGTTTGTTAAATGATGGCTATATTTCCTTTGATTCTGTATTAATCGTTAAGAAGACGAGAAATAATAATTATTTTGTAAAAGCCCGGAAAGCAAAAAAGAAAAATGCTTTCAACCTGTTGTTTATGCCAGTTGATTTTCCGGAAAATCCAAAGGAAACCAAAACGGCATTTGACATTGCTAAAATTGTGCGCATGGAAGCAAACAAAGTTGGCGGAAATAAACCGCTGGTATTTGATATCCCGGTGATTTTTAACGACAGTAAAGCACTTCGCTTTACTTATATTAAAACCATAACACTAAACAATTGATTGTATGGCAAAAGCAAAAAAAAAACTGAAAAAGAAAATATCGACCGAAAAGAAGGCGGTACCAAAAAAGCAACCTGTGGTGAAAAAGAAAGCAGCACCTAAGAAAAAAACGGCACCGAAAAAGAAAATTAGCAGTAAGCCAAAACCAGCTAAGCAACTGGAAACCACATCCCGAAGCATAGTTTTACCTCCTGAAGGATTTGCCGGAGCAACGGAACCCGGGATATTCATTGAAGCACCGGTAATAAACATCCCTGCCGACGAACTGATCATTGAATTATGTGGCCCTAATAAACGATGCAAACAAAAAACCGACGGAAGTTTCATCCGGCAGAATTTTATTTCGGGGCGATGGGTTCAGGTTGGTGGAACCAGGTTCCCCTCATTGGAAGCCTGTAAGAAAGCCTGTGGCGGGTAAATGATACCTATAGCCGGTTGCTGTTAACCTGTATCTCTGCAAACCAGGGGAAATACGGGAATATCCGCTAAAACGGGAATGTTACAACCATTACCGCTACGTTAAAAGGCAATTCACTTACATACATCCGGCAGAATTATTTTTTCAGCCGTTCATAAAACTCCACATCCTTGCTGCCATCTTTATTGGTTATTGTTTGCTTAAAACCATCCGCCCCCATCCGCTCCACATCAATCTCAAAATCATGGCCGGTAACTACACTGTAGGTGGAAGCCATCATAGATTCCTTCAGCTTTGTATCCCCGGTCATGGAAAATTTACCATAACCAACGCCGGTGTGTGTTCTGTTCAAAGAATCTTTTATGCTATGGCCCCACATGACATAACCTGAATGAAATAACTTGTATTGCACGTTATTTCCGGCTCTTACTGTATCTGTGCCTGTAATGCTGTAGGCTTGCACCTGCTTCCAGGCTCCATCCAAAACAGATGTAGAAGGGGAACCAACACGGGTATAATATTCGGTTAGATCAAACTTTGAACCATCAGTACCCTCCATACCATAAATGAACTGTTTGAAGCCACCTTTGGTTTTCTCGATCGCCAGTTTATAGGTTGCAGGTTTGTCATTGCTAACTGAATCATTTGCACTGAATAGAACGTTTTCCGTCAGGGTATCTTTATCCATTACGTAGGAGCCAATTCCAAAATGGCTAACAGAATCCCCATCATTCACATCAGCATACATCATAAAATCCGGCGTATAAATCTTTAGCTGATTTGTGTTTCTGTAGGTGGTATCATTTTGTACCGCTTTTATAGATACAGAGTCCATTTTATAAATTCCCGGCATTTGCATGGCCACTTTATTATTACAACCGGCGAATGCCAGTGAAAAAGCAATTACAAAAGCAAAACATGTGATCTTCATATCTTTAGTTTTAAGATGAATAAACAAAAAATACCGAAAATAACCAGGTTTCAAAGGGGATAAAAAAATGTTTGCAACAAAATAGATAAAATAAAACCAAAAGAAGAATTTCATACCGCTTAATTTTCAACCATTCAGATTTAAACAGCACAAAGGTATCACCGGTATCATTATTGGCTTTCCTTTATGTAATAAATCAGGTGATCCATTTAGCGGTGTTACCGGCATTATGATAACCGGTTGCTTAAGTTTGTTCCTGTTGCGGAGATGGGGTTTAAAAATCAACCATCAATTTCAAACCAGGTGTTACGCCCTTGAAGAAATCATTAAAATATAATACAGGGGTCAGCTTTATCTTATCCTTGAATATTGCAACCTGTCCTACGCCTATCCGCATCGTATTTTTTTCGAAGAAATTACCGCTTCTTCTTATCAGGTAACTAAATGAAAAATCATTAATAAAGGAAATATTTCTATCCACTTTGTCTTTTTTTAAGTCTGTGGAATGATAAGTAAATGTGAGGAAATCATTGCGAAATGTCTGCAGATTACCCAGTGTATTTCTGGCAAATAAAAAATTGGGTTCCCAAAGAAGCCCAAATTCATTCTTAACTCTTCCGTTGTTAAATCCCAATCCAACACCCAGGCTAAAGGAGGGTACAAAATTATTTTTATAATTCTGGAAGTTCACTGCTATACGTGATTCCAGGTAGTCGCCGGTTCCCGAAACGTATCCGGCAGGTTGATGATTTGAAAAAATCGATCGATCGCCGTTCTTAATATGCCATTGACCTTCATCATTTTTTATCCACCTGGCTTTCGCACTTTTCTGAATAATGCCAATTTTTTCATTCAGGCCCCCGCTCAAATAACTGTTCAGGTCAGTCAGATTATTCACGATAAAACGAAGCCGGTAATAACGAATTTCTGTAAACGGCTTTCTTAATGTAGCGGCAACTGTAAAATGATGACTGCCGATAAAGTTAACGGTGTCCTGTTCCAACTTTAAGGAAGAAAGGTTTCCCTGCTGCATAATAAAGCTGGTCCCTTTTGGCCTAAATACCTGTATGCGGATTTTTATTCTTCCCATTTCATCTGTGTGGTAGTCAATTCGTTTGGAAGCCAGGTCATCCAACAGGGAATCTTTTAGCGGGTCAATATCCTGCAAAAAAACACGTAACAGAGAATCAATATTTTTGAAACGTTCCAGGTCATCGATACTACTTAGGTCAAGCTGCATTTTATTTCCTTTACCAAGATCTACGGTAAAACTTCTTTTTAAATAACCGGCCGGCATATCAAAAATCCTATCGGTATTTGAAACAAATTGTACCTCCTGGCCAATAGTTTTCCCCGTGATGCCTGTTGCCAGCATCATTAAAATGATGATCTTTTTCATGTTTGTTTAATTTTTAGGCGAGAGATTAATTCTAAATCCAACTGTATACTGCTGGGTAGCATTGATTTGATTGTTCGTTTTGCGATTCCCGGCTTTTACAGGTACCAGTTTTTTTGTAAAGTTTGCCGGTGAAGCATATTGTTCAGGAAACGTTCCCAATTCATTAATATGTAAAACCTGCAATTTCTCTTTTACCATCGTTGTGGCAGTCATTGTTATGGCTGAATCGTTAAGCAGATTTGTGCCTGTTGTTACACCCGGATCTGCTTTATCGGCTGCAGGCCTGATAACAACTATCGTTTCTATTGCCTGTACAGGCTCATCTATGATATGCGTTTTGTCTTTTTTCTTAAAGTTGGTTACCAAACGTTTTTTTTCATCAGGCAAGTATCCCTTACCGGCTGTTGTTTCCTTTTGAGCAGGTGGTTTAACCGGAACAACTGGCATCCTGTTTTCTTTTCCTTCCTGCACATGTGCTACCAACACCTGATCGGTTTCAGTTACCAGTAACAAGGTAGTAATGATTAATGGCAGTACTGCCGCAGCGGCCCAATACCATACTGCTTTTGTGTTACGTGACTTTTTCTGCAAACGTTCGTTCAGTCGCTCCCACAAAATATTTTTTTCAACAGTGCCGTATCCTGGTAAACGACCTAATTCGTCCTGTTTATCTTTCCAGTAGAAAGGATCATTGAGCTTTTTGCTTAACATATTCGATTCCATTTTTTGATAACATTTTTTGTAGTAATGCCCTTGCTTTACTCAGTTGTGATTTTGAGGTGCCCTCCGAAATACCTGTCAATAGGGCTATTTCCTTATGCCCCATACCTTCAATAATATATAAGTTAAAAACAGTGCGGTAACCAACCGGCAATTTTGCAATAAGATCAAAAATTTCTGAAGCAGATAAACTATGGAGCGCATCTTCCCGGATGGGAGTATCTTCAACCACCGAATCTGTCACCATGCAGAAAACATTTTTTTTTCGCAAAAACATCAGGCATTCATTGATCATGATTCTTTTCAGCCAGGCATAAAGTGCAGCCTCTCCCTGGTATGTAAAGGAATGTAACTTGGTAAAGAACTTATAAAACCCATCCAACAATAACTCTTCAGCATCTTCCCTGCCTTTTACATACCGGCAGCAAACCAGCAGCATTTTATCTGCAAATATATCAAACAGGCGCTTCTGGGCTTCCGTACTTCCCTGCTTTGCTGCTATGACCAGTTTCGCTATATCCATGAAAAATTGAACTACAATTATTTGTTTATAAAAGTATAAATGCAGTTTACAAACAATGGGTTGCCCGTGCAAATAAAAAGAGTTAATAATAGGCCTATTTTAACAAATAGTGCTGTTTGGGCGAAAGGGTAAAGAAAGCCCTGAGGCTTATTGTAGTCCGGCAAGAATCATTTTTTACTTACAGCTTCCCGAACAGCAGGTGCAATGCGGGTTCCGAATAATACCATCTTGATTTAATAAATAGTCCAAAGCACTACGTGGTAAGCTTAGAGGGTATTATACCGATAGCAAATGGCTTCGGACAGGATACTGGAATTATCGGTATAAATCGATTGTTGTAAAACCGGGATACAGTTTTACCGGGTTTCCAAACTTAATACAGAAACGGCACTGCCGAGCCTGATGTTTTTTGTAACCGTAGCTGCCGCGGCCAAAATAATTTCGGGAGTTGATACGCCATAATCCTGCCGGTGATGTTCAACTATGCCATAAAAATCGAGCTCCACTTCGTCCATCCGTTTTATTTTTTCAAACCATTACTGCAGGCGCTGACCGGCGGGTTAAATCTCATCGTTTTTATTAATATGCAGGTCACCAAACATGCCAACACCTAATTCCATAATAGCGATTTTTTAGGCGTAAAAGCAAGTTGAACCAAACAACCGTAGTTTACATCAGCCGTATAGTTTTGGATTATAACCTGCAGAACTTTACGGAATGGGTCAATACGTTTAACCCCGTAAACTATTTTATTTTTTTTCCTTCCATATCTCTCCCACCCTGGTGCAGCGTTAGAGAGATTATTTTACCTTCGGTGTCTTTATTAAAATCTATACTGGCCACCACAACTTTTAAAAAGAAGGTATCGGGCTTTTCAGCAAATATCTCAAATTTGGGCTGGCCGGTTGCCTGGGCAAATATCTGGTTGCCCTGTGTGGTTATTTCAATAACAAAACCGGGCGTTAACTCATATTTTCCGATGTATTTCAATAAATCGGCGGAATCTAATACTACTTCTTTTTTCGAAGCAACCGGTTTTTTATTCGTCTCCACGCCTTTGAATTGTTGTATCCTGTCCTTCATCACTGCAATTTTTTTCCCATCCTCCTCTGCAAATTCGTACTGCGTGGTAGTACCTTCAAAAGTAAACGAAGATTCACCGGTGGGTATCAGTTTAAGCTTCATACTCCCCGCTTTTTGGCTGTATAAAGCGCCGTTTTCTAAAGTAATCACCCGCAAAACATCCCCGGAATATTTATAAGTACCTACCCACTTCTGCAATTGTGCAGTAGTTAAAGCTACCAGCGGTTTTACTGCATAGGGTTTGCCCAGGGCCATGGCTGCCATTTTGATTGTTACATCCGTGGGCGATTTACCGCTGCTGTTAGTCAGTACAATGGCATATAGATTCTCGCCCGGTACGTAAATACCCATCGTTGTATAACCAAAAATTCCACCGCCATGTTCTACAGACGGTGCACCATTGATCTCATTGGGCCCCCAGCCATAACCATAATAGTCAAGATCCCCATTATTCAGTTTATAATTGGCAAACGCTTTCTCTTTACTTACCTTGGTTATCAGGGTATTGTTATGAATGGCCTGGTTCCAAAGCAACATATCATCAACGGTCGACATTAGTGATCCGGCAGCATAAGGCAATGACATACTTAAATAATCGGCATTTTCATAGGCCGAATCTTTAAGTTGGTAACCGTGGGCCCGGTTGGGGATGATCCTACTGTTGTTGCCGTAATAAGAATTCGCCATACCCAGTTTTTTGAAAATATTGTCCTCGATAAATTTATCATAAGCCAGGCCGGATACTTTTTCAATAATATACCCCAACAGAATATAACCCGAATTATTATACTCCCATTTGTCACCCGGATCAAATCTCATGGCTTCATTTTTGAAAACATCTATTAATTCTGAAGGAGTCATGTCGGTTCGCGCCAGCTTCATGAATTTGTCCATACTGGTATAACTTTTTATACCCGAAGTGTGGTTCAATAAATGATGAACAGTTATTTTTTTACCCTGCGTGGGATAATCAGGAATAAATTTCGTAAGATCATCTTCCAGGCTCAACCGGCCTTGTTCCATGAGCATCAAGATGGAAACGGCAGTAAACTGTTTGGTGATGGAGCCCAATTCAAAAACGTTTTCGGGTTTCATCGGCACATTCAATTCCAGGTCGGCATTACCAAAGGCCTTTCGGTAAATAACTTTCCCGTTTTTGGCGATCAAAGCTGTGGCACCCGGTTTGCCGGGCTTGTATTCGGTACTCAGCAATTGATCAAATTGTTTTTCGAGAGATTGGGTCCTTGCCGCAAAAACACTTAGAATAACTATGGTGGCGAGGAAAACACGTTTTTTAATTGGCTGCATGGTAATAAATTTAGTTTGTTATTGTTTTATGTAAACTGTATCCATTGGGATGGTCAAGATACAACAATCATGGCGTTTTTTTAATCTGCCAGCCAACTTCGCAATGCAATGGCGGAATCATGGTCGGTTCATATCGGCCATTTTTTCAAGAAAATGCTCACTGAAACCGTGGTTTTGTAATTTATCGGGATGGCTCAAATAGGATATTGGGAAACAGTATCGTGCATGGATCAGCTGAGACGCCAAAAGGTAAACCAAAATCATAGAATTAACTTATTAAAATCATTTTTCCGTTCATAATAACAGGGTAAGTTGTATCCGAATTATTTTTAATCATAAACAAAATAGTATGAAAAAGATATTATTACTGCTCCTGTTATTCCCGGTACTGAACAGTTATTCGCAAAAATGGGAAAAGAATTATGACTTTGTCGACAACTGTGTTTGCGGTTTGTCAAAAGTTAAAAAGAATGGCCTGATCGGATACGTGGATGATAAAGGTAAAGAAGTGATAAAACTTCAGTACCAGGAAGGGCTAACCTTTACTGAAGGGTATGTTGCAGTGAGACTGGAATCGAAATGGTTATTCCTGGACAGCACAGGTAAGGCAATTACAGAAACCATTTATGATGACGCCATGAGTTTTAAAAATGGCCTGGCTGCTGTTGCAAAAAATAACCTCTATGGTTTCATCGACACTTCCGGCCGGGTAGTTATTCCCTTAACCTTTTCTAATGCACGTAGTTTTTCAGAAGAACTTGCCCCCGCAGCCAATACAAAAGGGATTTGGGGTTATATTAATACCAAAGGAGAATGGATTATTAACCCAGCTTATGATTTTGCAGACAACTTCGACAATGGAGAAGCCCGGGTGATGAAGGATCAGAAGATGTTTTACATCGACAGTAAGAATAAGTTAATACACCAGTGATAAAAGGAGGCGGATTGACCGATTTTCGGTGTTCATCTTTGGCTTAATTTGTTAGAAACCCGCTGCTAAAACAGGTGCCCCATACCTGTGCAGGCAGGCAGGTAAAGGTTTGCGTAATCCCCAACCTGAATCGCTGTATCTCGGGGAAGTATTTTGGGATAGAGCCCTGCAGTGTCACTTTTTTTTGTTTCACCACCTGGAAAGAAACCATGACCAGGTGGTTTAATCATATACTAATACCATCTTGATTTAATAAGTCCAAAGCAATACGTTGAAAAACTTAGATGGTATTATACCGATAGCAAATGGCTTTGGACTAAATACTGGCATAATCGGTATAACTTAGCCACCGAAACACATTTCATTACCAACAATACATGTTAATCGAATGATAGAACAGACAGAAATGATCGTTACCAAATGGTATTTTCATCTTTCAAACATCCGTAATAACCCCGGGCACTTAACGAACAGGACTACCATGGATATCATGAAGAAAAGAAATGCTATAAAAAAAGGTTTTGCCTGCAGGTTAAACTGCCATTTCGTACATGGCGAAGAACCCATTCTGGATTATGTCGCCGAACATTCCTATGTCATGGACCTTGATGAAATTATTGATAAAAATGAACTCTTGAAAATGTTCAGGAACAGCTTTTCAAATTTTGACGAAAAATTTGAGTTCAGAAAACTGGGTACCATTTTACAAAATGAAAATTTACGGCCATTGGATGAAACAGTGATTGACCTGGATTCCGCACTTCCGCTATTGTTGTAACAGGATAGCCAATGATTTTCGGCAAGTGAAAACAGCATCAAACACACGATGCACCATGAAGCCTGGAGAGATATACTACCCGGAAAATCAAATTTGATGACCCAATTTTATTCCATGATGAAAAATAATTTTTTACGCCTCTTCAAAAACCTGGAACAAATAGCCGGCAAATTTGATAAAACGACTGCCCCCGTAAAAAAAGAATTACTGACTGGTTTAAGCAAAACAGGCCTGCCCGGCGAAAATTACATCCTTCGCTATCACGACCTCTTACTGTTTATATGTGCTTACCCCGGCGATCCACAAACAAAAAACCTTGCCGAAAAAGAGCTAAAGCGTATTGCAACATTTGGAAAAAAACATGTGTTCAATAAAATTTATCCCGAAAACGAGGGTTTGCCTTTTACCGATACCGTTACCCGCTTTTCGCCGGATTTTTTAGCGTGGCTTATTCAGCACCAGGATCTACAAGTAACATTCGACTCTTTTTACGATCCTACCTTATCACTAAATGACATACTGAACATCACACTACCCGCCACATTAAAAGCAGAAACAACGGCAGGATTAAATAATATAGACCTGCTTGAAGTGCTGCATATAAAACCCGGAAAGTATATTCCATTTCTGCTTGATCAGCTGGAGCAGTTAAACGATCAGCCGCTATTAAAGGAACTTTTTATAGAACGCATAGACCTATATGTTAAACTGGAACCGAAGAATGCATTTTTTTCAAGGGCCTTTAACCGCATACCCGTTCCTCAAATAGTTTATCATGTAGATCTACTAAAGCAATTTGACTATGTGCAATTGCTCAATGATCCGCTTCAGGCCTTTCGTATGCCCGGCAAAACGGAAAGGCGCCAACTGTGCAAAGTGATCAAAAATAGCATGGCATTAACTGTAAGGGAAATTGATCCGGCAACATTTTTGAGCGAAGACAGCATCAGGCTGTATGACCTGGAAAGAGGGTTAACTTTTGCAATTTACAGCATGATCGCCCAGCGGCAATTGCCGCTTGAAACCTATTTTGGTTTTACATTCTTCAAAAACGGAATTCCTGTATCGTACGGCGGCATCTGGGTTTTTGGAAAGATGGCAAAAATTGGTTTAAATATTTTTGAACCTTTCCGGGGTGGTGAATCGGGTTATGTGCTTTGCCAGTTACTCAGGGTTTTAAAACAGGCGCTTGGGGTAAGTTATGTTGAAATAGAGCCCTACCAGTTTGGATTGGATAACCCTGGAGGCATTACCAGTGGTGCATTCTGGTTTTATTATAAGTATGGGTTCAGGCCGGTTGACCTTGCATTACATCAACTGGCAAAAAAAGAATATGATAAAATAAAGGCAGGAAAAAATTACCGCAGTACCTCCAAAACCCTGTTGCGTTTTACCCAAAGCAATATCGGTGTTAACCTGGGTGAAAAGATCCCGATGAATGTTCTTGAAATAACGACCAAAGTATTAGAGGTTATTAAAAAAGCATGGCAACATAATTACGTCGTTGCCAGGCAGCAGGCTATCGACATGTTTTGTAACAAAGTACAACTTGAAACCGGTACATTGTCGTACACAGAAAAAAACATTTTGGAAGATATTGCCTTGTGGGCAACGTCCATGAAAATCAATGATCCCCGTCAATTGCAACTGATGAAACAAATGGTTGTTACAAAAACAAAAGATGATTATGCTTACCAGGAATTATTACTTGAATTCTTTAAATCCTGAACAGCTATGCATTGTTCATTCTAAAAGAATTCCAATTTACCCCAATCCTGAAAGTTTGATATATGCGACCGGTTTTTAAATGGCCGCCATAATGGTTGGTTGCCGAGTGAAAAATTCCGGAAGGATAAGCAACCATGCGGTTAAATCCATACCCTGCCCTGTCTATTTCAATCCATTTTCTACGGTCTTTGCTTTCCAGTTCCAGCTGATTTTTAAGATCGGATAATTTCATATTGAGCCTACGGGCATCTGCCGCAGTAGCGGGATCCCTGAGACCCGTTTTCTTATGCATCCACAATGATGTGCCACATTCCAGCGGAATACCGGGAGTAAGGTATATGATGACCGTAATATCATTATAAGGTTCATCAGAATGCACACCGGGTACTTCTTTTTTCTTTCCTTTAGAAAGTCCCTGGTAAAAAACACCGTTTTCTTCAACCGGGTCAGTATCCCACTGGGTAATTTTAATTCCCAGTATCTTTTCCAGCTTGCCCTTAACCCCTGTTTCATGATAAACCAACCTGCTCCGGAAACCTGTTACGTGTTCGGGCTCGAAATAACTGGATTGTAGTGCTTTTTTATATACCTCCAGCGGGTGACTGTAAAAATTATCTTTCACAATTAAAAAACGGGGATACAATAATTTTTCCATCAGGTGAATCAGTTTTTTGATGCATTAAATATACTGCAAATTTCATTTTCGTTGGCGCTGCTATTTTTTAATGCGGTACGATCGCTTTATTGGGAGTATCCGGTAACGCGTTTACACCGGATAGTAACTTACACCAGGTAGTAAGTGAAAACTGAATAGTTATGCCACATACGCCTGTACCAAATTTAGGTGGTGTCTCAGTTTGAAACTTATTTCTAAACGATCTGTCATGTCGACGATAGGAGACATCTGATTTAGTAAACAAATAGATTTCTCCTATCGTCGAAATGACAAAAACCATATGTTCAGTTTCAAACTGATACACTACTTGATTTTTGGTGGTGTCTCAGTTTGAAACTTATTTCTAAACGATCTGTCATGTCGACGATAGGAGACATCTGATTTA
>JANNSN010000032.1:0-28192 GCA_031402615.1 Chitinophagaceae bacterium
TTGAAATCAAAAAAAGAATCAACTCCTTTAAGTAAAACGCTTTCTATATCTGCCTGAAATTTTATAATGGCCGATTTGGTGGCAAAACGTTCAACAGACTTTACCTCCGGTATTTTTTTAAGAAACTTTTCAATGGTGTCATTTTGGGTAATTGGAAATTCTTCGGCAATACTTACCCTGTTTTCAACAGTCTGCTGCACCCGTATATGCCCCCAAAAACTAAAAACCTTATTACTTATGACGTTCTGAAAACCGTTTACAAAACTGAGTGCAATGATCATAATTGCAACGCTGATGGCAGTAGCGCCGATGGCCAGCCTGATGATGAACCTGCTGAATGTTTTTTGCCGGTTGAAGGCAATTCGTTTTGCTATAAAGACAGAAACATTCAAACGGTATAATTTTTGGTATCTTACAAATGTATTTTATTTAAACTTAACGATTACAGATAACATGGGAAAAGTTGAATTGTGCAATGCGGTACAAGAGGGCGATGCAACAATGATGCGTATCAATCAAAAAGCCGGGAGCAAAAAAAATAAAACTTACCTTATTTTAACAGTTTGTTTTTTATTAAGCTTAAATGTGTATGCGCAAATGGCGGATGCAGTATTTAAGGAAAATATAAAAGCAGTCAGGTTTCACATGTACGGCGATCAGGAATCATTGCCCATTTTTAAAATTAGCAGTTTCGACCAGCTTGAACTGAATTTTGATGATCTGGATGCCAATGTAAAAAGTTATTATTATAGTTTTCAACTTTGCGATTACGATTGGAAACCCGTTGATATCAGTCCGTTCCTGTATATTAAAGGTTTTACCCAGCAACGGATCGGAACCTACAGGTATTCTTCCATTGCCTTAACAAAATACACGCATTACCAGGCCTTATTACCAGACCGGACAACATCATTAACCATGTCGGGGAATTATATTTTAAAAGTATATTTGAATGGCGATACAGCTAAACTGGCATTTACAAGGCGGATGTTGGTATTGGAACAAAAAGCTTCCATCGGGGGTCAGGTGGTTCAGCCATTTACGCCCCAGTTTTACCGATCACATCAAAAAATTGTATTCAATGCAAATATAAACGGGTTAAATACATTTAGTGCTGCCCAGCAGGTTAAAGTGGTGATCCTGCAGAATAGCCGATGGGACAATTCTTTAAAAGATATAAAACCAACTTTTGTCAGGGGAAATTCATTGGAATATAATACAGAGAACAATTCAACTTTCCCGGCAGGCAAAGAGTGGCGCTGGCTCGATCTGCGCAGCTTCCGCCTTCAAAGCGACAGGGTAAAAAAAGCGGATTACAAAAAAGCATCAACAGATTTATTCCTGTTTCCGGATGCTGACCGTACGGCACAGCGTTATGTTTACTTCCGGGACCTTAACGGCATGTATTTGGTTGAAACCTATGAAACCATTAATCCTTACTGGCAGGGCGACTATGCAACCGTACACTTTAGCCTGGCCGCACCTAATGCCATGCCCTATGCCGATAAAGATATTTACCTGGCAGGGCAGTTAACCAATTACGAATTTAACGACAAAACCAAAATGGTTTTTAATGTGGAGAAAGGTGTGTATGAGTGCACGGCCTTTTTAAAACAGGGGTATTACAATTATACGTATATAGCTGTAGATAAAAATAATTTTGCAAACAGGCGCGACCTGGAAGGGGACTACTGGGAAACAGAAAACAGTTATACCATTTTAATGTACTATAGATCTTTTACCGATCGTACTGATCAATTGATAGGTGTAGGTAAAATCAATTCAAGAACAGAAAAGCCGGGGATTGGATTTTAGTCGGGAGTTCCGGGTCGTGAGTCAAGAGTCGTGAGTCAAGAGCCGTGATTTCTGACTCCTGACTCTTGACTCCCGACTCCAGGCTCCAGTCTCCCGACTGTAGTCTCCAAATTCCACATATATCCCTTATCTTCGCCCCGGCAAGTCTTATACGACCAGCTCCTATTGAACTCCCCCAGGACCGGAAGGTAGCAAGGGTAGATGGTTGAGCGGTGCGATGTAAGTAACTTGCCATTTTTTATGCGCCTTATTCCTGAAAGGATTTTAAAGCAGATTATACCATCTTGATTTACTAAGTAGTTCAAAGCAGTACGTTGAAATCTTAGATGTTATTATACCCATGGTAAATGGCTTTGGACTACATACTGGTAAAATCGGTATTACTTCAAATTGATGATTTTCAATAAAAATACTGTATAAATAATTCTCAGTAAATCTTTCAATTCGGCTATTTTTGTCAAACAAAACATTCTTTAACTAAATAATAAATCCCCGTTAGGGGTATGGTGTATGAAATTTTTTATCGATACAGCCAATCTTGCTCAAATAAGCGAAGCAAATGATTTAGGAATATTAGATGGTGTTACCACCAATCCGTCTTTGATGGCTAAAGAAGGAATTAAAGGACAGGACGCGGTCATGGCGCACTATAAAACCATTTGCGAAATGGTTGACGGTGATATCAGCGCCGAAGTTATTTCTACAGATTTTGATGGAATTGTTGCTGAAGGTAAAAAACTGGCAGCTATTCATCCAAATATTGTGGTAAAAG
Source organism: Chitinophagaceae bacterium (assembly GCA_031402615.1). Lineage (GTDB taxonomy): Bacteria > Bacteroidota > Bacteroidia > Chitinophagales > Chitinophagaceae > Ferruginibacter. Next base: position 2,588 of record JANNSN010000032.1, read on the forward strand.
TACCAATGATCAAAGATGGTATCAAAGCGTTGAAGTGGTTTACCGATAATGGAATAAAGACTAACTGTACACTTATTTTTAGTGCGGGACAGGCAATTTTGGCTGCAAAAGCAGGAGCCAGTTATGTTTCTCCTTTTTTAGGCAGGGTGGATGATAGTGGCTGGGATGGCATGGAACTGATTCACCAGATGAGACAGATCTTTTCCATGCAAGGTTATCAAACAGAGATTCTGGCTGCTTCGATACGAAATCCATTACATATTATTAAATGTGCCGAGGCCGGTGCAGATGTTTGTACCTGTCCGCTTGATTCTATTTTAGGATTATTAAAACATCCGTTAACCGATATAGGCTTAGCCAAGTTTTTGGAAGACGCTAAGAAATTTGCATAATATAAGGCCCGGCGGGTTGCACTGGGTTCGTTGGGGTAGATTGCAGGGCCGGGAAATGAATAATGCCCGTTACATCTGAAAGATGTAACGGGCATTATATTTTGGAGTAATAATTATTTTTTGCCTTTCCGGGATTTTGGATTCTTCATAATTTCATCCATTGATCTTAACTCTGGATCGGCTTTTTGCTTAATGTATATGGTGAATTCCTTAACCAGCGCAGGATTTTTTCTCAGGGTTACTTTAATGTTCACTTTATCTACGGCGATATCCCTGTCTATCCATAAACTGTTGCCTTTGAATTTTCCGGCCGACGACCAGAAAATAAGATGCGTACTGTCCAACGGCAAATATTTGCCGGTTGATAGCTTACCATCAATATTAATATAATTGAATGTTCCTTTCTTCAGGCTGTCGGTATACAGGTTTACATAAATGCTTTCTACCTTCTGTGCTTTGGTAAAAAGGGAGCATAAGATTAATAAGACGGGTAAAATTTTTTTCAATGGTATTCTTTTGTACAAATATTGAAAAAATTATGCCATGGTTGCATTTAAATGGGTTTTTAAATGTTAAAATTTTGTTTTCAATCAATCAATCTCGTATCTGCTATAGCCTCGTGATTTTGGGTAATCTGAACTAAAAAATGTTTACATGAAAAGCTAGCTATAAAGATCAAATTTATGTTGACTTAATACGGGTAGCTAAAAAAATCACAATAATCTTCATCACAAACCAAGTTTTTATAAATGGAGCTTTTCATCACATCGGTAAAATCTAACTCCTTGCCATCTACAATAATTTTTTTGTAAATAAGTCTAACGCCATGACTGTAATCTACCCACCAGTTTATATGTCCAGTATACAAAGCCTGTATAGGTTTGTTGTTTAATTGATGCCATCCATATATAGCTTCCCGATTTTGTTTCATATTTCTCAAAATGCTTCCGGAAATCACTACATCCTTTTTGATGCCTGCAATTAAACCCTTTCTGCCTTTTCGTAGTCCTTCTATAATTAAATGATGCTGCCACATGGTTACACTACTGTCTCTGAATGCAAACATGGCAACTGGTTTTAATTTTACGATCGCCTGCTGATAAATCAAATCAACGATTTTTCTTGTTGGTAGAAAACAATTAAAGGAATCAGCAATCTTTTGAGCCGCCATCGCTGTTAATGGTATTCTGGCCCAGTTATTATCGGTACCAACAGACAGGTAATCGGGCGATACAAAAAAAATGGCCCGGTGTACTTTGCCGGTACTGTCTTTAATTTGAGAATTCACTGAAGTGAATTTTTTTAAAAAGGAAGGAAAATTACCAGATAATATTTCTTTTACAGCCAGTGAATCCCTTTCTTTCCAATTTGAGGTTGTTACTTTTTCAAAAAAATCGCTACCGGTTATTCTTTGTGTTGTAGTTACAGGAATATTCAGGCAGAATTTTCTTCCGTTGCTGCATGCCGTTACACCAGTGATAAAAATTATGGCTAATAAATATTTCAACTTAATCGGATATAAATTTTTCATACACGCGTTCGCCAAAATAAGTGAAATATTTTCTTTTGTTAAACCTTGTTGCAGAAAAGTAATTTTGTACAGGCGGTAAATAAAAAATTTATGCGGTTTCCACGCAGACGATAATCGGCATGACTACTGCATCAGGCCGTCCGCTTTCCGTCCGCATATACATCAATCAAGTTTTGCATGCTTGCTTTCAGGGTTCCTGAACCTTCATCAAAAAGATTGTCTTTGAGTTTTTTGGAAGCTTTGTTGTCATTGGATTTTTTAATGGCAGATCTTACTATTTCAAGGTCGTCAAAAAATACCGGAATACTTTTTTCGTAAAAAGGGTTGACCGCTTCAATCGTAATCAATAGATCTTCATATTCGATAAGGATGTCAGTCATGGCTTTCACATTTTCCAGATTATGCCTTCTTGGTATCCTGTTAAATAATTCCAATAATGCCTTTGCTGTACTACTCATGATCTAAGTTATTGTAAAACAAATGTACTGCAAAGCAGTGAAGCTTAAAATGTTATTATGCCATCTTGATTTAATTAGTAGTCTAAAGCACTACGTGGAAATCTTAGATGGTATTATACCGATAGCAAATGGCTTTGGATAACATACTTGTATAATCGGTATTATTTATTCGAATTTTTAAATCAGAGGGCGGGGCATCTAAAAATAAAGGGAAAAGACTTACATGATATTTTTCGACATACAGACACTGTTTTCGATATTTTCATATTGCCCGTAATTTTTAATAACGTCATATCCTGCGCTGATATAGAGCCTGATCGCTTCCGGCTGTTTTTTACCGGTTTCTAAAATGCACTCCCGGTAATTTAATTCGGCGGCCCATAATTCCAGGTTTTTTAAAATGAATAAACCTATTCCACGTCCGCGAAACTCCGGCAGCACATACATTCTTTTTATTTCTGCTTTTTGTGATTCGTATGTCTTCCATGCGCCACAACCTATCGGTTTGTCATCAATATAACAGACTATCGTATGGCCCAGGTTATCAATCTTATTGAATTGAGCATAGAAGGCATGTTCATCGCCATCTCTTACCTGTAAGTCCTTATCGAGCAGGAAAACGAGAGACTTAAACCCGGCATCGCCTGAATCTGTTCTTTTAAAAGTCATCATTTGAGTTAAACAGGTAAACTGTCTTTATTAATGGAGAAAAGGTAAAGTTCATCATCTTCATTCCTAAAGGTTTTTTTGAAACTGAAGCCCAGCTTTTTCAGCAACCTGACAGATGTGTCGTTTTCTTTTATCGTAGTAGCCAATATTGTTGGATGCTGACCGGACTGCGTCAGTTCAAGTATACTGCATATGCCGCTTCAAATGCATAACCCTGTTTAGCATGTGCCGGCAAAAAAGCAAACCCAATATCAGAATGATCTAAATAACTGCGTTTAATAAAAGTAATGAGTCCTATAGCCATTTGTGGTTCCTGTAAATATACAACCCAATAATGGATAAGGCCATCAGACAATATTCGCCGAATATACTTACCGGCATCTTCCATGGTTTTAATATTTCTGTCGCCAATAAATTTTATCCAACCCGGTGAGTTTACCAATTCAAAAATAAAATGGGCGTCTCCAGGTTTAAGTTTTTTTAATAGCAACCGGTCAGTCTTATATATGGTCTTCATGCGGTACCTGGAATTATTATTATTCAGAATTAAACAACTGGTTTGTGTGTGTAATTTATTAAAAATTAACCGGCAATGTACTGCTGTTTGATTTTTTTTTAAAAGGGGAGACCGGTTTTTATTGATTATTTATTTGAAAGGAAAACAAAGTTTTTTCTTTAGCGATGTGCTTATACATTTGCAATCTCATAATTAATTACGATGGATAGTAAATATATACGGATTATTGCTGCTGACTTAAATCTCAACCTCCAACAAATAAGTAGTGTGCTTGCGTTGCACAATGAACATGCGACCATACCATTTATCGCCCGGTACCGGAAAGAATCAACCGGTAATTTAGATGAAGTGGGTATAGGCCATGTAATAAAAAAAATCAAATATTATGAAGACCTGGAGAGGCGTAAAGAGACCATTATAAACACGATTGGGGAAGCGGGTATACTTACCGCGGAATTAAAACAACGTATACATGATTGTGTTGTGGCTACTGAACTGGAAGATATTTACCTGCCCCATAAACCCAAACGCAAGACAAGGGCTTCCGTAGCCATAGAAAAAGGATTGGAACCCCTTGCTGACCTGTTGTTTAAGCAAAGCGTTCAGGATCCTGAAGCAGAAGCCGCCAGGTTTGTGAATGATCAGGTAAAAGATAGTACCGAAGCATTGCACGGAGCAAGAGATATTATCGCCGAATGGGTTTTGGAAAATGAACAGGCAAGAAATGTGATCCGGAAATTATTCAGTTCAGATGCCTTGTTTTCTTCAAGAGTGATGAACAGCAAAAAAGACGACGCGGATGCACAGAAGTACAGGGATTATTTTGATTATTGTGAACCATTGGCAAAAAGTCCATCGCATCGAATACTGGCAATAAGACGGGGGGAGAAGGAAGGTTTCCTGGCCATGGATATCAATATTGATAAGGAAACGGCGCAGGATGCATTGAAACGGATCTTTGTGTTATCAACAGGTTTGGCATCCAAACAGGTTACATTGGCTATTGAAGATTCATTGGTGAGATTGTTAAAGCCATCAATCGAAACTGAATTTAGAATGGCCAGTAAAATAAAAGCTGATGACGAAGCCATCGGTGTGTTTGCAGAAAACCTGCGGCAATTGTTATTGGCATCGCCATTGGGTCATAAAAGGATAATGGCCATTGACCCCGGTTTCAGGTCGGGTTGTAAAGTGGTTTGCCTGGATGAACAGGGAAGTTTTCTAAAGTATCATACTATTTTCCCGCATGCACCAAAAAATGATTGGGCCGGTGCTGTGCAGATGATTAAGGGCCTGGTTGACAAATATAAAATTGACACCATTGGCTGCGGAAACGGAACCGCCGGTAAAGAAACAGAACAATTGGTAAGAACAATTGATTTTGGCAAACCGGTTTCAATTTTTATGGTTAATGAAAACGGCGCATCGGTTTATTCAGCGGGTGAAATAGCAAGGGAAGAATTTCCTGACCAGGATGTTACGGTTCGGGGCGCTATCAGCATAGGCCGGAGATTGCTTGATCCGTTGAGCGAGTTGGTTAAAATTGATGCCAAAAGTATTGGAGTAGGGCAGTATCAGCACGATGTTAATCAAACACGGTTGAAAGATACATTGGATAAAGTGGTAGAAAGCTGTGTGAATTTTGTTGGGGTAGATGTGAATACGGCCAGTAAACACATCTTAACTTATGTATCCGGTTTGAGTACGGCTGTTGCAAAAAATATTGTTGACTACCGACTGACGCATGGCAATTTTATAAACAGGGATCAACTTAAAAAAGTTTCGCTGCTTGGAATCAAAACTTTTGAACAGTGTGCCGGTTTTTTAAGAATTCATGGCGCCGCAAACCCGCTGGACAATTCAGCTGTGCACCCGGAGAGTTATCACCTGGTGGAAGCGATGGCCCTGCACGTGAACAGTACGGTACGGGAATTAATTCAAAATGCAACATTAAGGAAACAACTTCATGCCAGGGATTTTGTAACTGAAACAACCGGAACCTATACCTTGGAAGATATTTTAAAAGAGTTGGAAAAGCCTGGTCGTGATCCCCGCTCAGCCATGGAAGAATTTAAATTCGCAGAAGGGATCAGCAGTATAAACGACCTGGTACCCGATATGAAGCTCCCAGGCCTGGTAACCAACATTACTAATTTTGGTGCTTTTGTAAACCTGGGCGCAAAGCAGGATGGACTTATTCATGTGTCGCAGTTGGCCAACCGTTTTATAAGCGATCCAAATGAAGTGGTGAAACTTGGGCAAAAAGTGATGGTAACCGTTGTGGAGGTTGATGTTGCCCGTAAAAGAATTGCGTTATCCATGAAAGTTAACAATGAAAAGGTAACCCAGCCATCGCTTAAGAAAAATTCGGGAATATAAGAATTGGATAAAAAAAACAGGAGCTTAATTCATTCCAGGCATAGCTGATTGAACTGAAGAAAAAATTTAATAAAAAAAATCAGAATGCATTTAACTTAAATACATCCTGATTTATTCGGGGGAATTATTTATACCAGTATTAATTAAAACCTTGAACCTGCATAAAAATATAAGGGTTTACCGAAAATTGTTTTTCTTCTCTTTGTGTGTTTTTACAAAATACCAGGTCTATAAACGTGTTGGCATCATTTATTTCCCAAAGTGGAAATGATTTATCAAAAGTTTTGTCAAAACACTCGGGTAATATTTCTGAAGATAATCCATTCATGCATGCTGTCTTCAATTGTTCTTTTTGCGAAAACCATCCATCGGAGTGAGCATAGCAACCCTCTTTCATTTGTTTTGAAAAAAAGTTAGAGTGAAGAATAAGTAGAAGTTCTTTTTGTTTATAAGTGGCATTCATATTGCAATTTTTGGGTTTTTAATATATTGGATAAAACAGTGTGATTGTATAACGCTAAAAAAGCTAAAGTAATTGTATCATAAAAGCGTTTAAAGGAATATTATTATTGATGTTATAGTAAAAAATTTACTCCTTGCAAAGCAATTCGTGTGATTTAATCGTTAACTAATTTGGAAATAACAAAAATTATGCCAGTGTCGATAAAAAATGGATTAAAAAGACTTTTGAAACCAGCGTTATTTTATACCTGGGGTAGAATGGTCTAAATCAGATTTGAATTAGCTTTCATTGCCCAATCAGTTATGCAATGAAAAATTACGTAAAACATACTTATTCAGTTTTTTGTATAGCTTATCGTTTTGACATATAAAAAATAGTTATTTGATAATGCTCCTGAATGTTAAGTTCACCCTGGGTTTTAATTTTTTTTGTGTGGGAGGTAATCTGTGTAACCAATTGGTCTGAGTGGTGCCCTTCATCAGCAACAAACTACCATGTTCTAACATCATAGAGATGGTTTCCCCGGTTTTTTTATGTTTAAATGAGAATTTTCGTTCTGCCCCAAAACTCAAAGAACCAATGGCACCATCTTTTTTCAGATCTTTTTCACCATCGCTATGCCAGGCCATCCCTTCTTCGCCGCTATGGTATAAATTAAGCAGGCATGAATTAAACATTTCCCCGGTGGTTTCTTCAATGATGGATTTTAATTCCAATAATTTACTCGTCCAGGGTAATGCTCTTTTGGTGACGTTCGAATACGTGTACTCAAAGCTGGTATTGGCATACCAGGCTACTTTTCGTTTGGTCGTTATCCGTTTCCCAAACAGGAAGGCTTCATCATTTTTCCATGCTATGCTGTTTAGTAAAATATCTAAATAATCATTGGCAGCTGTTACACCAAAAATTTTACCGTAGTAATTCACCATACCATCTTTGGGTAAGTAGTTTTTGGTATGACTTGGTTCCGTATTAAATAAGTCCATTTTGTGAAACTTTTTTTATGGTAAATATAAGTAAGATTTGGTTTTTATTTTTATGGACATGTGTACTGGAAATTGTAGTGGTAGCTGTCCCGATTCTGCTGCCCCCGCCTGGGTTTCAACCAGCGGCTATTTTAGTCAGTCGTTTTTTATTTTATTATTTGGTGAGTATGCTGCCCGTTGGTTAAAGCACAGACGGGGGCAACATATCTAAGACGGCAGAGTTTTTTATGTATTAACATCGTCTTGGTTCTTGACTTCACGAACCATTTTCAAATCATCTCCGCTTCAATAAAAGTTTCCCAATGGTATGCTGTACAAGTGAGTGACACAACAATGTTGAACAAGGTTATTCAGCTCGTAACATAATTATTACACTACTTCACAAACGGCGAATTCGGGCTCTTTACAAATTTATGCAGCCACTGGTTTGCTGCCCGTTGGTTAAAACCCAAACGGGGACAACACACCCTACGACGGCAGAAAGCTGGTATTTATTTTTGGTACCCTGCTGGTTGTTGGTGATTGCCAATGCTGCTGATGCAACCGCACGAATACCAACAACGGCGGTCGGTTGGCTATGGGCTGGAGAGGAACAGCAACAAGGGCGAAAAAGGGCTAAAAGGGTTGCCATCCTTTCAAAGGTTGGCAACCCTTGGTGCGTTCTACTTCACATACGGCGTACCCGCCACATTCTTCACATATTTACTTAGCCATTTATCCTGCTCCCAAAGCATATGCAAAATATTTTCTTTTGCTGCATAGCCGTGGCTTTCAAATGGCAATTGCACAAAACGGACCGTACCACCATGGCCCTTGATGGCATTGTACAGGCGTTCGCTTTGTATAGGAAAAGTGCCGGGGTTATTATCGGCTTCGCCATGTATCATCAGCAAGGGCGTTTTAATTTTATCGGCATAGCTGAAGGGGCTCATGGCAAAATAAACTTCGGGTGCCTGCCAATAAGTGCGTTCTTCATTCTGGAAACCAAAAGGAGTGAGGGTGCGGTTGTAAGCGCCGCTGCGGGCAATGCCTGCTTTAAATAGATTAGTATGGGCCAAAAGGTTTGCGGTCATGAATGCGCCATAACTGTGGCCGCCAACTGCCACACGCTTGCGGTCGCCAACACCCATTTCGGCAACCTTATCAATGGCTGCTTCGGCACTCCAGGTAAGCTGGTCAACAAAATTATCGTTGGGTTGATTGTCTCCTTCGCCAACAATGGGGAACTCGGTGTTATCCATAATGGCATAACCCTGTGTGGCCCAAAAAACTATAGAACCCGAACCAACCCTGGTAAAAGTATATTTGCTGCCGCGTAACTGAGCAGCATCAGCAGCACTTTTAAATTCACGCGGATAGGCCCACATCATCACCGGCAGCGGGCCATCTTTTTTTGTATCGTAGCCTTTTGGTAAATACAGGTCGGCTGCCAGATCAACACCATCTTTGCGTTTGTAGGTGATTTTTTGTTTGGTAATACCACGCAGTCCGGGTTGTGGATCCGGGAAAGCAGTAATGGCTTTTGCAGAATTATTTTTAAGGTCACGCAAATAATAGTTGGGTTGCTGGTCCTGGCTTTGTCTGTTGGTAACAATGATCATCCTGTCGTAATCCAAAACATCAGTCACGGTTTCGTAATAGGGTTCTTCGCAGCGCCAGAGTTCCCTGGTTTCTTTTGTATTAATATCAAATGTATTTAAAAATGGCAGGTCGCCTTTTGCAGAAGCGCCATTGCCTCTCATTACTAATTGAGAACCGTTAATCAATTTTGCAACATTGCGGCCCCATTTATTTTTTTCGGTCATTGGTGTGCCGGGATCGTTATAAGCATCGTCGGTACTGCGGTCAACCAGTGTTTCCATCCGATTGCTATTGGATTTGCCACCGGCAGTAAACCTGCTCATTTTTGTCCGGTGTTTTGCCCTGGAGCCTTCGGTCACAAAAAACATATCAGCATAAACATCCGTTACGCCGTACATCCGTTCTGCTGTTTTAACCAGTTCTATTGCTGTAGCAGTAAAGGGGGCAGCCAGTGTATACGCTGCATCATGAAAATCCATTTTGTTCTTGATCATACCGCTATCTAATGGTTCTATCCATTTTACAGTTGCCGGTGAATTATCTAACCAGCCAAAACCACGGGGTGCATTCAATACATTGTCGTTACCGCGGGGAGCCAGTTCACTGCTGGGTAATTTTGCCAGCACTTTTATATTGTTTGCATTCATATCCGTTATCATCATCGTGGAATTAAATCCACCTGCTGTAACTAAATATGAAAATGGTTTATCAATTCTTTTTATCAACAAATATTTTTTATCAGGGGAAATATTTACACTGTTATAAATAGCGGGTGTGCCAATTTTTGTTTCGATGCCATTGGTATTTTTTACCAGTTGTGTTGTGGCATAAAATTCAAACTGCAACTCATCAAAAGGAGATTTTATCAGGTCTTGAAAAGTGGCGCTGGCAGCTACTTTACCAAGATTCTGCTGTACCACAGGTCCATTTGGCGCTACTGGCTTTTTAGGCGCCATGTTTAATGGTTTGTATACAGCTGCATACAGCAGGCTGTTGTTATCTATCCAGTCTAATGCAGCACTTAAAACTAAATTGACTGCTGACTTATTTACCTTGGTGGCTTTACGGGATTTAATATCAATCACATAAATATCAACAGCCTTATTTGTTGTGTTGGTGAAAGCAACTTTATCTTCATCAGGACTCCATTGCAGGTTGCCGGCTTTAAGATTTGCCGGTAAGCCGGTAAAGCGGAATTCTTTTCCAGTTGCTACTTCTTTAATAGTAATATCCGTTATGTAAGCACTTCTGCTCGGGCCAAAATTGTTGGGGTTTATCCTCAAGCCTGCAATGCGTAATTCTGGCTGGGCAAGGTCTTCCACAGATGGCATGTCGCTGCGTTCCAGTATGAGCAAGTATTGTCCCTTACTGTCGAAGGTTACTCCGGGTGCAGGCTTTGCCATGACGAGGTCATAAATTTCTTTGGGTGGTGTTTGGTATTGGATAGCATCCTGTGCAAACAGGGTATTAAAGATGAACAGCAGCGCAATGACGAAAAGTGTTTTCATGTTTTAATTTTTAAGTTTTTAATTAGATATACCAACCCGGTGTTTTACAAATTCGTTTTTTAGTAATTCATTCAACATAAACATAGCCAGGTCTCCGGCGTTTATTTTGTATTTATTTTGTTCGGGTAGATAATCAGCATTGGTAACATAACTGCCGGTGGGTCCTTCGTTGATGATATTGGGCGGACATACAAAGGTCCAGTTGAGGCCGCTTTCCTGTAATAGTTCAAATGCTTTTTTGTGTTCTAATCCCACTGCTTTATATGCAGGTGGGTAATCTTCTTTATCCAGCAGCAGCAAATGTTCATGCTCAAAATCATGCCCACCGGGCAATGTGGGTGGATCGGCCTGTAAAACACCCAGGCCTCCAATAGCAATGATTCTTTTTAAGCCCGCTTTTTGCATTTGTTTGATGATGTTTTTCATGCCGAGGGTACGTGCCTTGTCTGTTCCGTCAGCACCGCCGCCAATGGCAGAAAGGACTGCATCACATCCTTTCATTGCATTGTATACTTCAGTTTCATCAAACAGGGCACCCTGCACCAGTTGTAAATTTTCCGTTTGTAAATAATCAGTGGTGAACACATTTCTGCCAAATGCTTTAACTTGATGCTTATTAAACAGTGCCTGTTGTACCAGTTGTTTGCCAACCATACCGGTTGCCCCGAAAACGATGATGTTCATTTTTATTTTTTTTCAAGGTACGCCAACAAAAAAATTTGCACAAGTAAAATTTCTCCCCCATATTTGCAATAGTAATGAAAATGATCAATACAAATAATAACGGTTGGTGGTGGAGCATTGTCAAATGACGTGCCTTACTGCTATGGATATATAAGTAGTTGAACCCGGCACGAGTTGCCGGGTTTTTTGTTTTTTGTCTGAACGGGGATTTGGGTGGATTGTTGGGATTAAAAGGATTTTTCAAATTTTTAATTATTACTGCGATGCCGCAATTTAAATAGGAAGAAATCACTACGAAGATAATTAGTGCTGCAATGAAAGTTCATTCCACCTTGGAAAATGGTTTTCAGGAAGTGATTTATCAACGGGCTTTGGAAATAGAGTTTAGGATATATGGATTACAGTTTGTAAGAGAATTTAGGATGCCCATATTTTATGGTTGTGAACAAATTGGAGAAAGAAGAGTTGACTTTTTTGTAGAAGGTATTATCAGTGTAGAATTAAAAGCAAAGGAAATTTTGGAAAAGGCACATTTTTCACAAGCCAGAAATTATTTGGAAGTATACAACCTTGCAGTAGGATTGTTATTGAATTTTGGTGCAGTTTCTTTGGAATATAAGCGGCTTGATAATCCAAAATTCAATCCAAATGTAACATCCAAAAAATCTATTTAATCCACCCAAATCCCCGTTCAGACAATGAAAAAAATAGAGATACAGACCACTTTCAAAAAAATGCTTGCAGATGTGTATACACCGGTTGGCATCTATTTAAGATTAAGAGACAGGTTCAGAGATACCATCTTACTGGAGAGTACAGACTTTCATGCAGGTGAAAACAGCTATTCATTTATTGGTATTAATGCTGTTGCCGGGATTGAGATCAGTAATCCATCTGCCATTGAATTTAAACTGCCCGGACAAACTGCAGAGCGTATTAAATTGGAAGATAAAACTAATGTGCCACGATTGCTTTGGGATTTTATGCAACGGTTCGAAATTAAAGAGGCTGCAGTAAAGCCAGTGAATGTTGCACAGGGGTTATTTGGTTATACAAACTATGATGCAGTGCAGTTTTTTGAGAACCTCACCCTAAATCCCTCTCCCATGGAGAGGGACTTGAACAGCATTCCTTTAATGCGTTACCGCCTGTATCAATACGTTATTGCTATAAACCATTTTAAAGATGAGTTGTTTATCTGCGAAAATCATTTTACCGGTATTGAAAGTAATGTGGAGACAATTGAAAGTTTGATCAGGAGTAAAGATGTACCGGGTTTTCCTTTTAAGAGTACGGGCGAAGAAAAATCGAATATCACTGATGCCGCTTATATAGATATGGTGAAGAAAGGAGTGGCCAGTTGCTTGCGGGGAGATGTGTTTCAAATTGTATTGAGCAGGCGATTTGAACAAAAATTTATCGGAGATGAGTTCAATGTTTACCGGGCTTTGCGCAGTATCAACCCAAGTCCTTATTTATTTTATTTTGATTATGGCGATTATAAACTGATGGGCTCCTCACCCGAAAGTCAGTTGATAGTTGAGGACCATAAAGTGGTGGTGCATCCCATTGCCGGAACTTTTAAAAGAACCGGTGATGATGAAGAAGATAAAGCTTTAGCCATAAAACTGGAGAATGATGAAAAAGAAAATGCAGAACATGTAATGCTGGTTGACCTGGCCAGGAATGACCTAAGCCGTATGTGTACAGAAGTCGAAGTGTCGCAGTTCAAAAAGATAAATTATTACAGTCATGTTATTCACCTGGTAAGTGAAGTAACGGGAAAGGTTAAACCCGATACAAATCCGTTCGAACTCCTGGCAACAACTTTTCCGGCCGGAACTTTAAGCGGTGCACCAAAAATAAGGGCCATGCAGCTGATCAATGATTATGAAACCACTGCAAGAAGTTATTATGGAGGTGCTATCGGTTTTATTGGATTTGACGGATCTGTAAATCATGCCATTATGATTCGCACTTTTTTAACCAGGAATAATACCCTGATATACCAGGCAGGGGCCGGCGTGGTTGCTGTTAGTAACCCCGGGAGTGAATTGCAGGAAGTGAATAATAAATTGAATGCGTTGAAGCAGGCGATTGGGTTGGCGCAACAAATTGGCCTCTAAATCCCCTAAAGGGGACTTTAGAGTTTGATGATTTCGGCTGTTGTCTAACAAATTAACAGTGAATTTTAATCATGAAAGAGAATATGTTTTATGAAGCTTCGAAGTTGATTTTTCAGATGGCAGAATAATTACGTAAGAACATGACGCATGCCGAGGTAATCATGTGGGGAATGTTGAAGGGAAATCAATTTAATGTGAAATTCAGGAGGCAGCACCCAATATCTTTTTACATCGCTGATTTTAATTGCCATGAATTAGAATTAGTTGTTGAGATAGATGGATCAATTCATAATAGCCAAGATGTAAAAGAAAATGATAAAATCAGAGAAAGGGATTTAAAAGAATTGGGTTTAAGAATTCTTCGTTTTACAAATAACGAAGTTTTATATAATAGCGATTTAATAAAAGAAAAGATGCAGGAAATAATCAGTGAGCTTAAAAGCCCCTTTAGGGGTTTGGGGCGTATTCTAGTTTTCGATAATTACGATTCATTCACATACAACCTCGTTCATCTTATAGAAAAGATCACGGGTGAAAAAGTTGATGTGCGCAGAAATGATAAGATCAGTTTGGAGGAAGTAGCAGCTTACGATAAAATCATTTTATCGCCCGGCCCCGGTATTCCGGGGGAAGCTGGTTTACTACTGCCATTGATAAAAGCATATGCGGCCACAAAATCGATATTGGGCGTTTGTTTGGGACACCAGGCCATTGCCGAAGCTTTTGGCGGGTCGCTTACAAATTTAAGCTCGGTTTATCATGGTGTAGCTACGACCATTCGGTTGCATCACCCGCTGGTGGTAACTCACCCTAATGGGGTTTTACATGGACTGCCTGATGAGATCGTGGTTGGCCGTTATCACAGCTGGATTGTGCTTAAAGATGATCTTCCAACGGAGCTGGAAATTACAGCAACAGATGGGAACGGGTACATCATGGGATTGCAGCATAAGGAATTTGATTTGCAGGGTGTTCAGTTCCACCCGGAGAGTGTGTTGACACCGGATGGGGAACAGATTTTGAGGAATTGGTTAACCCCCTCCGCCCCCTAAAGGGAGAACTTACTAGAAGACATTTGCGAAGAATAAAAATATACTAGTGAAATTAAGCGAGGAAGACATTTATTATAAATTAACAATCTAAGTTCCCCTTTAGGGGACAGGGGCATGAAAAAGATACTAAACCATTTATTTGAACATAAAAACCTGTCCAGGGACCAGGCTAAAGAAGTATTGCATAATATTTCGAAGCAAATGTACAGCGATGCCGAGATAGCCGCATTCATTACCGTGTACCTGATGCGCAGCATTGCCGTTGAAGAGTTACTGGGCTTCAGAGATGCACTGATGGAACTTTGTATTCCTGTTGACCTGAACGGCCATGATGTTTTAGATATTGTAGGTACCGGCGGCGATGGAAAGAATACTTTTAATATTTCAACACTGAGCTGTTTTATTGTTGCCGGTACGGGTATCCAAGTTGCCAAGCACGGCAATTACGGCGCTTCTTCGATCAGCGGTTCCAGCAATGTAATGGAACAGTTGGGGTATACATTTAAAAAAGATAATGACGCGTTGAAGAAAGAACTGGACGAAACCAATATATGTTTTTTACATGCACCCATGTTTCATCCGGCATTAAAGGTTGTAGGCCCCATCAGGAAAAACTTAGGGGTACGTACTTTTTTTAATATGCTGGGTCCCATGGTTAACCCGGCTTCGCCAAAATACCAGTTGGTGGGTGTTTATAATCTGGAAATGGCGAGGATATATAATTATGTTTTGCAACAGGGCAGCAGCTCATTTACCATCATCCATAGCCTGGATGGCTATGACGAAATTTCTTTAACGGGCGATGTGAAAGTTATTACCAATGCGGGTGAAAAAATTTACAGTGCTGAAGACCTGGGGAAACGTACAGTAAGGCCAATGGATATACATGGTGGAAATTCGGTGGAAGAAGCAGCAAAAATATTTTTAACTATTTTAAAAGGAGAAGGCAGCTGGGCCCAAAATGCCGTAGTGCTGGCAAATGCAGCCATGGCTTTGCAGTGTACCGGTAAATTTAAAAATTACAACGATTGCTATCAAATGGCAGTGGAGAGTTTGGAGAGTGGCAAGGCATATCAATCTTTACAAAAACTAACTGGCAGGTAATATGAATATTCTGGATAAAATAATTGAACATAAAAAAGAAGAAATAGCAAGGAATAAACAGATGCTGTCGGCGGATCAGCTAAGGCAGGAACCGTTTTTTAACCGGCCTGTGATTTCTTTGCGGCAATTTTTACTCGATGAAACTAAAACAGGAATTATTGCCGAGT
Source organism: Chitinophagaceae bacterium (assembly GCA_031402615.1). Lineage (GTDB taxonomy): Bacteria > Bacteroidota > Bacteroidia > Chitinophagales > Chitinophagaceae > Ferruginibacter. The sequence continues at coordinate 18,205 of JANNSN010000032.1, forward strand.
TCAAAAGAAGATCGCCATCAAAAGGCATAATAAATAGCCGGGCTGATGTGGTGGACGTAACAAAAGCGTATACGGAATATGGGGCTTCCTGTTTATCGGTGTTAACTGATTCGCATTTTTTTGGTGGCTCTGCTGACGACCTGCGTAAAGCAAGAATTAATGAAATTCCCATCCTGCGAAAGGATTTTATTATTGATGCGTACCAGGTGATAGAGTCCAAAGCCATGGGTGCCGATGTTATTTTATTGATTGCGGCCTGTTTAACACCGCAAAATGTGCAGGAATTAGCTTTCTTTGCAAGATCTCTGGGGCTTGATGTATTGCTGGAAATTCATCACGAGGATGAACTGAAACATATTAGTGACCAGGTTGATTTTGTGGGTATAAATAACAGGAATCTAAAAACCTTTACCGTAGATATAAACAGGTCTATTGAATTGAGTAAACAAATTCCGGCTGATAAGATCAGGATCGCAGAAAGCGGAATAGACCGTATCGAAACGATTTGTATCTTCAGAAATTTGGGGTTCAGGGGATTTTTGATCGGAGAAAATTTTATGAAACAACCAGATCCGGCGATTGCTTTTGCTGATTTTGTAAAACAATTAAAAGCGGAAGATAAATGAGAATAAAAGTCTGTGGCATAACACAGAAGGAGCAGTTGGTGAAATTGCCGGATGCCGGTGTGTCTTTTGCCGGTTTTATTTTTTATCCGAAATCGCCCAGGTATGTATTAAGGCATATGACCACCAGCCAGTTAAAAAAAGAGAATACGATAAATAAGGTGGGGGTCTTTGTTAATGCAACGGTTGACGAAATATTGTTTATGGTCGATGAGTGCCGGTTGCACATGGTGCAGTTACATGGCGATGAAACGCCCAGGTTTTGTGAGAAGATAGCAGATTATATTTCGGTGATCAAAGCTTTCCGTTTCAGCGAAACGGATAATATCGGGTGGCGCCTGCAGGAATACAGGGGCGCCTGCGATATGTTTATGATCGATACGGAAGGCGTAGGCTACGGGGGCACCGGTAAAAAACTACACCTCAAAAAAATGGAAGGAGTAGTGGCCGCAAAACCCTATTTTTTAAGCGGCATAATTGAGCCGGGAGATGCGGAAAGATTGAATGATTTTGCAGAGAGGCCGGAAGCGGGCGCTTTGTTTTCTATTGACATCGGTACAAAGTTTGAAGTGCACACTGGTGTAAAAGATTTGGATCTGATTAAAAATTTTATACAAAAACTAAAATAGCAAAATAAGATGAACACTAAAGTATGTGGAATTACGCAGTTAAAACAATTGCAACAGTTAGACGGCCTGGATATTGATTTTGCCGGTTTGATATTTTATAAAGATTCGCCACGCTACGTAGGGAATAAAATAGTCGGGGAGGATCTTAAAAATTCTGACTTCGATTTAAAAAAAGTTGGCGTATTTGTAAATGCCGGATATGATGAGATCATGAAAGTAGTGGAAGATTACGGATTGGATGTGGTGCAGTTACATGGCGATGAGAGTCCGGATTTATGTAAAGAACTATCGGAAGAGGTGGAAGTGATTAAAGCTTTTAAAGTAGGCGATAGTAACAGGTCGATTGATGAAATGGTAGCCGATTATGACGAAGTATGCGACTACTATCTGTTCGACACCGCCTCATCTGAGGTGGAAGGTGGTACAGGTAAACAATTTGATTGGAAACTGATCAGCAAAGCCAAAATTGAAAAACCTTTCTTTTTGAGTGGTGGTATTGGCGTTGACGATGTAAAAAAAGTAAAGGCTTTTAAACATCCTGATTATTTTTCAGTTGATGTTAACAGCAAATTGGAGAAAGAGCCCGGTATAAAAGATATGGCATTGGTATTACAATTCAGGCAGGGGTTGAAATAAAACGGCCCCCCTCATAAATTTCGTTCGTTCCCTTACCTGTGAATCCGGCAGCCGGCGCAGGAAAAAATGGAGAGGATGACAGCGAAAATTTAAAACCGGTTGAGGAGTATTACTTTTCGATCAATAGAATATCTAACAGTACGAGCGTGCGAAGCAACCAGGTTAAATAGCATTACTAAAATTGGCAACAAAAAAAATGAAATTTAGTGTAAATGAATACGGTTATTACGGAAACTTCGGCGGAGCTTTCATTCCCGAAATGTTGTACCCCAATGTTAAAGCTTTACAGGAAAGCTATCTGAAGATAATTCATGAAGAAAGTTTTCAAATGGAGTTTCAGCAATTGTTAAGAGATTATGTAGGCAGGCCCACGCCGCTTTTTTATGCAGTGCGGCTCAGTGAAAAATACAATACCAATATTTTTTTAAAAAGAGAAGATCTCTGTCATACCGGCGCACATAAAATCAATAATACCATTGGCCAGATTTTGCTGGCCTTGAAACTGGGTAAAAAAAGGATTATAGCCGAAACCGGTGCCGGGCAACATGGTGTAGCAACAGCAACCGTTTGTGCACTTAAAGGTTTGGAGTGTATTGTGTATATGGGCGAAAAAGATATTGAGCGCCAGGCGCCCAATGTAGCCCGTATGAAAATGCTTGGCGCAACAGTAGTACCTGCTTTAAGCGGCAGCAAGACTTTAAAAGATGCCACCAATGAGGCCATACGCGACTGGATAAATAATCCGGTTGATACGCATTATATCATCGGTTCAGTTGTAGGACCACATCCATATCCCGATATGGTAGCCAGGTTTCAAAGCGTCATCAGCGAAGAATTGAAAAAACAATTACTCGTAAACACCGGTTCCGAATTGCCAACACATGTGGTAGCCTGTGTTGGTGGCGGTAGCAACGCAGCGGGGGCTTTTTACCATTTTATAAACGATGAACAGGTAAAACTGGTGGCAGTAGAAGCAGCAGGCTGTGGTATTGACAGCGGCATGAGTGCAGCAACTACCCAACTGGGTAAACCCGGTATTTTGCATGGCAGTAAAAGTTTACTCATGCAAACGGCAGATGGCCAGGTGGTTGAGCCACATAGCATTTCAGCCGGATTGGATTATCCTGGCATCGGCCCTTTACATGCACATTTATATGAAACCGGCCGCGCCATTTTTATGAGTGCAACGGATGAGGAAGCATTACAGGCGGCGTTTGAATTAAGTAAACTGGAAGGGATCATTCCTGCTTTGGAACCGGCACATGCTTTATTTGCATTGAATAAAATTGATTTTAAAAAAGAAGATGTGGTTGTTGTTTGTCTGAGCGGGAGGGGAGATAAAGATCTGGATACCTACATGAAATTTTTATAATAATGAAATATGCGTTTCTCATCATTGGCATCAGTTTACTTTGTTCATGTAGTGATTCGTTCATTAATCATGATTTGGAATTTGAAAAAACAGGAGATTGTTCCGACTATAACAGGTCTATAAAAATGATCTCCAACATGAATGGTGATCGGTACGAGTTTTTTTGTTGTATGGATGATGGATTTAATGGAAAGGATTACCAGGTTTTAAGAACAGGGGACAGTATCCTGGTAAGTTTTCCTAAAAACGCTTCTCAAAAACAGGCATTGTATAAATTGAAGCTGGATATGAATGCAAAACCAAAGTACAGTCTTATCATGATTGATGACCGGAAAATTAATATTGTACCTGCAGAAAAATAACCTCATCCCAAACTCCTGAATCCTGCTAACAATCGGGACGAGGGAGGCGCTCAACAAAAAGGGCAGTTTCGATTGGAATAACTTTTTGATAATATGAAAAAGAAAATTGATGAACCTGCGGAAGTCCTGGCTGCACACTCCTTAACAGGTAAACGTGAGGTAACCAACCGACTCACAAAACTATTCAACCAAAAAAAATCTGCTATACTAAACATTTACTGTACGGCAGGCTACCCGCATCTCGATTCAACTGTAGAAGTAATAAATGCTTTACAGCATAATGGTGCCGATATCATCGAACTCGGCATCCCTTATAGCGATCCCATTGCTGATGGGCCGGTTATTCAGCAAAGTAATATGCGGGCCCTGGAAAATGGAATGAGCATACCCTTACTTTTTGATCAATTAAAACATACCAGGCAAACCATTCATATTCCCATTATCCTGATGGGATACCTGAATCCGGTTTTACAATACGGTGTTGAAAAATTTTGTGAAGCTGCCGCCGCTGTTGGCGTTGATGGCATTATTTTACCAGATCTGCCGATCTATGAATTTGAAACCCAATATCAGCAAATTTTTATTAAACATGATTTGAAATTCATATTTTTAGTGACACCTGAAACCAGCGAAGAAAGAATAAGAAAAATTGATAAGTTAAGCAGCGGATTTATCTATGCAGTTTCTTCATCATCTACAACCGGCACCAAACAAACAATCGCAGGGAATGAAAATAGGGAGTTACTGGATGCTTACCTTGGTAGATTAAAAACGATGCATTTACATAATCCTGTTTTAGTAGGATTTGGTATTCAGGATAAAAAAACATTTCAGTCGGCCTGCAAATATTCAAATGGAGCTATTATAGGTTCTGCTTATATTAATGCGTTAAAACACACGAACAATGTTAGCCAGGATACTAAAGATTTCATAAATAGCGTAAAAGGCCAGCCCTTTTTGCATAATTCTAAGTAAATTGCAGGCTATAAATTTATAAGATGAAAAGAACTTTCCGATTTGTTTTTTTATTTACGGGGATTTATATTTTACCGGCAATGGTGTTTTGCCAGGGCGTAGCGAAAGCAAAAACGCAACAAAAGAATAAATCTATTACAAAATCCGGTGTTTCTGTTGAAAAAACGAACCTGACCGAATTTAATATCCATGCCACGGTTACCGGTTTTACTGAAGGTACAGCAGTTGAGTTTTTAAACGGGCAAACCGGCGCTACCGAATTAACGTCTGTAGTAAAGGAAGGTAAATTTTCTTTTAAAGGAAAGATGGAAAGACCCGATTTTAAAATTATTCTTTTCAATAAACAGCCCCCATATATCACGTTGTTTATGGATAACAATGATATATATATATCGGGTGATAAAGCCACGATTGACAGATCTAAAATTGCCGGATCGGTTTCACATAAAGCCTTTGAGGATTTTAATACATTACTGGAACCCTATCAATCCGTTTTTGCAGAGGGGGCAGTATATAATGCTGAAATGAACACTAAAGCGATGAGCCTGATCTATGAATTCGTAGACAAACACAGATCAGCCCACATAACACCATTGGCGGTTATACGATATAATCAAATTGCAGATAACGTATTAAAAACGGAAGCGTTGTATAATTTGCTTGACCCGGCAATTAAAGTATCGGCTATGGGGCAATATATTGCTCAGCAAATTGCCGAGGGAAAATTAAATGGTAGCGGTACCGTTTTAGCCGATTTTTCGCAGCCGGATACATCAGGTATTCCGGTAAGTCTTTCCTCCCTGCGTGGTAAATATGTACTGGTAGATTTTTGGGCCAGTTGGTGTGGCCCTTGCCGGCAGGAAAATCCAAACCTGGTAGCTGCATACAATAAATATAAAAGTAAAAATTTCACGGTACTGGGCGTTTCACTGGATAAAGCCAAACCAGCCTGGGTCAATGCCATTGATACGGACGGATTAACCTGGACACATATCAGCGATTTGCAGGGATGGCAGAACGCAGTTGCCAAACAGTTTCAAATATTCAGTATTCCTCAAAATTTTTTAATAGATCCGGATGGAAAAGTTGTTGGTAAAAACCTGCGCGGCGCAGCGCTGGAATCTAAACTGGCACAAATATTAAGGTAATTTTTTTGGTTGTGGCCTGTCTGCCGGCAGTCAGGTTTGTAGTTTTTGGTTACAGGCTGTTGTAATGCTATATAACTTGATTGCCACAGTTTATCCCGAAAACTTTCGGAGCGCTCTTGTACGATATATCATTAGTGAATTTTTAAGGAACCGAAGATTCTTGGTCAGGCGACCAATAGCTGCAGAAGCCGAAATTATTGGTTAGTTTAATAATAACCTGGGAGTCTTTAAACAGCGATTGCCAATATGCAAATTAACCGGATCATTTTAATTTAACTTTAAAGGAATAATTATGGCAAATAGTAAAGCCAATCTGAAACTTGTTTCCCAATCAATAACTGGCCCTTTGTCTTTAATGAAATAATTCTACAAAAGAGTGATCAGAATATTCACGGTAAGTGCTATTCCAAATGTTATTGGAAATCCTTTTATATAGGCTTCAATTTTTGTAAATCATATTTTAATGATTTAACGAATTCTTAAAATTACAGCAGGTTGTTAATACTTTTTTTATTGCGGGCTATATTTCTTTATAAAGTATTGTTATGTGTTATGGTCCATTCCGATTATTTTGGTATGCTTGCAGGGCATAATTCTATGCAACTTTTATCGTACCTGTTTTTCTGAATAAGCCATCACCAATTGTAAAATATCATTTTAATAAAACATTTTGGTTACATCCTTATAACGGTAGGGTAACAATTGATTAACCGCACTGTTACATCTTTGCGGCGTCAAAAAAATTAATCAATTAAATCAAACTATTATGAAATCAACTAAATCCGTTTTTATTAAAGCTGCATGTATGCTTGCATTCGTTTTATTTTCCAGCTCCTTTTCATTATCACAGGCGCAGTCTAAGTTCAATTCAGTTTCAGCCACTGGCTCAAACGGGGATATTCACTTTGTGAAAGTGCAGGATGGAATGCTTGTATTTGAACTGAACCTTGAAAACCTTCCACTAAAAGGAAGCAGGCTTCTGATAAAAGATGAATCTGGATATTTATTATTTGAACAGGATATTAAGACTGAAACCTTTAAGATCCGTTACAAGATTGAAAGAAACCAGATCAGCAAAATTACATTTGAAGTAACTGGCAAGAAAATTTTATTTAACAAATCATTCCGTATTAGCAGCCGGATGGAAGAACGAATAGAAGTCGCGAAATTATAATTGTAATCAGTGCCCTGTTATTAAAAGTTGCAGTGCCCATCTATATGATGTGCACTGCAGCTTATTCTATAGAATTTTATTTGTAAAATATCTGGTTACGGTATTAGTTTCTTATTTTGCTGAAACGTTTTTTGCGTTTAATGATACCAATGAATAATGTAATTATAGTAAAAATAGAAATTAATCCTAATCGAACTGTAACAACAATTAGCCACATCTTTACACTATCAAAACCCGGGGCAATAAATTTTGTAATCTTCTCCGATAAAACGAAGTAGCATACGGATAGAACAATCCATATCAGAAAATATTTCAGCTCAACCCATGCAGTATTTCTTATTTTAATTGCCTCTTATACAACTGTACCGCATTCTCTAATCCCAAATAAACCGCATCGCATATCAATGCATGACCAATAGATACCTCCAATAAGCCAGGTATATTTTGGGCAAAGTATTGTAAGTTCTGTAAATCCAGATCATGTCCGGCATTAATACCTAAGCCCAATTCATTTGCTTTAACTGCAGCAGCAATAAAAGGTTCTATTGCCTGTTGCCTGTCCGCAGGATGCTGTGCATTGCCTGTGGCAAATTTCTTGGCATAAGATTCGGTATACAACTCGATCCTGTCTGTACCGGCAGCTTTTGCTCCTTCAATCATTTCCATAACCGGGTCAACAAAAATAGAAACACGTATGCCGGCGTTTTTTAAAATTTCTATCACCCCCTTTAAATAAGCTGCATGTTCAATGGTGTTCCATCCTTGATTGGAAGTGAGTTGGCCCAGGGCATCGGGTACCAGTGTAACCTGTGTTGGTTTATTGGCCAGCACCAGGTCCATAAATTTGGGTTCGGTGCAATTGCCTTCAATATTAAATTCAGACTTGATCACTTTCTTCAGTTCAAAAACGTCATCATACCGTATATGCCGTTCATCGGGTCGGGGGTGCACCGTTATACCGTCGGCGCCAAAGCGCTCAATATCCATAGCTGCTTTTACCAGGTCAGGATTGTTGCCACCACGGCTGTTGCGAAGAGTGGCCAGTTTGTTGATGTTTACGGAGAGTTTGGTCATACTGCTGAATTTGTTGTACAAATTTAGTCTAAATCACACTGACCCTTGTTTGCATTCCAGCTAAAATTTTTAAAGCGGTAAACTATACAAAGGCCACCGTTTGTTTCAGCGTGGTTTCACGTACGGGATTTATTAGGAAAGCTGTGGTAACCACCCGGAGACGATAATATCCGGAAGATAAAATCAGCTCAAAGAAATATCTTTCGGGTAGTTGGTTTTCTGACCGGTAAGGATAAAAATTACAAATCCAGTTTCTGAAAAGGCTTTTTCATCAACGCCATAAAATCTTCATCTTTTTCATTTGGATAATAGCGGTCAAGGCCATAAAGGATCTCTTTGGGATCTAATTTTTTAAAAGTACCCAACAACCGGTCCCAGATGGAAAACACAGCACCGTAATTACTATCTGTAAAAGGCTGTTTCCAGTGATGATGCACTTTGTGCATATTGGGAGAAATGAGGATATAACTTAAAGCTTTATCAAGCCACTGTGGAAGACTGATGTTTGCATGCGTGAAAGCAGTAGCAATAACTACCAATGTTTGATAGATCATTACACTATACATTGGAGCACCGGAAATAAAAATAAATAGTATAAAAAAAATACCTCTTAACAAACTATCGCCGGGATGATGCCGGAGACCTGTTGTTACATCCACATTAGTATCGCTGTGATGAATAAGATGAAACCTCCAGAGTAATTTGCTTTTATGCATCACCAGGTGCACCAGCCAGCTGCTGAAGTCCAATGCCAGTGTGCCAATAACAATGGTGAGCAGGATATTGGCATGCAGCCAGTAAATTATTCCGAATGATTGATTTAGACACCAATCTGACAATAACACAATCAAAATAGCCAGTAAGGTATGTATAATAAGATGAATAACTGTAAAGCCAAAATTAACCGCCGCATGTCGCAGTTTATTCTTTTTGTAATGCAAAGACAGTAATGGAATCGCACCTTCAAGTATCCAAAAGATCAACAGGCCGCCAACTAAAATAGCCATCCGTTCCAACGGATGTTTTTCCAGTGTTTGAAAATGATTGATAATATCCTGCCACATATGGGGCATAAGTTACGAAGGAAAAGCTAAATCATTGCAGTTACTTTTCAGAAAATATTTTATGTTTTATTTTGGTTCTTTAGCCACCAACCAAGTCGGCGGGTCTTTAGAATACTTTTCCAGGTTACGGTATCAATTTTTTTTTTGGCTAATATAAAGGACATTGGCTGCATCGGTTCTGGCGACCGCTATATCAAGAAAACCATCCTTGTTAATATCACCAAGTGCCATTCCATATACCTTCCCTTTATTATCGCCAAATTTTACTTCAGTAAATTTAATTTCACCTCCCATATTAAAAAAAGCAGTTGTTTTTGACTCATCATATCCAACAACTATATCAGGTTTTTTGTCATTATTAAGCTCTCCAATAACAATTGATGATGGCACAAGCTTTTCACCAAAAGATATAGGAGCACTCATGCCACCTTTTAAATCATTTATGTAAATAAAAGTTCCACTTTTTTCATCACCAACCACTAAATCAATAAATCCATCATTGTTCAAATCGGCAGCCGCAGCCGTACGAGCAGCATTTTGGGCAGGGCCAAATGGTTTTGTTATATTAAAGTTTGCCTTACCATCATTATAAAAAATAAGACTTTGACCACCGTCACGATGTGGAACCGCTAAATCAATAAATCCATCCTTGTTAAAATCAGCGGGAACTATTGTTGTAGCAGATTCGGCAGGAATAGCGCTGTAAACCTGAGCAGGAAATTTACCAAATCCGTCGTTAAGACAATAATAAGATGGCCCTTTTCTGTTTGCGGCTATAATATCTGGTTTTCCGTCGTTATTCAAATCTGCGACTGATGCGTTTCTGGTATTCCAATTCGGTTCACCCCAGGTTTGAGATAAACTAAAAATACCTTTTCCATTATTAAAGTAAATCTTCTTCTCATCTGGATTATCGTTACTAACTACAATA
>JANNSN010000033.1:0-65056 GCA_031402615.1 Chitinophagaceae bacterium
TAATTCGAACCTCAGTTCTTCAAGGCTTTCCTTAACTGGTATATACAATGCATTTGACATAGTGAATTATATTATAGACCAAATATAAAACAAAAAAACCAATTATCCAAATTGGTCTACATATAATTTCACTTTGGTATAAAATAGAATTGGAATTCTGATCAAAAACATTATATTTACGTGAATACAGTTATCCTCATAAAGATCACCACGCTTAACTCTTGAAACCTTGTTACCGGTTTCTGCCCCCCAAAAAAAATAGTATTCATCCTGTTATTCGTATAACAGTATTGGAATGCCTGGCAGCAAATGCAGTCATTGTTTTTATACAGGTGTACGAATAGTTGGAAAACCTGCGATCCTTAGTGCGATTGCATTTAGGATATGTGTATGCCCGGTAGTTTTTTGCCCGGTAAACGGTCTGCTTATTTTTAAAGTATGATTGTGTAGCCGGCAAAATGTTGCTCAACCAGTTAGAATAAAACTTTATTGCTATAATGGAAAAACCAAAACTAAAATTGAAATTATGAGAAAGAAAATGCCAAAGTATCTATGCTTTCAGCCAAAAAAATGTAAAGTAATAAACAGTAAAAAACCGTTCCTGTTAATGCTCATTTTTGCATTGATTGCAACTACCGGGTTTTCACAGGCAGGCAAAAATTCATTTTTTGAGTCTGTTAGCGAATCTGCTGTTTCCCTAGCGGGCAACCGGGTAATCATCCCAACAAAATACAACACGCTAAAAGCTGACATCAATCAGCTCAAATCTTTCCTGTGGGCGCTTCCATCAGAAAAAAATGTTAACCAACGGACTGCACCGGTCATACAGATACCCATGCCCGATGGTACTATGGCTGAATTCCGTGTTTGGGAAAGCAGTATTATGGAACCGGGACTGGAAGCTAAGTTTCCGGAAATAAAAACATTTGCCGGGCAGGGAATTACCGATCCCTATGCAACCATCCGATTCGATTATAATCCTTACTCGGGGTTTCATGCGCAGGTACTTTCTGCTGTAACCGGGGCTTATTATATTGACCCCTATGCCCCGAATAATACAAATGATTATATCAGTTATTTTAAGCGCCACCTGAACAAAACAGGTACGTTTTTATGTGAAACTGAAGATAACTTTAATGTGCCTGCCTCAAATATTACCGGACCATGCCGCGGTACCGAATTGTACACTTACCGTTTAGCATTGGCATGTACCGGCGAGTATGCCGCTTTTCATGGCGGAACAGTTGCCGGTGCGCTTGCGGCCATGGTAACCACCATGAATAGAGTAAATGGAGTATACGAAACTGAAGTATCAATACGTATGACTTTAATAGCCAATAATAACCTGATCGTCTACACAAATGGTGCTACCGACCCCTATACCAATAATAGTGGTGGTACCATGCTGGGGCAAAACCAGACAAATCTTGATGCAGTGATCGGAACTGCCAACTATGATATTGGCCATGTGTTCAGTACCGGCGGCGGTGGTGTAGCTAATTTAAGAAGTCCGTGTGTTAGTACCACAAAAGCAAAAGGTGTAACCGGTTTATCCAGCCCGGTTGGCGACCCCTTTGATATTGATTATGTATCTCATGAAATGGGACACCAGTGGGGCGGCAACCATACTTTTAACAGTTCAGCCGGAAGTTGCGCCGGCGGTAACCGAAATGCCGGTACTGCTTATGAAGTGGGAAGCGCTACTACCATACAGGGATATGCAGGAATTTGCAGTAATGATAATATCCAGCCTAACAGCGACCCGTTTTTTCATACGATCAGCTTTGATGAGATCAGTAATTATATTTCAACAGGGAATGGTTTTGGCTGTAAGCTTGCTACCGCTAACGGTAACAGTATTCCGGTAATTGCCGCTATGAATAATAATGGTGCAAATATCCCGTTAAGTACGCCTTTCACCCTAACCGGGGCAGCTACAGATGCCAATAACGACCCGCTCACTTATTGCTGGGAAGAATGGGACCTTGGCGTATCAACTGCCTGGAACGGCGGTAATGCAAATACGACCAGTCCGTTATTTAAATCCAGGATTCCAAAAACTGTTGGTAGCAGAACATTCCCGGATATAGCAGTAATTCTGGCAGGTTATCCGGTCAACCCGGCTGCAACCATGGGAGGATTAAAAGGAGAAACGCTGCCAACACAGGCCCGGGCGTTAAAATTCAGGCTAACCGTAAGAGATAACCGTGCAGGCGGAGGTGGGGTTACAACCGGTGGGGATGGATGCCAAACCGGGTTTACAGCTATTTACCAGGTTAACAGTATTGCGGGAACCGGCCCATTTGTGGTTACCGTTCCAAATGGCGGCGAATCCTATACAGGTAATTCATCACAAACAGTTACCTGGGATATTGCCGGTACCGATGGCGCACCTATAAACTGCGCCAACGTTAAGATATCCATGTCAACAGATGGTGGCTTTACTTATCCAACAGTAATACTGGCCAGTACACCTAATGATGGTTCAGAGGCTGTTACTATTCCAAATGTAGCAACCTCCGGTGCCAGAATTAAAGTAGAGGCTGTAGGAAATATTTTCTTTGATATTTCGAATGCCGATTTTACAATAACTGCCCCTGCTTGCACGCCACCAGCTATTACTGTACCAACAGTTACTCAACCCACCTGTGCAACCCCAACGGGTACCATCGTGGTAAATGCAACGGGTAGTGGCACTTTGGAATATAGTGTAGATAACGGCACCAACTGGCAGGCAAGTAATACATTCAGTGGCCTGGTACCAGGCAATTATGATATTAAAGTAAGGCTGCAGGCAAACCCAACCTGCGAGGCCACTTACGGCAGCAACCCGGTAATATTAGCCAGTACAGGCAACCCGGTATGGGCCCAGCTTGGACTGGATATCGACGGCGAGGCGGCGGGTGACTATTCAGGCTCTTCGGTATCGCTTTCGGCCGACGGGCAAACGGTTGCCATCGGGGCAATTTATAACGCCGGCAACGGCGCTTACAGTGGCCAGGTGCGGGTGTACAAAAAAATTAATGGTGCCTGGGTTCAGCAGGGCGCCGATATCGACGGCGAGGCGGCGGGTGACTATTCAGGCTCTTCGGTATCGCTTTCGGCCGACGGGCAAACGGTTGCCATCGGGGCACCTGAAAACGACGGCAACGGCTTTAGCAGCGGCCATGTACGTGTGTATAAAAATATGGCCGGTGGCTGGGTTCAGCAGGGCGCTGATATCGACGGCGAGGCAGCGGATGACCAGTCAGGCAGGTCGGTATCGCTTTCATCCGACGGGCAAACGGTTGCCATCGGGGCAATTAATAACGACGGCAACGGCTCTAACAGCGGCCATGTACGTGTATATAAAAATATGGCCGGTGCCTGGGTTCAGCAGGGCGCTGATATCGACGGCGAGGCGGCGGATGACTATTCAGGCTATTCGGTATCGCTTTCATCCGACGGGCAAACGGTTGCCATCGGGGCGGCAGGTAACGACGGTAATGGCCCTAACAGCGGCCAGGTGCGGGTGTATAATTGGAATGGCAGTGCCTGGATGCAGCAGGGCGCTGATATCGAGGGCGAGGCGTCGGGTGACCAGTCAGGCATTTCGGTATCGCTTTCGGCCGACGGGCAAACAGTTGCCATCGGGGCAGTTTTTAACGACGGCAACGGCTCTAACAGCGGCCAGGTAAGGGTGTATAAATGGAATGGCAGTGCCTGGATGCAGCAGGGCGCTGATATCGATGGCGAGGCAGCGAATGATAGGTCAGGCTCGTCGGTATCGCTTTCATCCGACGGGCAAACGGTTGCCATCGGGGCATATCTTAACGACGGCAACGGCACTATCAGCGGCCATGTACGGGTGTATAAAAACATGGCCGGTGCCTGGGTGCAGCAGGGCGATGACATTGACGGCGAGGCGGCGAATGACTATTCAGGCTGGTCGGTTTCGCTTTCATCCGACGGGCAAACGGTTGCCATCGGGGCATATCTTAACACCGGCAACGGCGCTTTCAGTGGCCATGTGCGGGTGTATCAATTAACGGCAGGTTCTTTTGGCTTAAGCTGTCCTCCCAATATTGTTACGCCAAACGCTGCTGGCATCTGCGGAAAAGCAGTTACCTACAGCCTGCCAGCTATTTTAAACGACTGTACACCATGTACTGCCCCAACTTCCATCGCCAATTACACCTTCCTGGGCGAGTTTGGAGGACACCGGTATTTCCGTTCCAACTTCAGCAGAACCTGGAACCAGGCCAAGACCATGGCTACCGTTTTAGGCGCACACCTGGTTACCCTTTCCAGTGAAGGAGAAAATAATTTTGTAAGTGGAAATGGCCAACTGGCCTGGATCGGGTTAACGGATGAAGCAGCGGAAGGAACCTTTACCTGGGTTACCGGTGAGCCTTATGGTGCTTATACCAATTGGTGGCCCGGCGATCCAAATAATGGCGGAGGAGCCGGAGATGAAGATTATGTGCTGATGAATTTCTATGGCACCACCAAATGGGTGGATAACGGCACCAATTATTTCTATCCTTTCATCATTGAATTTGATTGCGGCGGTGTTACACAAACAGCAGGATTGCCCAGCGGATCAGTATTCCCTGTGGGTGTTACCACCAACAGTTTCTCATACACCGATGCGGCAAACAATACGGTAACCTGTTCGTTTACGGTAACCGTTAATGATACCGAAGCGCCTACATTAACCTGTCCGGCTAATATCTCTACCCCGGCTACATCTCCCGGAGGAGCCGTGGTTACCTACAATTCACCGGTGTTAACTGATAATTGTTATGGATGCGTTATTCCAACCAGTTTACCCAATTATTCCTACCTGGGTACTATGGGCGGACATACCTACTTCCGTTCCAGCTTCAGCAGAACCTGGGCACAGGCCAGTGCCATCGCTACGGGTTTAGGTGGCCACCTGGTTACCATATCAAGTTTAGCAGAGAACAACCTGGTGGCTGGCAACAGCGCTGCCTGGATCGGCTTATCCCGTGCAATACCCGGAGGACCCTTTGGATGGGTAACCGCTGAGCCTTTAGGTTACACCAACTGGTGGCCGGGCGAACCCAATAACAGCGGGGGCAATGAGAATTATGCGTTGATCAATTACTTTGGTAATACGCCACAATGGTTTGATTATGGCACCAATTACTTCTATCCATTCATTGTAGAATTTGAGTGCAACCCGGTGCTTACGCAAACTTCAGGTTTACCAAGCGGTGCAACCTTCCCGTTAGGAATTACCACCAACAGTTTCTCTTACACCGATGGCGGTGGAAATACGGCTACCTGTTCATTTACGGTGGAGGTTATCAATGCTCCTCCGTTTACAAACCCGATCACGCAAACGGATGCTGAAAATACCATGGAGGTAAGAACCTACCCGAATCCATCGGCCGGTGATTTTACACTGTTGGTGATCAGCGAAAGTAATGAACCCATCACGGTGCGTATACTGGATGAAACGGGTAATATCAAGAAGGTGATGATGGCAAACAGTACTACCAAAACCCTTAAAATGGGCGCCAATCTACCGGCAGGTAAATATGTTGCCGAAGTGATACAGGGCACCAGCATAAAAACGGTGAAACTGGTGAAGATCAATTAGTGGTTTTTAAAACGATTTATAACGGAGGCTGTTTAACACAGCCTCCGTTTTTTATTACCTGTACCGGTGTATTCCCATAAACCTGTTTTAGGTTTCCAGGAGTCTCTGAACGAGCACAGCGGGCGGGCTCAGGACTCGCCGTCATTCAGCCGGGTATGCTCAAATTTAAAATATTGCTTCGTAGAACGGCGAGTCCTGCAGCCAACGCTCATAGCTTTTGCAGAATCTCGCCTAAGAAAAGGAATATTGCTCCGTAGTACTGCGAGTTCTGCAGCCAACATAAGAGGCTTGCGAAAAAACATAGATTCCCGACTTCGAAAAAGAAAGGCAAACAAAAAAGCTGCCAACTTGAGTAAGCTGGCAGCAGTATATCATTAAATAAAACCTTAGTTTAGTTTCTCCAAACGCATTTCCAGTCTCTTTTCTTTTTTAAAATATTCCACGATCATTACCGAGCCTTCTTTAGCAGGGAAAACACTCGTCCATTTCGCTTTGCTCTTCAGCTCGATCTTGTCAGTAGTAACCTTGCCTTCGTTATACGTAATGCTGTTAAATGTCTTGCCTTTGTAATCTTTACTTCGGATATAATCGCTGTAGCAAACCGAAAAACGGGTATGTTCCTTATTGGTTGAGGTATAATCATAATCAAAATAGCCCCATGCTTTGGCAGCAACAGCCATTACATGTGGTGAGTTATATTCAATACCACTGGGCATTTCCTGGGTATTGCTGTTCTTGTCGTAGATCTGTGCAGCTTTAATTTCAAACTTCTCATTAAATTTAAAGGTTACCATATCCGTGATCTTCAACTTAAACGTGGCTACACTACCACTTCCACGGTTTAAAATGGCAGATGCTATACCCAAAGCGCTGGCTACTTTTTTATAACCTTCGCCAACGGCAAAAAAGTTACCGTCCTGCGTTTGTAATATCTTATGAAAATATACATAGCCCAGGTCATCAATTTTACCTTTTTTGCCGGTTTCTACATATTTGCCAATGTCGTTCTCCCAGCTGTTGTATTTTTTTGCCACTACTTTACCCGCGCTGTTAAAGGTCCAGGCAGCCAGGCCAAGGCTGGCATCCTTCATCACTTTGCCATCGGGCTCAAAATAAGTGCCCATTAATAAGAAATTGGAAGATCCCCTGATGGGCGATATGTTCATGGGATAAAACTTATAGTCTTCAGCTTCTGTACTTATTTCGAATACTTTTTTGCCGGTGAAAATATTTAATCCCAGTAACCAGCTATGCGGTCCGCCACTGCCGATCATCCGCTGTTGTTTTACCACTTCAAAGATCACCAGGCTGTCGGTTTCGCCCAGGTACATGGCACTGGCAAATTTATCTTCCTGCTCTTCAGCGGCTTCATAGGTCCATTGTTTGCGCCGGTCGGTGAAAAAGAAATTGATCTCGTAACTGAAATACTTCTTTTCCTTAACCGGGTAAATGGTAACATACCCGGTGTTGCCAACGCTGAAAAGGGCTTCGTTCTGCCCCTCGTCTGATTTTTGACCATACGTGGTTTCAATCAGGTATTTACTGCGGTTGTTCAACTCTTTGGTGTACGTTGATAATTGTTTACCCTCAAAACTATAGGCACGGTACTCCAGCGTTTTCTCTTTGCGGTTGTAAAACAAAAACATGATGCTTTCGCTGTTGTAGCTGCTCTCCAGTATCTGAACATTCTTGTCGTCTTCAAAAACAATGTTCTTTATTTTGTTTAGGTTTGCATCCAGTATCTGTACCGTGTACTCGTTGGTCTTGCGGTCTACCTTATCGGAAATATAAAAGGTGAAATAACCTTTCAGTTCTTCGCCATCCATGATGGTGCCGTTGTTGCGGATGTAAACGTTTTTTACATCGTCGATGCTTAGTTTGGCTTGTGCATGGCTGGCACCAGCAGCTGCAAACGTACAGAAGATCAGCGTCAGGATTCTTTTCATATTGTGTGTTTTAGTTTTTGTAAAGATTGAAATTTTTAAGTGCAGTAGCTAATGTTTTTTCAAATCCGGCATCGCCGGCCAATTGTGTTTTGTATCGGTTTAAAAAATGATAACCCAGGGATGCCATATCGCCCAGTGTTATATTCTGAATGAACTGGTTTAGTATATCATAGTTTTTATCAAAATAAGGGGAAGGCAGATTTACAATACGATTGAGTGTATGTTCTTTCTGGTGGCTGTACATTTCATTAAAACACTTGCCAATGGTGGTTACCAGGTAAGCATTGGCTGGATTGGTTTCCAACATCTCCATGGCCAGATACAAACAGCGGCTTATGTTTTCGGATTGAAAACAATATTCAATGATCTCAAATTTAAATTTGTTTTGCAGCTCTTTAAATGTAGTTTCACTTACCACAAAATTGCGGCTGCCGGGTTTGTATATTTTTTCAACAGTGGGCCGTATCCGCTCTGCACGGTCCTTACAATCGGGATGGGTTTTTAAGGAATCTCTTTCTTTATTACTGATCTTTTTATCGGCAACACCGCCAAAGAAACCGGTTTCCTGTTTCAGCCATTTGGAATTGAAGGGTTTTTCGGCAAAGCTGAAATGCCGTTGCAGACCTGAATCGGAAGGATAGTTGTCTTTGTCCATGTTATCCAGTAAGCCCAATGCGGTTATGGCTTCTTTTACGTTGTAACGGGTGTTTTGCATATAGCTGAGCCCTATGGAGTCGGCTTCCGATTCATGATCACGGCCATGACGGCGGGTATTAAAAGTCAATCCTTTTTCCAGTTTGGCCAGTTGCTTGTTACGTTCGTACTTCGATTTTTTTATTTCCTTCAACTCGTTCTGGAATTCTTTGGAATTGATAACAGCAACATATTGTGTTATAGCCTTATCCATATGGTCCTGGAAAAGGTGTGCCAACTCATGACAAAGTATTGAAACCACCTGGCTTTCATTTTCGAGCCCGGTAAACAATCCTACATTAAAAACAACGGTGCCTTCGCCTGTGCTGAACGCATTAGGCCAAAACACCCTGGAGAACAAAAACTGTGTACCTAAACGGTTAAGTTGGGGATTGCCTTTAAAGATCTCAGATACCAGTTCATTTAAATACTGATCGATTTCGGTATTGTATAAGAACTCTTTTTCGTCGAACATATCGGACAGATTCTGGTAACGATCCCGGTAAAAACCGACAAGCTGTTTTTTATTTTCTCCTTTAATGGAAGCACTGTCTTTGAGATATTTTTGCAGTATATCTTTTTTGATAGCCGCTAATTTTACAGAGTCGTTTACAATGGGTGTATAGGTTTTGAATGATTGTGCCGGTAATTCAGGTATGGTGATGGCGCATAGAAAGAGCATTGATATGTTCCTGAAGATGTGTTTCACGAGTTTACTGGTGTACCGGTTTAGCAGGCAAATATAGAGAAATAAATTTTTCATTAACAGAATTGTTAACAGAATTAACGAAGCAAATGCGATACTTTTATTATTAGCGGAAAATCAGGTAGTTATGAAAAAAATGATTATAAGTTATCTTTTATTATTGACGTTTGTTGCCCGGGCTCAAATAACCGAAAAGCCGTTCATTAAACTGGTTGAGCCACGTAAAACGGAAATCACCGTAAGTGATTCACGCCAGTTTATTATAGGCAGTACCTGCAAAACCTGCAATCTCAATATAAACGGACAGGAAGTAAAGGTTTACCCAACCGGGGCTTTTGTATACGAGATTAACTTAAACCCCGGAAAAACAGACTATAACCTGATTGCTTTTGCGGCCCCCAATAAATCGGTTAATAAAAAGCTGAGTTATAACTATTCCGATCCACTTACTCCCGAACCGGTAAAAACTTTGGACATTGCTTCCATAGAAACCTTACCCGAAGGCAATTTGTTTGTGATGCCCGGCGATCGTATAAAATTTAAAGTGAAGGCATTGCCAGGTTGCACGGTGGTTGCCAATGAAAATATTCCCTTGTACGAAATAACAGGTAACTCCATGCCCGGTATTTACCAGGGCGAATACCTGGTTAAGGAAGCAGACAGTTTTTTAGTTAGTAGAATACCCGTTACCATAACGGATAAAACGGGTAATACCCTTACCCGGCAAAGCCGGTATTGGGTAAGTATGTTTGGTCCGCTGGCGCCCAATGTGGCCGTAACAAAGGGCAGGCTGGCACATTTGTTATTTGGCTTGGGTGATGACCGTTTAGGCGGTGCCAAGATCGGGTATATTGATTCTTCGGTTTTGCTGCATGTGGTTGGTAAAGTGGGAAGTCTGTATAAAGTACGGTTAAGCAAATACCGTACAGCTTATATAGATGATGACGCCGTGGAGTTTTTACCCAAGGGGACCTATACACCGGAGTCGTTAACCGGTAAATGGACGGTGTTCGGCGATAGCGCCTTTGATTATGTGCAATTGGGATTGTTTGCCAGGCTGCCTTTCCAGAGTTTTCAGCAGGTTGATCCATCAAAAATTATGGTGGATGTTTTCGGCGCCACCAATAATACGAACTGGATAACGCAACTGGGATCGGTTAAGGAGATTAAAAACGTTAGTTATGAACAGGTAGAAGATGAAATTTTCAGGATCACCATTGAATTAAAACACGCACAGCACTGGGGGTATATGATCTATTATACGGGCAACAATTTGGTCATTAAAGTACGACGCCAGCCCGAAAACTTAGCGTTGAATAATTTAACCATTGCGGTTGATGCAGGCCATGGCGGCAGTAATACGGGTGCCGGCGGACCAACCGGTTCGTCGGAAAAAATGCTTACCCTGGCCGTGTCTTTAAAACTGCAGGAACTTTTGCAGCAGGAAGGCGCCCGGGTGATCATGACGCGAACTACCGAAATGTTTTTTGATAATAAGGAACGAATTTTATTTTACCGCGATAGCCTGCCCGACCTGTTGATCAGCATTCATTTGAATTCCTCTTCCGATCCGATTCGCGTTGCCGGCACCAGTACATTCTACCGCTACATCGGTTTTAGAAATTTAAGCAATACCATTTACAAACGTATGCTGGAATTGGGTTTAACCGAACAGGGCAATAACAGCAGTTTCAATTTTATGTTGAATAGCCCAATTGAATACCCCAATGCATTGGTAGAAGCATTGTTCCTCAGTAACCCCGAAGAGGAGATGAAAATACTGGACGAAGACTTTCAACGCCAAATGGCAGAAAAGATCGTGCAGGGGATAAAGGACTTTTTAAATAATTGCAAACAGTAAATTTCCCCCGCATGGTTTTGGTCTTTACACATGCATGATTTGATAAAAATAAATAACACGGAGCAAAACCAGTTTACCATGAGTGGATAATACCATCTAAGATTTACTAAGTAGTCCTATGCACTATGTAGTAATCTGATATGGTATTATACCGATGGCAAATGGCTTTGGACTACATACTGGTATAATTGGTATAAGTTGTTGGTTGCCGGAATTGAAATTACAAATAAACCCCCTAAAATGCAGCCTGATTTATTGACTGATAGATTCGGGTTTACATGGCGAAAACGCAGTAATCAACATGATTAATAAACTAAATTCGCTGTTCAACTGTTTAAAATAATAAAAATGAATATCCCGGAAACAATAACGATCGCCGGAAATACGGCTAACCCTTTGCGCGTAAACCGCCTTGGATATGGTACCATGCGGCTTACCGGTGAAGGTATCTATGGCGAACCGCCAAACAGGCCCGAAGCACTGGAAATATTAAGACAAACGGTATTGCAGGGTATTAATTTTTTAGATACTGCAGATTATTATGGCGAGGACGTTACCAATCGCTTAATTGCTGAGGCATTGTATCCTTACCCGGCAGGGTTGGTCATTTGCAGTAAGGTTGGCGGAGCCCGCAAGCCTGATAAAAGCTGGATACCATTTAACCGGCCGGAGAATGTAAGAACCAGCATTGAAAATAATTTGCGGACGCTTAAACTGGAACAACTCTCCCTGGTGCATTTCAGGGTTTTTGGCAGTACCGATGTACCATTTAAAGAATCAATGGACGCCATGTTTGCTTTGCAACAGGAAGGAAAGATATTACATGTAGGCGTTAGTAACGTTACCCCTGCAGAACTGGAAACAGCCATGCAACTGGGAACCGTTTCAACGGTTGAAAATATGTATGGGCATGCACAACGTACCACTTTAAGATCGCCATACGGCGAAAACCAGGGCGGTGAAGAGGTACTTGGGATCTGTGCAGCAAACGGAATTCCACTGATACCTTATTTTTCTTTGTTTACAGCCCTTCCTAAAAAAGATAAGCGGATAGCTGAATTGGCAGAGAGATATAAGGTAACCGAAGCACAGGTGCATATTGCCTGGTTGCTGCACCGGTCTCCGCTTATCTTACCCATACCCGGTACCTCATCATTAAAACATTTCAAAGAAAATATCCAGGCCCGCGATTTAAAGTTGACCCCAGAAGATATGAAGTTCCTTGAATAAACTTTCGGTAGTTTTCAAAACCATGCCGGTTGGTGTACACATTTTTTTTAAAAATTAAACCATTCAATATGTCAGAACTTGTAAAAGAATTCAACGATTACCGCACCAAAATGAACGAAGTGATCCTGGCCAAAGACAACCTGGTTATCAAGCGTCTTTGGAATTTAGATACCAACACGTACACCGAGGGTGCGTTGGATGTAAAGACCAAAGAAATGCTTGGCCTGGTTGCCAGTATGGTGTTGCGTTGTGATGATTGTATCAAATATCATCTTGGTAAATCTCATGAACTGGGTATTACCACAGCGCAGGTGTATGAAATATTCGCTGTAGCCAATATAGTTGGGGGAACCATTGTGGTGCCACATACGAGGAGAGCGGCGGAATACTGGGAAGCGTTGGAAATGGAATAATCAATGTTCAATATTCAATGCTCAATATCCAATTGAGCAGCGGTCTAACTGCAACAGCAGGCTATTTTCATTGAGCATTGAACATTGAACATTGGGTATTGAAAATTTGTATTTCTTTTTTTTATTCATACATTAAAAGTACCATTATGCAAACCCGAAAGTATGATCTTGAAGATCGTTTTGTTGATTTTACCTGTCGTATGATTGATGTTGTAGAGGCTTTACCTAGTTCAAGAGCTGGTAATTACATTGCCAGGCAACTTGTGAGATCATGTCATTCACCTACATTTAATTATGGAGAGGCTCAAGCTGCAGAATCAACAAAGGATTTTGTACATAAAATGGGCGTTATTTTAAAGGAGTTGACAGAATCCGGAACCGCGTTGAAAGTAATACGTAAGAAAGAAATGTTTAAACCGGTTTCTAAATTGGAAGGCATATATACAGAAACCGAAGAGTTGTACGAAATTACATTGAGTGTACTCAAAAATTAAGTAGTATCTCAATCTCAAACTTAAGATATTTCCATTAACAATAGTTCAAAAACAAATAAATGAAAATGAAAAAATATTTTACTACTTTAATGCCAACACTTTGGTATGTATAACCCAAAATAGTTGACTAAAAATTTATTGCTATTTTTATGGAAATTCTTCTATTACTTATGCAATATAAAAACATCCATTTAAAATTCTATTTTCTATTTTTACTTTTTATAGCTTCAACATTAACTACTATTGCTCAAACAAATAATAAATCCTTTCAATCCATTTGGGAAAACCCTCAAAAACCTGACTCCGTTAGGTTTAATGCAATAAATGATTATTACGAAAAAAACACGCTCTCTCAACCAGATTCTGTAATCCAAGTAACCGATTTTCATATTGAATTAGCCGATAAGAATAATAATAAAATAGAGAAGATAAAAGCTTTGAGTGAAAAAAGCTACGCCTATTTTGTTCAAGATAATGCTTCAAAAGCTGAAGAAATACTAAAAGAAGCAATAAAAATTCAAACTACTTTAAGTGATAGCATAGCACTAGCAAGATTATATACAAATCTCGCTTCTATTTATAGTGCACAAAGCAAATTTGTAGAAACCATAAAATACTACAATTATTCTTTAAAGATATTTGAAGATACTAAACAAGAAAAACTTGAAGCAGCTGTTTTAGGTAATATTGGATTGGTATATTATAATATAAAAAACAATGAGATAGCCTTAGATTATTTTGAAAAATCACTTAATATATATACAAGATTAAACCTGCAAGATAAAGTTGGCTACATTAGCTTATACATAGGAGCTATTGATTATGAAAAAGGAAATTACAAAAGCTCAATAGAACATGCAGAAAAAGCACTAAAAATATTTGAAGAAAACAACAACAAGTTTTCAAGTTCAGATTGCTATGCGTTATTGGCAAAATCGTACCAAAAAATAAATAATATAGACAAAACATTTATCAATATAAATAAAAGCTTAGCAATAAATCAAAAACTAGAAAATACCACGAGAATTATACAAAACAAAATTTTTTTAGCCGAACTCTATCTGGATTCCGATATATCAAAAGCTACTCAAATAGGTGAAGAGGTTTTAGCAATAATTGATTCTACTTCAGATAAAAGTTCAAAAGCAGGTCTTTACAATTTATTATACAAATGCTATAAGAGCGAAAATAAAATTGAACTTTCCCATAAAATGTATGATAAATATATTGTTTATAATGACAGTATTGTAAAAGAACAAAGTAATTTAGAGTTAATAAAGGAAGCAGTAAATCAAGAGTTTAAAGTTAAACTTTTAAAAAACAAACAATTATTTGAAAAATCGGAAAAAGAATTAAAAAGAAATCAACTCATTATACTGGTCCTTATAATTTTGATTTCTTCACTCATCGTTTTTTCGGTATATTATTTTTCCCGGAAAAAAAATATTAAAGACCAGAAAAAAAGCGAGGAATTACTTGAAGAAATAAGAAAACTTAAAAGTGACAATATGTCCTCTCTTGTTGTTCCTTCAAATGAATTTCAACTTCATAGAGAAAAAATAGAGAAAGCCATCAACAGAAAACTTAATGAAACCGACTGGAATGTACTCAACATTTTGCTTAAAGAACCTGAAATATCTAATAAGCAAATTGCAGAAAAAGCATACTTGAGTATTGATGGTATTGGCTCCTCCTTAAGAAGAATGTATTTTTATTTTGATATTAAAGAATCCAAATACAAAAAAATGTCTTTAATAATGGAGGCGATTAAAGTTTCTGGTAACTAATTTCTCACGCTTACTCCTAATATTATACTTAAAATATCATTTTCACGTCTACAAGTGAATACATTTCTATAACTTATTTAGATATTTATACTTTAGATGATCACAAAATTTTAAGTATGAAAGTAACAATCTCCTTCTCAATCATCGTTACAATTTTCTTTCCGGTTTTCAGCTTTTGTCAGTGGATTCAAATAGGCAATTCAATTAACGGACAAATAGCTGGTGATAATTGTGGGTGGTCTACTGCAATTTCTGCCAACGGTACTATTGTGGCTATGGGCTCAATTTTCAATGATAATGGAGGTAATTCATCTGGGCAAGTTAGAGTTTTTGGGTTATCAAACGGTACTTGGGGTCAAATTGGTGCAGATCTTAATGGAGAGACTTCTGGCGATCAAACCGGGCAGGCAGTTAGCCTATCGGCTGACGGTTCTATAGTTGCAATTGGCGAACCTTTTAATAATGATAGAGGTTTTACCTCTGGACAGGTTAGGGTTTTTAAAAATATTAGTAATAATTGGACTCAGGTAGGCCAGGATTTGTTTGGACAAAACGCACTTGCCAGTGCTGGTACTTCAGTTGATTTATCTGCCGATGGAACTACAGTAGCTTTTGGAGCGCCTAACACAATAGTAAACCCATTTCCTTCATTTACAGGAAACGTAGAAGTATATCAATTACAAAGTAACAGTTGGGTGCAAAAAGGAGGAGACATTGAAGGCGATGGTTCAATTATTAAGTTTGGACAAAGTGTGAGCTTGTCTGATGATGGTAATATTGTCGCTATAGGTCAAACGGGTGACCCTTCTCGAGTTCCACAAACAGATATTGGACGTGTAAAGGTCTATCAATTTATAGGCAATCAATGGGTACAAATGGGCACCACAATTTTTGGGGCTGCCGTAAGTGATGAATTTGGATATAGGGTTAGCTTATCAGCTTCAGGAAATATTTTAGCTATAGGAACATTTGCTCGAAATGAAGTTAAAGTTTTTGAACTGATTGGTGGAGTTTGGACACAAATTGGCAATACACTTGTAGGTGAAGGCGCTGGAGATTCTTTTGGGTTTTCACTTAGTTTATCCAACGATGGATCTGCAATTGCAATAGGCGGAAGATTTAATAGCTTAGATGGAACTAACAGAGGTCGTGCTTATGTATTTAAAAACCAAAATGGTAATTGGACACTTGTTGATAACCCGATTATTGGAGTTGCAAATGGCGATCAAAATGGGTTTTCAGTAGCCATTTCCCAAAATGGGTCCAGAGTTGCAGTTGGTGCAATAAACAATGATAATGGGGGAAGTAACGCTGGTCAAATACGCATTTTTGAAAATACTAATGTGTTGCCAATAAAGCTTGTTTATTTCGGTGGAAACTATTCCAATAATGCAGTAACATTAAACTGGAAGTATGAAACCCAAACAAACTTTTCGCATTTTGTAGTGGAGAAAAGTGTAGACGGTATCGTTTTCAACAGTTTAAAAAATATCTACTTAACCAATGCCCAATTTTACAATTATAAGGACATAGACTTAAAGCAAGGCTCAATCTATTTTTACCGTATTAAAATGGTTGATAACGACGGAAAATTTTCCTACTCTAACGTAATTAAAATACAAACAGGGGCAGTTAACACTTTTTCTATCTTGGGCAATCCTGTAAAAGACAATCTAAGTATTACAGGGCTTAAGCGGGGAGCAACGATAGCACTTTATGACAATGCTGGTAAAATGGTACTTCAACAAAACATACAAGACCAATCCTTTTCACTCGACCTTTCTTTTTTGAGCAGTGGTGTTTATTATTTAACATATTCAAATAATGGCGCAATTGAAACTAAGAAAATTATTAAGCTATAATAAATTCCAAATTGACATAATAGTTTAGAGTAAATTCGTACAACATGGGGTTTAGCAAAATACGGGCGGACGGAAGTACAATCAGCGGTAAATCATTTTTCAATTTCTGTTCGGGCAGGACAAGCAACGCTGAACATTTTATTCTTAACTTGAATAAAATATTTTCAATCAAAAGTGGTTCCAGGCGGACGGAATTCTATTTCCCGTACTTCGCTAAGCCCTGCTCGTTGGTGGCAATAATCGGTAAAAGTATTTCTACTGCAAAAAAGAAACCTGGCGATTGAATATCGAACAAGCCCGCCCTGATGAGCGGGTCGGTTGGGGAACAAGGAATAATAAACCCGCCTTTGCCGGCAGGCAGACATGGAATTTGGTTGTAACCTGAATTACCTGTTTGCAGCCAAATAACCTTGCAACTCAGCGGAGTCTATGATTCAGACTTCAAAATTCTACATTCCTTGTTCCTTGTTCGATATTTGTATTTTATTATTTCTTAACTTTAGCCACAATCTTAGAAACCATGAGTGATACAGCAACGACCCTTCCCCCATTAACCGCCAAGGATTTTGTAACCGACCAGGAAGTACGCTGGTGTCCCGGATGCGGAGATTATTCCATCCTGGCACAAGTACAGAAAATCATGCCCACACTGGGTATTCCAAAAGAAAATATAGTAATTGTAAGCGGTATCGGATGCAGCAGCCGCTTTCCTTATTATATGAATACCTATGGTATGCACAGTATTCATGGTCGTGCCACGGCTGTTGCCAGTGGGTTAAAGGCCGCACGCCCGGAGCTTAGCGTATGGATCGTAACCGGTGATGGCGATGGTTTAAGCATTGGCGGTAATCATACCATTCATTTATTAAGAAGAAATTTTGATGTGAATATTTTATTGTTCAACAACCAGATCTATGGTTTAACAAAAGGGCAATACTCACCAACATCCGAACAAAATAAGATAACCAAGAGTTCGCCATTTGGCAGTATTGATCATCCGTTTAATCCGCTGGCACTGGCAATGGGAGCCGAAGCAAGTTTTATTGCACGCACCATGGACAGGGATCCAAAACACCTGCAGGCCATGCTATTGCGTTCGCAGGCACATAAGGGTGCTTCTTTTTTAGAGATCTATCAAAACTGCAACATATTTAATGATGGAGCTTTTGAAATTTTTACCGAAAAGAAGACAAGACCCGATGAAGCCCTGTATATGGAGCAGGGTAAACCCCTGATATTTGGGGCAACACAAAACAAGGGTATCAAATTGGTTGGGTTTAACCCGGTTATTGTTGACCTGGAAGCAGGTGCAAGTACTGATGACCTTTGGGTGCATGATGAGCATGATTTTTACAAAGCACAGATATTGATACGGATGTTTGATGATCCAAAACATGCAGGCCATTTACCAAGACCCTTTGGCGTTTTTTACGAAACAGAGAGAGCCTGCTACGAAGATTCAATGACCATGCAGATAGAAGATGTGATCGCCAAAAAAGGAAAAGGCGACCTGGATAAATTATTGAGAGGGAATGAGACCTGGGTGATAACCTAACAGCCCCCGGCCTTCTCTTGAACTTCATTCGTTCGCTTACCAGGGAATCTGCCAGCGGGCGGCGGAGGAAATCTCAAAGACCGAAGCGAGGATCCTGTGTAATAAAAAATGTACAGAGCCATCAAAATTTGATGGCTCTGTACATTAATATCTTTCCACTCGATCTTCGCATCTATCTTCCGGTTCCCTCTCCACCGCAGAGGGGTTGTGGAGAGGCTGGTTCGCCCTTAGGGGGCGGTGGGGGTTACAGCATATTTTTACTAACCAAATACTCGGCTATCTGCACGGCATTGGTGGCAGCGCCTTTACGTAAATTATCACTAACGATCCAGCAGTTTAAGGTGTTGGGCTGCGTTTCGTCTCTACGGATCCTTCCTACAAAAGTATCGTCCTTATCAAAAGCGGTTAGCGGCATGGGATAAATAAAATTGGCCACATCATCTTTCAAAACAACACCCGGAGCTTTTGAAAGTAGTTCCCTCACTTCAACCAGGTCAAAATCATTTTCAAATTCAATGTTCACGCTTTCGCTGTGTCCGCCCATGGTAGGTATGCGTACGCAGGTGGCCGTAACTTTAATAGTATCATCACCAATAATCTTATTGGTTTCCAAAACCATTTTCATCTCTTCCTTAGTGTAACCGTTTTCCAGGAAAACATCAATATGTGGTATAGCATTTAAGTCAATAGGATATTTATAGGCCATTTCGCCTTCAATGCCTTTACGTTCGTTCATTAACTGGGTTACCGCTTTTACACCCGTTCCCGTTACACTTTGGTAGGTGCTTACCACCACTCTTTTAATTTTATATTTATCATGTAATGGTTTTAACACCACTACCATCTGAATGGTAGAGCAGTTTGGATTGGCAATGATCTTGTCGTCTTTTGTAAGCACGGCCGCATTTACTTCGGGTACTACTAATTTTTTTGTGGGATCCATACGCCAGGCACTGGAATTATCAATTACGGTAATGCCGGCAGCGGCAAATTGTGGAGCCAGTTCCAGGGAAGTTGTTCCCCCGGCAGAAAAAATGGCCACATCAGGTTTTGCGGCTATCGCATCTGCCGCGCTCACGATTTTATAGGTTTTGTTTTTAAAGGTAATTTCTTTTCCAATGCTTCTTTCAGAAGCTACCGGAATCAATTCATCTACCGGAAAATTTCTTTCAGCCAAAACCTGCAACATTTTAGTGCCCACAAGCCCGGTAGCACCTACAACAGCAACTTTCATTTTTTAAAATTTAGAAAGCAAAAGTACAGACAGAAAAATAAAAAACAGTTGCGATTATTTATTAACTTGTTTTCTCAATCTCATCTGCTATGAAACAGGTAAGTGTGATTTTATTTTTAACGATGCTGTTTACCATAAACAGCCATGCACAGGTTGCAAACCGCTATGATATTGTAATTGACGAACTGATGGCAGACCCAACGCCACAGGTTGCTTTACCCAACAATGAATGGATAGAATTGCGGAATACATCATCAACTGCATTTAATTTATTGGGCTGGCGCATTGGCGATGCCACCGG
This sequence comes from Chitinophagaceae bacterium, assembly GCA_031402615.1. Classification (GTDB taxonomy): domain Bacteria; phylum Bacteroidota; class Bacteroidia; order Chitinophagales; family Chitinophagaceae; genus Ferruginibacter. The sequence goes on from JANNSN010000033.1 coordinate 19,691, forward strand.
CCAAAGCGGCACCATGCCATCTTATAATTTATTGCCCGATAGTTTTGTAATTGTTTGTACAGCCAGTGCGGTAACAGCTATGGGTGTTTTTGGCCCAACTATTTCCGTTACCAGTTTCCCATCGCTTGATAATACCGGCGATGTACTTTTTTTACGCAGTCCGCAAAACAGAATTATACATGCAGTCAGTTATACTGATGGCTGGTACCAGAATGAATTAAAAAAAGATGGCGGCTGGACATTGGAAATGATTGACACAAAAAATCCCTGCAGCGGATTTACCAACTGGAAAGCGGGCACGGATATAAAAGGAGGAACACCTGCATGGAAAAATTCAATAGATGCAGTTAATGCAGATACCCAGGCACCACAAATAGTAAAAGCTTTTGCAACAGACAGTGTAAACATCAGCCTGGTATTTGATGAACCGCTTGATAGCTTAAAAGCATCTACGGCAGCTAATTACAGCATCAGTGATGGTATTGGCATTCCTCAATCTGCTGTTGCAGTTACACCAACTTTTGATAAAGTGACTTTACGGTTAAATTCAGCACTTGCCCGCAATAAAGTATATACTATTACTGTAGCTGCTGTTACAGATTGTAAGGGTAATTTGATCGGTTTAAAAAATACAGCAAGAGTTGGTTTAAGTGCTGTGGCCGATAGTCTGGATATTGTTATCAATGAAATATTATTCAACCCAAAACCGAACGGAACAGATTATGTTGAAATTTATAACCGGAGCAATAAGATCATTGACCTGAAACAAATGTATATTGCCAATAGAAGTACGGCAGGTATTATCAGCAATATCAAACAACTGAGTATTGATAACTATTTATTTTTTCCACAGGATTTTATGGTGATTACCGAAGACCCAACCATTGTAAAAAGAGATTTCATTACGCAGCATATGGATGCATTTGTAACCGTCGCTTCCATGCCTTCTTTTAATGATGATGAAGGGGACGTAATCATTTTGAATGCACAGGGAAATATAATGGATGAATTGAAGTATGATGAAAAATGGCATTTTAAACTGATTGATAACCGTGAAGGTGTGGCACTGGAACGGATTGATTACAATGCAGCCACACAAAATGAAGAGAACTGGCATAGCGCTGCAACCAGTGTAGGCTACGGAACGCCCACTTACAAAAATTCGCAGTATCGACTTGATTTACAGGTGCAGGGCGAAATAAAAGTAACACCGGAAATTGTTTCGCCTGATAATGATGGTATGGATGATTTTGCAACGATTGATTATAATTTTCCCTTGCCGGGCTATGTGGCCAATATCAGCATCTTTGATGCAAATGGCAGAGTAGTTCGCTACCTGCAGCGTAATGCACTATGCGGTACAACCGGCTTTTTCCGATGGGATGGGCTGGGCGAAAAATTTCAGAAACTACCGGTTGGCATTTACGTTATATTTACGGAAGTGTTTAATTTGGATGGAAAGAAAAAGCAGTTTAAAAACACGATCGTATTGGCCCGAAGAAATCATTAATCATCATAAAAAATCAATTTATGCAAATCAGGATCATACCGGCAATAATCATTGCTGCGATTTCAATTTTATCATGTAACAATAAAACTGACGAACCGGAAATGACAAAAACAGAATCTAAGGCTGCCTACAAATGGCCGGACGGTGTTGCCACCCCTGTCGCGGAAAAAAAAGCAAAGGAATTAAAGGCACATGGGGATACCCGTATTGATAATTATTACTGGATGAATGATTACTTTAAAAAAGGGCCCGACAGCACAAAAGTAGTTGACTACCTGAAGGCTGAAAATGTTTACTATGATACCATGATGAGCGGTACAAAAGTTTTCCAGGAGCAACTGTATAATGAGATGAAGGCAAGGATCAAGGAGAAAGATGAAACCGTACCGGTGTTTAAAAACGGGTATTTTTATTATAGTCGTGTGGTGGAAGGCAAGGATTATTTTGTGTACAGCAGAAAAAAAGGAACCCTGGAAGCGCCGGAAGAAGTTTTGCTGGATGCAAATGCCATGGCTGAAGGGCATAACTATTTTTCAGCGGTTGGTTTTGACGTGAGCACGGACAATAAATTAATGGGGTACGGGATAGACCTGGTAGGCAGGAATCAATACGAGATCCATGTAAAAAACCTGGAAACAGGAGAGATCTATAAGGATAAAATTTCCAATTCAGAAGGCGACCCGGTTTGGGCCAATGACAACCAAACCATTTTTTATACGGCAAAAAACCCGGTAACACTTTTATCAGAAAAAATTAAAAGGCATAAACTCGGCACAGATGTGGCAACGGATAAAACGGTATATGCAGAAAAAGATGAAAGTAATTATATAGGCGTTGGAAAAACCAAATCGGATAAATTTATTTTGATTACTTCGCAAGGTACTTTGTCGTCGGAGGTCAGGTGGATCGACGCCAATAAACCGGAGGCTGTATTTACTGTTTTTCAGCCTCGTATGAAGGAGGTATTGTACAGTATTGATCATGCCGTTGATAAGTTCTATATCCGCACCAACCTGCAGGCAAAGAATTTTAAGATCGTGACCTGTGCCGAGAACAAAACCGATTCATCTGGCTGGAAAGAACTGATCGCTCATAATGACAAAGTGTTGATTCAGGGGTTCGACCTGTTTAAAAATTTTTTAGCGATTTCGGAGCGTAAAGACGGCTTGACACAGATTCAGCTTTTAAATACCAGGGACAACAGCTCACATTACCTGGCCTTTACCGAAGCGACATATGCAGCCGGTTTAACTTATATTCCCGACTATAACACGGATGTAATGCGGTACAATTATACCTCGTTAACTACCCCCAACTCGGTGTATGATTACAACATGAGCACCAAAGAAAAGAAACTCATGAAACAGCAGGAAGTGATCGGAAGCTTTAAGCCCGAAGATTATGAAACGGAAAGGCTGTTTGCCACCGCTAAAGATGGATCTAAAGTTCCCATCTCTATCGTGTATAAAAAAGGGTTTAAGAAAGATGGCCAGGCTCCTTTATTGCTGTATGGCTATGGTTCTTACGGTGCCAGTATGGAAGCGTCGTTCAGCAGTGTGCGGTTAAGCCTGCTGGATCGTGGTTTTGCTTATGCTATTGCGCATATACGTGGCGGACAGGAGATGGGCAGAAGCTGGTATGAAGATGGCAAAATGTTTAAGAAGATAAATACGTTTACTGATTTTATTGACTGTGCCGAATTTTTACTGGCCCAAAAATACAGTTCCAAAGAACATTTATATACCGTTGGGGGTAGTGCGGGTGGATTATTGATGGGCGCCGTGGTAAACATGCGGCCCGATCTGTGGCATGGCGTAATTGCTGCCGTACCGTTTGTTGATGTGGTAACGACCATGAGCGACCCCGGTATTCCACTAACAACAAACGAATATGATGAGTGGGGTAACCCGGCAAATAAGGAAAATTACCTGTACATGAAATCTTATTCACCTTATGACCAGGTTGAAAAGAAAGCATATCCCAACATGCTGGTAACTACCGGGCTTCACGATAGCCAGGTACAATATTTTGAACCGGCTAAATGGGTTGCCAAATTGCGGGAAATGAAAACCGATAATAATAAATTATTGCTGTATACCAATATGGAAGCTGGCCATGGCGGAGCTTCGGGAAGATTTAAAGCTTTAAAAGACAGGGCCAGGGAATATGCTTTTTTCTTTGCGCTGGAAGGGATCACTAAATAGAAATTATACCATCCTGATTTAATAATTAGTTCAAAGCACTACGTGGAAATCTTAGATGGTATTATGCCAGTCTGTACCGATATATTCGGTAATAGCAAATGACATTGGACTGCATATTGGTATAATCGGTATTAACCGAAAACGCTTATAAATAGCATTGCCAAAGTTTTAAACTTTGGCAATGCTATATCCAGTCAATGTTAAAAAGTATTACCAGATATTGATTCTGTTATTCACCGGTACATACATTTTGTTGCCTTCTTTAATATCGAATGCAGAATAAAAGGCGGTAAAACTCATTAAAGGCCCCCATACCCTGTACATGGCCGGGGCATGTGGATCCGTATTGATTTGCCTGCGCAAAGCTTCGTCCTTTCCCTTTCTGCGCCAGCATTGGGCATACGATAAGAAAAAACGCTGGTCGGGCGTAAAGCCATCAATTTTTTCATTTCCCTGCCCTTGTTTGGTTAATTTAAATGCATCGTATGCGATGGCAATGCCGCCAATGTCTGCAATATTTTCGCCCTGGGTTAATTCACCATTCACGTGCAGGCTATCCAGTACAACAAATCCATTGTACAGGTTAACCACCTGTTTACTTTTGGCCTTAAACCTGGTAAGGTCGTCTGTACTCCACCAGTTCTTTAAATTGCCATCTTTGTCATATTGCGAACCCTGATCATCAAAACCATGCGTCATCTCATGACCAATCACCATGCCAATGCCACCATAGTTCATGGCATCATCTACATCAGCATCGAACATGGGATATTGTAATATACCCGCCGGAAAAACGATCTCGTTAAATGTAGGGTTATAGTACGCATTGATGGTTGGCGGCGACATACCCCATTCGCTTTTGTCAACTGCTTTGCCAACTTTGGCTACCTGGAAAGCGTATTCATTTTTACCGCAGGATAACAGGTTTTCAAAAAACTTTGTTTTATCAATATTAACCTTACTGTAATCCCTCCACTTATCGGGGTAACCAATTTTTTTAATGAAAGTGTACAGCTTTTCCCTGGCTTTTGTTTTCGTGCTGTCGCTCATCCAGTCTAATTTCATGATCCTGGCTTCAAAAGCTTTTTGCAGGTTATTAACCAGGTCGAGCATTCGTTTTTTTGCGTCTTCGGAGAAGTGCTTTTTTACATATAATTGTCCAAGAGCCTCACCCAGGTCGGCATCCGTCTGTTGATAGATCCTTTCCCACCTCTCTTTCATTTGCTGCTGGCCGCTAAGCGCTTTGCCGTTATATTCAAAATTTGCGTCTACAAATGCACTGCTCAAAACCGGTGATGCGTTGTTGACCACATGAAAACGTAAATAGGTTTTCCAGGTATCAACAGGTACGGAGTTCAATAGGTCATTCAGCTTTTGGTAAAAAGCCGGTTGCCCGATATTAACCGAGTCTGCTTTGATCATCAGGTTCTGTAACAAAGCCCCCCAGCCAATTGCGGGCATTTTCTTTTCCAGGTTGGCAACCGCCATTTTGTTGTAGTTGGATTGGGGGTCCCTTAATTCCACATTGGTACGATGGCTCGATGCCATTTGTTTTTCAAGATCATAAACACCCATCATGTTTTTGGCAGCGGTTACCGAATCATCACCTGTCAGCATAAATAATTTCTGTTGAAGGAGTTGATAAGCGCTTACAACTTTCCTTGTCGCTTCATCAGTTTTGAAATAATATTCCCTGTCGGGTAACCCAATACCGGCCTGGTAAAACGAAACGATATTGGTAGAACTGTTTTTTTCGTCGGCGCCCACATATCCGCCTATCAGTAAATTATTGTTGTAAGTCGTTTGCGCTGCCGTAAATTGTAAAATGCCGGAAACATCTTTGATCTCCGATATTTTCTGCAACCATGGCTTTATTGGATCATAACCCGCTTTTTCTATGGTTGCCGAGTCCATCCCTGATGTGTAAAAATCGCCCACCTTTTGTTCTATACTGCCGGCAGCATTGATCGATTTTGATACGGTTTCAAGTATTGCTTTAATGTTTGCTTTGGTACGGTTATACATTTCTTTGCCGGCGCCAATACCGGATTCAGTAAGTGGAATGGTTGCCGTATCCATCCAGTTGCCGTTTGCAAAGCGGTAAAAATCATCACCGGGTTTTATCGTGGAATCTATGTTTGTCAGCGATAAAGATTTTTTTTCTATACCTGGCGAAGCCTCATTATTACAGGAAATAACAGAAAAGGCAAGTGACCCAAGCAGCGCCACTGAAAAAAACTTTTTCATATATTTTGTTTGATGAATGCCAAAACTAAAAAAACTTCCGGTCGGGCCGGGTTTTATTTGATGGGAGGTTGGAATATGATTTGACCCGTATTTAATTGTTGCCAATTTGATCAATATCATCAAATGAATTTATATCGGGCTTGTTTTCGAGAATATACCTTACCAGTAAATAACCGCCAAATGCTGATGCAATGCCTAATGCCATTAATGCAGGCAGGTTATCCATTCCAAAGAATGCTACGCCTAAGGAAATGCCGACGAATTCGAAAGTAATCCAGGCGGCAAGTAATATTAGTTTCCATTTTAGAGGAGGCAAACCTTTTTTTTTGGCTTGTTTACCAATACTAATAGACAAAAAATAAAGTAATATTAATTCTATCATTGGTGATCTGTCAGTCCTGTTTAAAAAAACTTTGCCAAAGTTGTAAACTTTGGCAAAGTTGTAAATTAGAATTTCAAGTCAGTTTACACCAGGTCAATATCAAAATTCACCAGCTGTACAAACTCAGATAGCCGGGCATCAATATCTTCTTTTGTAATTTCCTTTAATCTTTCGGGCCCGAATTTTTCAACACAAAAACTGGCCATGGCACTACCCACAATAATGGCCGTTTTCATATTTTCGAAACTGATGTCTTTGGTTTTAGCCAAATGACCTATAAAGCCCCCGGCGAATGTATCACCTGCGCCTGTGGGGTCAAATACTTCTTCCAATGGCAAAGCAGGTGCAAAGAATACATGGTTTTTATGAAACAATAATGCACCATGTTCACCTTTTTTAATAATTAAAAATTTAGGTCCCATTTCCATAATTAAACGGGCTGCTTTAACCAGGGAAAGCTCTCCGCTTAATTGTCTTGCCTCTGCATCATTTACCAATAGCACGTCCACTTTTTTCAACACTGCTTTCAGGTCATCCATGGCAATATCCATCCAGAAATTCATGGTGTCCATTACAATCAGTTTGGGACGAACTTTTAACTGATCAATTACACGCATCTGCAATTTGGGCATCAGGTTACCCAGCATTAAAAACTCGGCACCCTGGTATGAATCCGGAACAATCGGGTTAAAATCTTCCAAAACATTCAGGTCGGTAACCAGGGTGTCGCGGCTGTTCATATCCATGTGATACTTGCCGCTCCAGAAAAAAGATTTTTTATCTTTTACGATTTCAACGCCATCCAGTTCAACGCCACGTTTTTTCAGTTCATCCATCTCTGCCTGTGGAAAATCGTATCCAACGATGGATATCTGTTGAATGGGCGTTGTAAAGTTCCCGGCTGCATAAGCAACATAAGTGCCTGAGCCGCCTACAATGCTGTCTACTTTACCAAAAGGGGTTTCAATAGCATCAAACGCCATGGTACCAACACATATTACAGACATAAGTTGAGTTTAGTTTATTTAATTAAAGTTGCAAAAGTAACAGATTAAAATGATTTTAGTAAGTTGCGCTGAATACAGGTTATACACCCGGACTGTAATTTGCACAGCATTTTGTTGAATTCGTGGTCTTTATTAATAAATTGATTGGTATCGTGCTTATACATATTCATCCCCAGAACCCGCAGCCAAGGCTCATCAAGCAGGTAATTGCATGTTTGAAGGATGGCGGTGTAATCATTTATCCAACCGACACCATTTACGGTTTGGGTTGCGATATTAACCAACATAAGGCCATTGAGCGCATCTGTAAAATAAAGAATATCGACCCTCAAAAGGTACAGTTATCTTTTATTTGCCGGAATCTGAGTCATTTAAGTGATTATACAAAAAGTATTGATACGCCGCTTTATCGTATGCTAAAAAGTTACCTTCCCGGGGCATATACCTTCATTTTGCCCGCCAGTAAACAGGTGCCTAAGATTTTGCAGAGTAAAAAATCAACAGTGGGCATCCGGGTACCCGATAATATCATTTGCCAACATATCCTGGATGAACTGGGTAACCCGATCTTAAGTGCTTCGTTACCGGGTGAGATGGTGGAAGAATATACTAACCCCGAAGTGATCTTTGAAAATTTCGGCGATAAGGTTGATTTCGTAATTGATGGTGGAATTGGTAGCATGATACCATCAACGGTGGTAGATTGTACCGGCGATGAGTGGAAAATTATACGACAGGGTAAAGGTGAATGGGAAGCATAAAAATATACCCGGTGGCCTGAACAATCACTTGTTGCCCCGGTGACCAATATCGTATTTGTTTGATCATGGATCAGACAATCCGGATGATTCTTCATAATTGATCCTGCTGTTGGCCCGGTTTTTTTTTAATAGCCCGGTTTTGATTCTTGTTATTCATTGGTTTAACAGGAAATGATTTCTCCGTTTAATATAAGCATTCATGTTAACTGATCGTGACAACAGGCATGAATACCCCTGTCAAATACCGGTTTCTGCAGATTTTAATAATAATACCGGCAATACATTATACCAATAGGTTAGCCAAATAGTTCAATAGTTGTACAATCGGCACCAGGCTACCAACAGGCATGTTTATCAGAGACTTACGCACAAAATCCCCGCATGAATGTAAGCTTACATATCCCGATACCGATCGGAAACATTTAATGAATCAGTTTAGTAGTATAGAAGGTCCAAATATTTTTCTACAGCTATACGATACAAGAAGCATAGTAAAAAGAGTTAACATTTCGTTAAATAATTTTTTTTTGTTACCGTTTCATTGTTATATTTAGTACTGATTAGGTTCTTGTCGTAGTATTAAAATTCATAACTGCCTAAACAATTTTCAATTTAATTATTTATACTACCGGCCATTTTTTTGTTTACCCGGAAGTAACTGCCCTGTATTACTGATAATTGACGCTTGTAACTAAATTACCAAAATTAAAAAATCATTCAATGAAAAAAACACTCATGTTTCTGTGCTTACAATTGCTGTTTGTTCCGGCATTGTTGGCCCAACGTTCGGTTTCCGGTAAGGTTACCGACGAACAGGGCAATGCCCTGGCTAATGTCAGCATTTCAGTTAGTGGAAGTAAAACGGGAGTTACATCAAATGCCGACGGAACTTTTACAGTAACTGTTGGTGCAAAGTCAAAAATGCTGGTACTTACTTCTGTTGGTATGGGAACCACCGAAGTAAGTATTGGCAATGAAACAAATTTTAAAGTTATTATGAAAAAATTTGTTTCCGATTTGTCAGAAGTTGTGGTAACCGGTGTTGGGGTGGCTACCAGTAAACGAAAACTGGGTATTTCAGTAGAGTCAATTACAGCCGATAAACTGCCCGGTGGAATGACGGCAAGTGTTGATCAGGCACTTGTTGGTAAAATTGCAGGAGCGCAAATCAGCAGTGCCAATGGCTCACCAGGCCGCCCCGTAAATATTTTATTAAGAGGTATCAATACCATCAACCGGGGTACATTACCCATGATCATGCTGGATGGTCTTGAAGTGCGTGGTACCGACCTTAATTCACTCGACCTAACCAATATCGACAGGGTTGAAGTTATACAGGGTGCTGCTTCTGCCACCATTTACGGGGCACAGGGAGCAAACGGTGTAATTCAGTTGTTTTCCAAAAAAGGAAAGATGGGAAAAATTCATATCGATATTTCTTCGAGTGTATCCCGCAATACCATGCTTAATATAGGTAATGTGGAAAAAGCCAGGTTTCATGGTTTTACCACCAATTCCAACGGTGACGTTATTGGGGGTTCAGGCAACCCGGTTGTATTTGACCCAGCCATCAGTGTTTACCGCGAGAATGTGTTGATTGATTTGAATTCACCCAATACGCTTATCAAAAAGGCATATGATAAGAACCTGAAGTATTATGATCATTTTAAGGAATTTTATCTTCCGGCAAATATTTTTAATAATTCTATTTCCATTTCTGGTGCCAGGGAGCAACTTGATTTTAATTTTTCCATGTCGGACAACAGGCAGGAAAGTACTTTTAAAGACAATGGAAAATTCTCACGCTCAAACTTAACTTCCAATGTTGGAATAACGCTGGCTAAAAACTTAAAATTCAGAACGATTACCCAGTTAATTTATACCAAGAATACTTTAAATGATGCTACCGGAAGGGGTATCATGTTTGCATTGAATAACTCCAGGCCCTTTGCCAACTACAGTCACCAAATGCCGGATGGTAATTATGGTTACTATTTTGGAGATGCCACCGGTGTTAACGGTTACAACCCAAATTACCGAACACAATACTCCAATAACCTCGATAATAAAATTGATGTGGTTCAAAACTTCAATTTAAATTATAAGCCAATTAAATTTTTAGACCTGGATCTTAAATATGGTATGAATTACCAGACACAGGATGTTACCTATAATGTGTTGAACCAGGATGAAAATGCCAGCGCCAAATTCTGGGGAACCCGATGGTGGACAGGTTTTTACGGCCCAACGCCTTCTGTGGGCACTTCGGGCGAAATTGATAATTTCAGGTACCGTACATTTTTTCAAAATATGCTGGGTACCGTTACTGTTAGTACTGATTTTAAAAATGATTTTAATATCAATATACCGCTTAAAACAACTACACAGCTGGCTTATGATTACCGAAAAAATGATTTTCAACAACTGATCAGCTATGGAATTGATGCTCCTTTCTATACACCGTACACGGCAAATCAAATGGGTACGCAACGTATCCAGTCGGATTACAAGGAGCCATTTGTTACCTATGGTTTTTTGGTAAACCAGCGTTTTGAAATTGGTGAATGGGCTGGTATATCCGGAGGTTTCAGAAGTGATTATTCATCTGCTTTCGGTAAGGGTTCCAAACCTGCCACCTTCCCCAGGGGAGATGCTTTTGTCCGGCTATCTCAGTTAAATTTCTGGAAGCAAGGTCAGATAAGCCGTATTTTTTCCGAGTTTAAATTAAGGGGAGCTTATGGCGAAGCCGGTATTCAGCCGAGGGCTTTCGATCGTATTCCAACAATTGCATCACAGATCATTGGGTCAACCGCCGCTTTCAGGTCTAATATCAATTATCCCAACCCGGATTTAAATGTGGAAGTTTCTAAAGAACTGGAAATCGGTACAGATATGTCAATACAGGGATTAAAAGGAAACTGGCTAACTAACTTCAATATATCATTAACCTATTGGGACAGAAGTACCGATAATGCCATTTATGATGTGGATGCACCGCCAAGCAGTGGTATCGGAAGGGTAAGGGATAATGCCTTTGGATTAAAATCAAACGGTATCCAGGCTTCTTTAAATATAGCCGTTTTAAAAGGTAAGCATATAGACTGGAACTTCACTGCTAATTTCAGTAAACAAAGTTCTATGATTTCATCCGTAAAAGGTGGGGCAGAAATTATTGTTTTATCTAACGCCGGAAGCAGTAACTATGTGTTAAAGGCAGGCGAAAAAGTAGGACAACTTTATGGAAACCGTATGATCAAAAGCCTGAGTGAAACCAATGCAAAAGGGGACCTTTATATTCCCACTGCAAATCATGGAAATTACACCGTTGCCAGTAACGGCTGGGTAGTGGATAAAGTTACCAAGATCCCTTTTGTTACTCCCGAAAAAGTGAACCTGGGTGATCCCAATCCTAAATTCAATATGTCGTTCATTAATGAACTGTCGTATAAAAATTTCGTTCAATTAAGTTTTCAGTGGGATTGGATTTATAAAAGCCATATTTATAATCAAACCAGGCAATGGATGTACCGGGATGGTATACACAGCGATTATGCCCAACCCATCACCATTGATGGTGTAACAGAAGCCTACGCTTCGTTTTACCGTGGTGTTTATGCAGCCGTGCAGGCAAACGGAACCAGGAACTATTTTTATGAAGATGCATCCTTTTTAAGGCTTCGTAACCTGGCACTGGCTTTTGATGTAGCCAAATTTATAAAAATCAAGGGCTTCGACAGGCTCCAGCTGGTATTGACCGGCCGAAACCTGATTACGGTTACTAAATACACCGGTTTTGATCCCGAAGTGAGTTCAGGTACGTCAAACTCAGCGTTCGACAGAGGGGTAGATCATAATACGGTTCCAAACCTAAAAACATACCAGGTTGGTGTAAACATTGGACTATAACTTTTAAACTTATTTAAAATGAAAAATATTAAAGCAATCCTTTTTGTAACGGTGCTGATCAGTTCGGTACTTTCCTGCAAAAAAGATCTGGATGTAAAAAATGATAATCAACCGGTACCGGAGAGCGCCTTGACCGAGAAAGGAATTCTGGCATTTGCACAGGGCGGTATATACCGAAACGGATTCGTTGATCTTAAACACAGTGATGGTGTTTATGGCTTCTTTTGGTCAGGCGCCATCGGTTTTCATGAAATGATGGGCGATGCCATCGGTGTGGAAGCTGCCAATGCCTTTATTAATCAGATTGGTTGCCCCGATGATGTCAGGTTAGATGATAATTCAGTTGTTATCAATCCCAATGCGCCAAAAAAGCAATATGACCTGATCAGGTTGGTAAATCAAAATTCAAACCAGGGGCAAAATCCTTTGTTCTATGAATGGGCTTATATGTATTCCATGATCAGCTCTTGTAATTTTATTTTAACCAATATTGATATCATTGACATGCCGCTGGAAAGTGCTACAAAAAAAGCAACTTTAAAAGCCTGGGCATACTGGTGGAAAGGTTTTGCCTATGCACGTATAGGCTCCATATACTACGCCGGCATTATCAACAACATACCATTGAGCACCAATGGCAACTATGTAACGAAGGAAGCAATTATAGCGGAGTCGAATAAAAATCTGGACCTGTGCAATACAACATTAGATGCGGTAGTAAACACACCCACCTATACCAGCGTATTGGCAACAGTGCTTCCCAGTTTTTGCCAGGTTGGAAAGGGTGGTGCGTTGACTGTGGCCGAATGGAAGAAAAATGTAAATACCCTCAAAGCCAGGAACATACTGGTTAATACCAGGGCAACTGCAATGACAGCAACACAATGGAATGCTATATTGACACTAACGTTGACCGGTGTGGGATCACCCGATAAGATTTTTACAGGCCGTTCAAATGCAGCTGGCGACTTCTTATCACCCGCTACGGGGACCGTTGCTTCTAAAATACAAAACGCTTTGGCAGGAGGTAATACCTATAAATTAAGCGAAAGGCTGGTACAGGAATTTAAGGCCGGCGATAAAAGACTGGCAAACAATATGGTCACAACCACCACCTGGATCGGAAACTCAGACAGGGGAAATATTTATAATACCCGGTACCGGTTAATTAACGGAGGACTGGGGCAGGCAGGTGTAAAAGTATATACCAATACCGCTGCCGGTGCCGAAGAAATATTTCTGGCCGGCAGTTACGAAGAAAATGCACTGATGAGAGCCGAGGCTTTAATAAATACAAGTAGTATAGATCCGGGCCTTGCCCTGGTTGATGCGGTTCGTGTTTATCAGGGTGCTGGTATAGCTGCAGTATCAGGCACCGGTTTAACGCTTGCCCAGGCTAAAGAAGAACTGAGAAGAGAGCGCAGGTGCGCATTGCCATTTATCGGACTTTCGTTTTATGATGCCCGACGGTATGGGTTTATTGATCCGGTAACGGCAGGTGGCGGAAGAACCGGTTGTGTGGTGCTTTCAAAAACAGGTGTTTTGAATTCCAACGCACGAATTAACTACAGCTTTTTAGATTATTGGGATGTTCCCGACAATGAATTAGCTGTTAATCCTCCTGCTTCGGGAAGTGCACCGGTCGTAAATCCGAAATAATTTTTGCGTAGATTTAAAAAAGGGACTGCATCAGCAGCCCTTTTTTATATGGGGTCTATTTTAAAGCTTTTACGGTGATAAACACATAAGCCGAATTGGTCAATGGCATTTCGATGTACAACTGTTCCATAACCTTTATTTTTATCCCAGCCATAATGCGGGAATGATACATGAATTTTTTGCATGAATTCATCCCGGTGTGTTTTGGCCAATATACTGGCTGCCGCAATGGACGCGTATTTTCCATCGCCTTTAATAATGCATTGGTGGGGGATCTTTTTATAAGGCCTGAACCGGTTACCATCTATTAATAAAAACCCGGGGTTTGTTTTTAGTTTATCTACTGCCAGGTGCATGGCGGTAAAACTTGCCTGCAAAATATTTACCTGGTCAATCGTTTCATTGCTCACCGCAGCAACGGCAAATGCAATGCTTTCTTTTTCAATAACAGGTCTCAACAAGTCCCGTTGCTTTTTGTTCAGTTGTTTGCTGTCATTCAACAAGGGGTGATGAAAATCTTTTGGTAATATAACAGCCGCAGCAAATACCGGCCCCGCGTAACAACCCCGTCCAGCTTCATCCAGGCCTGCTTCCAGTAGGTTTTTATGTAGAAAAGGGGGCAACATGTATTCTTTATTTTTTGCTAAAAGGTTAAAGGAGAAAAAGAGAAAAAAAAGGAAATACGAACGGGAATTTTAAGGTGTGTGTTTTTTTCACCATTTCGCTCGTTTAACCTCTTCTCTCAAATATCAGTAAAAAGAATAAAAAAACAATTCATTTTGTATAAAAAGCCAATGCTGCCGTAAATTTGCAACTCGAATGAATAATGTAACTAAGAACCAACATCAACGGCAGATCGCCATATGGCTATTAATTGGCGTGGGCATGATCATCATCCAGGTATTAATAGGCGGAATAACCCGTTTAACCGAATCGGGACTTTCGATAACCGAATGGAAACCCATTACCGGTGCTTTACCTCCGTTAAATGAAATAGCCTGGCAGGCCGAATTTGATAAATACAAGGTTACTGATCAGTTTAAATATGTACATCCTTACTTTTCGTTGGCAGAGTTTAAATTTATTTTTTTCTGGGAGTGGTTTCACCGCAGCTGGGCCCGCCTGATGGGGCTGGTGTTTTTAATTGGATTTATCTACTTCCTGGCAAAGAAAAAATTTGATAAGGGAATGATCAAACCTATGGCCATCCTTTTTTTGCTGGGTGGCGTACAGGGGTTTATCGGATGGATCATGGTGAAAAGCGGCCTGGTACCCGAAAAATATTTTGTAGGCCATGTTGAACTCACCACGCATTTTATCGCAGCGATGGGTTTATTGTGTTACACGTTGTGGTTTGCTTTAAGTCTTTTGGTTAGGGATGATCAAAAAATAGTAAACCCAATACTAAAAAATTTCTTATACTTCATCCTGGCTGTTTTGGTTTTGCAATTGGTATATGGAGGGTTTATGGCGGGTATGCGGGCGGCGATTATGGCACCTACCTGGCCCTATATTAACGGGAGCATGATCCCTGCAACAATCCATGAACTGACACCTTTTTCAAAAAACCTGGTGGCCAATCCCATCATGGTGCATTTTATTCACCGCGGGCTTGCTTATTTATTAGTTGTATTAATTGGTATCTGGTGGTTCAAATCAGGATCAATGGTACATTTTAAATTATTTAACAGGCTTCGTACAGGCTTGATGTTGTTAGTGCTGCTGCAGGTGCTGCTGGGTATTTTAACGGTGTTGCATGCAACCCATCCAGACAGGCTGGTGGTATTGGGAGTAGGGCACCAGTTTACAGCCATGGTATTGCTGATGATCATTGTTTCATTAATTTTTGTTACCAGGAAAAAATAGTCATTCAGTTTTTCACAGGATGCGTTTGTTATATGCCGCTATAAGTTGTATTTTTAATAAACACCCACAGGTATGAAGCAAACACTGAAAGATATTTATTATTCCTTCCCCATTCAGTTGTTCATACTTCATTTCCGAAAATTTCAGTCCCTGCTGCTGTTTTGGTTTATACTCGGCAGTTCGGTTAACAGCGGGTTCATGAAAAGTTATGGCGCCGATGCCTTGTTTTTTTCTCCGGAGTATTTAGGAATGGTAAATGCATCGGGTGCTGCCATTGTTGGTATAGCCATGGGGGTTTTTATGATGAGTTGGAATATCACGACGTTTATCCTGCACAGCAGGCGATTCAGGTTTTTAGCTACAACCGCAAAACCTTTTTTAAAGTACTGCATCAACAATGCCATATTCCCCATATTGTTTATTGGATTCTACTTTTACAAACTTTTTTTGTTTAATCAGGAAAAGGAATTAATGGATGCAGAGGAAATTTTGTTGATCATTGGCGGAATACTGGCAGGGTTTATTTTGATACTGGCTGTTTCATTTGCTTATTTTTTCGGTGCCGAAAAAACAATTCAAAGAACTATTGCGCCGATCATCGATACGGCACAACATTTTAATTACGACAGCCATAACAAGCATGAGGGATATAAAAACCCGGGATTAAAAGTGAGTTATTTCCTGGGAAAATGGTTTCGTTTTAGAAAGATCAGGAATGTATCTCACTACAACAAGGAGTTTTTAGACCTGGTTTTTAAAAGGCACCATTTTTCCTCCATCATCGGTATTGCCCTTGCTTTTATTTTCCTGGTTGTGTTTGGTTTTTTTATGGACAAGCCGGTATTCCAGGTTCCTGCCGCGGCCAGTATTTTCATATTTTTTGCAGTTATGACAGCCGTTATCGGGGCATTATCTTATTTTTTACAAACCTGGAGTGTGCCTGTTTTAATTATACTTATCCTGTTGGTAGACGTGTTGTATAAAAATGAAATCATTGACACCCGTAGCAAAGCTTATGGCATAAACTATATCAATAAAGCGGAACGGCCCAATTATGATAAGAAAGGGCTACAAGCGCTATGCCTGCCTGATAAAATAGCTGGGGATAAGGCTAATATGCTGGGGATACTGGAAAACTGGAAACGAAATCAAGGGGAAAAAAAGCCGGTCATGGTTTTTCTTAATTTGAGCGGTGGAGGTTTACGTAGCGGCACTTTTGTGATGAATACCCTGCAAAAACTGGACAGTGCCATACAGGGAAAACTGATGCCGCATACCCTGCTGATCAGTGGAGCCAGTGGCGGCATGCTTGCAGCAGCCTATTATCGTGAATTGTACCGGAAACACCTAAACGACAAATCGATTCAGTTAATGGATGAAGTATATGCTGATAATATTGCGAAGGATCTGTTGAATCCTATTTTTTCATCGTTGGTTTCCAGAGACATTTTTTCACCGGCTCAAAAATTCGAGGTGGATGATTTTAAATATGTAAAAGACAGGGGCTTTGCCTTTGAACAGAAGCTGAACAGAAACAGCAGTGGCATATTGGGCACGCAGTTAAAAGATTACGCAGCAGAAGAAAAGGGCGCAAAAATTCCGTTAATCATTTTTAATTCTACCATCACCCGCGATGGAAGAAGTATGATGATCAGCACACAGCCCGTTAGTTTTATGATGAAACCGTTGGTTTTCCACGATGATCCTGATGCCAGCCCCGATGCGGTTGATTTTACAGCCCTGTTTGCAAAGCAGGATCCGTTAAATATCCGTTTACTCACGGCTTTGCGGATGAACGCCACCTTTCCATACATATTGCCAAATGTTTGGCTGCCCAGCAAACCAATTATTGATGTGATGGATGCCGGGCTAAGAGATAATTTCGGCCAGGAAATAACCTTGCGGTTTATTGAAAATTTTAAAGACTGGCTACAGCAAAATACCAGTAAGGTGATCATCCTGCAGATACGCGACCGCCTGCCGGATAACTGGCAACAACCCTATGAAACCGGATCCGTTACCGATTTTTTAGTGAAACCGGGAACCATGCTCCAACACAACTGGTACAAGCTGCAGGATTTTTCTGAAGCTGATCAGTATGGTTATCTTCAATCGGATTTTGGACCGGCTTTGGAACGGATTCTGTTTGTGTATGTTCCTCAAAAGGAAGATAAAGGAGCTGCCCTAAATTTTCATTTAACCGCCAGGGAGAAAAGAGATGTAAAAGAATCTTTCTATAATGAACAGAACCAGGCTTCCATGCGGAAGCTGATTGAATTATTGAAGTAAGTGTAAGCGCATAAAATTCGTTACAGCTGAAAATAAGTTTCCAGTTCCTCTAATATTTTATCTTCTGTTTTAAGGTCCCTGATGATCCTGCCTTTCTCCATCAATAACACACGGGTACACACATCCGTAATATGGTTCAGGTCATGGCTGCTTATTAAAATGGTGGTTCCGTTTTTTACCTGTTCATCTTTTAATAAATGGATTAACCGGATCTGCGATGTGGGGTCCAGGTTGGCAAAAGGTTCATCCAGTATTAACAATTGCGGCTTTTGCAACAGGCAGGCGGTTATACCCACTTTAAATTGGTTACCCTTTGAAAGGTCGCGTATATATTTACCGCTTTTTAAGATACTCTCTGCAAAAAACCGGTCAAAAGTTTTCAGAAATTCATCTACATCGGCTTTCGAAAAATTATTCAGTTTCCCGGTAAAATAAAAATATTCTTCCGGCGTAAGGTAGCCGATCAGGAAACCTTCGTCAATGTAGGCGGCTGTTATATTTTTCCAGTTTTCAGTTGTGGCTACCGGTTCGTTATGTATAGATATTTGGCCCCGGTTACTCCGTACAAGGTCCAGTATCAGGCGGAATAAAGTTGTTTTACCGGCACCGTTATTACCAACCAGCCCCGTTATTTCACTCCTGTGTACCGTTATTGACGGTATGTCCACTACCAGCTTACCATTATAGGATTTTTCGATATTTTCAATGCGGATCATATTGTTTATTTTTCCCTGAAACCTGCCAGAATTAAATGTTTACGTTTATCAAATTGTTTTAATAAAATCTCTACCCAGTAGTCCCAGAGCAGCAGACTGGCAAAACCCGCAATACCCAGTGATGCAATACCCGCCCAGGGATCAATAAGTAACGCAAATGGAAGGTAGAACGCACCAGGAGCCAGTAATATTAAAAAAGCGTGTATCCACTGCGTAAGTCCGGTTCCCTGGTAATTAAATGATGCTGACTTTTCAATATCAAGCCTTTTATAATTCCAGGTAGCGATATAAACCGTTAACACCGATACAACGCCAATGTTAAATAAGTAAGCGGCAAATTGAATAATCACCAGCTTCCAGCTTATTAAACCATATAAACAGGAAACTGAAAAACAAACAGTACTGATTATTAAAAAAAGCATCAGTTTACTTTTTATATAGTCCCGCCATTTGATCCTGCCGGCAACAAGGCCATCATAATGGCTACTTTGCCAGGCAAAAAGGTAATTGCCATAGCTGATAATAAAAGACCCGGTAATAAAAATGGCACCAACGATCATTAATCCAAACTGGTTATTTGCCAGGCTTTCTTTTTTATAAAAAAAGAATCCATAAAATAAAACCAAACCCGACATCAGTAAAAGCGAGCGGGGGCGTTTGTTTCTTAAAATCAATTTCAGGTCAAGCGATATCAGTTCACCCACGATTCCCAAACTGTTTAGCCAGGTGTATTCGGCGCTGCTTTTGCTTCCACCCGGTTTAACCATTTCTTCTATGTATAAATTCTTATACAAATACCTGTTGCTGTTCACAAAAGCTGCTACTGCTGTTAGCAGTGATATTGCGGCGAGCCAGGGCATTTGTAATAATTTCAAAAACAGGGACGACGAAAAAGTACGGATGGAAAAATAACCATGGTAATCACAAAATCCGACAATCACCACCACCAGGAAAAAACCAACCATGAGCCAGTTGTAAAGGATCATTTTTCTTTTAACATATAAAATAAGGAAATGATTAAAAGATACCAGTAACACAACGGTCGCGATAAATGATACAGCCGCCGGGCCGCCGTATCCCGGCCATATTTTTATAAGGGAAAAAGGAATAAAAAGAAGCAGGGGAACCAGGTTTAAAAAATGAAACAGCGAACGGATGTTGAGAAACCGCACGAGGTATTTTCTTTTTATGTTTTTAATGAGATAAGGCTGTACGGTAAGTGCAGGCAGTTCCTGCAGCATAAACCGTATAATGATGTCAACAGAAAAATAATAAAGCAGGAAGCCGCAGAAAATAGTGACTACATCTTTCCCCGGTGCCAGCTTTTCAATTATTGCCGACATGGCGATCCCGGCGTAAAAAGACATGGTAAGCAGGTAGAGTGCGATAAACCCGGAAAAGATCTGCATGACAAAGCTTTTGCCCGAATTGCGGCTTCGGCCGAAAGACAACCATTGATGACGGAAAAGGGTTAGAATTAACTTCATGAAGTATGATACTGATGCTGTTTAAAGACCAAATCAAAAGTAAGTAAATTAATAGTGATATTTTTTTGTTTGAAAGCATTAAAGACCGTACCCTAAGTGTTTAAACCCGTTAAGGTTGCAATAATTTAAGCGCATTTTCAAAGATCTCCACTTCAAATGATGCGGCCGACTCAACAGGGTCACCATCAATGTGTAAGGGTGCCAGCTGCGGATTTTTTACGATCAATTTTTTAGTTTGAAAATAATGAATATCATGATGCTGGTATTTTTTGTCTTCGTACAAACGCACCTGGCCATTTCGGATCTGCTTTAAGACCGACCAGATCATCCGTATTTTACTCATCTTGTGAACTACAACGATATCCAGTAAACCGTCGTGGAGGCTGGCTTTCGGCGCTATAGTAAAATTATTTCCGTACTGGTTGCTGTTGGCAATACTGATGAAAAAAGCGTTGGTGCTTATGGAATTTCCGTTCAATATGATTTCAAAAGGGTATGGTTTTGCACGAAAGAATTTTTTTATGGATTGTTTTACATAAGTAGCCAGCCCCCGTTTTTTTTGCCTGGCAAAATCATGGGCCACCTGTGCATCAAAGCCCAGGCCACACAACATACAACCGAATTTTTTGTTGATATAAAAACTATCGATAAAATCAGCATTACCGGCAAATATAACGTCCAGTGCTTTGTGAATATTTTTCGGAATTTTGGCGGCAAAAGCAAGCCCGTTGCCACTGCCCATAGGAATTATGCCGATGTTAACATTAATGCCCAGTACTGCATTGGCAATTTGATTCACCGTGCCATCACCACCACACACAATAACATCCGTAATTTTTTCTGTTACTATTTTTTCTTTCAGATAAAAATATTCACCTGCTGCATGGGTATGCAGTATTTCATAAGGGATTTTTTTTTCTCCTGTTTTTTTCCTGATGATCTCCAGTAACTTCACTTTTCCGGAGGTACCCGAAACAGGATTTATAAAGTAGATAAATTTTCGATCCATACTTTAGTTTAAATACCGGCTAAATTTACCAGCGAATTAAAGCACTGGCCCAGGTAAAGCCACTGCCAAATGCGGTCAGGCAAACCAGGTCACCTTCTTTAATTTTTCCGGCTTCCCAGGCTTCGCATAATGCTATGGGAATTGAAGCGGCTGTTGTGTTACCGTATTTCTGAATGTTATTATAGACCTGGTCATCACTTAATTTTAATTTTTGCTGAACAAACTGGGCGATGCGTAAATTGGCCTGGTGTGGAATCAGCATGTTAATATCGGCTGTCGTTAGCCCATTTGCTGCCAGGGCCTCTACAACAACTTCGGGCATTTTTATAACCGCTTTTTTAAATACCGACGGACCATCCATGTTCGGAAAATTTTGGGCCCCGTCTATCATCGTATGACTCATAAACATTTGCCCCATCTCTGCATCATCAAACGTAGCAACCGGTTCCGGTATCCAATGATTTGCATGCGTGCCCGGATTGTACATGGCCAGTATTTCTGCACTGGCTCCATCACTATGTAAATGTGTACTTAATATTCCCTGCCCTTCTTTTTGAGTTGGTTGCAAAACAACAGCTCCGGCGCCATCGCCAAAGATCACGCTGATATTGCGGCCCCGGGTGCTATAATCCAATCCAAAGGAATGTTTTTCACTTCCTACCACTAAAATATTTTTATACATGCCTGTTTTTATAAACTGGTCGGCTACCGATAAGGCATACAGGAAACCACTGCACTGGTTACGAACATCCAAAGCGCCAATCTCTTTCATATGCAGTGCACGTTGTAATAATACACCACAACCCGGGAAATAATAATCGGGGCTCAGTGTTGCAAAAACGATAAAGTCAATGTCACTGGCGGTAATTCCTGCTCTTTCTATAGCTATTGTAGCAGCTTCAACACCCATTGTTGTGGTTGTTTCACCGGTACGGTCTGCATATCTTCTCTCTTTTATACCGGTACGTTCCTGTATCCACTCGTCGGAGGTGTCCATATATTTTGTCAGGTCTTCGTTGGTAAATACATTTTTTGGGACATAATATCCTATTCCGGCTATTTTGCTATTTTGCATGCAATCGTTCTTTTAGACAGGCAATTTACTAAATAAGAGATGATTTGCAACTGTTTCATTTGCAACCAAAAAAAGAAAAAAGGGGAAATAATTGTTGACCTGTTATTTGATCTTTATCATATCCCGCAAACAAAGATCCTCATCTAAAATGGGATGTACACGGGTTTTGTAATGAAAGGCAACCGAATGACGGAGTTCCACACTGTTGAAGATCATTTTCGCCGTAAAATGTTCGGCCAGTGGGAGTAATGAAATTTTTTCATCCTTAAAGATAAATTCAGCAATATAGATCCTGGCATTGATCTGTATATTGAAAAACTGCCTGTTGTCAACGGTACTCATAAATGCAGTGCCTGATAAGGAGTCTGAGGTTACAGGTTCATATCGACGAATGGCGTCTAGTTTTCCTGAAAACGAGATATGGTATTCGGTGTCTGTTTTTTTACTCAAAGAAAGATAGACGATCGCTTCTTTTTTGCTTACCGGATCTTTAGTAAAGGTTACCCATCTGCCCAATAAAATGTCTTCAACGTAAATACCCGGTACTTCGTCTAAATTATAGGCAGAATTATAAGGGCAGGAGCACAACGAAGCAGATAAAATAAATAACAACGATATTTTTACAAGTGTTTTCATGAATGTTTTTCAAAATTAATCCTAATATTTCACATGGGTTAATAACAGGGAGGTTATTGTATGATGCTTTGCCGGTAATCGGTACTGCCCGAACGCGAATCAGTTTCCTCTGCCTTTTAGCAACAGGACAAGCCAGCTGCCGGCTTCCATTAACCAGGCGATTCCCAAATGTACTATTAAACCACCCCAAACAGTCTGTGTGTTGTAGCTGATGATACCTAAAAGCAGCCCACCCCAGAAACTACTGATGGCTTCGCCCAGGGGTTTACCAAAATGTATGCTGCAGTAAAAACAGGCTACAGGGATAATGCAATGAGGGCCACAAATTTTTAACAGGGATAAAATTAAAAAACCCCGAAAGAAAAATTCGATGCTGATAAAATCAAAACCATAGCACAATTCATAAATAAGCGTATGCCATTTTTTTGAGGGTAGATCAAGCTGTTCGATAAATTTGGCCTTGGGATACATCTGTAAAAAATCTTTTTGGGTACTGGCCAAAGCAAGGAGGGGCAACATAATTAACAACATCGTTAAATAGGGCTTTATGTTATTCAGCGGAGCGGTACCGTAAAACGGTTGATTGCTTTTGTCTTTTAACCACCAGATAATGAATACCGGAACCAGTAATACAAATACCCTTACCACCCAGTTTATACAGCGTAACCAAAACTCCTGTGCATCGCCGCTCCAGGTATTTTTAACAAGTATTTGATGAAAATCAAAATTTACCCGGAAAGAAAAAAAGGCCGGAGCCAGCAACAGAATTACCCAAAACCAGAAATTTTGATAATAACTGCAGTCTTTGTAAAAAAGAAATTGTAATGCAAATGCAACAGCAAAAGGAATGAAGTAAAGCAGGTAGTATCCGAAAAATCCGCGCCACTTCGTTTTGCCTGCGGGTGCCAGCCTGGCTTCCAGTGCGTGCCAATAGTTTAAATAGATCCAGATACCGAGTAAAAAAAGGATAACCAAAAAGTAAGAAAGCTTAAATTCTTTTTGATAGAATTCCTGCAGGTATTTTAAAATGGCTGACAAATGTTTCTAAACTTTATTCGTATTGTTTAAGGTAGTCCAAAGCAAATCTTTTAATGCAGGTAACCCTTGACCCGTTACCGATGAAATAAAAATATGGGAGATATTTTTCGGTAATTCTTTTTCTATGGCCGATCTTAGTTCATCATCCAGCATATCGCTCTTACTGATGGCGATCACAAAATCTTTCTGCAGCATCTCCGGATTATACTGTTTGAGTTCGTTGAGTAATATGCCAAATTCTTTTTTATGATCGGCACTGTCGGCAGGTACCAGGAAAAGCAAAATAGAATTACGTTCTATATGCCTTAAAAACCGGTGCCCGAGTCCCTTTCCTTCGGCGGCACCCTCTATAATACCAGGCAGATCGGCGATACAAAAACTTTTTGCATCCCTGTATTCAACCATACCCAGTTGCGGAACCAGGGTAGTAAAAGCATAGTCAGCAATTTTTGGCCGGGCTGCTGTAATGCTGCTAAGTAAAGTTGATTTACCCGCATTCGGAAATCCAACCAGGCCAACATCAGCCAAAACCTTCAGTTCCAGAATCTTTATACCCTCACTACCGGACTCCCCGGGTTGGGCATATTCGGGAGTCTGGTTGGTTGAAGTTTTAAAATTACTGTTACCTAATCCCCCACGGCCGCCTTTTACTAATATGGCTTCCTGCCCGTCTTCTAAAATTTCAGCGACTTTTTCACCGGTTTCTTCATCACGTGCAATGGTTCCCAATGGTACTTCGATGATGATATCTTTACCGGTTTTTCCACTGGAATTATTCTTACTGCCATTTTCGCCATCTTCGGCTAAAACATTTTTATAGTAGCGGAGGTGTACAAGTGTCCAGAGTTGGGTATTTCCTCTCAGAATAATATGCGCACCACGACCGCCATCACCGCCATCGGGGCCACCCAATGCCGTTAATTTATTACGCATGAAATGTTTGCTGCCGGCACCACCGTGCCCACTACGGCAAAATATTTTGATCTGATCTACAAAATTTGATTTTTCCATTATTGGCGCAAAGGTCTGTAAATTTTGAAGATTACTGAGTGTTAACTTGTTTTATACGCTATTTGTGAAAATTAGCTTTTAAATCATCTTACATTTGTATTATAAAATAAAAATGACACAAATGTTAAAATGTTTATTAATTCCAGGGATGTTTGTATTAAGTTGTGGTTCTACAAAAACCAATCAATCGGCGACCAGAACCGATTCTATAGTAGTGACAGAACCCGTAAAAAAAACAATTACTGATTCTATGGACAATCAAATGGTGAATATTACAACTTTACCCGCCTGCATACAAAGTAAGATTGATTCTTTTAAGCTGAAAGAAGTGCATGAAAAACCTCAAAAAGTGGTTGAGTATAAATACAAGGGCAAAATGGTTTATTATGTTGTAATGCCGTGTTGCGATTTTTACAATGAGGTGTATGATGATAATTGTAATTTTTTGGGTGCTCCCGATGGTGGGTTCACCGGTAAGGGCGATGGTAAATTGCCTGATTTTTTTGCGGAGGCAAAAGAAGAAAAAGTGATGTGGCAGGCTACTCATTAATTATTTTTTTTCATTCCGGGTTTTATAATGGAAAGATTGCGTTGGTAAATTTTCGGGAACAGTTCTAAGCGGTTCACATGCTGACCAGCTTTCAAACAGCTGTTTTGGTAATTGTTGATACAAAGCAGTGCCTTCCGTTTTCCATTTGATCATTTGATCGCTTACTTCTTTTATTTTTTTTGCAGGGTTACCTACGATTAAGCTCCGCGGCTCAAAAACCTCATCGGCTTTAATAAAACTTAAAGCACCAACTATACATGCATCGCCCAACACCACATTATCCATGATCACAGCGTTCATGCCTACCATACAATTTTGACCAATCGTTGCGCCGTGAATAATGGCGCCATGTCCAATATGGGCTCCCGCTTTTAATACTACGGTAACCCCGGGAAACATATGAATGGTACAGTTCTCCTGCACATTGCATCCGTCATCAATAATAATTTGTCCCCAGTCGCCACGTATGGCTGCGCCTGGGCCGATATAGCAATTTTTACCCATGATAACATTACCGGTAACGGCAGCCTGCGGATGAATGAATGATGATTCGTGTATTACGGGTTTATATCCCTGGAATTCGTAGATCATGCGCAATGGTTATATGTGGAAAAGTAAAAATGCTGTATTTAGTTCTGATCTCCCGGTTTTTGGAGATGGTTCATATATCCGTTAAAAAACCTTCCAATTTATGATAATAGCGTTTGTCTAAAGTTATTCATGGTTGGTACAATGCATCAATCAAATGATCATTTCATCCCTCGCTTACGATCAGGGTTTTATCCGTACGAAAACAATTTCCTTTAAAGAGCGCAACAACCTGGTCATTTTGATTATTAACCGTGATGTGGTATAACCCTGTTGATTTTCCATTATGCAGTTCTTTGGCTTCGGCGGTTATTACATCACCCACCAGCACCGGTTTAATAAAATTAATGGACGTGTCCAGCGCAACTGATAAAATATTCCGGTTATTACAGGCAAAGGCAAAAGCACTGTCTGCCACAGAAAAGGTAATACCTCCATGTACAAGGCCCAAACCATTGACCATTTCTTTACGAACAGTCATTTTTACTTTGCTGTAACCGTCATTTATTTCCAGTACTTCAATACCCAGCCAATGACTGAATAAATCGTTTTCCATCATGTGGTTTACTACTTCAATTGCAGTTGGCATAATAGATGAGTTGATTATGTTAACAAAAGGGATAAAGCAGTTTGCTTAATATTTTTCTTTAAATAATTTTTAAATCCGTTCAATGGCCGTTTTATTTCGACGATGTTATTTCTAAAATGCAACAATTGGTCGTCATTAATATACCTGCAATCAGCGGTCTCAAATCTTTTTTTGTCAGCAGTAAATGAGTTCACTTTTTCTTTCACTTCATTTTTAAGGCCCTGGCTTTTTTCCAGGCATCTAATTCTTCAGAATTTTGACAGGCCATTATATTATGATAAACCAGGTAAACACGTGATCACCCTGATCAACCACATCAACTGAACTTATTTCCCCGTAAACTCCGGCTTTCTTTTCTCCAGGAATGAATTTATCCCTTCGGCATAATCGGCAGTTGCAGCTGCTTTTTGCTGGTATTGGTCTTCCAGGGCCAGTTGCTCTTCCCAGGAATTGGAAAATGATTCATTTAAAGCATGCTTGGTTAATGCCAAACCTGTTGTTGGCATTTGAGCAAGTTTTTGTGTAATTTTTTTTGTTTCTTCTTCAAAAATATCGTCATTAAATACTTTATAGATCATACCCAATTTTTCTGCTTCTTCAGCTGCAACTTTATCTCCGGTCATCATTAAAGCACTGGCTCTTTGCCAGCCTGTTAAACGGGGCAAAGTAAATGTTCCGCCGCTGTCTGGTATCAATCCTATTTTGCTGAATGCCTGAATGAAGGAGGCTGATGCCGCAGCCAGAACAACATCGCAACATAATGCAATATTAGCACTGGCACCTGCTGCAACACCATTAACTGCTGCTACTACGGGCTTCGGCATATTTCTTATTCTTTTTACAATGGGGTTATAGTGTTCCGAAAGAATTTGTTTTATTTCCAGTTTATCATCACCCACCAGTTCGCTGATGTCCTGCCCGGCACTAAAAGCTTTGCCCGCACCCGTTATATACACTGCCCGTACTTCGTGTAAAGAAGCCGCTTCATCCAGTTTGGCCTGCATCAGCAGGGCCATCTCCCGGTTAAAGGAGTTAAACTTTTCGGGCCGGTTTAATGTAATGTAAGCAATGGCATGTTTTATTTCAAATAAGATAGATGACATCTGTAAATAATTTTACTCATTAAAAATTTCCGTTTATACTTCAAAGCTCCTTACATCTTTATGGTTTAATAAAAACAGGCTTACCAGGTCATAGTTCCTGTCTGGTGAGCTGATCCTGTACATATAAATGCCGTCATTATTATCTTTGGAGAGTTTCACACATCTAAAAGAAAGTCGATGGTACCTGAAAAAATCTTTCAGCTCGGCATTAAAATTATTACCCAATTCAATGGTCCGGATCTTATAATCTTTAACTTTATGAAACCTGTTGATGAAACGTTGAACCGGCTCCAAAACAAATAAGGCAATAACCACCATGCCAGATACAACAATGGCCAACGGATAATTATGATAGCCTGTGGTCATACCCAGTGCAGCGGTTACCCATATGAGTGCGGCTGTTGTTAACCCATTAACGGTAATGCCTTCTTTAAAGATCACGCCAGCGCCAATGAATCCGATGCCGGTAACAATATTACTGGCAATCCTGTCCGCATTGTCTGCTCCGGTTTCTTTTGACAGAATGGTATACAAACAGGAACCAACGCAAATTAAGATCATGGTTCTGAACCCGGCCGGTTTACTCCTGAATTTCCTTTCCAGGCCATTAACAGCACCGATAATAAAAGCTACAGAAATCTGTGCGGCTTCTTCAAAATAAATTGACAGATCCATGAATTAATATTGAGTCACTATAAAGTTAAGCATATTAATGGCACTTAAAATAATCAAAGGGTTCTTTACAATCATTACATTGGTATAAGGCTTTGCAGGCTGTGCTTCCAAATTCGCTGATGCATTTGGTGTTGGTTGAATTGCATTGAGGGCATTGAACACGAAATGATTCGGGCCGCATAAAGCGTTCCGACTCTGATTGCGGAGGCGCTATGCCGTATGCTATTAATTTGCTTTTTCCAGCTTCGCTCATCCAATCCGTGGTCCAGGCGGGAGCCAGTACCGAACTGATCTTTATGTTGCGATACCCGTTTTCAATTAGTGCCAGCTTAATGTTCATAGCAATCATATCCATGGCCGGGCAGCCGGTGTAGGTGGGGGTGATGATCACTTCCACTTCTTCCCCGTTTATTTTTACATCTCTTACAATACCCAGATCAATGATGGTGAGCACTGGAATTTCGGGGTCGGTAACTTCGTCCAGTATGGCTAATATTTTATTTTTATCGTTAATATCCAAAGTACATAAAAGTTAATGCTATTGTATCAAACATAGCGTGACAAAAAACGGCGTACCACATATTCCTCTTATTAAAAAGCATGGTTGCATGATAAGCAAAACCTGCCAGCAATGCATTAATTGCGCCTGCAATACCAAGTTGCAAATGATACAGGCCAAATACAACATTGGTAAAAACAAAGCTCAGCAAAATTGCATGTTTACCGGGTAACATTTTTTCAAGCCTGGTAAATATGAACCCGTGAAAAACAATCTCTTCATAAAATCCACCAATTGACCAACTCATAGCAATCAAAAAGATATAAAACCCCGTATTACCACGAATTTTTGCAAAGTCGTCCAGATTTGCCGGCGGAAGATCAATAATTTTTTGCAGCAAAGGGAAAAACACCCAGTTTAAAAATGAAAACAGGGCTATCCCGGCGATTGAGCCCAGTATTGCAGCCTTGATTTCAAATCGCTTAAAACTAAAGCCAATGCCATCAAATGTTTCTTTGCCGGATTTCAAAAAAAGCCAAATGAAAATCAATATGGGAATGGCATAGCCGAATGGTAAAGGAATTATTCCCGAATGAGGAACTAATAAAACAATGGTGATTGCAAGTAAGCTTAAGAATATTTCTTTTATCGTCATTTTATGTAGATTACCATTCAGCACCGGGATAAGTTCTTTGTAAATATTGCAGTTCTGTAAGCATAAAACCCAGGTGTTCGGTATGAACACCTGTTTTACCGCCGCTTTGCATAAATACTTTTTCGGGAACCGGTAATCCGGCTTCTTCAAAAACAGCGGACACTTTTTTCAACCAGTCATCTTTTAGTATTGAAACGTCAAAGCCGGCTTCTATTTCGTAACCGGCAACAACAAATAATTCACCGGTATAACACCACAATTCGTCAATGGCTTTTAGCATACGCTGATGGCTTTCCGTTGTGCCATCTCCCAAACGTACCACCCACTCACCGCTCCAGCGCATATGATAGGTAACTTCTTTTAAAGCTTTGGCGGCAATGGCGGCTATTTGTTCGTCCTGGTTATTTTGTAATTTTTCGTAAAGCAGGTATTGATAGACACTGAATAAAAACTGGCGCAGCATGGTTTGTCCCCAATCGCCGTTTGGCTGTTCAACCAATAAACAGTTTTTAAATTCTCTTTCGGTTCTTAAGTACGCCAGCGAATCTTCCGTCGCATCATTGCCGATCAACTTGGCGGCATACTGGTAAAAATTCCTGGACTGACCAATCAGGTCCAGGGAAATATTGGTGATGGCAATATCCTGTTCCATTATTGGCCCATGCCCGCACCACGCTGCATTTCTTTGTGCAAGAATTAATGTATTGTCTGCAAGATGCAGCGTATAGTTGACTAAAAAATTATCCATTATTCATTTAAAATTATTCAGTAATACTACATATGTCCTACTTCGTCCGGCAGTTCATAAAAAGTAGGATGGCGGTAAATTTTATCTGCAGCGGGTTCATATAACTCTCCTGCTTCATCAGGATTGGATGCAGTAACGAATTTACTTTCTACAACCCAGATACTTACACCTTCCTGTCTCCTGGTATATACATCCCTGGCATTTTCAATGGCCATGGTTGCATCTGTGGCATGCAGGCTGCCAACATGTTTGTGATCGAGGCCCTGTTTGCTGCGTACAAAGACCTCCCACAGTGGCCAGGTACCCACTCCGCCGGCTGGCGGACGAACTTTGGAGTCTTTAAATTCATTGCCTCCTGCATTGTCTTCGGGGATATCGCCGTAATAATATTTTTTGATTTGAATATTCATAATTTTTATCTTTTATTTTTATCAGGTTTAAAACCAATTTTTCTCCTGTTTATAAAATCTTCCTGTTTGGTTTTTTCTGTAATTATGTATTCCAAAGCTTTGAAGATTTCTTGAAAATTTTTGTTGTACTTTTTTTCGAGTTTGATTATCTTATCATAAAGGTCTTTGTGAACAATGGCCGATTGCCTGATCAAAACAAAGGTGCGAATAATAATGATATTTACCTGGATGGCATTTTCACTATTGAGTACACTGGAAAGCATAGCTACGCCTTGTTCTGTAAAAACATAGGGCATTTTTCTTATACCTCCTCTTCCTGTATTCTTTGATATCACATTTTGTGATATCAAAGAATCAAATTCTTTTTTACTTAAGCGAAACATAAAATCGGAGGGAAACCTGGAGAGATTCCGCTGAACCGCCTGGTTAAGTGCCCTCAATTCCACATCATACATTTCTGCCAAATGCCTGTCAAGCATTACTTTCATGCCACGGATTTCATGAATGTTGTTTTGTATGGCGGACAGTTGCATGACGAAAAATGTAATGGGGTTAATAAATTCTTACCTCAAAATTATAAATCCGGTTATTTGTTAAGCCGAATCAAAAAATAGTTAAAATAGTCATTTAACAGGCTATAACAGGAATTCAATAATTCTAGGCTGCCTCCTGTTTTTCGCTGTTTGCCTTTTTATTGGAATAAGCAATGGCAGCTTCTCTTACCCAAGCGCCCTCATCATGGGCTTTGTTTCTTGCTGCCAGGCGCTGTTTATTACAGGGGCCATTCCCTTTTACGACGGCCCAAAATTCATCCCAGTTTATTTCGCCAAAATCATAATGCTTTCTTTCTTCGTTCCATTTCAATTTGTCATCAGGTAATGCCATGCCTAAAACTTTAATCTGTATGGCGATCATATCTATAAACTGCTGACGCAATTCATCATTTGTTTTTCTTTTAATTTTCCATTTCATACTCTGGTCGCTATTTGTGCTTTCCGCATCTTTTGGACCAAACATCATCAGGCTGGGCCACCACCAACGGTTTATTGCATCCTGGCACATGGCTTTCTGCTCCGTTGTTCCCCTGCTTAAAACCAATAAAGATTCAAAGCCCTGGCGCTGATGAAAACTTTCTTCTTTGCAAATGCGCACCATCGCCCTGGCATAGGGTCCGTAAGAAGTGCGGCATAACATCACCTGGTTTAAGATAGCTGCACCATCCACCAGCCAGCCAATGGCTCCCATATCGGCCCATGTTAATGATGGATAATTAAAGATGGACGAATATTTGGATTTACCGCTGTGCAGATCTTCCACCATTTGGTCGCGGCTGGTGCCCAAGGTTTCGGCAGCAGAATACAAATACAAACCGTGCCCCGCTTCGTCCTGAACTTTGGCAATCAGAATGGCTTTTCGTTTCAGGGAAGGCGCCCTGCTTATCCAGTTTCCTTCGGGTAACATGCCAACAATTTCACTGTGGGCATGTTGACTTATCTGCCTTACATTAGTTTTACGATATGCATCGGGCATCCAGTCTTTGGGTTCAATTTTTATTTCTTTTTCAATTTTATCCTCAAATATTTTCTCCAGGTGTTGTATCGTCATGATCGAATGTTTAAGGTGTAAAAATAATATAAAAAGCTAACACCCGTTAGTTAAAAAAAATAAAGGCTGGCCGGCACTATTTGATATCAAAATTAACCACCACTTTTTCGGTTACAGGATGTGATTGGCAGGTAAGAATAAAACCCTGGTCTACTTCTTCCTGTTCCAATCCCCAGTTAACTTCCATGTTCACTTTACCCTCAAGTAATTTGGCTTTACAGGTACAACAAACACCACCTTTGCAGGCAAATGGAAGATCGGCCCCCTGTTTTAAGGCAGCATCTAAAATATTCTCACCGTCAAAACCTAAATTAAAATCAAAACTTCTGCCATCAAGTTTTACAGTTATTTTGCTTTGGGGCCCTGTAGTTTTTTCTACCGGCTCAGAACTCATTACGGATGACTTCTTCTGTCCCGGTGTTGTAAACAACTCAAAGTGAATTTTCTTTTTATCAATTTGCAGTTCTTCCAAAAAATCTTTTACACAAAAGATCATTTCTTCGGGTCCACAAATAAAAAATTCGTCGGTACCTTTATAATCGACCAGTTTACTTAGTTCGTTTAGCTTGTGCCTGTTTATTCTGCCAAAGTTTACGGGAGAATCTGTTCTTTCCCGGCTCAGGATATTGATAAAATTAAACCGGTTAAGATACTTATTTTTTAAACCTTCCAGTTCTTCAAAAAAGATGATGGAACTGAGGCCACGGTTGCCAAACACCAGGGTAAAACCGCTCAACGGCTCAGTTTGTAAGGTCGTTTTAATAATAGAGATCACCGGCGTAATACCGCTCCCAGCCGCAAATGCCAGGTATTGTTTTGTGTTGGTTCCGCTTAATGCCGTGTTGAATTTACCGGTTGGTGGCAATACTTCCAACAGGTCACCGGCTTTCAATAATGAATTGGCATAAGTTGAAAATTTACCAGCTTCAACTTTTTTAACAGCTACCCGGAGTTCATGTTCAAATGGGGATGAACATATGGAGTAAGACCTGCGAATTTCCTCACCCTCCATTTTCATTTTTATTGTAATATTCTGGCCCTGTTCAAATTCGAATTCCTTTTGTAAACCTGCTGGTATTTCAAAAGCTATGGAAACACAATCCGGCGTTTCTTTCCTGATCTCTTTAACTGTAAGTTGATGAAAATGAGCAGCCATAAAAATTATTTAGTTATTCCGTTTAATAAATGATTTACCATATCGTCTTCCAATACCCGGCTACTGATATTTTTTTTGTGTTGTTGCCAAAACTCAAGGCCCCTTAAGGCCGACAGAATGGTTAATACAGAAACATAGGGGTTCTTATTTTTAAATTCATTTGTAAGTATACCTTGCTCAATTATATCAATTAACCGTTTTTCGTAAATACGTCTTTGATTTAGAAAGTTGCTTAAATAAGGTTCTTTTAAATGTTTCCATTCGTGATTGGCAACATAAACCTCATTAAAATTATTCAACATCATCCGTATATGAAAACGGATAATGTTTTCGAGCGATTGAATATGATTACCAGCCGCAGCTTCAATGGAATCCAGATAATTGGTAAATACTCCGGCAACTTTAAAACAGATAGCCTGTAACAGTTCGCTTTTACTGCCAATATAATTGTACAGGCTGGGTGCCTCAACGCCAACAACCTCAGCCAATTCCCTCATGGATGCAGATGAGTAGCCTTTGGTTTTAAATAAAAAAGCAGCATTTTTAACAATTACATCTTTTTTGCTGGCATTTTTTCCTGGCTTAATTTTGGGCATGTATTGCTTTTTTACAAAACTAACGCTTATTAGTTTTTGAACTGTAATTTTATATGGGGGTAAGTTGTGGGTTTACCTTAATAAAGGGTTGTAAATTTTAACATTTCGTAAAAAATATATCGTAAGGCCTTGAAATTGTATATGTTGATGCCCCAAAAAACAAGAAATCGAAAAAATAAGTTGTATAGATATTAAAAAAACATTAGTTTTACATTCTGCTTGATTATCTATTTTCTCCAATATTAGAAAAAAATCCGATTTGTGATGCCGTTAAGGGGTATTTCACAAATACAGCTTTACGATAAATTTTTTTATTATAAAATATTTGTAACTTTTTTCTTGTGGTTTCAGAGGTAAGCAAGGCCGGAGATTTTTATCTCTGGCCATATTTTTTTAATGAAGAGCCGTGTTCAAAAAGTCAATAAAAGGCTTCATGTTTTTAAAAGTTTTAGCAACCTCTTTTACAAAGTTTTTATCTTTTAATCCTTTGTCTGTAATGGGTTTGGTAACAATGAAACTTTTCATCTTCAGGTATGCTATGGCCGGGTTATCTTCATCATAACCCTTTGGTGGCCTTACCAATGTTTGATCATTTTTAACACCGTCTACAAAAGTATTTTTGAAATTTTTATGTTCGATAACTTTTTTCCATTCCGAAAAATTATAATCAATTTCCTGGCGAATGCCGGATAGTACGGCAGGTTCGGGCATCCAGATTCCTCCCGCTGTTATACTGTTTCCCGGTTCAATATGCAGGTAATAACCGGCACCGGAACCCTTTTTTCCAGCCAGGTTGAAATACCCGGCAAAGTTATTTTTATAAGGCCTTTTGTCTTTACTGAACCTGATATCCCGGTTGATCCTGAAAACACAGTTTTTAACCTGCAGTTGACCAATTGGCGCATCGAAAACGCCAATGGCCGAAATTAATTTTTCTACAAGGTTGTGAAAGTCTGACCTGGCTGTTTCATATTGTTTTCTGTGTTCATCAAACCAGGGTTTACTATTGTTATTCTTTAAATCGGTAAGAAATTTTATGGTAGCAGGATGAAGCATGATTTGTAATTTTGGGTTGATCAAATGTAAAACGAAAAAAAGGAATTAGTGTTGCACTAATTCCTTTTTGAGTAGCTCTTTCTCTTTACTTGATACGTCCCCAGTTTTCGCCGCTTTTAATACGGTATAAAGTCATTTCACTCACATCGTATTTTTCAGCAAGTTGTTTGTATGTTAATTTTCTTTTTGGGTTGTTTATGATGTCTTTGATCGTTTTTACCTGTTTGGCATTTAGTTTCAGGCCAACAGTACGGTTTGCCTGACGTTTTTTATAAGCAATTTTTTCAGGGCTGTCCTGTTGATGAGCACTAACCGTTTCCTGTGAAGCCCATTTTAAGTTTTTATAGTGGTTGTCTTGTTTTTTATGATTAATATGAATTACAAACTTATTTTTTGGGGACGTTTTTTTGCAAAAAAGTTTGGCTACTTCCCGATGAATATAAATGGTTCCGTTTCCATTTTCTACATGAAGATTAAGTGTTTTGTACCCGGATGTTACAGAACCATTTAACAATTTCCCGTCTTTTAAAATATCAGTATAATAACTGGCAGTAAGGCCATGAGACGAAACTGCATATTTTTTGCGAAGTTGTTTGTGACCGGTGAAAAGTATTTGCTTCCAAACTTCACCGGCATTTTTCTTAATCATTATAGTATGATTTAATTGTAAAAATTAATGCAATCGCTTAAAAAAATATTTTTTCGTGTGCGACCTTTTATAAATATAATATAAATTTTTACTAACTTGGCAACATTTTTATAAATTCTTCTTCACTTATGATGGATACCGCTGGTATTTTTTTTGCTTTTTCCAGCTTGCTGCCGGCATTTTCGCCGGCAACCAGGTAATTCAGCTTGTTGCTGACCGATCCCAGTACCTTACCGCCGTTTTTGTCTACCAGTTCTTCGGCCTGGCTTCTTTTAAGCTGGGTAAGGGTACCGGTAAACAAGAATGTCTGGCCCGTTAGATTTCCCCCGGTGATGAAATTTTTCTTTTCATTTTTCAATTGAACACCAAGGTTTTCGAGGTTTTGAATCAGTTGCAGATTGTCGCCGTTATGAAAAAATTCAAAAACGGTTTTTGCTACTTTAACGCCAACATCATCAAGCTCTTTCAGCTTTTCTTCGCTGAAAGTTGAAAATTGCAGAAGATGATCTACCGCATTTGCCAGCGTTTTGGCAGTTGTTTCACCTACATAACGGATACCAAGTGCGTAAATAACACGGTGAAGTGGTTGTTTTTTTGATTCCTCAATGGCCAGTTTTAATTTTGCTATTGACTTTTCGCCAAAACCGTCCAGCTTACTGATTTCTTCATAAGGCAAGTCATATAGTTGGGGAATAGACGTTAATAGGCCTTTTTCAAAAAATTTACGCACATTGGCCTCTCCTAAACTGCGGATGTCCATCGCGTTTTTACTGACAAAATGTATGATGCCTTCAACCAGGTGGGCCGGGCAGGTTAAATTAATACAACGCCAAACAGCTTCTTCTTCCAGTTTAAACAACACATCACCACAAACCGGGCAATGTGTAGGAAAAGTAATTTTTTCTTCGGCACCCTTTCTCAGTTCAGGAAATGATTTTACGATCTGGGGAATTACGTCACCACTGCGTTCAATAAGGATCGTATCGCCCAGCATCAACTCCTTTTCTTTTATATATTCCTCATTGTGAATGGATATGCTGCTAACTGTAACGCCCCCTACCTGCACAGGCTCTATTTTTGCAACAGGGGTTACAGCGCCTGTTCTTCCAACCTGGAAATCTACCGACAATAATGTACTGGTTCCCTGCCTGGCTTTAAATTTAAAAGCGATGGCCCAGCGTGGATGGTGTGAGGTCATGCCCAGTTCATCCTGTAATTTTAAGTCATTTACTTTGATTACCATGCCATCAATTTCGTAGCCGAGAAGATCACGCTCTTTTTCAAAATCATGCACATGTTGGATAACGGCATCGATCCCAATAAAAATTTTCATCTCGTTTTTGGGACTCCTGAAACCCAGATTCCAAAGCATTTCCAGCATGCCCGAATGGGTAGCGGGTTGTTTTAGGTTTTGGGCTCCAGGTTTTTCGTTTGATGCTTCAGCGGAGCCGCTATCCATGATAAAACTAACATGATATAAGAACGCTTCCAGGTTCCGGCGGCTCACTTCTGCACTGTCTTTTATTCGTAAAGACCCCGCAGCGGCATTACGTGGATTTGCCAGTGGAGGAATTCCTTCTTCGATCAGCGACTCATTATAAGCTTTAAAATTATTTTTATTCATCAGCACTTCACCCCGTATCTCTATTTGCTCAATACCGTATACCGAGAATTTTGCCGAAAGGGGAACCGATTTTATTTGTTTTACATTCCATGTGATTTCATCTCCCACTTCACCATCGCCTCTGGTAACGCCACGTATAAACAGGTCATGTTCATAAATGAGCGAAATGCTGGCACCATCAAATTTTGGTTCAACGCAATATTCCATGTTGGCCAGGCCCGAAAGTTCTCTTGCCTTTCTGTCAAAATCCAACAGGTCTTCTGCATTATAGGAATTTTGTAACGAAAGCATGGGTACCAGGTGCTGCGTTTTAGGAAAGTCTTTGATTAAACCCGCGCCCACACGTTGTGTTGGCGAGTCGGGGGTAATGCCCGCCTGATTATCTTTTTCAAAGCGTTCTAAAAGCTTATACAGGGTGTCATATTCAAAATCGCTGATCAGCGGATCATTTTGCACATAGTACCGGTACTCATGAAAACGGAGACAGTTTCGTAAATCTTCAGTATTGTTTTTAACCTGGTCGAAAATATTTTCAGATGTTGCATGCGATAGCCATTCACCGGTATTTTTTTGGTAGGCTTTTGTTTGCGTTTGGTCGTACATAAAATAAATATCGAAACAAAGATAAAAAATATCACCTGATGCAGTTGCCGGCAAAGAAGCTAAGAACACAAAAATACCAGGTTTCACAACTTATTTTCCGGCAAAAAAGGTCAGCATGATTACCCCGGAACAATATGCTGCAGGTGCTTTCGTAAAACCAAATTTAACTGCCGTTTTACAATGGTGCCCATGGTGCTGCATTTGGAAAAATAGTCGGTTTCAAAATGTGCATTCAACTCTTCCCGCAACATTTTTATTTTGTGGTATTCAGAAATTTCATCTTTGATCATAATGCTGAGTAATTCCAGCAGTTGCAGGTGGCCTGCAACTGCCCGGTATGCCATGGCTGTTTGTTCTTCCATCTGGTATTGTTCAATCACTTCCGGGCTCAGGGTTTTTAAAACCAGTTCAACATACTCGTAGTTTTCGCGGTAAAACTGGGGCAGGTACAGGTTTTTTTTTCCTTCGTAACACTGCTGGTCAAAATCGATGGCACGCAGGCGGTATTGATAATCCTCAATATCGGGTGTAATATCAACCACAAAATTATAACTCCGCATATCGCCCAGCAGCCTGGCAAAACAGCGCTCATTAAATTTAACAAACTCTTTGGCGATGCGTATCTTATTGGTTTCGGGCAGGTGCAGGTAATCTTCCAGGAACACATCTCCGGGTATGCCGGCAATATGTTCTTCTACCAGCGTTCCTTTGTGCGACAGGAAAGTAATGCGGTTTGGACTCAGCAGGTCTTCCAGTTCGAGGCCGTAAATGCGGGAAGCGTCTTCAGCTTTGATATAGTAATGATCGTAATTATCGTTAATACGGTTAATGATACGTATCCGGAACGGAACACTGTTGCCAAACTCGCAAAAATCTATCCGCTCCACATCCAGGTGTTTTATAAAACTGAGATTCCCTTCTGTTTTAAGCGCCGCGTAGGTTTTAACAAGTCCTTCCTTTAAGAATTCCATTTCTTTTAAATCATAAACGGCCGTTTCCCAATGGGTAAGTTTCCCCTGCTTATTTCTTAAAGCGGTGGTATGCCTGTAGTTTAACAGGTCTTTATACGAAACCGGTAGTTTAATATCCCTGCCATATTTCTGCAGGTATTTCTGTAAACGATCGGAAATGGGAAACAAATCTTTCCGCATCATGGGCCGGTCCGTTTCGTTTTTTATTTTGGCATTAATGATCTCGTTGAACTGCATGTTGTAAAGATAACAATACGCAATTTGTTTTGTGTGTACTTTTTAGATTCGTATTTTTGGTGAACTACCGGGCAACCATTCTTCTGCACAATTATCTTATTTTTGAAAACTAAATGATTACCATGCTAACGAAAACATTATTGCTAATTTGCCTGTTGCCCATTGCCTGTTGCCAATTGTTCTTCACCTCCTGTAAATTTCGCCAAAAGGCAGATCTGATCGTGCATCATGCTAAAATCTATACGGTTGATGATCAATTTTCGGTGGCAGAAGCGATGGCCATCAGGGACGGAAAAATTATTGCCATTGGAAGCAATGACGATATATTGAAGCAATACGAATCCGATTCGGTAACAAATGCCGGAGGCAAACCGGTCTTACCGGGTTTTAATGATGCGCATGCGCATTTTACGGGATATGGATCTAGTTTACAAAAAGTGAACCTGGTTAATACAGATAGCTGGGAAGCGGTACTTACCACGTGCAGTGAATTTGCAAAGACCTTGCCGGCAGGAGCCTGGTTAACCGGCAGGGGATGGGATCAAAACGATTGGGTTATCAAAGAGTTTCCCAACAATACAAAATTGAATGAACTTTTTCCCGACCGCCCGGTATTGATCAGCCGTATTGACGGACATGCTGCTATGGCTAATCAAAAAGCGCTTGAACTGGCGGGCGTAAAACCGGGCGATCGATTAACCGGGGGTGATGTTGAAGTAAAAAACGGAAAACTTACCGGGTTATTGGTTGATAATGCGGTTGACCTCGTATCTGATAAAATACCTTCGGCCGGTGCAGTGCAAACCAAAGCTTCTTTATTACTTGCCCAGGCAAATTGTTTTGCAGCAGGATTAACATCTGTGCATGATTGTGGGTTGAATTATAAAATGGTGGAATTGATTGAAGCGATGCAAAAATCGGGCGAACTTAAAATGCGGATGAACATTATGCTTAGTGATGCTAAGGATAATTATGATTATGCTTTTAAAAGGGGAAAGATAAAAACAGATCATTTAAATGTAAGCTCATTTAAAGTATATGCTGATGGGGCTTTGGGGTCAAGGGGTGCCAGCCTGTTGCAGCCATACAGCGATAAGCCGGTCTGGTCGGGCTTTTTGCTGAGTTCTCCGGAGCATTTTGATTCGGTTGCCAATATTATTTATGAAAAGGGATGGCAGATGTGTACCCATGCCATTGGCGACAGCGGGAACAGAACCTTACTTAAAACCTATGCCAAATATTTACAAGGAAAAAACGACCTGCGCTGGCGCATAGAGCATGCACAGGTAATTCATGAAAATGATTTCCATTATTTTGGGGACTATAATATCATCCCCTCGGTACAACCCACGCATGCCACCAGTGATATGTATTGGGCCGGCGACCGGCTTGGCCCGGCAAGGGTTAAGGGCGCTTATGCCTTTCAGCAATTACTGAAAGAAAATAACTGGATACCCCTGGGTACCGATTTCCCGGTGGAAGATATCAGCCCGATCAAAACATTTTTTGCTGCTGCGGTGAGGCAGGATGCCAAAGGGTTTCCGGCCGGTGGATATCAAATGGAAAATGCCCTAACCCGTGAACAAACTTTAAGAGGCATGACCACCTGGGCTGCCAGGGCATCTTTTGAAGAAAAGCAAAAAGGCAGTCTGGAAACGGGAAAGTTTGCAGACTTTATTATGTTGGATACTGATTTAATGAACTGCCCAGCGGGAGATATTTTAAAAACAAAAGTGTTGGCGACGTATAGTGCGGGGAAGAAAGTTTATGGGAATTGACAGAGATGACATCTTCTTAAGAGATGTCATCTCTGCAATAATCTCTGCAATATCAGTTATCCCAAAACGACCCTAATTTTGTTGATATATTTCAGCACCTTTCTTAATATACTCCCACAAATCTTTTAAATCTTCTTTACCAATTTGCTTATCCCGGAAAATACCCAACACGGTTAATAAATACCGTCATCCTGTAATATTATATTAACGTTGGGCTATAAATTAATTATTCTGTTTTATGCTGCTATATAAATCATGGTATGTTTCCCGGTTTATTTTTTCTGATTGCTGCCATTGGCTAATTATATTTGCAGCTTCCTGCAGTGCATGGGCAAATTCTGCCTAAACACCTTTTTCAATAAGCTGCCGCATAATGCCTTTTTCTTTTTTTGAAAGTTCGGTTTTCATTATTTTGATTTTTTAATTTTCAACGCTTTTAAAGCGGTATGTGTTTTCCAGATGGCTTCTGCATGTTTTTTGGTTGGTTCAGTTTCGCCGGTTTCTATATAACGGCCCATTTTGTAGTTGCAGACCTTACAAAAGCCATTCAATTCAATATCACACAGGTTGTTTAATTTAATTGAATAATATACAATGCTGCTGTTGTACCCATTCCGGCATTGTGTGCAAAAGCAACGGCTGGTTACAAATTCAAATTCGCCGGGGCTGTCACTAAAATGAAGGCTACATCTTCTTCATGTATGGCAATGGATTTAATTTTACTGCTCATCTTTTAAAATTACAAATTTTCTTAAAAAATTTATACTTTAATTATTCCGGGCGCTAAACTGTCTTGCACCTGACCCGGTTGGCGCATGATAAGGTTTGCTCTTCTGTTTATTTTTTCAATTTTGCAATCAATTTAACGTAACCGCTTTCGGGGGTTAAATTTCAAAAATCCCATCCCAAAACTTGCATCTGTCAATTAAAGGTATTAAGTTAGTATCCTGTTCCAGTTTTTGAAAAATCTTTCCCAAAACTTCCAATTTCTTTAATACCTAAGCATGTGCAGGAGTAACCTTTCTGATCTGTTTGTTGATGAAACTGAAATCATTTCCCATAACCAATTTAAAAACCGGGAAGCCGAAAACGGGATAAAGAGTAGGCATCAAAAATTACTATTATGAGCGGTTTTCCAATTGTTGACCTGATACTGGGAATAATCTTCGTTTATTTTATGCTGAGCATTATTGCAAGCTCTGCTGTAGAGATCATTCTTACCTTTTCAAGAGCCAGGGCCAACCTGTTGAGAGAATGGCTGTTAAAAATATTTGATAAAGAATTTAACAAGGGTGGAGATGCAGGAAAAAGCCTGGGCCGGGTTATTATGGATCATGGTGCAATAGCCGGCCTCACTAAAACAGGCTCCTCTCCAACCTATATCAAGGCCAGGGATTTTGCGTCGGCACTACTTGAAAAAATCTCTTTAGACCCCGATAATCCCTCTAAAGTTGCGGAAAATATTGAAGGATATATCGAAGTCATTAATAACACTGATCTGCTGCCCACAGACCTGAAACGGGTATTGCTGGGTTATGCCCATGAAATTCAAAACAGGGCGGAAGAAGGAATTACCAAAACCATGAGTAAACTGGAAATGTTCAACAGCAAGATCGAGAACTGGTACGACTCATCCATGGAGCGTTTAACCGGAGAATTGAAAAGAAGGTATTCGATCCGTATCACGGCGGTGGCAGCTATTATTTTAACGGTAACCCTCAATGCCGATAGTATTGCACTGGCAAAATATTTGTATAGCAATACCGAAGTTCGAACAAAATTCGCGATGGCTGCTTATAGTGCCGGGCAGGATTCTGCGCTGGTAAAAAAGGTTAACGAGATGCGGATAACTTCCATCGATACTGCGATTACGGCGCCCGATACGGAGGCGATAAAACTGGAAATAAAGAACAAGATTGCGGAGATTGAATCGGCCAAAAAGGGGCTTGCTTATGTGATGCCCCTTACGTGGAAAAAAGGTGAACTGAACGAAAACGGCAGTCTTTCTTTCTACCTTTTATTTGCCAAAATCGCAGGATTGCTGGCAACCATACTGGCCATCATGATGGGTGCACCTTTCTGGTTCGACCTCATGAACAAAGTATCCAACCTGCGGGGTTCGGGTAGTAAGCCGGCAAAAAGTCCGGAAGAATCGGATAACTAGTTTTATTTTGTGAACTCAAAGAGACGCAAAGAGATGACATCTTTCAAAAAGATGTCATCTCTTTGCGCTATTCATCTTTTAAAAACAAAAACTCCGCCTTTATAATCCAGGAAAATCCAAAGGCAATGAGGGCTACCGACTCCAACCAAAATACAAGTTTATACTTTGCACTGGTATCCGGAAAAACCAGCATGCTTAGAGCAATACCTGCTATACAAAGAATCATGATAATTCCACAGGCAAAATAAACCTTGTTACGTTTATCTTTTTGTTTGGAACAGTTTTTACCTGGTTCAGATTTCCGGAACAGG
The DNA here is from genome assembly GCA_031402615.1 of Chitinophagaceae bacterium. Taxonomy (GTDB): domain Bacteria; phylum Bacteroidota; class Bacteroidia; order Chitinophagales; family Chitinophagaceae; genus Ferruginibacter. The sequence goes on from JANNSN010000033.1 coordinate 63,061, forward strand.
TAAATAGAAAAAAAGATAAACACGGAAAATAGTAAGATCGCAAAAACAAAATGCAGGATGTGAACCAGGTTATTGGAACTGGTTGTAGGGAATAAAGCAACCCCTAAAGCAAAAACACAACCCAGGTTTGCAGTGATGCTGTCGGTTTTATCATAGCCTTTATAGGTCATCAAAAAAAATCCGAGTACAAAAAGTACACCTACCAGGATATCTCCCGCGGTGCCGTTATCATAATAGTCACTCACCGAAAACTCAATTTCTAAACTATAGTTGGCGATGAGGTTGCCTACAAAGAGCAGCAGCGGTAAAAGTATTCCGGTAGCACCAATTAATATCCGCAGGGCATAGTAAGAAATAACCTGGTCGTTTTTGGCAGGTGTTTTTACACCGGGCATTAGATCACTCTTCATAAAAGTAGTTTTGTCCGTTTTGTTTGTTTGAACCCAGCGTGAATAAAATTAAACCAATATATGTACAAATCAAGTGGTATTTGTTAGCTTTTATATCACATGGCTATTTTGCATTTTTGTTACATAGTTTCCTGTTATTCGCCTAAAATTGAATCATTTTTGATAAGAGTCTGTAAAAATTTACCGTCCGATTAAAATTATCGGTCAAAAAAATTACTGAAAATCAATACATTATGAAAGTGCGATTAAAAATACTTACCTTTTTCTTTGGCAGTTAGGTCTATTTGCAATTACCTTCGCCGTCCCAAAAACAGCAGTTGGCCATAAGCCGATAGTTGTTAACAGGAGAATTCTGCGGGATGGCGCAGATTCTTATTTTATAAAACCGCTGTTATACTAATAGCTAACCGCTAAAAGCTAACAGCTCAAATTAAAAAAATGAGCAAATTACATTTCACTACTAAACATGCGAACGAGGCTACCGTTACACACAACTGGTATGTTGTGGATGGTACTAATCAAACCGTTGGTCGTATGTGTGCCCGTATTGCAGCTATTCTTCGTGGTAAGAACAAAGCATACTACACTCCCCACGTTGATTGCGGAGACTACATTATCGTAACCAATTGCGAAAAGGTAAAACTAACCGGCAATAAAATGGAAGACAAACTGTATGATACTTACAGTGGTTACCCGGGTGGCCGTAAGGAAGAACCAGCCAAAAACTTATTAAAGCGCAGGCCCGAAGTACTAATTGAAAGAGCTATTAAAGGCATGTTGCCTAAAAACCGTTTGGGGCGCCAGATGTACAAAAAATTATTTGTGTACCAGGGTGCTGAGCATCCACACGGAGCGCAACAACCCAAAGATCTAAAATTTTAAAAACAGCTACGGGCTGTAAGCTATGAGCTCCGGGCTCGAAGCTCATAGCTCATATCTAAAAGCTAAAAACAAAATGGAAAAACAAACAAACGCAGTCGGCCGCAGAAAAGAAGCTGTTACCCGTATTTTCCTTTCTAAAGGACAGGGAAAAATCACCGTGAATGGTAAAGACTACAAAACCTATTTCCCGTTGGTTTATTTACAAAACCAGGTAGAAGCACCTTTAAAAACTGTGGAATCGACTGACAAATTCGACGTGGTAGTGAATGCTACAGGCGGCGGCGTTAAAGGACAGGCAGAAGCAACCAAGCTGGGTATCGCCCGGGCCTTGATTGAGTTAAGCCCCGATTACCGTCCGGCTTTAAAAGCTGCGGGTTTATTAAAGCGTGACCCACGTGCCGTGGAGCGTAAGAAACCGGGACGTAAGAAGGCAAGAAGAAGCTTCCAGTTCAGTAAGCGTTAAAAGCCCCCTCAATCCCCCAAGGGGGAAGGTTTGGAGCCTTTATATAAAACAGATAACACGTATTTTAAAACATCTTCTTAATCCCTCCTCTGGAGGGTGGGGAGGCCTAAAAATAAACAATGGAAAATACTTCCTTACAACAGCAACTTTTAGAAGCGGGTGTACACTTTGGTCATTTAAAGAAAAAGTGGAACCCTAAGATGTTGCCTTACATCTTTGCTGAAAAGAAAGGCATTCACAT
>JANNSN010000034.1:0-2488 GCA_031402615.1 Chitinophagaceae bacterium
ATAGGCTATAATTTGCATTTACAAATGTAAATATGGTAACAAATTTTCTATTCCCGGCAACGTCTCCTCTCGAACAATGAGTAGTGGCCAGTGACGTTACGTATAGCAAAGCAGGTTTTCGTTTTATAAAACGCAACGTCCATTATCCTGGCTCAAAACCATTGAAAGAGACGTTGCTGAAAAAGAAAACATGACAGGTGCTGCAAACAAACCGGTATTTTTAGTAACGGTTTCATCTATTTTACTTTACCCCTCAGCTAAAGAGCAATATCAATAATTGTGCTGCAACGATACGTAATATCATGGTAACCGGGTACACTGTAGCATACGTAACAGAAGGGATATCACTTCCGGCAAGTTTGGTGGCAAATGCCAATGCTGGTGGGTCGGTTGAGGCCCCTGCCAGTAAACCACATATCTCAAAATAGGTCTTCTTAAAATATTTTTTAGCAATGATACCTGTTACTACCAACGGAATAATGGTAATGGCAATACCCATCAGCATCCAGATAAATCCCCGCCCATCTGAAAATGCAATGGAAATATTTTTTCCACTGCTGAGGCCAACACTGGCTAAAAACAAACAGATACCCAATTCCCTGATCATCAGGTTTGCACTGTTGGTGGTATAATTATTCAAATAAAATTTATTGCCAAACCTGCTTAGCAACAAAGCAATGATCAGGGGGCCGCCTGCCATACCTATCTTTACCGCTACCGGCATACCTGGAAAATGAAAAGGAATACTGCCCAAAATAACCCCTAAAACAATACCGATAAAAATAGAGGCCAGGTCGGGTATTTCTAATTTTTTTAGAGAATTACCCAATGCCTCCGAAACGATCTGTACCCCTTTATCTGTACCTACAACTTTTACCCTGTCACCCAACTGCAGATAAATATCACCATGAGGCATCATCTCAATACCGGCCCTGCTTAACCTGGTCATGGTAAAATTTTGCTGATACAGTTCCGGAAGATCGCCAAGCCGTTTGTGCGTTACTGATTTTCTGGTAACAACAATGGTACGGGAAATGAGGTTACTTTCTGCAGCATCTTTTAAATTGATATTACTGTATGAGCCAATAATAAGTTTTAATTGTTCGGCTTCATTTTTAGATGCCACGATCAGCAATACATCATTTTCTGCCAATACGGTTTCGGGAGTAGGTGTAATGATCTCTCCCAAATGCAGCATCCTGGATACGATGATCTTTTCTTTCAACATGTTAAACAGCCTTAGTAATGGCTGCCCGATCAGCATTTTATTCTCTAAATTAAAATGATGGGAAACAGGTTTGTTGGACCTGATAATATGTAATTTCCTGTGCAGTTCCTGCTCATTTGCAATATTTATCCTGAATATTTTTTTCAACAAAAGTAAAGAACCGATAATACCAAATACACCAAAGGGATAAGCTACAGCATAGGCCAATGTGATAAGCGTTTTGTCGGTACCCGTAATATGCATATCACTTACAGCAGCCTGTGCAGCAGCCAGGCCGGGTGTATTGGTAACCGCACCACTCATGATACCGGCCATAACTGAAATATGATTGTGGCTGATATAAAATAATACCAGGGTAACCACCACACCCAATGAAACAGTAATGACGGCCAGTAAATTATTATTGAGGGCATATTTTTTTAAGCTGGCAAAAAAGCCCGGGCCTACCTGCAGGCCGATGGAATAAACAAACAATACCAAACCAAATTCTTTTAAAAAATACTCTGTTTTTTCATCCACCGATATGCCAAGGTACGATACAAACATTCCCGTAAATAAAACCCAGGTAACACCCAATGCTATGCCGCCTAGCTTTACCCTGCCAAGCCAGATGCCAACAGCAATTACCAATCCAAAAATCAATACTGATTGTGCTATGGAGTTGTTGGTGAAAAGATCGGTGAACCAATTGCTCATAATAGTGATTTAAAATAACGGGCGGGTACCAAATATAATTATTAACCGGCAAATAATTTTAACCGGCAAATTAATCAATCTGTATTACGGATACATCCCCGTTATGCAGAACTAAAACATAAAAAAAATAAGCAATCGAAAAAACATTCCTGTTATTAAACTTCGGGCTGCAACCCCCATTTTTCGGGAGAGCGCCAAAGGGCTGATAAAAGTAATTCTCTCATAAAGAAAAATTCTTTAGGCAGTTTATCATACATTCTTTCAAACAATTCTTCATGATCTAACAATTCACGTTTACCCGGTTCCCTTTCAATTGTCATTATTTTTTCAAAATCCTGCCTGGTGAAACTTTCAAGTCCTGTCCAGTCAAGGTCTTCATAGCGGGGCATCCAGCCAATAGGACTTTCTACAGAAGATGCCTGTCCTCTTAACCGCTGTACGATCCAGATCAATACACGCATATTTTCGCCAAAACCAGGCCATAAAAATTGTTCGTTCGCATCTTTTCTGAACCAGTTTACACCAAATATCCTTGGTGCATTGGGCAGGTTGCGGCCAAATTGC
>JANNSN010000035.1:0-69284 GCA_031402615.1 Chitinophagaceae bacterium
TCAGCATTTTGATGCGAGGTTGTATCATCGGAGTTGCTTTTTTTAATTCGAACCTCAGTTCTTCAAGGCTTTCCTTAACTGGTATATACAATGCATTTGACATAGTGAATTATATTATAGACCAAATATAAAACAAAAAAATCAATTATCCAAATTGGTCTACATATAATTTCACTTTGGTATTACCTTTTCTTTTATGTAAATTATTGAACGACATGGTATAAGAAATAAAAAATCGCCTGAATGCGTTATCTGTTAAATCGTGTATCGTAGTTTTTTTTTGCAGGAACTTTTTTTCGGTAGTGCAGCGATCCTGAAATGGTTTGTTTTCCGGGTATTCCAAAATGGTTTCATAACTTTTCACTTTTACTAAAAAATGGAAATGATTCGGTAAAAGGTTCCAGGAATAGGTTTCTAAAAAAGGGGAGCAGTAGAGATCAAATTGATTCAGAAAAAAAGACCTGTTTTCATCAGTCAGAAATAATAATTCCTTGTTATTGGTTCTGCTGTATACATGGTATAATTCATTTTCTATAAAATCATCCTTGTAATTATTTTTTCCCATAACAGATGACATCTTTTTTACAAAGATGTCATCTGTACGCCTAAAGAACAAGTGAAAAACAACGGAAAATTTTGGGTTTTTCCCCAAGATGTCATCTCTGCTAGATCCGGAATTTTCCCCTTTTGGAACTTCCCGATTATTTCGGGGCGTAGGGCGCAGGGGGTCAATGTATCCTGTCTCCCCTTACTTCCATTTCCTTCATCAATTCCCTTTCATAAGTAAGCCATTCCACCCAACGCTTTCTTACTAACGTCTTATCCATATAATGTTCTGCCAGGGTTATAAATAAGGTATAATGTCCCGCCTCGCTTTCCATGAATTTTCGGTAAAAATTTCGCATGTAGGCATCGTCGAGACCCTCACTTAATCTTTTAAAACGTTCGCAGCTGCGGGCTTCTATTAGGGCCATGGTAAGCATCTGGTCCAGGAAACGTTCCTGCGGACCGCCATCTTTTTTCTGAAATTGTAACAGGCTGTTTACATAAATATCTTTGCGCTGACGGCCCAGTTTGAGGCTACGTTTTTTCAGTTCGGCAATCACCATTCTGAAATGCCCCCATTCTTCTGTAACGATCGGGCTCAATGCATCAACCAGTAAATCTTTATCCGGATTTTTTGTGATCAACGAAATGCAGGTGGTTGCGGCTTTTTGTTCGCAATAAGCATGGTCGGTTAAAATTTCATCCAATTGTAGTTCAGCCAAATTCACCCATCGGGGATCACTGGGTAATTGAAGCCCTAAAATATTCTTAATGTCGGCAGATAGTTCTTTCATGGATACAAAAATAGAAAAGCCCCGCCATAATAGCAGGGCCCAGGTAAATTATTAATTATACCGATTATCCCAGTATGTAATCCAATGCCATTTGCGATCGGCATAATGCCATCTAAAATTACCACGTAGTCCTTTGGACTCCTATGAATAAATCAAGATGGTATAATCAGGTGCAGGGTCAATACCGCTTTTACAATAGGTGGCTATAAAAAATGAAAAAAAATAAAGTCTGTATCAGTTTTAAAGCAGACTTTTTCATCTTTAATCATTTGTGCATTTTATTTATTGCCTGGTTAAAGAAAAAATACCAACACCGGTAGTGGAACTGCCCAAGCCAATAGTACCTGCCATGGTGTTTGAACCCGATGAAAATTTACCCGACAATTTGTAAATAGCAGAGCCTGCAGTATAAGAATAAATGGACTGCAGACTGTCTTGTACCATTACCCAGGTGCCTGTTGCCGTATCAGGCCCGGTATTATTATCGCCAATGATGTTTACTGTTCCATCTGCCTTAAATGTTAAGGTAAAAACATAAGTTGGCGATCCTCCGGGTATGGTTCCATATTGACCGGATCCCGACCAGGTACCCACTACCGTTGCCTGATTTGTGTTTTGGGTATCTTCTTTCGTACACGAGTTTAAAAACAGGATCAAAGCAAAACCCGCTACCAGTATACTCAGATACTTTTTCATAATTAACATTTTAGTTGATAAAAAGATTGTTTTTCTGTTGAAGAACAATCAAACTTCATACCATAGCACAATAAAGTGGGTATTTTGTAAGTTTTCAACTGTTAAAAAAAATGTATATTCTATTTTTTTACAAATAGTGAATACAAACGATGAGTCAATATTTTAACTTTATTACATTGTCTTACGGCATATTTTAGTATTTTACAGCAAATAACATGCTTATATGAGAATTGCGCCCTTTATTGCCTCAGCAGTAATTACAACCGGGTTGATAACCCTTCTAAATACAACTTTTGTATTACCAGCACCTTTGGGCAGGCTTTTAAGTCCGCAGCACGGTATTTGGCAAAATGCAGAACCGGCTTCCGGAAATTTTACGGAAGAGCTGAATTTTCCTCAACTGAATGGTAAAGTAGATGTGTATTTAGATGACCGTCTGGTGCCACATATTTTTGCCGAGCAGGAAAATGATGCCTATTTTGTTCAGGGATTCCTGCATGCCAAATTCCGGCTTTGGCAAATGGAACTCCAGACCTTTGCTGCCGGGGGGAGGGTAAGTGAAGTATTAGGCGAAAAGGGGCTAGCGCATGATCGTGAATTCAGAAGACTGGGGATGGCATATGCAGCGGAAATTGCACTACAGGAGTTAAATAAGGATCAGGTTATTAAATCTCAATGTGATGCTTACACGGCAGGCGTGAATGCTTATATCGAAACGCTTTCGGAAAGTTCGCTGCCGTTGGAATATAAGCTCATTGGATACAAACCGGAAAAATGGACCAACCTTAAAACTTCGCTGTTCTTAAAATATATGAGTTATGATTTGGCCGGACATGATGATGATTTTGAAATGACAAATGCCAAAAGCTATTTTAGTGCCGATGATTTTTCGAAACTCTTTCCGGCCATCCAGGATTCGCTGGACCCCATCATTCCTAAAGGAACCATTTTTAATCTACAAAAAGTCTTTCCTGTTGCACCTGTTCATGCTGATTCTGTTTATTTGGATAATCAGCAACTGGCTGTTTCTGAAATGTGGAAACCCGACAGAGATAATGGCAGTAATAACTGGGCAGTTGGCGGCAGCAAAACAAAAAGCGGTGCCCCCATATTGGCCAACGATCCGCATTTGGGATTGAATCTTCCTTCCCTTTGGTACGAGGTACAGATTTCCACACCGTCATTCAATGCCTATGGCGTTAGTTTTCCGGGTTCGCCGGGCGTAATTATTGGCTATAACGACAGTTGTGCATTTGGGTTTACCAATGGTGGCCGGGATGTAAGGGATTATTTTGAAATTAAATTTAAAGACGACAGCAGGCAGGAATATTCGTTCAACGGCCGGTGGATGAAGGCCCGGTTCAGGATTGATACCATTAAAATAAAAAACCAGGCAGATTTTATAGATTCGGTTGCCTATGTGCAGTTGGGTAATGACTGGTGCCCGGTGATGTACGACAAATCTTTTGCGGGTGGAACAAAACCGGGCGACAAATACTATGCGGTGCGCTGGAAAGCGCATGATGCCAGCAATGAACTGAAAATATTCAATATGCTGAATCATGCAAAAAATTATGCCGACTATTCTGCGGCTGTTACCAACCTGCATACACCAGGCCAAAACTGTGTTTTTGCCTGCAAAAACGGGGATATTTCGATACGAACGCAGGGCGAATGGCCAGCCAAATGGAAGGGCCAGGGCGATTTTATAATGCCGGGCTTCGACAGCACTTATTTGTGGCAGGGGATGATTCCACAGGACGAAGTGCCATACCAGTTTAACCCGGAGCGGGGTTTTGTTAGCAGTGCCAATCAAAAACCGGTGGATGACAACAGCTACCCGTATTATTTGGGAAGAAACTACCCGCCTTATCGCGGGTACGTGATCAATAAAAGGCTTGCTGCGATGAGGGATATAACACCGCAGGATATGATGGAACTGCAAACAGATAATTTTGATGCAGGGGCTGCCATGGCAAAACCATTTATAACGGCCAATATCAGGGAAAATGAATTGGGTAAAACGGAGAAAAAATATTTTGATATTTTGAAATCCTGGGATTGCAAAAATGATGTTGGATCAAAAGGGCCCTCCGTATTCAACGCATTATGGAATAATTTTGAACAAATAGTTTTTAATGATGAATATGCAAAAGCGCCCCAGGTGATAATACGCCCTTTTTTCAGCTCTTTTCTGGAGGGGATATTGCGGGATACAGCTTATAAGTATTTGGATAATATTACTACCCCACAGGTAGAAACCCTGGCCGATGATTTGACTTCGGCATTCAAAAAAGCGAGTATTGAATTGGAAAAATTGGAGGCTACAGGTAGCTTGGACTGGGAAAAAAATAAAGCGACACGAATAAATCACCTGGCGAAATTGGCACCGTTCAGCAGAACCAATTTACCCATTGGTGGAGGTGACCGCAGCATCAATGCTGCTAAAGCAGATCACGGACCCAGTTGGAGAATGGTGATCAGTCTTACCGCAAAAACAGAGGCCTTTGGCGTATACCCCGGCGGACAACATGGAAACCCCGGCAGCAAATACTATGATAATTTTGTTGACCAATGGATTGCGGGTAAATATTATCCACTTTGGATGATGACAAGAGAAGAAACCGGCGATAAACGGATCATTGCAAAAATGAGTTTTAACAAGTAATGGCTGCTGTGCTGATTTGTTAAAATAGTTGCCAGGATTCAACTGATCGGGAAAAATAAACTTGGGAATTATTAAATTCAAAACAAAAAAAATGAAATTTTTCATCTCTTTTATACTAACCATGCTGTTAAGTTTTGCTTTATGTTTATTTCTACCCTGGTGGAGTATTGCCATTGCTGCCTTTGTGGTGGCTGCAATGATTCCGCAAAAACCGGGTAAGGCATTTGTAACGGCTTTTGGGGCATTGGTTTTGTTATGGGGAGGTTTAAGTTTTTGGATTAGCCAGCATAATGATCATTTGCTGGCTCACAAAGTTTCTCAACTTATTTTAAAAGTGGATAACCCCTTCCTGTTGATTTCAATAACCGCCACCATAGGCGCAATAATCGCAGGATTTGCAGCACTGGCCGGAAGTTATTTACGAAGTAGCAAAGCAAAATAAAAACAACCTCCTTGCCATACCTGCTGTATCAGTGGCTAAATGCTAGAAAAAATTATAATAAATACCAGTCTCTGCTTCCGTTTTTCAGTTAGATAGAATAGCTTTGGAAAAATAATAGAATTAACCTCTCTTATTGAATTAAACCCCATCTTCAAAAATTAATTTAGCTATTTAAAATTATAAATTATATTGCACAAATGTATAATTTATTAAAGGATAAGACCGAATTATGGTGACGTTTAAGAAGAAATTTCTTTTTTTTAAAATTAAAGAAATTTGGTTTGGGTATTCATTTCATTTCGTTGATTTAATAGGCCTGACTGCTTTTTTGCATATAAAGAATTTGAAAGGAAAAATTTATGGAGTAAGGCTGCCTGCGTATACTGTTGAAAACAATTTACTGGAATCGCCGGAGACTATTTTTTCAAAATTTCACAGCACAATTAAAAATAATATACGACAGGCAGAAAAGGAGAATATAACATGCAGTTATGAAGACAATTTTGATGCTTTTATTTCGTTTTATAATGAATTCGCAAAAAACAGGAAGCTGCCTTCGTTGACTATAGAAAGATTAAACGAAATGAAACATTGCCTGGAAATAAGTTTTGCAGTTTATCAGGATCAAAAAGTAGCTGCACACAGTTACCTGGTTGATAAAGAAATCGGTATTATAAGTTTAATGCATTCTGCAACAATCCGGTTTGATAATGAGTTTGATAAGAACCTGGCCGGCAGGATCAATAAGTTATTGCATTATAAGGACATGCTTTATTACAAGGAAAAGGGGTTTAAGATCTATGATTTTGGAGGATATGCTCATCAAACAAAAGACAAAGGTTTGTCGGGGATAAATGATTTTAAAATTTCATTTGGAGGTGAAAAAGTAGCAAGTACAAGCTATGTTTCCTATGCTTACTATTTTTTAAAAAAAATGGCCGCTTTAACAGGAATGATAGGCAGGGCCTGATTTTTTTGACGGGAATTAAAAATTAATTTTATTTAAATGTCTGTATTACACAAATACTATGCTAAGTTTTTTTTCAAACAATATTCTATTGGTATTTTCGAAGACAACATCCAGGAAATAGTCAAAAATAAAAAAAAGAATTTCCCCATTAATTGGCTTAAACTCGATCATTACAGTCAATCATTAGCCGATCCTTTTTTATTTGATGACAAAAATGGAGAAGTTAAGATACTTGCCGAGCTCTTTACGACCGGTAAAGAAGATGGTAAAATTTGCTTGCTTACCTACAATAAAAATACTGGTTTCTCTTCACCTGAAATCGTTATGGAACTTGATGGTCATTTATCCTATCCATTCATTTACAGGGAAGGCGATAAGATGTATGTAATACTCACCGAGTTAAAAGGTTCTGTTTCGATGTACGAATATGATGCATCGCAAAAAAAACTGGTCAACAAAAAAGAAATATGTAAGGAAGCATTGGTTGATGCAAGTCTGTTGAAGGAACATGGCAAATACTGGCTTTTTGGAAGTTTCATCGTTAATGGCGAGACAGACAATCTGCATATTTATTATGCGGATCATATTGAGGGACCATACCAGCCACATTCAGGTAATCCGGTGAAGAAGCACCTCAATGGGACAAGACCTGCCGGGAATTTTATTAAAGTAAACGGAAACGTTTATAAACCTTCCCAAAACTGCAGCAATTATTATGGCGAATCTATTGTATTTAACAAGATAACCAGGTTAAGTGAAAGCGAATACGAATTTGAAGAATACATGACTTTAAAAGCCGATAGTGATGGGGAGTACAAATTTGGTATTCATACTATTAATTCATCAGGTAATTTTATTGCAGTAGATGGTCAAAAGGGATACTTTCAGCCTGTTTTGCAAATAGTGCGTGCCTTAAAAAGATTTTTTCGCAGGAATAAATAGAAGCTGGCCCATGCCCGTTTTGTTTCCCGAAATTCTTACGCGTAATATTTCAATAGATTTTTTAGGCTCACTATTTTTTATCGCTACAATATGAATTATACCATCTTGATTTAATAAGTCCAAAGCACTATGTGGTAATCTTAGATGGTATTACACCGATAGCAAATGCTTTGGACTAAATACCGGTTTAATCGGTATTAACCAGAATCACAGCAGGAAAGCGTTTTCAATAAATAATTTTCTTTCACATCTTTGTAACAATTTCCATTCTATTTTCGCTAAACAAATTAATTGCATGCCGAGATTATTGCTTCCTGTTCTTTTGCTTTTTACACAGTATTCTTCAGCCCAAAAAATCTACGGCACCGTATTCTCCAACAAAGGCGATCTGTTGCCCTATGCTTCAGTTACCATCAAAGGAACATCCATTGGCGCAAGCGCAAATAATAAAGCAAATTTTTCCTTTTCAGTCATACCGGGCACCTACAGTGTCGTTTGCCAGCATATTGGCTATGCCAAGCAGGAGAAAAAAATCACGGTAAAAAATGAGGACGTGGAAGTAACGTTTATTATTGCCAACCAGGAACTGGATATGAAGGAGCTTGTGGTTAAGAGTGGTGCCGAAGACCCTGCATATGAGATCATACGCCAGGCGGTCAAAAAACGAAATTTTTACCAGGACCAGGTTAAAGGATTTGAATGTGCCTTGTATACCAAGGATTTGATGAAACTCCGTACCCTGCCCAATAAGATCCTGGGCCGCAAAATACCAGACGAAGATGTGAAAGACATGGGGCTTGACTCAAACCGGAAAGGCATTATTTACTTGTCAGAATCTGTAGCCAAAGTTTATGCAGCGCCACCCGATAAATTCAGAATGGAAGTACTCAGCAGCCGGGTGAGCGGTAGCGACGGATTCGGTTTTACCTTTCCCACTTTCATCAGTTTATACCAGAATAATGTGTCCATTTTTTTAGAGCGGCTAAACCCACGTGGATTTGTATCGCCGATTGCCGATGCCGCCATCAGCATGTACAGGTTCAAATACCTGGGAAGTTTTTATGAAGATGGAAAAGAGATCAACAGTATCCGGGTGATCCCCCGGCGTAACTATGAACCGGTTTTTGCAGGTACTATCAATATAACGGATGGGGATTGGCGTATTCACAGTTTTGATCTGAAACTGACCAAAACAGCGCAACTGGAAATCGTTGATACCTTGCAGATCACACAAATTCATGTGCCGGTTACCGAAAACGTGTGGCGGGTTAAAAATCAGTTGATTTATTTTAATTTTAAACAGTTTGGAATTGATGCAGTTGGAAATTTTGTTACCGTTTATTCCGATTACCAGATCAACCCGTTATTTGCAAAAAACAGGTTCAATAACATTGTCATCAACTATGATACCGCGGTTAGTAAAAAATCAGTTGCTTATTGGGATACCTCCAGGCCGGTACCGCTGGAGCCCGAAGAAAAAATGGACTACCAGGTTAAAGACAGCCTGTTCCAGGTAAATAAAGATTCAGCATTTACGCAAACCTCTGTTGATTCGCTGAATAAAAAGGAAGGTAAATTAAAAGCTTACAACGTCTTTTGGAAAGGTTTATACCGCACCAGGTATACCCTAAAAGGTAATTACCGCTGGGGCATTGAATCCGTTATAAAAAACATGGAATACAACCCGGCCGAAGGTTTGGTGGTTAACATCTTTCCCTACTACAGCCGATACCTTAAAAAGTTAAAAACCAATTTTACTTTTGAACCTAATATCAGGTACGGGTTTAGTAACTCGCATTTGAATGCATGGGCGGATATTTATTTTAGAACCCGTGACTGGGAAACTGATAAAAAACTTAAGCGGCAATCCTGGACCATATCGGGCGGAAAAAGAGTAACCCAGTTTAACAAAGAAAATCCCATTACCAGCCTTTCCAATACGATCAATACGTTATTTTTTGGCGATAATTTTATGAAGACCTATGAAAATTATTTTGCTGCCATCAATTTTAATAAACGTTATGAGAGCGGTTTGAGATTTAATTTGAATGCCTTGTACGAAGACCGGATCCCGCTTGACAATACAACTGATTTCACCGTGTTTAAAAAAGATACAGTTAATATAACACCCAATTATCCCAACGAAAAATTGTCGGCACAATTTACGCCGCACCAGGCAGTCATCATCAGCCTGGATATCAGTATTAAGCCCGGACAACGGTATATTCAGTTTCCGAATCGGAAAGTATCTATTGGATCCAAATATCCAACTTTGAGATTTATTTATACAAAGGGTATTGAAAATATGTTGGGCAGCGACGTGAATTTTGACAAATGGCTTTTCAGTATTAATGACGATATTAATTTTAAACTGGCCGGATTAATGAAATACAAGATTGGCATCGGCGGATTTTTAAATTCAAAAAAAGTATTTATCCAGGATTTTCAGCACTTTAACGGTAACCGCACCACAAGAGCAAGTAACTATGTAAACAGTTTTCAACTGGCCAGCTATTATGCCAACAGCACCACCAGTTCTTTTTATGCTTTTGGTCATGTAGAACATCATTTTAACGGTTTACTCACCAATAAAATTCCACTGTTCAAGCGGTTGAACTGGAACCTGGTTGCCGGCTGTAATGCATTTTATGTAAACAGCAAGAACAACTATGAAGAGGTTTTTGTGGGGCTCGAGAATATCTTAAAAATATTCAGGGTTGATTTTGTTGCAGCTTATAATAATGGAACCAGGGGACTGGCGGCGATACGTATCGGTGCCGGTGGCATTTTGGGAGGAAGTTTTAGCGTCAATAATTCCAGGAGCAACCGCAGTGCCTCAATCAGTTTGTAATATCCTCTTGATTTAATAGGAGTCCAAAGGACTACATTGAAATCTTAGATGGTATTATACCGATGGCAAACGGCTTTGGACTACATACTGGTATAATCGGTGTAATTTAATAATCAATATCTTTGCCGCTCAATTTGGTTTGCCTGCAAGCATCCAATCCATGTCATGGCCAAGCGGTAAAGTATGGCCAGGTAAACGATTTCTCCGCTTAAAACGGGGATCAAATGATAAAAAACTATGGCAGTATTACACAATCGTATTTCCCAAGCGGAGCTAAAGAAATTGCTGTATGCCGAAACCGAACACCGTGCCACTATTTCATTTTACCAATATTTTAAGGTAGATGATCCCAAACAGTTTAGAGATGACATGTATAAGGCGTTGAGTACATGGAAAGTGTTTGGGCGTATCTATGTTGCACAGGAAGGTATCAATGCACAAATCAGTGTGCCCTACAGCCAGGTTGATGCTTTCAGAAAATACCTGGATAGCATTGAATCCTTAAAAGGTATTCGATTAAATTATGCTGTTGAAAGCAACGCCCGCCCCGACGATTCGAAAAATGCCGATAAGCCTGTCGATCGGGGTAAATCGTTTTGGGTGCTTAAAATTAAGGTAAGAGAGAAGATCGTTGCGGATGGTATTAACGATCCGGGTTTCAGCATGCAAAACAAAGGCAGTTATGTAAATGCTTTTCAAATGAATGAATTGCTGGAGGATGAAAACACGATCGTGGTGGATATGCGTAATCATTACGAATATGAAGTGGGACATTTTGTAAAAGCCATTGAAATTCCCAGCGATACGTTCAGGGAGCAGCTGCCGATGGCAGTGGATATGTTGAAGGATAAAAAAGACAAGAACATTATCATGTACTGCACCGGTGGCATCCGTTGCGAAAAAGCCAGCGCCTATATGCTGCATCACGGCTTTGATCATGTGTATCATCTCGAAGGTGGCATCATTAATTATGCCAGGGAAGCTAAAGTTGCGGGCCTGGAACCCAGGTTCATCGGTAAAAATTTTGTTTTTGATGACAGGCTGGGGGAGCGTATAACCGAAGATGTGATCTCCAAATGCCACCAGTGTGGCAAACCTGCCGATACGCACACCAATTGTAAAAACGATGGATGCCATTTATTGTTCATCCAGTGCGATGGCTGTGAAGCTGCATTTGACGGATGTTGTACCGCTGCATGTCAAACGATTTACAATTTGCCCCTGGCAGCGCAGGCAGAATTACGTAAAGGCATAGATAAGGGTATGATGGTGTTTAACAAGAGTAAAAAACGACTGAGGCCAAGGCTGAATGAAAAACAGCAATAAATTTTACAGGTCTAACTTTTCTAGCGCCGCATTCACCAGTTTCTCCGTATCATCATCACGCAATTCAACGGGTATAAATTTACGGCCTATGATTTTTTCGTAAAGTTCTATATACCTGTTGGATATCGTTTGAATCCACGCATCAGTCATCTCCGGCACTGTTTGCCCTTCCTTACCCATAAAATTATTTTCGATCAGCCATTCCCTGACAAACTCTTTACTCAGCTGTTTCTGGCGCTCGCCCTTTGCCTGCCTTTCTTCAAAACCGTCGGCATAAAAATAACGGGAAGAATCGGGCGTATGTATTTCATCCATTAAAACGATCTCATCCCCGATTTTTCCAAACTCATATTTAGTGTCCACCAGGATCAAACCCCGTTTGGCTGCTATTTCTTTTCCCCTTTCAAATAATTGAAGCGCATAGCTGCTCAGTATTTTCCATTCTGCTTCGCTGGCTATATGTAGATCAATGATTTCAGATGCCGATATATCTTCATCATGCCCTTCATCGGCCTTGGTACTTGGTGTGATGACCGGTGCCGGGAAAAAGTCGTTTTCCTTCATGCCTGCAGGCATGGTAACACCGCATAACATGTGGTTTCCACCCGAATAAGTTCGCCAGGCATGACCGGTTAAATTACCCCTGACAACCATTTCAATCTTGAAAGGAGTACATTTTTTGCCGATGCTGACATGTGGTGCCGGTGTGGATATTAACCAGTTGGGGCAAATATCCCTGGTAGCATCTAACATAAAAGCAGCTATCTGGTTTAATACTTGTCCTTTGAATGGAATGGGCCGCGGCAAAATAACATCAAATGCAGATATACGGTTGCTGGCAAACATTACCAAATATTTATTGGAAATTGAGTAAACATCTCTTACTTTGCCTTTATAATAACCGGATTGTTGCTTAAAATTGAACGATTGCATATTGTAAAATTACCACCAAAGGAGTTAATGTATTTAGTAGATTGTGAACTTATTATTAACAACGGGTGAAATAAATTTCTAAATGAAAAATATCTATCCTTAATTTGCTTAACATTTAAAACCAAAATTCGAAATATGAGAAAAATTACAGGCTATATGGTTACCTTTTTATTGGCGAATATCATTACGATTGGCGCCATGGCACAAAATATAACCATTAACGGCAATGTTAGAAACAGTGTTTCAAAAGAAGGCGCTGGCGCTGTTTCTGTTGTAGTTAAAGGGCAAGACAATGGAACCTTTACCAATGACAAGGGAAATTTTAAAATAACGGTAAAACAGTTACCCGTTACACTTTTAGTTTCTTCGGTTGGTTATGAATTACAGGAAATAACGGTTACCAATGCAGCCAGTTTAGTTCAGGTAGAGTTTAAGCCGACCAATATCCTGGGACAGGAAGTCGTTGTATCGGCTAACCGGGTTCCCCAAAAGATCATGGAGTCTCCTGTGTCAATTGAAAGAGTTAGTGCTGCTAATATCCGTAATTCTCCTGTGAGTAGTTATTACGATGTGGTAGCTACCTTAAAAGGTGTTGATATTACCACTTCTTCATTGACTTTTAAAACACCTACAACCCGTGGATTTAACAGCAGTGGCAACACCCGTTTTAACCAATTGGTTGATGGGATGGATAATATGGCACCCGGTCTTAATTTTTCGGTAGGTGCCATCATTGGTTTAAGTGAACTGGATGTGGACAATATCGAATTATTATCAGGTGCATCCTCTGCATTGTATGGTGCCGGTGGTATGAATGGTACCCTTTTAATGACCAGTAAAAATCCTTTTAAATACCAGGGCTTATCCATGTTGGTAAAAGCGGGCTTAATGCATGTTGGAAGTAACAGCCAGCGTGATCCGGCTCCTTACCATAACTGGAACATGAGGTGGGGTAAAAAAGTATCTGAAAAGTTTGCCTTTAAAATAAATGCGGAATTGATACAGGCTAAAGACTGGCAGGGAAGGGATTACCGCAATTATGCCCGGGCTGCAACCGGTGGAAATGTAAAAGCCGGGGACAGAGCCAGTGACCCTAATTATGATGGGGTTAATATTTATGGCGACGAAACTACTGCCGAAATCAGGTCTGCGGTATTAAATGCCATTGGCGCATCAGCAGCCCCCTTCCTCAAAAATTTTATTGATACATTGAACGGTGGCGCACCCATCAACGTTTCACGCACAGGTTATACCGAAAAGGAAGTTACCAATCCAAATACCGTAAACTTTAAATTGGGTGGTTCACTTCATTATAAAGTAACGCAAAATACGGAAGCTGTGTTGGCCGGATACTGGGGTACGGGTAGTACCGTTTACACCGGTAGTGAAAGATATTCTTTGAAAGATTTTAAAATGGGACAGTATAAACTTGAATTGATTAACAAAAATTGGTCAGTAAGAGCATATACAACGCAGGAAAATGCAGGGGAGTCCTATAACACAACCGTTGGCACCCGTTTATTTAATGAAAGTTGGAAACCGAGTGGTGGGGCCACGGGTTGGTTCTCTCAATATTCGCAAACATACCTGGGCGCCAGGTTGAATGGATTGAATAATGCAGATGCTCATACTGCGGCGCGTGCGCAATCAGATATTGGCCGACCGGTGGCAGGCAGCACACAATTCAAAAAGTCATATGATTCAATTCGCTTAAAGCCGCTTTCTTCGGGAGGAGCATTGTTACTGGATAAATCTGATCTTTATAGTGCCGAAGGTAATTACAACCTGACCTACTTAACCGGCGAGTATGTTGATCTGTTGGTAGGTGCAAGCTATAAGCAATATGTGTTAAATTCGGAAGGAACTTTATTCGCTGATTCTGCCGGTAACATTAATATTTCTGAAATGGGTGCTTATGTACAGGCCAGCCGTTCATTTATGGAAAGGCTTAATGTAACGGTCTCGGGCCGGTATGATAAGAATGAGAATTTTAAAGGCCGCTTTACGCCAAGGGCTACTTTATTATTTAAGCTGAAAGAAAATAATAATGTTCGTCTTTCTTACCAGACCGCTTATCGTTTTCCTTCTAACCAGCAACAGTTCATCAGTTTGGTGGTTGGCAGTAATGTTCGTTTAATCGGTGGAGACAAGACTTTCATTACGCATTTTAATTTTACAGGAAACCCGTTGTATGATTATGAATCATTAAGAAAAGGTAATATTGTTGCCTATACGCCTGTTGAATTAAAGCCTGAATCTTTATCTTCTTTTGAAATTGGTTACAAAGGTTTATTGATGGAGAGTAAATTACTTTTTGATGTGTACGGATATTTTGGTACTTACCAGGATTTCCTGGGCAGACGGGTAACCGTTCAAAAGATAGGAACCGGTGCTATTGCACTGTCTGATACTTTAAATGGATATAGGTATTCAATTCCCGTAAACTCAACGGCTAACGTAAAAACATATGGTTTTGGTTTAAGTATCGACTACAGGCTGCCATTGAACTTCACGGTTGGAGTTAACGCTTCGTCAGATAATTTGAAAGATGTACCGTCAGATTTTGTTGCTTATTTCAACGCACCTAAATACAAGGCCAATGCAAGTTTTGGAAATTCAGGCTTTGGCCCGGGCAAGCGCCTTGGTTTTAATGTTGCTTACCGATACTCCGGAGAATTCCTTTACCAGGGCGATTTTGCAACAGGTAATTTACCTGTAGTGCAAACGCTGGATGCACAGGTAAGTTTAAAATTACCCAAAGCCAATAAATCTGTATTTAAAATTGGCGCCACCAATTTGCTGAATCAATATTATTACAACGCACTGGGTAATTCGCAGATTGGAGGTTTGTATTACGTGAGCTTTGGTTATAACATCTATTGATCAGGCAACCTATATTGTTAACAACATTTAAATTATGCATATGAAATATATAATGAAAAAAATTAAGATTCATCTATTGCTGGCCGTTTCGGCAACGGTGATTTTGTCTTCCTGTATTAAAGACCTGGAAAAGTTTCCTGCACCTGTGGTGGTACAGGGCACAACACCTACGCTGGCTACCCTGTTGGATGCACCGGATATGACCATTTTTAAAGCAGCAATAACCAGGGCCGGTTTAATGCCGACTTTGGCTAATGCGAATTTGCGTTATACAGTATTTGGCCCCAACGATGCCGCCATGACTTCTTCCGGTTTACCATTGGCGGTAGTCAATGCCATTCCGTTAACCTCTCTGGTTCCGCTGGTGCAGTATCATATTATACCACAAACCATTACCTCTGCAAGCATACCCAATACTTTCCCCAATTTTCAATACCCCACCATTTTTAACCCGGCACCCGCTTTAAGCGCGTTGTTGCGGCTTACTACCTTTCCTTCAACACGTAACGGCGCCTGGGTAAATAATATTCCAATGACAACATTGAATATCCAGGCCGTAAATGGGGTAATGCATAAAGTTGCTTTGGTTACCGCTCCGCCTGGCCGGTATTTGTGGGACAGGATAAATATAGACGCCGACATGACCTACCTGAAAGCCGCCATTCAGCGTGCCGACAGCGGGGTTGTTGCAGCAGGCACCCTGCAGGCTGCATTGCTTAATATTGGTGCTAACCTGACAGTTTTTGTACCCACAAACGCGGCTTTTCAGGGTTTATTAACCGCACAGATAACAGCCTACCTGGTATCTATCGGTACGCCGTTGCCTGTAGCGCAGGCAACTGCTGCGGCACTGGCGTCATCGCCAACCATCTTTTCGAATCCGCTGGTGGCCAATGTGCTTACTCCAACAACGGTTAAAGGCATAGTGGTTTATCATATACTCGGTTCGCGGGCATTTACCAATAATTTCCCAACAACGGCTACTTCATACCGTACTTTACTCAATGGGGGTATTCCCGCCCACCCGGGTGTAAGCCTGGTTTGTACTTTTACCGGTCCCGGTGTTAGCGCCGCTTCTGTAAAGGGTATTGCCAATGGAACAGCATCAAACCTGATCATCAACCCAACACCCGATCCGGGAGGTTCCAGTGATCAGCATTTCCTGAATGGTACCATTCATAAGATCAACCAGGTATTATTACCACAATAGTATTTTAAACATATAAAAAACGGGCTTCTGTAATCAGAAGCCCGTTTTTTTATCGGTAAGTTTTTTAAACATTAAACCTGAAATGCATCACATCGCCATCCTGCACAAGGTATTCCTTGCCTTCAATCCTCAATCGTCCGTTTTCACGACAGGCCGCTTCTGATTTATATTTTAAAAAATCATCGTAAGCAATCACTTCAGCTTTGATAAATCCTTTTTCAAAATCGGTATGTATCACGCTGGCAGCCTGTGGGGCTTTCCAGCCTTTTTCGATGGTCCATGCCCTTACTTCCTGTACACCGGCGGTGAAATAAGTTGACAGGTTTAAGAGTTTATAAGTTGAATGGATCAACCGGTCTAAAGCAGGTTCCGTCATTTTATATTCTTCCATAAACATCGCTTTATCATCCGGGTTTTCAAACTCGGCGATCTGGGCTTCAATGGCATTGGTCATTACAATTACTTCATTGCCTTCATTCTTTACTGCTTCAATCAATGCTGCAGCGTATTTATTGCCGGTGTGCATGCTGGCTTCATCAACATTGGCAACATATAAAATATGCTTGTCGGTAAGCAGGAACAGATCGGCAATGGCCGATTTATCTTCTTTACTTAAACCAAGGGTGATAATATTCTTTCCTTCCTCTAAATGTTTTTTACAACTGATCAAAATTTCAAGTTCGGCTTTCATTTTTGTGTCCGTCTTGGCCAGTTTTTCGGTTCGCTGCATTTTCTTCTCCACACTTTCCAGGTCTTTTAACTGTAGTTCGGTTTCAATGATCTCCTTGTCACTTACCGGGTTAATCGGCCCCTCGTCCCTTAAAATATTGTCATCCTCAAAACAACGTACCACATGTATGATGGCATCCACTTCGCGGATATTGGCTAAAAACTTATTACCCAGTCCTTCGCCTTTGCTGGCGCCACGTACGAGGCCTGCTATATCTACAATTTCAATCTGTGTAGGTACTATGCGGTCGGGGATGACCAGTTCCGACAGTTTATCCAGCCGGGGATCGGGTACATTCACCAGCCCGGTATTGGGTTCGATGGTACAAAACCGGTAATTACTTGCCTGTGCCTTGGCGCTGTTGCTCACTGCGTTAAATAAGGTTGATTTGCCAACATTGGGTAATCCTACGATTCCTGCTTTTAAAGCCATATCTATTTTTGATTTGCGATGTTAGATTTTAGATTTACGGCTGCAAAGGTAAGGTTATGAAGGTTAATTTGTTTTTCAAATGATTTAACTAACTTTCACGCTTAAACAATCAATTTTCAACTTTTACAGCATGGCATTAAGCAGGATCTGGTCGGCGTTCATCATTATAGCCTTACTTACAGCCGCCGGCAGGTTTATTTTTGAACCTGGACAACAAAAGATATTCAGCAACCTTGTCACCGGAAAAAATACAGACACGGTAAGTAGCAGACCAGTTGATTATAGCTTACTACCTGCCAACGTTCAGGCTCAGTTACAAACCCAGAAGCAGGTAAATTGGGGAAAAGAAAAAGTATTTGCATCAGGTGATGATCAATATACAGCTTATCGTATGCAATCGGCCGACGGTGTATTTGAAACTACAAAAGTGGCGGTTAACCTTAGTATTGGTTTGATTGGCATCATGGCCTTATTTATGGGGTTTATGGCCATAGCCGAAAGGGCAGGGGGCATTTCATTTCTTTCGAGAATAATCGGCCCGTTTTTTTCAAAAATATTTCCGGATGTTCCCAAAAATCATCCCTCCATGGGGCATATGGTAATGAATTTTTCGGCAAACCTGCTGGGACTGGATAATGCGGCTACGCCATTTGGAATAAAGGCCATGGAAAGCCTGCAGGAGCTCAATCCAACAAAAACCACAGCCTCTAATGCACAGGTAATGTTTCTTTGCCTACATGCATCCGGACTTACCTTGATACCTACGGTTATTATAGCAGACAGGGTAGCATTAAATTCTGCTAATCCAACCTCCATTTTTATTCCCTGTATGATTGCCACATTTGTGGCCACGCTGGCAGCCATGTTCATCGTAGCCTGGCGGCAGCGTATCAGGATATTTCAATCGGTTATTGTGTTGTGGGTATTGGGTATTTCAACTGTTTTTGCTGCTTTGATCTTTTATGTTAAAACATTGGAGGCGGATGGTATTACACTGTTTTCAACCAGCCTGAGCAATGGGCTTATTTTGTTGATATTTATTTTGATTGTCCTGGGCGGGCTCTATAAAAAGATCGACATATTTGATGCTTTTATTGATGGTGCAAAAGGTGGTTTTGAAACGGCCGTTAAAATTATTCCCTATTTGGTAGGCTTATTGGTTGCCATCAGTTTGTTACGAAACAGCGGTGCATTTGAATTTGTGCTGGATGGCGTTAAAAATTTATTTGTGCTGCTGGGTGGCGATACCCGTATTGTAGATGCATTACCTACTGCTTTGTTGAAACCTTTAAGTGGAAGTGGAGCAAGAGCCATGATGATCGATACATTAAATACGCATGGCCCCGATTCCTTTGCCGGTAACCTGGCCTCAATTTTCAGAGGATCGGCAGATACCACTTTTTATATCATTGCTGTTTATTTTGGTGCAGTGGGAATTAAAAATACACGCTATTCGGTTGGTACAATGTTGCTGGCCGATTTAGCAGGAATAATAACCGCAATCATTATGGCGTATTTGTTTTTTGGGTAAGTTTTTTTCGAAAGGATATAAAAAAACGTCACGATTGATTTCGTGACGTTTTTATTTATAGCAGTTCTTGTTAATTATAAAGCAAGGAAATATTGGGTAACCGGTTGCCCGTGGATCCTAAATAACCGCGGCTGAAAACCGTAAACAGACGCCGGTTAGGTACGGTTTGGGGAGCCAGATTTCCGGCAGGATAAATAGTGATGGGAGTTGATAATGGTGATGCTCCCGCTACACGCAAAAACCAATGGGCAGTATCAGACCGGTTAAGTACGAAATCTTTACTCATGGCGCCATAAGCGATATTATCGGCAACTTTGATAGACCCCCAATACAGGTCAACAGCAGGCAGGTTGGGCATCAGGTGAATGAACTTGAACCGGGACGTGCCCTCGGCAGGCAAAATGGTATTTTCATTTATCTTATATTGTTTAGTATTCGATCCGGTATCAACAATATAGGTGGTATAATAGGTGTTCGCAAGCAAATCAGCCAGATTGCCGCTGAATAACGGGATGGAATCGGTATTGGTTCCGGCTTTTGGAAAAGACATGGAAATTTTTGATGTACCAGCATTTAAGGAGAGGTACCAAGGCATATTGCTTCCACCGGTATTTAATCCGCCTCCCGGGAAAGGCGTACAATACGAAATGTTACTACTGATCCTGATGTCATTTACTTTTAGCTGAACCGGAGTGTTAACAGCATAAGCACTGGTATGCACGATTTTCAAGTTAGTATTGCCACTGACGGATGTGGTGTCCAATTCGGTTACCACTTTATTTTTGTTACAGCCGAAGAGAAAAGCTATTACTGATATGATGATTAATGCATGAACTGTTTTCATTATAATAATTTTTAGGTTAGTAATGTTTAAGGTTGCGTAAACCACTGCTCTTTGGTATGGAAATCCAATGCCAAAGCCCCGATTTGAGTCAGTGCATCGATATTGTACAGGAACTCCGAATTAAACCGGGGTCTTATCCTGTAAACGTATTTCTGGTTATTATTGGCAAAAAGTTCTGCCAAAGCAGGTGGCGCAAAATCGGTATAAACCTGTCGGGTTGTTCCTGCTTCAATATCCAGGTAATGAAATCTTCTCAGATCGGCCCAGGTTTCCATAAAACCATATCCATATAATGCAATGTATTTCTGCAGCATGATATGCGACAGATTTAGGTTTGCGGCGGATGGTACAACTAATGGATTGGCAATGAAAGCTGCTTTCATTGCGGGGTTAATTAACCGGGTAACCGGTACCGAACTGCTATAATCATTGTTCAGCATATCAATATTTAAACTGATACCATTGGAATATGCGGCCTGTGCCCCCGGTTTATCGCCCTTACGGTATAAAGCCTCAGCCTTTAAAAACTGTATTTCACAGGCTGTAACTACGGGCCATGGCATGGCATCTTTGAAGACATATCGGGAATTGGCATTAGTGCCGGTGGTGGCACTATACAGCCCTCCCCAGAAATTGCGGGGTTGGTCATTGGTGGTTAATGCTTCTACACCTTTACCCGGTCGAATACCTTTAAAAGTGTTGGCGGTATTTTCCCTGATAATATACCAGGCCCTTGGATCAACAACACCCGGGAAGGAACTGTTTAAGCCCGATTCAAGGTCGGCAATGAATTTGGTTTGCCTCAACGCACCGATAAAACCCCGAAATGATCCGTAATAGCTGTTGGTTTGTGAACTCACGCCTTGAAAAAGTACATAGGCATTATCGGCATTATTATTTACTGCCAGATTACAATATTTAATTACCGAATCGGCGCTATAGCTTGATTTATTGGTAATTCGGTGAAAAGTTCTTGCCATGATGGCATAAGTGAATTTTTTCCATTTTTCAACATCACCCTGTAAAGAAAAATAGGAGGCACCTTGAGCAAGATTGGCTGCGCTTACCCCATCCCCGGTTTTGCTCAGATTTTCAATAGCTAACCTGCATTGCCTGATGACTTCATCATACACCTCTTTTTGGGTATCGTACCTAAACACCAGCAGGTTAGGGTTGAAAGCATCTTTTAGAATTACTTCACCGTGCATATCAGTTACGGCTAACCATCCAAAAGCCCTTATGGCGTGTGCCACACCAACATAATCCCATTTCTTATCCTCGGTGCCCCATTCAATTACTTTGCTGATATTGGTGCCCATGCCATAATAATGCATAGCCCATTGGCTGCCCCCGATATCAGCGGTGGCTGAAGTATTATTAGTTGTAGTTTGTCCCATCAGGTCGTATTGGTTATTGGCCGTATTGGTGGCCCAGTATTGCACATAACGACCCACATATAAGCCATCATTTTGCGGACCGTAATTGGATCCCTGAGAAGTAAAGCTTATACACATGTTAGAAATGATATTGGGCAACAGTTTTTCAATCGGTTGCTTTACATTGGCATTGGGGTTGGCATACACATCATCTATTTTTTTACTGCAGGATTGAACTGACAGCAGGATGGTCCCGGAAAGTAAACAGTTAAATAATTTTATCTTTTTCATTTTTCAGAATTTTAATGTGTTAAAAAGAAGCACGGAAACCGAAATTCAGGCTAAGCTGAGCCGGCATGGTTCCATAATCAAATCCAAATGTACCTACACCTCTTGTTCCTGCGGTGTTGGCATTTACAGAAGCATCTGCACCGGTGTAGTTACTGATAAGGATAACGTCATTGGCGGTAAAGAAGGCACTGAGTGTTTTCACTACTTTTATTCTTTTCACCATCCGGGCAGGGAACATGTAACTAAGCGTTATATCTCTTAACCGGAACCAATACACATCTTTTTCAATAAATTCCTCTTCGGGCAATAACCGGTAATAGTTATCATTATAATACGGTACTACAGCCATGGTATTACGGGTAGGGTTAGCTGAATTCTCCAGGCCGTCCATTAAAACACCGTCTATCACTCTTGGTGTTAATCTGTCGGCAGTGAGTGTGCTTCTTCCGATTGTGGTAAGATATTGATTGGTGCCATTAAAAATATCGCCTCCCACTTTAGAATCCCATAGGAAATTAAGTTTCCAGTTTTTATAAGCAAAACTATTGTTCCAGCCCAGACTGAAATCGGGATTTCGGTCACCACGGATGCGTTGGTTGCCATCGATTACCGGTAAACCTGTAGTTGCATTGATCAGTTTTTCTCCGTCTTTGTTACGCATATAACCCCAGCCCGAGATGGATGTTGTTGATCCACCTAATACGATACCGCCTGCGGCATTGCCATATACATTGCCATCAGACAGGTAGTACAGGGAAACATTTTTAGGTAGTTCCACTACTTTATTCCATCCCCTGTTAAAGTTGAACTGCATGTTCCAGGTCAATGATTTACGGTCTAATACTTTTGCGCCCAGGGTTATTTCAACACCTTGATTTCTTGTGCTACCTGCATTTTGTGTGTTTAATACATAGCCGGTTCCATAGCTCAGCCGGAAGTTCTCAATGATTTGCCCTTTGTTTAGGGTGTTATAATATGTTGCATCCAGCGTTACCCTGCTTTTGAGAAAGCGCATTTCAGTTCCAATCTCAAAGGTCTTTTGCTTTTCGGGATGAAGATCAGGATTATTATTAAAGAAGCCATAAGAGAAACCACCGCCACTGGACAGGTTATTAACAAAAACAGATTGTGTCGAATATGGTGTATTAAGTCTTGCTGTTGCTGCTACAGAACCCCGCAGTTTCATATAACTGAGGATATCACCTTTTTTAAGGAATGGTAAAATGTCTGAAACGATTGTGCTGATACTTGCACCGGGGTAATTGAATTTCCGGTTACTTTCGGGCAGGGTGGAGGCTTCTTCAAAACGATGTGTATAGTTTAAGAAGACCAGGTTTTTATAATTGAAAGCAAATTCACCAAAATAAGCAAAGCTGCGAAGTATAGATTGATTGTATTCACCATAAACATTGCGTAATAACCTGTTACGGGTAATCACTCTGGTGGCGTTGCTATCCGATGGGGAAGGTAATGCTTTATAAGTAGCATCGTTTAAAATAGTACCGTTTTTCCACATCTTACCGTTGATGATAGAATCCACAATGTTGGATCCTGTAACGGCATACATTTCAGTTTCGTAATCCTGCCACATGGTACCTGCCATCACCCTGAAATTGAAATTCTTGCCTACTGTTTTTTTGGCAGTGGCCGTAATAGTATGGTTATATCCTTCATATTTTCTCCAGAAATTATCCTGAATGCCGCCAACACCCGCCGAAATGTAATAGGAGAGTGGGTGGTACCTCAGGAAGCCTTCTGTGGAATAAGTTTCGTAACCAAATCTGCCGGCAACAGAAAGCCATTTGGTGGGTCTAAGATTAATACCCAGTGAAGCATTGATACGGCCGGTTTTTTCTCCGTTTTTATTATTGTTAACATTGAACAGGGGGTTGTCGAAATCTGAATTGGGATTGGCGTTGAACAGAGGCACCTTGGTCGCATTATCTCCCTGCGTTTTGGAAATATCGTTTGTACTGGGCCACGAAAGGAGTCCCAGCATGAATCCGCCTGCACTCCTCAAAACCTTGCTGTTACTTGTGTGCATATAACTGAGGGCTGGGGAGATGTCACCATATTTTCCAAGCTGGGTGGTATTGGATAGTTTCAGACTGTAACGGTTATAAGCGTTATTAGGTACAATGCCGTCCTGATCAAATACAGAAGAAGAAAATCTGAAAATGGATTTTTTGAATCCAAAGTCAACACCCAAATTATGGGTTTGCGAAAAGCCTGTTTTAAAAAAATTCTTTTTATTGTTAAAACGTTGAGTTCCTTCAGCATAAGCCGGACCAAAATAGCGGAAAACACTAAGCGTATCGCCGTTAAATCCATTTTGAAATCCGTCAAACGTTTGTGGGTAGCGGGTTAGTGTTTGAATTCGAAAGGCATTGTCATATTGAATGCCCAGTTTGTTGGTTTTGGCTTTCCTTGTAGTAATGATTATAGCACCCGAGCTGGCCTGGCTTCCATAAAGGGCCGTTGCTTCGGGACCTTTTAGTACAGTGACTGATTCAATATCATTTGGATTCATGTCTGATATCCTGTTGTTATAATCGGTTATGCGGTTATTGGTACTGGTTAATCCAGCTCCTCTTTCCACTAAGCCTACACCAGACTGTCCATTGGAATTTTCGTCAATGGTCTGGTTGTCAGCAATTACACCATCAATCACAAATAACGGCTGATTGCTCAGGGACAAGGAATTGAATCCCCTTAATACAATACTTGAAGAAGCCCCGGCATTACCAGACGTAGAAGTAATGGTAGCCCCGGCAACACGTCCCTGCAGGCTATTAATAAAATTTTCCCTTTGTGTTTCCTGAATATCGCTTCCTTTTATGTTTTGCACCGAATACCCTAATTCCCGTGGATTTCTTTTAATATCCATCGCAACTGTTACCTCTTCCATGGTAAAATCAGCAGGGTTCAGGTTTACCGTAATAGCAGCTCCATCTTTAACGGTAACCTGTTTAGTAATAAAGCCAATACTGGATATTATCAAAACATCCCCCTTGGCGGCAGTAATGGTAAAATTACCCTGGCTGTCCGTTTTGGTTCCACTGGTTTTACCTTTTATGATTACCGATGCGCCTTTAACTGCAACACCTGCATCATTCAATACCCTTCCCGAAATGGAAATTTGTGCCTGCGTAACCAGCGGCACCAGAAACAACAGCAGCGTGATCAGTCTGTTTGTAAGTTTTCTCATAATCTTAGTTTTGGTGTTTAATAAAAAAAATTGCTTAAATTTTTTGTTTCTTTTGTATAATTATAATACGGTAATACCTGCGTCAACGTAGGGCTTTAACATAGGGTCATCTTTTGGCAATTCGGTTATCAGTATATCAATCCTGGATAGATCGCATACCTGAATGGGTTGCATGGTATTTATCTTTTCTGATATCGTAAGGCAAATAACTTTTTGTGATGATTCAATCATGGCCTGTTTTAATTGTACCACGTCCCAGTCACTATCGGTTATTCCATTCTTCAGGTCTAAAGCATTGATTCCCAAAAAACATAAGTCGGGTTTTAAGGTGTTTATCCGCGCTATAGCATCTGCACCCAGTGTGATTTTCGAATTTTTAGATAATTTATCACCAATCACGATTACTTCAACATTCGGATGATTCATGAACTCCACGATAGCGGGGATGCTCCCCGATATAAATGTAGCCGACCTGTGTAGTGGCAAAGCCCTGGCCATCTCAACAACCGTGGTGCCTCCCCCGGTTAGCACAAACATCTTGTCTTTAATAAGACCGATTGCTTTTTCCGCAATGATCTTTTTACTATTTTGGGCGTAAACTTTACTGGAAGGGTATTTGATGTTGCTGAAGGAATGCGATAAGGCCCCGCCGTGAACTTTGATCAATTTTCCTTTTTCATCCAGTTCCTGCAAATCTCTGCGGATGGTGTCTTCTGAAACATCTATCTCAACGCTAAGCGCAGTAGACAGCACCTTATTGTGCAGATTTACCTGGTGTACGATGTACACCTGTCTTTCTCTTTTCAGCATTCGTTAGTTATTACTTCTAAAAGTAAAAAAAAAAATGCATAAAGCCGCATTTATCTCCTTAATAAAATGCACAGTATGGGCATAAACCTGCATCCTCTACAAAAATTTCCTGCATTAACCGCCAATTTGAACGGAAAAGCATTTTTATTAAAAGAAGGGGGTTGGTTATTTATACCGATTATGCCAGTATGTAGTTCAAAGCCATTTGCCATCGGTATAATACCATCTAAGATTACCACGTAGTGCTTTGGACTACTTAGTAAATCAAGATGGTATTATTTAACCTGCCGGTCTTATGGATTGAGTCTTTTTTTGGCCTGGTAATTTTAGTAAAATTGGTATCTATAGGCAAATCAGGTACTAAAACGGGGTCTTTTATGGTTTCAATTTCCCCTTCATCTACCGGTAGGTAATAGTTTCCAAAAAGAGAAGTAAGTACTTTGGCATGGTATACGGCCCGGGTGAATTTATTGCTGATAACAATAATGGTTGCATTTTCTTTTAGCAGGCGAATAAAAGTGGTATTACTGCCATGCCACCAGCCATTGTGATAGATGATTTTATTCCCGTCGGGGAACAGGTTCATGCGCCAGCCAAGACCATAATTCCGCACACCGGGTTTTTCATTACTGTAACCGGTGTAAGCCTGGTTGAGCGTTTCTTTTGTGAAAATAAGATTACCGGACAGGGCCCTGTCCCAGGTTAACAAATCACGTGGGGTGGTATAAATATTTTTGTCGCCATAAACCTGGTCCAAAAAATTTAAGGCTTCGGGCCTTCCTCTCCAATCGTAGCTGGGTATGGCTTTTAACGAATCTGCCAACGTAAAAACATAACTGTTTTTCATTTGCAGGGGAATAAAAAAACTTTGTTTCAGGTATTCCGCATAACTTAACCCGGATACTTTTTCAATCAACAAAGCCAATAGGGCATAGTTGGTATTGCAGTAAGAAAAATGGGTGTTTGGCGGCGACATTTCAGCCAGTTCAGCCTTTCGGGTAACTAAATAATTCAACACATCCCCGTTGCTCACATAGCGGGATTCATCCCATCCCAGGTTTTCCATAAAGTAATTGTAGTTGGGTAGTCCGCTGCGGTGATTTAACAGGCATCTAATGGTGATTCCGGGATAATCAAAAGCAGGAAAATATTTCCCAAACTCCTCATCAATTTTCAATTTTCCATCCTGCCATAATTTTAATACAGCCATAGCTGTAAACGTTTTTGATATAGATGCAATGTGCAGCCGGGAGTGTTGCGTGATGCTGTCAGTACCCGGTATATGCCCGGTGCCTTCATATTGTTCAAAAAGGATATAGCCATTTTTTGCAACGATCATGCCGCCACTAAATCCCCTTGTTTTTAAAACGGTGTCAAACCAGAGTTGAGCAGCTCTTCTAACCCTTTCCGTTTCTGATGCCGAAACCGGCAACGTATCCGGTAAAATAATGACCGGTAAACTATCCTGTACAGTTATTACTGGTGAAGGGGCAGGATTGCAGGAAGCAGTAAACAAAAATATTCCAGATAACAGGGCTGCAAGAAGCTGTGATGTCCTGCAATTAGTCAACTGAAAAATCTTCATTGTTTACTATTAAGCTTTAGATAGAATATATTTGCGCAAAATACGATGTAAATATCATGACGGATAAAAAAATTACCAGTTATCCCAAGGAAAAGATAAACATTCTTTTTTTGGAAAATATAAGTGACATCGCTGTAAAGCACTTTAATACATCAGGCTATGCAAATGTAAAAAAAATACACGGGGCATTAACCGAAACCGATTTGATCGCAGCCATTAAGGATGTGCACCTGTTGGGTATCCGCAGCAAAACGCAGGTCACTAAAAAAATATTAGATGCGGCAACCAAGCTGCAGGCTATCGGTTGTTTTTGTATTGGTGTTAACCAGGTTGATATCAAAACGGCAACCAAAAACGGGGTGGTAGTATTTAATGCACCTTACAGTAATACCCGCAGTGTGGCAGAACTGGTGATCGGTGCCTCCATCATCCTGATCCGGAAAATAGTGGACAAAAACAAGGCAGCCCATGAAGGGGTGTGGCTAAAGGACGCCCGGGGCAGTTATGAGTTACGTGGAAAAACACTGGGTATCATCGGTTATGGGAATATAGGGAAACAGGTAAGTGTACTCGCAGAAAGTATTGGCATGAAGGTTATTTTTTACGACGTGGAAACCCGGCTGCCCCTGGGTAATGCCGAAAGCCGGAAAAGCCTGAAAGATGTGGTGAGCAAATCAGATATTGTAACATTGCATGTACCTGAACTGGCCAGTACAAAAAACATGATCAATAAAAATACACTGAAGCATTTTAAACCTGGTAGCATTTTAATCAATTATGCCCGGGGAGAAGTGGTGGACCTGGAGGTATTGAAATATGCGTTACAGTCCGGACACCTGTCTGGCGCTGCTATCGATGTTTTTCCGGTTGAACCTGAAAAAAACGGCGATCATTTTTCTTCACCATTGCAGGGGTTGAGCAATGTATTACTTACGCCGCATATTGGCGGCAGCACCCAGGAAGCGCAGCATAATATTGGTGATGATGTGAGTGCTAAATTATTCAATTATCTCGAAAAGGGGATCAGTACGGGCTCTCACAGCATTCCGGAACTGTCGTTGCCGCCACAGGAAGGAACACACCGCATATTGCATATTCATCATAATGTACCCGGGGTTTTATCAGAAATAAATACGCAGCTCAGCAAGCATAAAATCAACATACTGGGACAATACCTCAAAACCAATGATACCATCGGTTATGTAGTGCTGGATGTAAATAAAAACCTGAGTAAAAACGCCCTGGAATTACTACGCAAGGTGAAAGCAACTATTAAAGTTCGGATGCTCTATTAATGGTCGGGACGCTGCAGCGGCCTGAACCATTGCTCCAGGATTTCAGAACAATCAATCAATCTGAACCAT
Source organism: Chitinophagaceae bacterium (assembly GCA_031402615.1). Taxonomy (GTDB): domain Bacteria; phylum Bacteroidota; class Bacteroidia; order Chitinophagales; family Chitinophagaceae; genus Ferruginibacter. The sequence goes on from JANNSN010000035.1 coordinate 28,433, forward strand.
TTTTTAAAGACCCTGGTTACTGCGACCTAAGCCATAGCGGTATCGGGTAGTAACGCTCCCGCGGTATGAACCATGCAACTTATACCACCTTGATTTATAGGAGTCCAAAGCACTACGTTAAAATCTGATATGGTATTATACAGATAGCAAATGGCTTTTAACTAAATACTAATATAATCGGTATTATATTATTTCGGCAACTCCACATACACGGTTGTGCCTTTTCCCTGTTCGGGCAGACGGCCCTTTTCACTCGTGATACTCAACCTGGCATGCATCATTTTTAAGAGGTCTTTAATAATAAGATATCCCAGGCCGTTGCCTTTTTTTATTATCAATGTTGGCAGAAGAGATAATGAACTGGTCGGCCATGATATTTTTTATTTGTTCTTTCGTCATACCGACACCTTCGTCTTTTACACTAATGATAATTTTGGTGTCGGTTTCTACAGCGTTGATGCTGATAACTCCTTTATCGGAAAAATGAATGGCATTGGTAACCAGGTTATAGATCAAAATTTTCAAAGGTTCAAATAACTGGGTGATCTGTAATTCAGGATCAACGTGATTACGGAGCGTTAATTTTTTTTGGTGGGCTATTAAATTTAATACTCTGAAAAACTGGTTAATGCCGGGGGGAGACAGGGTGTTTACCCAAATGTATTCCATTGGACGTCCTTACGACAGGATGGATGTTGACATGAGAGCTTATGGAAAAGGATTATACTGGGTTGAGATCGGCGACCGCAACGGAAGCCGTCTAGCGATGTGTAGGGTGGTGATTCAGTAAAGATGCATTTTAGAATAGATTTCAAATCCCTCCCGATATTTTCGGGGGGGGAATTTTTTTTAACTCCTGATAAAAAATAGTATTTTAAAATAATTAGTTGTATTTTGGATGTGACAAATAATTTTTTATAAAACGTTTACTGCATGAATAAAATCTACTCTTGCTCACATACTATAAAAAGCGATTGTAAAAACTGGTTTTTAAGAGTTTGTTTATTGCTTTTATTTTCGTTTCAAACAGCTATAATTGCCTATGCCCAATGTAATAACAGCAATGCTTCCGGTAGTATTACCGCTCCGTTACCGGGCAATACAACGCAGATAAATGCCTGTGCTTTTGCGGGAGATTATTCAACAATTAACGGTGTTACAGCTTTAACATCTTATACGGTTACCAGTAGTATCGCTACCGATTATTTAACAGTAAGGCAGGGCACTCCTGGTGGAACTGTTATAGCATTTGGCGCTACGCCATTAACCTGGACTTCGGAAGTGTCAGGAACTTATTATGTACACGTAAATTCAAATTATATTTGTAATACACAAGCTACCTGCCGTAATACAGCTATTACAAATAATGGCAGTTGCTCTCCACCTGTAATTACAGTTACACCCAACAACACCTGTGGTGGTTTTTGTTTCCCCATTACCGCAAGCGGAGCAGATTCATATAACTGGTTCCCTTTCGCCGGACTATATACGAATTGTACCCAAACTATTCCTTACACTGGTGGTAACTCTTCTATTGTTTATGCAGACCCGTTACTTAACACAACCTATATGGTTACAGGAAAGATCAACGCTACAGGCTGCACCGGAACAGCAACCGCTGCTGTTAATGGTACTCCTCCTGTGCCAATAGTAACGCCGCCGGCAGTATTTATGTGTTTGGGTGATCCTGCGGTAAAACTAAAAGTTGTACGATCAACAAATACAGATCAATTCTGTTCAGGGTCGGTTAGTATAAACGTACCAGATAATAATCCAACCGGAGGTTCAAGCAGTATTGCAGTATCAGGTATTCCGGCTAACATAAATATCACGGGGATTTCTGTTACAATCAGCATGTTGCATACCCGGGTAGGCGATATGGTGTTTGTGTTAAGAGGGCCAAATGGACAAGTAATTAATCTTGACTATTATCTTAATTCTACCGGAGGAAACGGCCCTACTACAGGATTTGTAAATACGGTGATTAGTTCAACAGGCACAGCAGCTTTAAGCTCTGGAAGCAATGCCTATGGAGGTATTTACAGACCAGATTATGCTGGCCCTACCGGTGTACTTGGCCCCGGAGGACCTACAGGAATGCTACCAACTGCAATAAACTGGGCTAGTTTGTATTCAATATACAACGGAAGTTGGACTTTGGGCTTTTACGATGGTGTTACAGGAGAAGTGGGCACTTTGTTTTCCTGGTGCCTAAATATTACTTATTCCACAGGTAATTTTATTCCTACAACAACAAAAGCTGTTTGGTCTCCGGGTGCAGGGTTATTTAGTGATCCGGCATCAACTATTCCTTATATCATAGGAACTGCAGTGGATTCTGTCTGGACTAGGCCAATACCTGCCGGGGTTTATCAATACCAGGTAACAACACAGGGATTGCCACCAGTAATGTGTAGTCCTGCAACCAACTTTATAAATACTGATGGAAACGCCACCGTAACTATTAATATAAGGAACAATCATCCCTACCCAATCAGGTTGTTGCAAATTGACAGCAGGACATCGTTACCAGGTTTAACATTTGTAAGTGGATATTACAAAACAGCAGCTATAAACGGAGCCCCCGGGGCAATTTCCGGCGCTAATGGCTGGATACCATTTGGTGGGGCTAATATCACAGGTACTGGCACAGGAATACAACCATTTATGACTGCGCTTTCATTGATAATACCCGCCGGAGCTACTTATGGTATTTGCTTACAGGCAATTACCGCTGCCTTTGTGCCTAACCTGGCATATAGCACCATTAGTCCGGGTACACATTCATTTGATGATGGAGGCTGTGAAATAATTACCGGAACAAATATTGGATATAGCGGCGATATAATTCCGGTTGCACCGGTAACTACACTTAGTGGATTTGTGGGCAAATTATATTTCTCCAAAACCACGCCGGTATGCACATCGCTTCCCCGAACAGTTGTAGTAACTGTTGGGCTGGTAACAACTATTACTACCCCCCCGGTGAATCAAAACATTTGCCTGGGTCAGTCTGCTGTCTTTTCTGTTACTGCAGCTGGTTCGGCCGGTTTAACTTACCAGTGGCGGGTGAGTAGCAATGGAGGAAGTACTTATACCAATATTGTTAATGCTGCGCCTTATAGTGGCGTTAACACAGCCACACTCACAATAAACACACCACCCTTAAGTATGAGCGGTAGTCTCTACCGGGTATCGATTAATGGTGCCGCAGCCTGTGCAGGCGTAGTTTCACCATCTGCTTTGTTAACAATAAATCCTTTGCCAACTGTTACCATAACTGCCAATCCTTTAATTATAGGGCCAACGCAAACAACTACTATTTTCAGTACGGTTACGCCAAACCCTGCAACTACCTACACTTGGTACTACAATAACTCAGTTTTGCCGGGAGCAACGTTAGCCAGTTTGCTGGTGAATTATGGCAGTCCTGGAGATTACCAGTTAAAAGTTACAGATATTAATAACTGCGGCGTGGGTGTTTCCAATATCATAACAATTGCCAATTCCTTTGCTTTAAATACCTATACGTATCCGAACCCCAATGCTGGTATTTTCCAGGTAAGATATCCCAGCGAAGTAAATATCCCAACACAACGTGCATTGAATGTATTTAACAACAGGGGAGAAAAAATTATAACCAGAAATTTTACGCAAACTATCCCTTATCAAAAAATAGATGTGGATGTAAGGTCACACGGTAAAGGTCTTTACTGGATTGAACTAAGAGATGCTACCGGTAAGCGTTTGGCGATAAACAGGGCAGTGGTTCAGTAAGAAATAATCAGTTGTAAAAAGAACCGCCTCAATCAATATTAAGGCGGTTCTTTTTATTTAATAAACTAATTGCGTTATTTATATTCTCCAAATACTTTTCTCAACTCGTCAGCAATCTCACCCAGCGTACAATAATTTTCAACGGCTTCTAATACAACGGGCATCAGGTTTTCGCCAGTTACTGCTTTTTCATGAATGGATTTCAGAGAGGCTGCAACTTTATCATTGTCTCTTTTTTGCCTGAGCAGTTTTAGTTTTTCAACCTGCAGGGTTTGTACGAGCTCGTCCACCCTAAAAACAGGTATCGTATTTTTTTCTTCGGTATGGAATTTATTAACGCCTACAATTATTTTTTCGCCATTTTCAATTTGTAGTTGGTATTTGTAAGCACTTTTTGCAATTTCATCCTGCATGAAGCCTTGCTCAATGGCAGCAACACTGCCGCCCATGGCATCAATTTTTTCAATCAGTTTCCAGGCAGCAGCTTCCACTTCAGCTGTCAGCGACTCAACAAAATAACTGCCGGCCAGGGGATCTACCGTATCGGGAACGCCGCTTTCAAAAGCTACGACCTGCTGGGTACGCAAAGCAATGGCTGCTGCTTCCTCGGTGGGTAAACTCAGCGCTTCATCGTACCCGTTTGTATGTAATGACTGTGTACCTCCTAAAACGGCTGCCAGCGTTTGTACCGTAACCCGGCTGATATTATTATAAGGTTGTTGTGCCGTTAAGGTACTGCCTCCGGTTTGTGTATGAAACCGCAACATCATCGCTTTGGGATCTGTTGCACCCAGGTCTTTCATGATGTTTGCCCACATACGCCGGGCAGCACGGAATTTGGCAACTTCTTCAAATAAATGGTTATGGGCATTAAAAAAAAAGGAGAGGCGTTTGCCAAACACGTTTATATCCAAACCTTTCTGTAAAGCAGCCTTCACATAAGCTTTACCATTACTTAAGGTAAAGGCAATTTCCTGCACTGCCGTGCTTCCTGCTTCACGGATATGATAACCCGAAATAGATATGGTATTCCATTTAGGAACTTCTTTGGCGCACCATTCAAAAATATCGGTGATGATGCGCATGGATGCTTTGGGCGGATAGATATAGGTTCCCCTGGCTGCGTATTCTTTTAAAATATCGTTCTGTATGGTACCCGAGATCTTTTTTAGATCAGCGCCCTGTTTTTTTGCCAATGCAATATAAAATGCCAGTAAAATAAACCCGCTGGCATTGATCGTCATGGAACTGGTTACTTCATCCAGTTTAATGCCTTTAAATAAAATTTCCATATCCTCCATGCTATCAATGGCAACCCCCACTTTACCAACTTCTCCGTCGGCCAAAGGATGATCGCTGTCGTAGCCGATCTGGGTAGGTAGATCAAAGGCCACGCTTAAACCATTTACACCCTGGCTCAGTAAATAATGATAGCGCCGGTTACTTTCTTCTGCTGTTGAAAATCCGGCATACTGCCGCATGGTCCAAAGTCGGCCCCGGTACATGTCTGGCTGTACGCCACGGGTGTAAGGAAATTCTCCGGCTCCATCAACTCCCGCAGCGGCGATTGCGGAAAGATCATCCTGGGTATAGATCGCTTTTATTTCAATACCTGAGTCCGTAAATACTTTTTTATCGATAGCCATAATATGTTATAATAATCGCTTAGCTTCAAATTGCAATGCACTTAAAACAACGGCATTTAATTCTGCATCGGTGCTGGCCACATATTCTAAAATGCGTTTGCTCAGTTCTATCCCGTTAGCATCGGAAGGCAGGGAAGCAGCCAGTTGGTTGATGATGAAGGAATTCTGATCTTTCAGGTTTCCGATGGCCTTCCACATTTTTGGATCGATATAAATTTGCTGGGATACATTATATTCATACTCTGTTCTTAAGGTATCTAACAGCGTAAGTTGCAGGTCAACAACAGAAAGACCAGCAGCCGATGTGCGGGAAACCAGGTTTTTTAAGGAGGATCTTTCGGCATATAATGTAAAGCGTTCCAGTGCCTGCAGTTTTAATTTGGTGATCTCATCATTGATGCCCATGCGTTCCTCCATATTATCTTTCATGCCTTTAAACTCGGCCAGCAGCCAGGCAATGGCAATGAAAAACATAAAAATGGCGCCGAGTATGATATTTTGAACGGCAGCAGCTGATAAATTCATTGGTGTTTTATTTACGGCAAAATTAAGGGTTTTAAAAAATGGAAAACGGATTACACAAATAAAAAGGACTAATGCAGGTTTGCGCTCTGTAGTATCCCATAATCCAATCAAGTTATTAACTGGCTTTCCGTTCCTATCCATTCAGCACAGGTAATCCTGTCCTGCACATTTTGCCGTATTTCGTAAAAACCGCTAGTTTTATTTATCTAATTTTGTACAAAGAATTTGATATGGAAACAAGTATAGCTATACCGGTAACCTTAACAGCATCGGCCAAAACAGAAATAAAAAGGTTGATGCACGAAGAAGGATTTGATGCCAACCAGGTTTTACGCATTGGCGTAAAGGGTGGGGGATGCAGTGGTATGACCTATGTTTTGGGTTTTGATACAAAAACAGAAAAGGACGATAGTTTTGAAATAGACGGTATTTACATCATCATGGAGAAATCACATGGTATTTACCTGGTGGGCATGGAAGTTGACTGGCAGGGTGGATTGAATAGCCGGGGATTCACCTTTAAGAACCCTAATGCCAGTACAACTTGTGGCTGCGGAACGAGTTTTGCGGTGTAGTATATTGTTTGGAACAGTTCCTGGTGGTCGCAATATTTATCCTGTCGTGAGAACATATTCATTTTTTAAAAAGTGAGCACAGATAAAACAGAAAAGACAGATAATTGCAGATTCGTTTTAGAAATGGAACTTTGTATATTTCAATAATACTGTAGCTGAAATAAATATTGATGACCATTTGTTCTTCCAAAACAAATTTTTTGTAAATTTTCTCTTTCGCAGAATTGGATCAACCGTATTATCTATTAGGTCTGGGGTTTAAAATATTTTTGTGTCCGCACAATAGGATATTTATCAGGACAACAACGGCGAAAATATACGGGAAGTCAAGCTTTAAAAGCTTGACTTCCCTTTGCAAATCAGGCCATCACCAAACCACGACGTTTATTTCGCTAATCCGGTTTTATGGAGTGGATGGCTATAAACACAGCGTTTTGATCTTCGTCGACATAAAAATACAAAATAAAAGAGCCCGGTAAAAACAGGGCTCTTTGGATATAACTTACTATAGAATTTATTTCTTTTTCTCATCAACAGTATCGGCTGCTCCCAACGGTTTGTTCTTGGCAAAATCAACCAAAATAGGCGCTCCCACAAAAATAGAAGAGTAGGTACCCGTTAACACACCGATCAACATCGCAAAAGAGAAACCACGGGTAACCTCGCCACCAAAGATGAAGAGGATCAACAGGGTTATGAACACCGTAAGCGAGGTCATGATGGTACGGCTTAAGGTATCGTTAACGGCACGGTTGATGATATGTGTTTTTGTTGCCCCTTTCATATCACGGCTGTATTCACGAATACGGTCAAATACAATTACCGTATCGTTCATCGAGAAACCGATCACCGTTAATACGGCTGCAATAAAGTGCTGGTCAATTTCGAGCGGGAATGGTACAATGTTTTTAAAGAAAGAGAAAACGGCGAGGGTTACAAACACGTCATGTAATAAAGTGAATATCGTACCTACAGAATATCTCCAGTCACGGAAACGGATAAAGATATACAGGAAGATCGCCAACATGGCAAAAATGGTTGCCTTTACAGCACCACGTTTTAAATCATCAGAAATACTTGGCTGTACAGTACTGTAAGCCTGGATATTATTTTTGGTAAACTGGGCATAGGTAATATCGGCAGGCAATACTTTCTTAAGTCCCTGGAATAACCTTGTTTTTACTGCACTGTCTGCATTGTCAACGCCTTTCAAATAAGCTGTTGTAATGTTTAAATGACGGCTATCTCCAACTGTTTTAATGGTTACGTTATCTCCTTCCAGTGCAGTTTTCAGATCGTTACGAATGTCATCGTTCTTAACAGCCCTGTCGAACTGAACCGTGTAACTACGACCTCCTTTAAATTCAACACCCAAATGGAAACCATTAAAGAATGAGATAATTCCGGCCAAAAATACGATGGCAGAAACTACATAAGCATATTTTCTGTATTCGATAAACTTATAGTTCGCATGCTTAAATATCTTTTTGGATATCGCTGTAAAGTAATTGAAGTGACGATTTTTGTTTGTCCATACTTCGGTAATTAACCTGGATACTAAAATTCCACAGAATAAGGAAAGCAGTAAACCGATAATTTGCGTGGTGGCAAAACCCAATACAGGTCCCAAACCAAAATAGAATAATATAATGGCAGTTAACAACGAAGCGATGTGTGCATCAATAACCGGCGCAAGCGAACGCTTATAACCATCGTTAACAGCCAATGGGTAAGATTTGCCTTTCGACAACTCTTCTTTTATTCTTTCAAAGATAATTACGTTGGTATCCACTGCCATACCAATGGTTAATACCAAACCGGCAATACCTGCTGCGGTTAACGTAAAACCTAAAGCGGTTAAAACTCCAATGGTGAACAGCAGGTTTAATATCAGGGCGATATTGGCTACCCAACCTCCGTTATTATAATATACCAACATCAAAATAAATATCACCAGGAACGAAATGCCAAAGGCCATGGCACCGCCATTTACCGATTCTTTACCCAGTGTAGGTCCTACAACCTGCTGTGCTACTATGTTTGCCGGGGCATCTAATTTACCCGATTTTAAAATATTTGCCAGATCCTGTGCTTCCTGAACCGTAAAGTTTCCTGATATTTCAGAACTGCCTCCCTCTATGGGACCATTTACATTTGGAGCAGAATAAACGATCTCATCCAACGCGATGGCAATAGGACGGTTAACATTTTTTGCGGTCAGCCTGGCCCAGGTTTTTGACCCTGTACTGGTCATTTCCATTTTAATGGCTGGTCTGCCCCTGTCGTCAAAATCCTGCCGGGCTTCCTTAACACCTTCCCCTTCCAGGGGCGCTTTATCAGAACCCGGTAAGGTTTTAACAGCATATAACTGAAAGAAACGTTGTGTACCTTTAGCAGCTTTTTCTTCTATCCCCAATAAAAATTTGGCATCAGCCGGCAAGGCATTTTTAACTACATCATTATTCATGTACTCCGTAAAAATACCGGTGTCCTGTATGGCAACGCTCCCGATATTTGACGAGAAAAATTGTTTACCTGTTGCGGGATCTGTTTGTGGATTTTGCGGATTAATAACCCGGAAAAAAGGATTTACATTCTCCAGCAATTTAGCAGAATCTACTTTTGCTCCTGCACTATCGCTAACCCCATTTAAATAGTTCTGAAGATTTTCATCAGCAATTCTTAAAGAAGCAGCCAGTTCATCTATGCGGTAAACTTCCCAAAATTGCAGGTGAGCTGAAGCCTGTAATAATTTACGAACCCTGTCAATATCTGTAACACCGGCCAATTCCACATTGATGATACCTTTATTTTCATCAAAATTAATATTAGGCTGAGCCACACCAAATTTATCAATCCGGCGAACCAAAATCTTATAGGTTTCTTTAATAGCACCCGACGCGGTGGTTTTAAGTTTAGCCGTAACGGTAGCGTCATTATCATTGATCTTTACCTGCTTTTCGGCACCGGCAAAAATACCGGCCAATTTATTGGGGCCATTTTGCTTGATATATGATTCGGTGAACAGCGTAATGAAATCATCATCTCTGGTGTTTTTGAGCTCAGTTGCTGTGCCGATGGCATTTAATAATGTGGGGTCTTTTGAATTATTACTTAAAGATTTTAACAGGTCAGCCAGGCTAACATCAAGAGTAACACTGATACCGCCCTGCAGATCCAAACCAAGATTTAATTCATTAGTTTTACACTCTTTGTACGTGTTCCCAAAAATCGGGTAAATTTTCTGATCAGCGGTGCTGTCGAGAATACGCTTTTTTCGGAATTCGACTGCTGCATCTCTTTCTTCACCTTTCAAATCAGGGAATGTAGCTTTCACAATTTTGGTTGCTTTTGCGGTAACAGAGTTTTCGTAATTACGCACTACCCATGTATAGGATAATTCCCAAAGCGATATAACAGTAAGTGCAATTGTAAAAAACCAAACTAAACCTTTTAGTTTCATAATAATAGACGTTTTAGTAGCTTCTTTGTTGAATTTTAGAAGTGTGCAAAGATAGGGGAAAAACCGGTTTAGTTTTTATGGGGGATAATTTTAGAAATTTATTCAATTTGCATTGTAAATCAGGTTATATGAATTGCAAAAATAATGTTATGTTGATTTTAATACCGGTAATTGGTGTTTTCTTATCCTGTAGTTCAACAAAACGAACCTCTGAAAAAGAAACTAATATTGATAAAATGATGAATACCAAAAAAAGGCAGTCCAATGCCAACGGGTTTTTAGATTCACTATTAAGCAGCTATCCGCATTACTTCCATGATATTTTAAAAAACCGTAAGGCATGGAATGTGCAGATCATGTACACAAAAATTAACCGGAATAAACAAGGCATCCCTGACCTGGAGCATCATCATTTTAATGTAGACAGGGGATCCTATTTTTACCCGGCTTCTACCGTAAAATTGCCCATTGTTTTGCTGGCGTTACAAAAACTGAATGAATTAAAATGGAAAGGTATCAACAGGAATACGGCGATGTTGACCGAAACCGCATTTAGCGGGCAATCTGCGGTATTTAATGACCCAACAACCATCCATGGTAAACCTTCGATCTCAAATTATATTAAAAAAATACTATTGGTAAGTGATAATGATGCCTATAACAGGCTGTACGAATTTTTAGGGCAGGGATATATTAATGAGCAACTGCACAAAAAGGGGTATGCTGATGTGGAAATTTTACACCGGCTGAATATTTTTTTGACAGAAGAAGAAAACAGCAGGACAAATCCGGTGAGTTTTTATAGTGACAGTGGTGACATACTATACCGGCAACCTGCGCAAAAAAATAACGTGAAATATGCGCTGAGAAAAGAAAGCCTGGGCATTGGATATTATTCGAACGGTAAATTAATAAACCTTCCGATGGATTTTTCGAAGAAGAATAAAATTGCACTGGAAGATTTGCACAAGATATTGATCAGCCTTGTTTTTCCCAAAAATGTACCTGCTAGCGAACGATTTAATATTACAGAAGATGATCGCCTGTTTGTTTTAAAATATATGGGCAAACTACCTACGGAAAGCGTTTATCCGCCCTATGCAGCTGATAGCATCCATTACTGGCCGGCTTATGTGAAGTTCCTGATGTTTGGTGCAGAAAAAGGAAGATTGCCTGACCAACTCCGTATTTTTAATAAAGTGGGTGATGCCTACGGGCATTTGATTGATGTTGCCTACATCACAGATCAAAAAAATAAAATTGAATTTTTTGTTTCGGCTGTTATTTACTGCAATAGCGATGGTATCTTGAATGATGATCGGTATGACTATGGTACGATTGGCCTGCCTTTTATGAAAAATCTGGGCAAAGTTATTTATGCGTATGAGTTGAAAAGGGTTTACAAATTCAGGCCAGATCTGTCACCTCTTTTATTTGCATTTGATAAATAGCTATTTTTGCGGATATCTAAAATTTAATACATGCAATTATCTTCCTTGCTGCAGCGATTTAATGAACCCGAAACTTTAAAAATGGCTAAACTGGGTCGTGAGTTAAGAGCAAAGGGGTTCGATATAACCGACCTGAGTTTGGGCGAGCCTGATTTTAATACGCCTGAACATATTAAAGCCGCAGCTAAAAAGGCTATTGATGATAATTACAGTCACTATACACCGGTTGCCGGTTATTTGGATTTAAGAGAAGCCGTTTGCACTAAATTGAAAAGAGATAATAACCTGGATTATACGCCGGATCAGATTGTAGTGAGTACCGGTGCCAAGCAAAGTATTGCCAATACAGTTATGAGCATTGTTGATGCCGGTGATGAAGTGATTATTCCAACACCTTATTGGGTAACCTATTCCGAGATTGTACGCATGACAGGCGGTGTTGTAAAAATGGTAAGTACGTCCATAGAAAACGGTTACAAAATTACTGCCGGTGAACTGCAAGCAGCGATAACTGAAAAGACAAAGCTGTTTATGTTTTCTTCGCCGTGTAATCCGAGTGGCGCTGTTTATGCAAAAGGAGAGTTAGCTGCGTTGGCAGAAGTTTTTAAAAAATATCCGAATGTTTTTATCATGAGTGATGAGATCTATGAATACATTAATTATGAAGGCAGGAGTGAAAGCATTGCGCAATTTGATTTCTTAAAGGACAGGGTAATTATTGTTAATGGATTAAGTAAGGGTTATGCCATGACGGGCTGGCGTTTGGGATATATCGCTGCTCATGCAACCATTGCCAAAGCCTGTGAAAAGATTCAGGGCCAGGTAACGAGCGGAGCTACTGCGGTTACGCAAAGGGCTGCTATTACGGCATTAACCAGTGATATGGAACCAACTGCCCACATGGTAAAGGAATTTGCCAAACGCCGTAAAAGAGTAATGGAATTGCTTCATGAAATGCCGGGTATCGTGTGCAGCGAACCCCAGGGTGCCTTTTATGTTTTTCCGCAGGTGAACCAATTTTTTGGTAAGTCTGATGGAGAAGAAACTATAGAAAATGCGGATGAGCTGTGTATGTATTTACTCAATAAGGCGCATGTATCAACGGTTACCGGCAGTGCATTTGGCGAACCTGACTGCATTCGTATTTCTTTTGCCAACAGCATGGAAAATATTGAAAAAGGTTTTAATAAAATAAAAGTGGCTTTGGCAATACTACATTAGCCAGGCAGAGTCGGGACGCATTAAGCGGCCTGAATCCTAATTACTATTGACGCGATAAACTTCCAGCGATCTCAATACGATAAGTGGATTAAAGTCGGGGTGCGCTAAGTGGGCTGAATCCTGAGTTCAGTTGAGACGATATTTTCAGTTGCCGGGGATCCTACAATGTTTAGAAAATGCTGTAAGACCAGTTTATTCAAACAACTGCAACCAGTTTTTTGGCCTGCGGTGTTCCAGCCATTTAAAACCTTGCAGTTCTTTTTTTGCTGCCGGTATATCCTGGATGGGATACAAAATGCCATCCACATTATTTACAAATTTTACTTTGTTCAGTTCTTTCTTAATAAAATAAACATCAATAAGATCGCAGCTGCTGCGGTTCATACCAACATAGGCGCTGTCCTCGTCCTGCGTGTAATAAATACTTTCGGCCGGGCTGCCTTTCACACGTACATAATCGATAGAGCCATCAACAAAATACCCGTTAAGTGTTCGTCCGGCAACCTGGTTAAACATGCCTTCATTAGATTTATTAATGATCATGCTATTGTTAAAAACGTACAATCGTTTAGGTTTTTGATTTTCGGTGTACATATACAAGGTATCGCCCGTAACCTGCGATTGATCATTCCAAACAACCGGCTCACCAAACAATTTAAAAGTAGAGTCGGAAGTAGAGTAGTGGAGGCTGTCACTTACCGCCTGTAAGGAATCATTAAAAATACGAACATGGTGAAAGCCTATAAAATACCTGATGGAAGTATCCGCGTTATTGGTATTTACAACCCGCGTTGTTTGCAGGGTATCCGCAAGGGTTATAATTTTTTTTTCCAGGCTGTCGTACTTCCGCAATCCCGAAAAAAGTGTATCTGCCGCAATATAGGTGCTGTCACCATCCCGGTAAAGGATCATGACGGGTTTTCGGGTAGCCAAAAACGAATTTAGTTTGGTGTTGGCAAAAATCTGGTTAGCAAGCACTATTACATTATTGGCACTGTCAACAAATTTGGCATTGCCTTCCATTTGTAATGTACTGTTTTTCTTGTCATAGGCAATATTGTCGGCAACACCACTCCTGGTGCTGTCGCTAAATGTAGGACGACCGGAAAACAAAGCCTCACCGGTTGCTAAATTATAAGTACCCGAGTTGGTGATTATTATACTGCCGTCTTTACCGGCGATTCGTGTTTTAGCAATAAAAGTGGAGACATTTGTTTTAATATTGTACAGCAAACTGTCTGTCCAGATATCCCGGTCGGGATCTTTCAAATGCACATTGTTCTTAAAATAAACATCCTTGGTATCGGCATAATAAATTCCGTTACGACTGGTTAAAATCGTTTTGTCGTTTGTAATTCTTCCGCCGTTTTTGTAAGTGGCAATACCGGTTCTTAAATTATACTCCAGGTCATCGGTATACAGGGTACCCTTTTTATCAGTAAGTTTTACACTTTTTTTTAAGTAAGCAACACGCTCGGCACCCACGTAACGCAGGTATTGGGCATAGGTATGAATGCTGTCGTTATCGTTGATATGGATATTGCCAAAGGCCTCTACTATATTTGTTCTTCGGTTAATGGTAGCGCTGTCGCAATAAAATGTTGTAAGGCCCTCCTTAATAATAACATCGCCTGCTATGGTTTCCAATGATGTTGCCGAATCAAGAGTAATGAATCTCAAATCTTTACCCTGGACAATCCTGATGGAACGGATAGTATCGCCGGATGAAGTATTGCCGGACACCTGTTGTGCAGAAATTTTAAAACTGCAGGCAAATAAAAAAAGAATAAGGCATATGCCGGTGGTAAATTTCAATCGCAATATTACTGTTTTTGTTCGGCCTGTAAATTGGGGTTTTTATTTTGTAATGTATTGGTAAAATTATTCCTGGTTAATATAAGGAGCATTTAGGGTATCCGGTAAAGGCTGGGTTAAACCCGTACTCTTATTCTTTTTGCCAAAAACTGAAAACGACAGGTAGCGCTTTGGATTTGTTTTTAAATCGTCTATCAATAAATTAACCTTATTGGCTGTTGCATTCAGGTTATTATAGAGTTTGGTATCGTTTAAAAGTAAGCCGGCTGTGCCCGTGTTACTGTTTAATTTGGCAATAGTTGATTTTAACTCAATAATCGTGGCATTCAATGTGGCTAAGGTTTTTTCCAGGTCGAGTTTGGAAAGATTGGTAGACGTCTTATCCAGGTTATCAACCATATTATTGATCTTACCTTTATTTTTATCGAGATTGGATGTAAACGAATTCAGGTTATTCAATGTACCGGCAAGTGCCCCTGTTTGGGTATTTAATAAAACCTGTAAAGATGCTGATGCACCGATAAGGTTAGCAGTGGTCTTATTTAAATTGTCGAGGGTTGCACCAATATTGTTTTTGGCCGAAGGGTCAAGTATGCGGTTAAAGTTCATTAAAACCGAATCGATTGACGAAATGGCTTTATTTACGTTTCCAAGAACCGGCCTTATTTCCTGTACAGCGGCATCCAGTATTCCGGCACTGGTGCCTGTATTAATGGTATCGTTTACCGGCAGGTAAACATTTGCATCTCCCAATTTAATATCTATGCTGGTTGTACCAAGTGGGTTTGACCTGATATAGGCGATCGAATTTTCCGGAATATTTACATCCTTGGTCAGGTTCATATTCACCAGGATCTCTTTCATGTTCTTATCCGTGGTAATACTATAAACCGTACCAACCTGCAGGCCATTAATCATTACCGGGTTTGAATTGGCGAGCCCCTGTACATTGGTATATTTTGCATACAGGTTATGGCTTTTACCAAAAAATGATTTGCCTTTTAAAAAATTAAAGCCCAGTACCAGCAGTGTGATCGCAATTGCAGTTAAGGCTCCGATTTTTGTTTCGTTTGATATTTTCATTATGAGTTAGCTGACTGATAACCAAAAACAGTTAATGACAAAAGTAATTTATTTAATTATTCTTTAATTCAAATTTTACCGAAGCATTATTTTTCAGATCGGCAGACAACCTGATTTCATGCCGGGTACCGCCTTCTGTAATGATCATCAATGCTGTATTTGGCGGTAAGCTGCCCAAATTGTCGGCAAACAAGACCAACTCATTTGTTTTTCCAGGTACCAGGTTCAGGGTAAAAGAATGGGCATTAGTGGTTAGTGATCTTTTTTCAACCACCAGTGATTTATTAAAATAAACCGACACAATATCATTATCAATCTCTCCATCATCATATAGGTCTACTTTTATTTTATCGCTTTTAACCTGTATTACTCTTTTATCTCCGGTTGATCTTTTTTCAAACGCAGCCGGCAGTTCACCTGTCATTTTATCAAGGGCCACCGTCGGCTGTCCGTTAGTATGGTTTTGGCTTTCAACCTGAATTTTATAACGTTGTACTGCCTTCGTTATGGCTTCAGCCAGTTCCTGTTGTCCTTTTTCACTGTTGATATATCTTTCGTCTTCGGGGTTATTGATAAAACCCGTTTCAATTAATATGGCCGGCATATTGGTTGCCTGTAAAACCCAGATACCTACCTGGCGCTGGTTTACACCCAATGCCTGTCGGCCGGTATTTTCAACTTCTTCATTAACAAGTGTGGCCAGGCGGTCACTTCTTTCCTGGTATCTTTTTGCATAAATGGCTGCTATCGTTCTTCCTTCAGGCGTACTGAAGTCTAGCCTGTTTTCAACAGAATCAATTCCATCGGCTTCAATTTCAAAATTTTCGTCGCCGTCCATGATGGCTTTTAGTTTACCACTGGTTTTATGGGCCGCAAATATCCATACACTGGTACCGCTCCTGGTAAGTGGCAGTTTAAAATATTCGTAAACCGGTTCTTCTACTTCATAGGCCGTTTTTATTCTTTTCCGTTTTTTGCCTTTTCCGGTATACGTTGTTTTGTATCGCTTAACGGTTCGGGTGCCTGTTTGCCTTTTGCCTTGTTTTAAGGGACCACTGTCTGCATGAATACATAAAAACAGATCGCCTTTAAATTCATTGGCAATCTTTGCTTTTTCTGTTGGTGATTGATAGATATCTGTTGTACGTGTAGGTACCACATTTACACCGGGTATCTGTTTTTTTAGTTCTTCCACTAATTTTAATGCGATGGCAAGGGTAACGTCTTTTTCCTTGGAACGTAAAGAGTTTTCATACTGTCCGGTGGCACCCGGATCTCTCGAACCGCCATGGCCGGCATCAACAACTATTGTTTTAATAAATTTAGGACCCTGGGCGGATAAGTTATTAAATATTAACAAAAGCAAAGCAGCAAATAAAAATAAAAAAGGCACTTTGTTTCTAATCATATTCATCTCGTTTTTTTCGGGGTTAGTAATTAATCGGTAATTCACAATTTCTCCTGGTAACTATCAAGAGTTTATGGCTATTTTTGCCATTCTTAAGTATGAACCAACTGAACAAAGGTAAGGCAAAATTTATATCGTTATTGGCATTGCTGTCTGTGTTATGCATGATAATGTTAAATTGCAGTGCCGGTGGTTTTAATACAAATGACTTTTACAGTTTTTTAACTTCCGATACAGTTCCTGTTAATAAACCTGTTGCGCAAAACCTGGAATTAATAAAGCGACCAGTACCGCCGGCTTCAGAAAAAATTGCAGATACAAGCATCATTATTAAAACAGATACGTTTACCTTTCGTACTTCCAAAGATGCATTGGATGCGCCTGTTGTTTACCATGCAGATGATTCCATGGTGATGGATATTCCGGCAAAGACAATTATTTTATATGGCAAACAAACCAACGTAAAATATAAAGACAATGAACTAAATGCCCCACGGATAGAATTTGATCAAAGTACAAATCTCGTAAGCGCCTACCTGGTTAAAGACAGTAATGGACTGGTAGTTTCTTTTCCCAGGTTTAACCAGGCCGATTTTAAAACACAAAGTGACTCCATTAAGTTTAACATGAAAACAGGGAGAGGTATTACCAAGGGCACCTACACACAGCAGGGCGAATTATTTGTTTATGGTGAAAAAATAAAAAAAATTGATGCGGATGTTTTTTACGCATTTAGAGGCAGGTTTACCACCTGCAACCTGGATACACCGCATTTTGCTTTTGTGAGTAAAAAAATAAAATTCATCAATCAAAAAATGGCCATCACCGGGCCGGTACATCCCGAATTTGAAAATGTACCCATACCCTTGTACCTGCCATTCGGGATCTATCCTTTAAAAACCGGGAGGCGGTCGGGTATTCTGGCGCCTTCTTTTAGTGCCAATGAACAATTGGGATTATCGCTGGATAATTTAGGTTATTATAAGGTACTCAGTGATACCTGGGATGTTGTTGTAAGAGGTACCCTTTATTCTTATGGTGGCTGGACAGGCAACGTTAGTCCAAGGTATTATAAACGATATCGTTACCAGGGAAGTTTAGCTGTGGATATGCAGCGGTTAAAAGATCTGGATAAATCGGGAACCCGTAGTTTTAATGTACGCTGGAATCACAGTTCTGATAGTAAGGCCAGGCCCGGTGTAACCTTCAGTGCCAATGTAAACGCCGGTAGCAGCGGGTTTAATTCATCGGTGCCTAACAACCCGCAACGAAATTTTCAGAACCAGTTAAACTCTTCCATTACGTACAGTAAGATATGGAAGGATAAACCTTTTAACTTAAACATTAGTGGCAACCATAACCAAAATACAAACAGTAAATTGATAAATATTAACCTGCCGGATGTTGGATTTAATGTAAATACCCTGTATCCGTTAAGGAGAAAAGAAATAATTGGCCAATATAAATGGTACGAAAATATTGGCGTAGCACTAAACAGTAATGCCCGCAGCCTTTCCTCTTTTTATGATACGTTAGGCAATGTGTTAAACGCATTTGTAAAAAACTACCAGTGGGGGGCAAGTCATGGTGTACCCATTTCGTTATCATTACCACAAATTGGAAGTTTTCAGATAGCACCCAGCGTTTCTTACCAGGAAAAATGGTACCAGGAAAGATTCGTACGTAGTTGGAACAGTACCGATAAGAAACTGGATACGACTATAAAAAAAGGATTTTATACGGCCCGCGAAATGATTTTTGGAATGGGTTTGTCTACCAGGGTATTTGGTATGTTCACTTTTAAGAAAAGTAGCAAAGTACAGGCAATCCGTCATGAAATACGCCCAACATTTTCGGTGAATTATAAGCCGGATATGAACCGGAAGTATTGGTACTCAACACAAATTGATACCGCAGGTAATAAAGGCAGGTATTCCGTTTATGAACGAAGTGTTTTTGGCACTTTCGGTGAAGGCAGGTTCGGAGGCATGAGTTTTGGGATTGATAACAATATTCAGATGAAAGTGCGTAACAGGAAAGATACCGGGGAAGCGGCGATTAAAAAGATTACTTTGATTGATGGGTTTAGCATTACCAGTGCGTATAATTTTTTGTTGGATTCATTTAAGCTGAGTCCGTTTAATATCAACATGCGAACCAATTTATTTGAAAAGATCAGTATTTCTGCTTCGGCTGTAGTGGTTCCTTATTTAACCAACAGCAAAGGAGAATTTATTGACAAACTGGTGTGGAGTAAAAAAGCAGGGTTGGGAAAATTAACCAGCGCCAATATTGCCTTACAGAGCCAATTTAAAGGCGGCGATAAAAATGAAAAGCTACCGCTTAATAGCCAACAAAACAGTCAGCTAAATGCCATTTCCGGACTGCCTTTAAATGAATACCAGCAGGAAGCCGCTTACATCAGTAACAACCCGGGCGAGTTTGCTAATTTTAATATTCCCTGGAGCATTAGTTTTTCCTATTCGTTTAATTACAACCGAATACCAAACGGATCGGGTACAGGGTATAAAGGGCAGACATCCCAAAATGTGAACTGGACAGGATCTTTAAATCTTACCCCTAAATGGCAGATTGGTTTAAATGGGTCTTATAATATTACCGAAAAGGATTTGGGGATGATCAATATGTATCTAACCAGGGAGATGCATTGCTGGCAGATGGCCATCAATATTTCCCCGGTTGGCAGGTATCGTTCTTTTAATTTCACTATTAGTCCCAAGTCGGGTTTGTTGCGCGACCTGAAAATAAACCGAACCAGGTATTTCTATGATTTATAATTTTTTGAGAGGTTTTAATGACCAGTTGTTTAGTTTGAGATAAAAAACTGCTGTAGAAAATCAATAGTGGTGGATAATGGATAATTGATAATGGATAATTGAAAATGGATAATGGATAATTGATAATGGATAATTAATAATGGATACTGTCAATAGCTAACTCCCAACTCCCGACTCCCAACTCCCGTCTCCCAACTCCCATCTCCCGATTTCAGACTCCTGTCTCCCGACTTCCGTCTCCCAACTCCCAACTCCCAACTCCCGACTCCCATCTCCCGACTTCCGACTCTTGTTGTCGGGCATTGATTTTAGTTTATGATTCAGGCCGCGTGAAGCGTCCCGACTCTGCTTGAAGCACCGCGGCTCCCGACTTTAGACTTCAGACTCCCGTCTCCCGACTCTCAACTCTCAACTCTATACTCCCTTTACATACTCATCAACCATAACTGTAAACACTTTTTCTTTTAAGTCTTTTAATGCAATACCTGTTGAGGTAACTGCAGGCAGGAAATGCATTTTCAAGCGCACCGGCAGCAGGAAGAATTTTTTATTTATTGGCATGGCTTTTTTTGTGCCGAAAATTACGCAAGGGATTATTTCATTTTTTGTGGCCTGGGCAAGTTTAAAAGCACCATCATAAAAAGCTTTTATTGGTTCTTTGGTCCGGTTCCTGGTGCCTTCGGGGTAAATACACATATGCATGCCATCAGCCAGAACTTTTTTCATCATCTCAAAACTTTTTATCCGGCTTTTATCATCCGATCGGTCAACCAAAACAGATCCACGTTTGTAGAATGAGCCAAAAACAGGAATTTTCGCAAAGGATGCTTTAGCAATTGTTTTGTTTGGCCCCGGTACATAAGGAGCTGATAATGGTACATCCAATAATGCATTGTGATTAAATACAACGATATAGGATTTGTTTGGTTTAAAGTTTTCCTGGCCACTCACTTTAACAGGGCAGCCTATTAAAAACAGCCAAACATTCATCCATAATCTGGAAACAGCAATAAAATATTTTTGTCCCGCCGGGTTTTTCATTAAATGAGCAGCCATCGAAGGCAGAAAAATAATAAAGAACGTCACTAAAAAACTGAGTAACCCCCAGAAAGCCCAGATCCTTCCGAATATTGATACCCCAATCCCAAAAGTTGCTTTGTTATTTTTATCATGTAATTGTTCGTGCATGGGTAATGACTTAGTTGTTTAGGGGGTTAATAATTTCCAGTCTATTGGCGAGATGCCCTTTTTGGTCAGCAATTCATTTGTTTTTGAAAAATGTTTGCAACCATAGAAACCTTTGTCGGCCGAAAAAGGAGAAGGGTGTGCTGCTTTTAAAACATAATGTTTCGTTTCATCTATCAGTGGTAGTTTTTCCTGTGCAAACTTACCCCAAAGTAAAAAAACAATTCCTTTTTTTTCGTCTGAAATTTTTTGAATAACGGCATCTGTAAAATCTGCCCAGCCAATTTTAGCATGGCTGTTTGGTTCGTTGGCTCTTACCGTTAGTGCGGCATTTAATAAAAGTACACCCTGTTCTGCCCAGCGGGTTAAATTACCATATTGTACCGGCATATCTATCCCGATATCATTTTTAATCTCTTTGTACATATTGGCTAACGACGGTGGTGGTTTTATGCCGTTTTGCACAGAAAAACTTAATCCATGTGCCTGGCCATCGCCATGGTAAGGGTCTTGCCCCAGTATAACCACTTTCAATTTGGTAAACGGCGTTTGATTAAAAGCATTAAATATCAATGAACCTGGTGGATAGATCGTTTTACCGGCTGCTTTTTCTGTTTTTAAAAAAGTTACGATCTGTTGAAAGTATGATTTTGTAAATTCATTTTTTAAAACTTCTTTCCAGGATGCCTCCATTTGTACTTCCATATAGTAAAGTTTGTATAAAAATAAAAAAGAGCCGCCATATAGCGACTCTTTCTTTTTGTGCCGGAAAATTCTACACCTCACTTGTAACTCATGCAGTATAGTTTTCAAACCATTTATTAGAAAGATCCAGAAAAATCTATAAGTTCAGGCTTTACTATTTGAGTTATTATTCAAAAGATTATTGCAATTCCTTATCCACATCTGTATTTTTCTTCCTGCTATCCCTGTATTTTTTTATACCATAAACTGCACCTGCTGCAATGAGTAAACCAAGCCCCCCATCAATGGGCGTATCTTCCGGGTCCGTAGGCCCCTGTGCAATACCTGCAAATGGAAATACCAGTAAACTAATGATGATAATGAACAGGAATGTTTTTATCTTTTTCATTTTATTTTATTTAGTCTTTCAGTATATTAATTTTTGATCATCCGGTTGATGATCCGGATATTTTCTCCCGTTAATATTATCTCGTAAACACCTTTCGCAAGGGTACTTAAAGGGCTGAGAAGTATAACAGCCGAACCGCCTGCGTGTTGTACCCGGGTGCTGAAAATCCTTTGTCCAAGATCATTGATCAATACCAGGTTGTACGTTCCATTTTCTATATCAGTAAGCTGAAGATTTATGGTATTGCCACTAACCGGGTTTGGAGAAACAATAAAAGCAGGATGAGACTTGCCAAAACCTACTTTAACAATTGACGTATATTTTACCAGTCCGGATTTATCTATTGCTTTGATGCGGTAAAAATTTAAGCCTTTTTGCGGGTTCGCATCTAACCAACTGTAGTTTACCGGCACATTGCTGTTTCCCATTGAACTAACTGTGGTGATCTTTGTAAATGCTGTACCGTTAAATGACTTTTCCAGTTCATAGCGGTCCATATCCATTTCTGTTTTGGCTGTCCAGTTTACCTGTACACCGTTATTTTTTGCCTGTGCATTGATCGTGATCACATCAATAGCCAGCGGGCCCTGCGGACCAAACACTATCATAAACCGGTTGCTGGCTGCTGAAGCAGGATCGGTGGTAACTGTAAAGTTTACACTAACAGTATCCAGCACACTGAGTAATGTTCTTGTATTCAGAAAATTATCAATCAGTTCAGCTTTCAATCCAATATTGGTAAATGATGCCGGTATAAAATCAAACTCGTAAGCCCTTTGTTTCATATTATTCATGAACAGCGATATGGTATCCCTGGTAAGGATCACCGGGCGGCCCTCAATGGCCAGGTGTTTGCTTTCCCTGTCAACCGCTATATTCTCATCCCAGTTATTGATCTCGGTAGCATCGTTAGCATCTATGGATGCACTATAAACATTATCATACAACACGTTCACCCCGTCGGCCATACGGCGATAGCCGCTGTCCTCAATAAAATATAAAGCCGTTTCGAAAGATTCCGGCGGAATTAAAAATACCGTGTTATTATTGCCCGCTGCTTTATGGCCTTCCTGTATGCTTACGGTTGGTACCCCACCGGAAGCCTGCACAAAAAATGCCTGTCCGGGTTGAATGAATTTGGTGGCTGTTCCGCCGCCGCTTACGACCCCGCCCGTGGTTACAGTAACAAATCCTCCTCTAGTTCCCACATTCGGATCCCATAAAGTATAAGAAGTACTCACATTGGTACAGGCAGGTTGCACCAGGCTCCAGTCTATCGGCGAAGCATAAGGATTGGTAACAAGGTTGAGTGCGCCGCCATCAACAAAGGCATTGGTAAATGTTGTTTGAGTACCTGTAACCAATGTGCCGGTTGTACGCAAAGTGGTATGGCTGGTAGGCATATTGGTACTCAAGGGTACCTGCATATTCATGCTTCGGTCACCACGTATATACAGGAAGTAACCCGTTAATGCATTTAGGGTACTGGTTGTATTACCAACCGCAGTGTAAGTTGGTGTTACTGCATTGGTGGTTGCATATAATGAAGGCGCATTGCTTTGTGTTACATCAAAACCATTGGCATTACCACCTGCACCGGATATTTGGGTTCCATGATTAGCCACCGGGTTAACATTTGTGCCTATGGCAATATTCATTCCGGTTTCCATCCAGTTGGTTCTAATGCTGCCTGATGTATTTACTGTAGGTGCCAGCAAGCGGTAGGCCCTGCCATTGTTACCAGTGCCATCACCCGTACCCGGTGTACGAAGTTTGATATATCGTTCTACAGTAACATTGGAGGCGCCTGACAGTGTAGAACCTGTAAGGTTTGCAATGCGGGCAGTACCGGTTGAATTTGATTTTAGTGTGAGATTCACCGAATTTAAATTCAGCGTTGCAGTAGTTAAAGCGATGGTACCATATACATCCAGGGCATTACCTAAAGTAGCAGATGCGCTGCTGTTTAGCGTAAGGTTATTTAATGAACGGGTTGCTGCAGAGGTTTGGGTAAAGTTTACCGTACCGGTTGCTCCGCTCAAATTTAAGTTGGATGTGGAGGAACCTGTAAATGAACCCGGACCTGCTATCACGCCACCGATAGTAAGAGTGGCGCCGGCAATATCAATTTGTGATGAAACAGCTTTAAGGTTTGCTCCAGCCGGCAATACAACCTGGGTGCCAACGCTCAAAACGAACTTAGTGTCGTTATCTAAATTAAATTGAGATTGGGCAGATGCACGGTAGCTGATAAAGATCAACAGGGCCCAACTGATTGTTTTAATGAATTTAGATCGCATGAGAATTCGTTTAATTGGTAATTGATATATCCTTAGCACAGTGTCATTTTATTTTTATTTTAAAGATGTTCAGTATTGATGCTGCAAAACCGAAGATCATTTTTCATTTCATTGTAATTGATCTAATCTTTCCTATCACTACATTTATGGTCTTTGAAGCATTCGTATAATTTTTATGAAGTTCAACTGCGTTGCAATGGTCATAAATTGTTAAAAAGCACGGACAGCACGGACAGGGTACGCGAGGTACTTGTGGCTGGCGGTTTGGGTGGCACCGGGGAAGGACTGGAACCAGGCCCAGTCGCCGTCGAACTCCGAGGAACTCCAGTAGAAGCCATTGACAAAACCGCCAATCGCTACCCGATTTATAAACAATTTGTTCAACTCATCCTTGGATGGTAAATACCAATCGTTATAACCGTTTAATACCAAATCCCCACATAGCCTTGCGGCTATTCCCGCAGTGACACAGCCCGCCATAATATCGATGGTATTTTGATTGCCCGTTCCCAGGGCCGTACCATCGGCTCCTGGTATTGTTGTTCCCGCACACCCCCAATCAGCAGCAGCACTTTGGTTGGCGGCTGCGGCAATAAATCCGTGGGTTTGGCCGGCAATATAGCCGGGGTCGCCGGGTTGTAATATGTAGGCTATTATTCCACCCTGATAACTAACACCAATAGCTAAAGCAATTGATGCAGCACCTCCAGTCATATTGGTCCAGGCTGTTCCATTATACACCTGCATTTCGCCATTTGAGCCACAATCACTGCACCATAGCATCAATCCGGCTACAGGACTTGATATTGCATCCCGCTGCGCACCTGTCATTCGTGGCGGCAACAATCCCTTTATAGTACTTTTTACATCCAGTGCAGCACTGGCAAGGGCGCTGCTGCCGTCTGTATTGATGGCTGCCGACTGGGAAAAAGTGGAATGGCTCAATAAAATGACTGCTGATAAAACCAGCATTTTGCGGAGGAATTGATGCTTCATACAAATTAAGTTTAGTTTTAGTTTTAATAATACCCATCGCCCTTACTGTTCAAAATTGAACAGCCAGGCCATAAAAAAAATGTATTGATATGTAGTTCAATACCTGTAACCTGTTAAATAAGTAAACTAAGAAGACTAAATAACTAATAATCCTGTTTTTTTTAACTCTATTTGCTTGCGAAAGAAAGGGAGCGGGGATTAGTATAAAGTTTGCTTTTTTTCAAAAGCCCTTGTGTGAAAAAACAAGTTATATCATATTATTTCAGTTTATTAAAATATTGCGTCCCCGTCGATATTATTAATACCATCCTGTTTCAATTCCTGATAAATAATCTTACTAAATCAATTTCCGGTGCAGGAACATTTAACAATATAAAGCCAATTAATAGCTTTTGTAAATTCGAAGACTAAAACGAATTTATGGTTTTTAGTTGAACATAACATTTATTTATAGAAATTAATAACGCCCCCTGCGGATAAATAATTTTGCCGGTAGCTTTTACTGGTTTTAAAAAAAATACAATTTGCTGAAAGTAAGGTTTATCAAATTCGTTTTTTAAAGCCTCCTTCCATAAAGCCTCTATTTTTATTTCCATTTCAATTAAGTTTAGCTGCAAAGTAAAATTTTCTTAGCTTTGCGGCTTCAAAAAATAATGGTCCGGTAGCTCAGTTGGATAGAGCATCAGCCTTCTAAGCTGAGGGTCATTGGTTCGAATCCAATCCGGATCACAAAAAAAGCCTTTACCGGCTTTTTTTTGTTTTATTTATTTTACAGGTGCAAAAAAAATAAAACCTCTATTTTTGCGCTCTACAATTTACTGCTATGAAGTATTTTATTATCTAAGGAAAGATTCTTCTTCCTGAGTCTGAAACTGGTAACAATGCAATACTGCATTGTGATTAATCCATTTACTTAACCTTTTTATTTCATACTATCATGGCATTTTCAACAAGGAAAATTTCATCTTTTTTTAAATTATTTAAACAGGCTGTTACCGGTGATATCAAGGATTTTACTACCGGCAGTATAAACCGGGCCATTTTTTTATTAGCCATTCCTATGATACTGGAAATGCTACTGGAATCGCTTTTTGCCATTGTAGATATTTATTTTGTAAATAAAATTGGTATTGAAGCTTCTTCAACAGTGGTGCTTACAGAGGCTTCCCTCACCATTTTATATTCTGTTGCCTGGGGATTGTCTATTGGCATAACAGCGCTGGTGGCAAGGCGTGCAGGCGAGAAAAACTTTAAAGCAGCTTCGGATATTGCAGCACAGGCTATACTGGTGGGTACATTTTTATCCTTAATTATAAGTGTAATCGGTTTTATTTTCCCAAGGGAGATATTGAGCCTGATGGGAGCATCGGATAAAGTTGCAACAGAAAATTATCTGTTTACCCAGATCATGCTTACCGGTAACATTGTTATTGTATTGCTTTTCATCAACAATGCAGTTTTCAGGGGTGTAGGCAATGCATCCATTGCCATGAAGGCTTTATTGCTGGCTAATGCAATTAATATTGTATTAGATCCTTTACTGATACTGGGTATTGGTCCATTTCCAAAAATGGGAGTTATAGGTGCAGCCGTTGCAACAACAATCGGAAGAGCCATTGCTGTACTATATCAATTATACTATTTATTTAATGGTAAATCATTAATAAAACTAGCCTCAAAACAATTTGTGATCAGGTTCAATTTAATACGCAGCATTTTAAATACATCGGCTGGTGGTATGTTTCAGTTCATTATTGGGAGTTGTAGCTGGATATTTTTGGCGATGATTATTGCCGAATCGGGTACCGCTGCTGTTTCGGGATATGGTACAGCTATAAGGATATGCATCTTTGCCATTTTACCTGCCTGGGGCCTGGCTAATGCGGCAGCAACACTGGTTGGTCAAAACCTGGGGGCTAATCAACCAGAAAGAGCAGAAAAATCGGTTTGGAGAACTGCATTTATCACTTTTTGTTTTTTTGCTGTAGTGTCGGTAACTTTTTTTCTGTTTGGTGAGCATCTGATGCGTTTATTTACGGCCAATGAAATTGCTGTTGTTGCAGGCACTCAGTGCCTGCACATATTGGCTATTGGTTATGTTTTCTTTGCTTATGGCATGATAATAAGCCAGGCTTTTAACGGTGCCGGGGATACCCGAACCCCCACTTATATAAACTTATTCGTTTTTTGGGTTTTACAGATACCATTAGCCTGGATATTGGCAAAATACCTGAAAATGGGTCCAACGGGCGTTTACATAGCTATTGGAGTATCAGAATCTATTTTAGCAATTATATCTATTATGATTTTCAGGAAGGGAAAATGGAAATTGGTAAAGGTTTGATTTTAACTATTTTAGCACAAATAAAAAAATACTTTCAAATTTTGCCTTTCCATTAATTTAACATTATATTTGCACATAACTCAGATAAAAAATTTTAATCAAATTAAAGTTTATGAAACAAAAACTAACACTAATTCTTGCATTATCTTTTTTAGCCACAAGTGCTTTTTCTCAAAAATCAAAGTTGGGAAATGTAGATAAAAAGGGGTCTTTATTAGGGATACATTTTAACCTGACAGATTTTCAAGCGCCTTTGGCTATTAAGGATCCGTCAACGGGAAATGTGTATAACAAAATTAGAGATATGTCTAAGGGTTTTTCTATTTCTTATTGGAAAGGATTGGGTTCTAAAATTGATTTTTCGTTAAAAACCGAAATCAGTTTTCATGATTACAGTGCATTGACTTTAGGTACCACCACAAAAACTGAAGTAGGTGCTGCATTGGAACCTTCCATAAATATCCATCCTTTTCCTAATGGCGCTTTGTTTAACCCGTTTTTAACAGCCGGTATTGGCGGAGGCTATTACACTGAAAAGTTTGGAGGATATGTTCCTGCGGGTGGTGGACTTCAGGTTAATTTCAACGACGTTACCTATTTAATTGTTCAGGCTCAATACAGATGGACATTAACAAAGAAGGTATTTGGTGATAATTTATTCTATTCACTTGGTTTTGCTCAGAACATTGGAAAAGAAAAGGTAAAAGTTGTGCCACCACCACCACCACCGGTTGTTGAACCTCCTAAAGACAGAGATGGCGATGGCGTTTTAGATGTTGATGATAAGTGTCCTGATGTAAAAGGGCTGGCTTCTTTACAAGGTTGCCCCGACAGGGATGGCGATGGTATCGCAGATGCTGATGATAAATGTCCTGATGTACCTGGTGTAGCCCGTTACCAGGGTTGTCCAATACCAGATACCGATAAAGACGGTATCAATGACGAAGTTGATAAATGTCCAACTGTTCCGGGTATTGCCCGTTACCAGGGTTGTCCAATACCTGATACAGATGGCGATGGTGTAAATGATGAAGAAGATAAGTGTATCAACGAAAAAGGACCAGCTTCTAATTTTGGTTGTCCTGTAATTAGTGAAGAAATCATTAAGCGTGTTAATTTAGCTGCTAAAAATGTATTCTTTGAAACAGCAAAATCAAAATTATTGAATAAATCGTTCCCTAAATTAAATGATGTGGTTACTATTTTGAACGAAAATCCTACTTACAAAGTACAGATTGACGGGCACACAGATTCTCAGGGTAATGACGAATATAACCAGGGCTTATCTGAAGAAAGAGCTGCAGCTGTTAGAGCTTATATAGTAGGTAAAGGCATTGACGAAAGCCGTTTATCATCGAAAGGTTATGGAGAAACAACACCGGTTGCAGACAATAATACTGCCGTTGGTCGTTCAAAGAACAGAAGGGTGGAAATGACTTTAAGTAATTATTAATAATTACGTAAAAATATAAAACGAATCCCCCTGGTTTTACCAGGGGGATTTGTTTTATTGACTATTTCTGAATGTTATTAAGAAAGCAGGAGCCTGTTAAATGGGTATATGTATTTTTAGGTTGGCTAGATCTTTTCTTCCATCCCCATCATTTTTTCAAAGGCGACTTCATAGGCTGAATTTGCTTTTTGCAGATCCTCCGCATTTGTTTTGTAGGCAGTTTCGGTTTGCAGAAATTTAGTTTTATCACCGTATACATCAGGCGATGCGAGGTCCAGTTCCAATTGTATTTTCTGATTATTGAGACTGGCAATCTTTTCTTCCAATTGCAGAAAATGATTTTTTACCCTTTGCAGTTCCTTCTTTAGTTCTTTATCAATCGAACCACGCTGTTCTGTTTTCATTTGCGCCTTGGTGTTTTTTGCAGGAATAACTTCAGCCTCCTCAACTTTTACCGGTTTTTGCTTTTGCTCTTTCATTTCTGCTTCCCTGCGGGCCTTCCAGTCCTCCCATTCTTTATAGGTACCTTTAAACTCCCGGATCTTATGATCCTCAATCTCCCAGATCTTATTGGCTATGCGGCTGATAAAATAACGGTCGTGACTTACCAGTACAATACTGCCTTCGTATTTATTAAGAGATTCTATTAATAAGTCAACCGAATGAATATCCAAATGGTTTGTAGGTTCATCCAGCAATAGGAAATTGGCTTTGCTTACAATGGTTTTTGCCAAAGCCACTCTGGCTTTTTCGCCGCCGCTCAATACTTTAATTTTTTTATCAACATCATCACCACTGAATAAAAAACAACCCAGTAAACTGCGTAGTTCGAGATCTGTTTTTCCGCTTCGGCTGGTTTTCATTTCATCCAGCACGGTATTGTTAATATCTAACGCTTCCAGCTGGTGCTGGGCATAAAATGCATCGTCAACATTATGTCCCCAAATGCGGTCGCCGGTATAATGTTCAACCCCCGCTATTATTCTTAACAAGGTAGATTTACCTTTTCCATTTGCACCAATTAATGCGATCTTATCGCCGCGGTCAATCTCTGCCCCGGTGTCCTCAATTATCTTTATGTCACCAAAACTTTTTGAAACATGTTTTAACGTGCATAATACTCTCCCCGGTTGTTTATCTACCGAAAAATTAATACGCATATTCGGGCGTTCAATTTCCACATCTTCAATACGCTCCAGTTTATCAAGCCTTTTTACAATACTTTGTGCAGCCGCAGCTTTACTGGCTTTTGCTTTAAAACGTTCAACAAATTTTTCCTGCTGGCGTATATAATCTTTTTGGTTTTCGTAGGCCTTTTTTTGAATATCTACACGCAGTGCTTTCTCCGTTTCATAAAAAGAATAATTGCCGGTATAAAAATGTAATTGTTGTTGGTAGAGTTCTACAACCTTGTTCACCATGCGGTCTAAAAAATACCGGTCGTGACTTACAATCACAACAGCACCCGGATAATGGATCAAATATTTTTCCAGCCACTCAATACTGGGCAGATCCAGGTGATTGGTAGGCTCATCGAGTAACAATACGTCGGGGTGCATTAATATCATCTTGGCCAACAACACACGCATTCGCCAGCCACCGCTGAATAACTTGTATGGTCTTTGCAGGTCGGCATTGGCAAACCCAAGCCCCTGTAAAATTTCTTCTGATTTGTGGTGAATATCATATCCACCCAATACTTCCAGTTCATGCAATCGGTCGGCATAATCATGCGCCAATGCTTCATCACCGGTTTGTTCCAGTTTTTTTCCAATGGCCTCTATTTCTTTTTCCAGTTCTTTCACCCGCTCAAAAGCGCCCATGGCCACTTCCAGGATAGAATCTTCCGTGTCGAAACTCAAAAGATCCTGGTGTAAAAACCCGATGGTTGTTTCCCTGCCTTTTTCTACCGTGCCTTTGTTGGGTGTAAATTGCCCGGTAAGTACTTTTAATAAAGTTGATTTACCCGTTCCGTTATACCCGATCAATCCGATCCGTTCGTTGGGCTGAATATGCCAGGTGGCATCTTCCACGATGGTTCTTGCACCAAATTCAAATGTTACATTTTGTAATCCTAAAAGCATAATAGATAATCGAAACGGTTTTTTGCATGTTCTACAAGGCCCGTAAACATGGTCATGCTTATTGGCCTCGCTGTAAATAAGTCGCAAAAGTAATGATTATAGAACCTTTATGTATAAAATCTGTTATAAAACCGAAAATTATGAGCTTAATACGGGTTAAATGTTTTTTGGTGGTTAGATTTGCAAAAAGCGGTTAATATGAAAAAAATAATGTTAGCAGTATTGGTTATCATCCTGGCAATTGCCGGTTATTATTGGTACAAGCTCAGTATACCGGGCGGCGGGGATAATGGACCAGATCAGGAACCCATTGCGCTGAAAAAACATTCCGACACGTTTAACCTGGCTGTTTCAGCAGCCATGGATGCCTATTTTAATATGGCTGCAGCATTTGTAGATGCGGATACTGTTAGGGTTAAGGAACAAAGCAGAAAATTTATTCTTTTATTGGATACTATACCCCTGGATGAATTGAAAAATGACAGTGCAAATATTTATGAAATTGCTAATGCAAGTTTTACCGGAATTATAAGCAATGCTCAATCTATTTTAACCATGACCGATATCCTGGAAATGCGAAAAGATTTCAGCATGGTTTCGGAAAACCTGTATCCTTTTTTCCGAATCATTAATTATGAAGGGGAGAAGATGTACTGGCAGAATTGTCCCATGGCTTTTGGTGACGATAACGGAGCTAACTGGATCAGTAAATCCACAGAGATCATTAATCCTTACCTTGGAAAAAATCATCCTACATACAAGGGAACCATGTTGCACTGTGGTATGGTGAAGGATACCATCAAGGCAAAATGATTTGCTGCTGAATTAGACTAAATGTCCGGCAGACTGGATCGTATTTTGAATCAGATACTATGAAAATTTATTTATTCATTTCTTTTTTTATACTTGGATCATCAGCTGTTTTTTCTCAAAACAGATACACCATCAGCGGCTATGTTAAAGATTCATTGAACGGCGAAACCCTGATTGGTGCAACGATCAGCCTACTGGGGCAAACGAAAGGTATCAGCAGCAATCAATATGGTTTTTATTCTATCACACTCGAAGAAGGCGTTCATGAGCTGATATGCTCTTTCATAGGATATGAATATAAAAATGTAAAAATAGTACTGTCGGGGGATACCAAAATAAATTTTGAAGTATTACCAAAAATAGAGCTTTCCGAAGAAGTTGTGGTGTCCGGTAAAAAAAGAGATGCCAATGTAAAGAACGCACAAATGGGAAAGTTTACTTTGCCCATTGAACAGATAAGATCTATCCCTGCTTTCCTGGGCGAAGTTGACCTGATCAAAACCATTCAGTTTTTACCGGGTGTACGCAATGCAGGCGAAGGCAGTGCCGGTATTTATGTAAGGGGAGGAGGTCCCGATCAGAACTTAATTTTACTGGATGATGCACCTGTTTATAATACAGGGCACCTGTTTGGATTTTTTTCGATTTTTAATGCGGATGCTATTAAAAATGTGACACTGATAAAAGGAGGCATGCCTGCTCAGTATGGCGGTCGCCTTTCCAGTGTTTTGGATGTTTCCATGAAAGAAGGAAATAATCAGAAACTGCAGGTGGATGCCGGCATTGGGTTGATCGCATCCCGTTTATCGATACAGGGCCCGCTCAAAAAAAACAAGTCCTCTTTTATCATTTCCGGAAGACGTACTTATATTGATGCCATCGTAAAACCGATTATTAAATCTACCAGCCAGTTCAAAGGGAGTGGTTATTATTTTTATGATTTAAATGCAAAAGTGAATTATGCATTTTCAGATAAAGACAGGGTTTACCTGAGCGGATATTTTGGACGTGATGTTTTTGATTTTGCAAACGGGAAACAGAGTTTAAATGTTAATATCCCCTGGGGTAATGCAACCGGCACAGTTCGCTGGAACCACGTCTTTAATAAAAAACTTTTTGGCAATACTACCGCTATTTATAATGATTATAATTTTTCTTTCAATGCCCTGCAAAATGATTTTGAAATAAAACTGGCATCGGGTATCCGGGA
Source organism: Chitinophagaceae bacterium (assembly GCA_031402615.1). Classification (GTDB taxonomy): domain Bacteria; phylum Bacteroidota; class Bacteroidia; order Chitinophagales; family Chitinophagaceae; genus Ferruginibacter. The sequence goes on from JANNSN010000035.1 coordinate 61,673, forward strand.
TTTGAGTATTAAGCAGGATTTTGACCTGTATCCGTATACCGGGCATAAATTAAAGTTCGGAGGTATTTACACCTATCATAAATTTACACCTTCTATTATCAGTGGCCGACAGGATTCAACGGTTTTTAAACCCAATAATGCACAGATAAAATACGGGCATGAAGCGGCCTTGTATATTCAGGATGATTGGGAGTTGAATGACAGGATCAATATTAACGCCGGTTTAAGATACAGCTGGTTTCAACAAACCGGGCCCTATAAAATTTATGAAACCGATGCAAACGGAAACCGCCTGGACAGCACGGTTTTTAAAAAAGGCCAGGCCGTAAAAAATTATGGCGGCGCCGAACCAAGGATTACAGTTCGGTATACGCTTAATGAGAAAACATCTGTAAAAACTTCGGTATCCAGGAATTTACAATACATACATTTGGTAAGCAACTCCGGTACAACATTACCCACCGATATTTGGGTACCCAGCACGTACAAGGTAAAGCCGCAGATTAGCTGGCAATATGCAGCCGGGGTTTTTAAGAATTTTAAGGATAATACCTACGAAACCTCCGTAGAGCTGTATTACAAACAAATGCAGAACCAGATCGAATATAAAGAAGGGTATACACCCAATGGACTTGACGACACTGAGAACTCCTTCACTTTTGGCAAAGGCTGGAGTTACGGTGCAGAATTTTTTATCAATAAAAAAAGAGGGCGTTTTACGGGTTGGATTGGATACAGCTTAAGCTGGACCTGGCGGCAATTTGCTGAACTGAACTTTGGCGAAAAATATCCTGCAAAATACGACCGGAGAAATGATATGAGTATTGTAGCCATGTATGAACTTAATAAGAAATGGAAACTCTCTGCTTCCTTTGTATATGGTACTGGTAATGCAACAACTTTACCGCAGCGGTTTTACCTGGTTGGGGGTATTCTTACCCAGGAGTACAGCCGCATCAACGAATATCGTTTACCGGCTTATCACCGCGTAGATTTTGGTGCAACACTTACACCGGGGAAAAATAAAAACCGAAAATGGAAAAGCGAATGGGTATTTAGTATTTATAACGCTTACAGCCGAAGAAATCCATACTTTGTTTATTTTGACCAGAGCGGAAATCCGCTGAACGGAACGCTGGAGATACAAGCCAAACAGGTATCTTTATTTCCTGTAATACCCGCTGTTACTTATAACATTAAATTTTAAGGATAAAAAAAGCATTCCGTTTGAAGGATGCTTTTTTAGAATTTATTTTTTTTACCGGCGACCGAAAGTATGAAAAGATACAACTGTAGCTCCTGGGTAAGACGGATTATTGGTTGACGTATTACTTACGGTTAATAAATTTTTAGTTAACGTGAGAAACTTCCATCTATAAGTATTTCCGGGCGTAACAGAAATTATAGAATCAACTCCGGAAAACTGGTAGGTTCCGGAAGTGGAAGCGGGCATGTTAAACCTGTATGCAAATCCTCCCCCGGCGTCAAAACGTACAAAATTGTTTGGCAGTTGAGGTATTATAGAATCTTTTATCAATACGCTTCCCGAATAGATATTCAGTTCTAACCTGCTGATATACCATTGCCCCACAATCTGTTGCTCTTTTGGCAGATCTGCGCTGTGATCTGGCTTAGCGCATGAAACGGAAGTGGTTATAATTGAAAATGATCCTGCTATAATAATAAGGAAAGTAGAAAGGGTTTTCATTTCGATAGACATATTGGTTGAAGTAATAACGTATTACCGCCTATATTATTGCCTTATTTGCGCTTATGTATAAACCGGATGACCCCGCTTTTTTTAAGGTCTGATGAAATTCTGACTTCATAGCGGTTGTCACCATCTTTGACTAGCATCAATGCAGTGTTTGGTGGTATGGCTCCAAGATTTTCGGCATACATGATCAATTCATTCACAGCCTTGGTTTCATCAACCTGGAGCTTTAAAGTGAGGGCTTTATCGCTGAGGCGTTTGTGAGACAATAATAATTTGCCATTAAAAAACAGGGAAATGCTGTCGCCGTCTATCTCGCCATTATCATATAGATCAACTGTAAAATTTGCGTAATCAATTTCAATGGTCTTGATCAGTTCACTGTTCCGTTTTTCATAACGGGTATCAGTGGATTCAGGCAATGGAGGTACAATTCGGGTAGACTGTTGAACAGGAAGATTATTGCTTGGCTCCTCAGGTTTTACATTCTTCGGTATCTCTGTTTTTGCAGAACCTTTTATTGGCGGTTGTGGGTTTACAATTTCTGCCGGTTTCTTGTTTATGGGTTTACTTTTTACAGTAGACGTTTGTTTATCCGGTTCGGCTTTTTTCTTAACAACGGGACTGGTCTTTCCGGGGTTGTTTTTTGTAATGGCATTATTGTTAAAAGATGGATTTTTCTGTAAAACCCGTCTGGATAATGTGGTTGAACCAAAACCACAATCACCGTTCTGGTCAGGTACAGGAACCCAGGTCCCTTCCAGGATTTGGTCATCTCCATTTTTAAAATAGGTTAACCGGTGTATCTGAAAACAGTTTCGGATATTTACCGGAACATTCGTTTTTGTTCTTTCTGTTTCCGTTACTTCAATATATTTACTGGCTTTGTTTAGTTTACCAGCTAATTTACAGATCGTATAATATCGCTTTCCACCGTCACTAAAATAAGTGTAGGAATACCCGGATACCTTAGTACCCTTGCACTCTATTTCCAAAACATATTCACATCGGTCGCCGCCCCAGCCGGTATAAGAAGTGCTGTTATCAATGAATTCTCCTTTCCATTGTCCGGTAAAATTTTGGGCATATAATCGGGTTGTAAAAAAAACGATCAAAAATAAGTATATAAGTTTTTTCATCCCTGCAAAGATATTTTAGATAAATTTTTCCATAGCTAATACTTCGTTAAATTTGCAACCTGTAAAAGGCAAAGCTTTGCAAATAAAGATATGATAAAGATAACATTACCCGATGGCGCAGTAAGAGCATATGAAAAAGGTATTTCTGCTTTTGATGTAGCCAGTTCCATCAGCGAAGGATTGGCAAGAAAAGTTTTGGCTGCATATATTAATGGGGAGATTTGGGATGCCCACAGGCCGATTGACACGGATGCGTCACTTAAACTGCTGACCTGGGATGATGCAGATGGTAAAGCAACCTTCTGGCATTCATCTGCACATTTAATGGCCGAAGCAGTAGAAAATGATTTCCCCGGCGTAAAGTTTTGGGTTGGGCCTGCCATCGATAAAGGTTTTTATTATGATATGGACCTGGGCGATAGGAAAATTACCGAAGAAGATTTAGCACAGTTAGAAAAAAAGATGAATGAACTGGCAAAACAGAAAAACCGGTTTATTCGGGAAGTCAAGCCAAAGGCTGAGGCCATTCAATATTTTACAAAAAAAAACGATGAATATAAACTGGATTTATTGAGTGGATTAACGGATGTGGAAATTACTTTTTATACCCAGGGCGGTTTTACCGATCTGTGTCGGGGCCCGCATATCCCCAATACAGGGTTTATTAAGGCGATCAAACTTACCAGTATTGCAGGCGCGTATTGGAAGGGCGATGAAAAAAATAAACAACTTACCCGAATTTATGGTGTAACATTTCCAACCCAGGCCGAACTGGATGAATACGTACTGATGCTGGAAGAAGCCAAAAAAAGAGATCATCGTAAACTGGGCAAAGAGTTGGGCATTTTTACTTTTGATGACGAAGTGGGCCAGGGGCTGGTATTGTGGATGCCTAATGGTACTGTTATCATTGAAGAACTTGAAAATCTTGCAAAAAAAACAGAACAGGCGGCCGGGTATAAAAGAGTGGTTACACCTCATATTGCCAAAGAAAGCCTGTATTTAACCAGTGGGCATTTACCTTATTATGAAGACAGTATGTATCCGCCGATGGAGCTGGATGGAACAAAATATTATTTGAGGGCCATGAATTGCCCGCATCACCATAAAATATTTGATGCCGAACAAAGAAGTTACAAAGATTTACCGCTTCGTTTGGCTGAATATGGAACTTGTTACCGTTACGAGCAAAGCGGCGAATTATTTGGCTTAATGCGGGTTCGCTGTTTGCATATGAACGATGCACATATCTATTGCACCAGGGAACAGTTTGCCGCAGAATTCAGGGCGGTAAACGATCTCTATGTAAAATATTTCAAGATTTTTGGTATTGACAAATATGTCATGCGCCTGAGTTTGCATGATCCTGAAAAATTGGGTAAAAAGTATGTGGATGAACCGAAATTGTGGCTGGAAACGGAAGATATGGTAAGACAGGTTTTAATAGAATCAAATATTCCTTATGTAGAAGTAAAAGATGAAGGAGCGTTTTATGGTCCAAAAATTGATGTACAAATATGGAGTGCTATTGGCCGTGAGTTTACTTTGGCAACCAACCAGGTAGACTTTGCACAGGGTAAAAGATTTAACCTGCAATTCACCAATCAGCATAATGAAATGGAAACCCCATTGATTATTCACCGGGCGCCGTTGGGTACGCACGAAAGATTTATCGGATTTTTACTGGAGCATTATGCCGGAAAATTTCCAACCTGGCTGGCACCCCTGCAGGTTAAAATACTGCCCATCAGCGATAAGTTTATGGATTATGCAAATACAATTTTGCAAACGCTTAAAAATGCTGATATTCGTGTAGAAATAGACGACAGAAGTGAAAAGATCGGTAAGAAAATAAGGGATACGGAAGTTGCGAAAGTGCCATATATGCTGGTTATCGGAGAAAAAGAGATGAATGAGGGGAAAGTTGCTATCCGCCGGCAGGGTAAGGGTGATTTAGGGACGAAGTTGATTGCAGAATTTATAGCCGACATTTCAGCAGAAATAAAAGACCGGGTATCCGGGTAAAGAATAACAGGTGCGGCATAAAATTTGGATTCGTAAATTTAATTAAATATATTGCTAAAAATTTTGATAAGATAAAGAAGCGATTTTTTAGCGCAAAGCTCAAAACTCATGGTTCAAAGCTCCTGGCTAAAGTAAAACAACATTATAAACCAAAAACAATAAATGGCATTTCCACCAAGACCCAGGGGCACTTTTAACCCCCGTTTTAAAAAAGAACAACAACAGGAACACCGTACCAACCACATGATCAGAGCACTTGAAGTGCGCCTGGTTGGCGAAAACTTAGAACCGGGCGTTTATTCGCTCGTTGAAGCAACCAAAATCGCTAAAGAGCTGGAACTTGACCTGGTGGAAATTTCTCCCGGTGCCAAACCTCCGGTTTGCAGGGTCATTGATTACAATAAATTTTTGTACGAAGAAAAGAAGAAGAAAAAGGAAATGAAGGCGAAATCGAAGACCAGTGAGGTTAAAGAGATTCGTTTTACGCCCAATACAGATGACCACGACTTTGAATTTAAAGTAAAACACGCCGAAAAATTTTTAGGCGAAGGAGATAAAGTAAAGGCGCATGTGCAGTTTAAAGGTCGTGCTATTATGTTTAAGGAAAGAGGCGAATTGTTATTATTAAAATTTGCAGATCGCTTAAAAGATGTTGGTGCCCTGGAAGGCTTACCAAAAATGGAAGGTAAACGTATGTTGGTGATGTTTGCGCCAAAAGCCAAACTATCCAAAAGAAAACAACAGGAAGCAAATAGATTATAACATTAAAAGCATAAAAATGTAAAGGGAAGTTATGCTTCCCTTTTTTAGTTTTATACAAGCATGGATACCAGTTTAAATAAATACATCAGCGAAACAGGTTTTTGTTCACGTCGTGAAGCAGACAAATATATTGAACAGCTTCGTGTTACCATTAACGGTGTGGAAGCCATGAAAGGGAACCGGGTTGGAGAAAACGATGTGGTTTTAGTCGATGGCGAGCCAATCAAAAAAAAGAAAACCGCTGTTTACCTGGCACTCCATAAACCCAAAGGTGTTACCTGTACAACTGACCTTAAAGACAAAACCAATATCATTGATTTTGTAAATTATAAAACAAGAATATTCCCTATTGGCAGGTTGGATAAGCGAAGCGAAGGCCTGATCTTTTTAACCAATGATGGTGATATTGTAAATAAGATACTACGTGCCGGCAACCAGCACGAAAAAGAATACATGGTTACGGTTGATAAACCCGTCACTTTGGACTTTATCAATAAAATGCGGAATGGTGTGCGTATCCTGGGTACCATCACCCAAAAATGTTTTGTAAAACAGGAAGGCCCAAACCGTTTTAAAATTATTTTAGTGCAGGGACTTAACCGCCAGATACGCCGTATGTGTGAGGCGCTGGGGTATAATGTGGAAAGCCTGAAACGCACCCGAATTATGAACTTGACTTTAGGTGCATTGCCGCCTGGCAAATGGCGGTATTTTAGCCCGGCAGAGATTGACACGATCAATCAAATGTTGAAAAATTCGAGTAAGACGGCAGATGGGAATGAGGGCATGGATGAATAACTCATCTTGCGCAATAGCTTATATTATCTACGGTGTGAGTTTATATTCGCGTTTGAAACCTGTATTATATGTTTAAGCACATTGTCTTGTTTTCTACAGTATAAACATGACTAAATCAAAACTAAAGAATACACTTGTTGAACAAAGCATTATTGATAAGATTCATTTAATTCGCGGGCAAAAGGTTAGGATTGAAAACGATTTGACCGGGCTTAATGGTGTAGAAACCAAGCGCCTGAAAGTATAGGTAATACGAAAGATAGACCGGTTCCCGGTTCATTTTATGTTCGAAAGAACAATGGTAGAAGACGATAGTTTAAGGTCGCAAAATGCGACCTTACAACGTGGCGCTCTTTCAAAATAAATTCCCAATGCTTTTACCAGTATGGTGTTTTCATGCTTGCCAGTATTTTTAGAAAGTGGCAGGGCCATTGAAATGAGTATAAAAGGCATTGTTGTATTTATAAAGCTTAGGAAAATATCGCTTTCACATAGGGATATTTTGCTTAAACCTGAATTGATGGAAAAACAGTTCTGGCAAAATTACGGGAGATAAAGTACAATTTTGATGTACTAAAGCAACTGACTGATCCGCCACGGTAACCCCGGAAACGTATAGGTTTTAAGCCTGACGATTAAAAAAGAACCGAAACAGCTAAAATTCTCCCAATTTCCCCTTATCTTTGCCGCCCGAAAAGGAACTCTCTCTTTTTCAGACATTTCCCACAAGGCTCAACAAGTTCCCGATAGTTATCGGGACGCCAGTAGGGAGTAACTAAAAACAGTTATGTAATGCCAAAGGTTAAAACCAACAGCAGCGCCAAGAAGCGCTTTAAAGTTACCGGTACCGGTAAGATCCTATTTCAAAAAGCTTTTAAACGTCACATCTTAACAAAAAAATCCAAGAAGCGCAAGCGTAATATGCGTAAAATGGGTGTCGTTAGCGATCCTAACACACATTTTGTTAAGCGTTTATTAGGGATGAAATAATTATCCCCTGTAAACAGATCAACTTTTAAACTTTTAAACTAATTTAAGATATGCCACGTTCAGTAAATGCAGTAGCCAGCAGGGCCCGCCGCAAAAGAATATTAAAAGCTGCCAAAGGATACTATGGTAAGCGTAAAAATGTATACACCGTTGCCAAAAACGTAATGGAAAAAGGTTTAACGTA
>JANNSN010000036.1:0-22221 GCA_031402615.1 Chitinophagaceae bacterium
CCAGTTTTTAAATAAAATAGAAAATAGCCGGTAAGACGTTAAGTCGGAAAAAATAAAACGCCTTCCCGCCTTCCCGGCAAAAAATAATCACCGGTAAAACAAACCCATGGCCCAACAACTCATCGAATGCGTCCCAAACTTCTCCGAAGGCAACGACCTCAACATCATCAAACAAATAACCAACGAGATAGAAAAAGTTGACGGCGTACGCCTACTCAATGTTGACCCCGGCAAAGCCACCAACCGCACTGTGGTAACCATGGTAGGCCAACCCGCCAATGTAATAGAAGCCGCCTTCCGGGCCATAAAAAAAGCCGGCGAGTTAATAGACATGAGCAAACACAAAGGCGAGCACCCCCGCATGGGCGCCACCGATGTTTGTCCCCTCATACCCATTGCCAACATCAGCATGGAAGAAACCGCGAACTATGCACAGCAGCTCGCCAAAAGGGTAGGAGAAGAGTTAAACATCCCCGTGTACCTCTACGAAGCCGCCCAGCCCAACGCCGCCAGGAACAATTTATCAGTCATACGTGCCGGCGAATACGAAGGCTTCTTCAAAAAAATTAAAGAACCTGAATGGAAACCCGATTTTGGTCCTGCCGAATTTGACGCCAAACGAGGCGGCACCGTTATTGGTGCCAGAGATTTTCTGGTAGCCTATAATATCAACCTCAATACCACCAGCACCCGCCGTGCCAATGCCATCGCCTTCGATGTACGGGAAGCCGGCCGTAATGTGGAAGTTGACGGAAAGAAAGTAAACCAGCCCGGCAGCCTCAAAGACGTAAAAGCCATTGGCTGGTATATTGAAGAATATGGCGTGGCGCAGATCTCCATGAACCTCACCAATATCAATACCACCCCCGTGCATGTTGCTTTCGACGAAGTATGCAGGGCAGCCTCCGCCCGTGGCATACGGGTAACCGGCTCCGAGCTGGTAGGCCTTATCCCCCTGAAAGCCATGACCGATGCCGGCAAATACTTTTTACAAAAGCAGCAGCGCAGCCTTGGTGTAAGCGAAGCCGAACTCATTAAGATCGCCATTAAAAGCATGGGGCTCGATGAACTGGGACCCTTTAACCCGCAGGAACGCATCATCGAATACATGCTCGCCAACCCGGCCGACAGCAAACTGGTGGGCATGACCCTCACCGCCTTTGCCAACGAAACCGCCAGCGAAAGTCCGGCCCCCGGGGGTGGATCCATCAGCGCCTATGTGGCCGCACTGGGCATCAGCCTGGGCACCATGGTAGCCAACCTCAGCAGCCACAAGCGGGGCTGGGATGAGCGCTGGGCCGAATTCAGCGACTGGGCCGAGCAGGGTGAACAATACAAGAATGAACTCCTGCGCCTGGTAGATGCCGACACAGCAGCATTCAATAAAATTATGGAAGCCTTTGCCCTGCCCAAATCAACGGAGCCCGAAAAAGCCCAGCGCACACAGGCCATACAGGCTGCAACAAAGTACGCCATTGAAATACCTTTTGCCGTAATGGAAACGGCCTGTAAAAGCATGGGCGTCATAAAAGCCATGGTACAAACCGGCAACCCAAATTCCGTAACCGATGCCGGCGTTGGCGCCCTCTGTGCCCGCAGTGCCGTAATAGGCGCTTACATGAACGTGCGCATTAATGCCGCCGGTTACAACGACAAGGAATTTGTAAACGATATAATTGCCCATGGCGCTGCAATACAAACCAAGGCAATTGCACTGGAAGCGGAGATCATTGCCATGGTTAATGAAAAGATTGGGGTGTAACGCGCACTCTGTCGTGCTGAGGAACGAAGCATCTCATGACTACGAAGCTGTATTTTTTTGGGACGAGCTTTTGTTTTTCATGGCGTCATCGTTGTGTCATTTGATCCCGAGAAAGGTTTGTGTACTGGTTCGGGACTCACTTGTACGGCATATCAATTGGGAGCTTTTATAGAAGCTGATAATTTTCCGATGGATTAGTTAATGAACACCTAGAACTAGGGCGTGTAGCGCAGAAGGCAAAAGTCAAAAATCAAAAATAAAATCGCCCGAACCCAACACCCTTTTTTTGAATTTTTACTTTTGAATTTTGATTTTTTTTTAAACCCCTCGAATTCGATGCCTTTAAAATTAATTTCGAAAAAATGCCGGGTAATTATGGCGAATTTGCCATAATTAAAATCCTGTACCAAAAAACATTTTCGCTATTTTTATAATCAAACAAGTGAAATGGCAACAGGCAAATCCATTATTGTAAAAGAAACATTAATCAGTATCATTGAGGTAAATAAACAGGATTATATTTCTTTAACCGATATGGTAAGATCGTTTGGTGATGATACTATGATTTATAGCTGGCTGCGGAACCGGAATACGGTGGAGTTCTTAGGGATATGGGAACAATTTTATAACCCCGGTTTTAACAGTAACGGATTCGTTACCTTTAAAATGCAGGCTGGCCTCAACAATTTTAACCTAACACCCCGTAAGTGGATTGAAGCCACCAATACGATTGGTGTGATTTCAAAATCCGGCAGGTACGGAGGCGGCACATATGCCCATAAAGACATTGCGTTTGAATTTGGTTCCTGGCTCAGCGCTTAGTTTAAACTCTATCTCATCAAAGAATTTCAGCGGTTAAAAGATGAAGAAGCAGCCGTTAAAAACCTGGAATGGAACCTGCAGCGTACCCTCTCCAAAATAAACTACCGAATACATACCGATGCTATAAAAGAAAAGCTGATACCAGCAGCTATTACCAAAGCACAAAGCAGCATCATTTATGCCAGCGAAGCTGATGTGCTTAACATGGCATTATTTGGTTTTTTGCCGCCGCAGGTAAGTTCCCCAACTGGCGCACTGCTTGCCGCCGTTTTTTTCCACCGTGGGTAAGTTTCCCAACTGGCGCACTGGTTGCCGCCGTCTGGGCTTCGATTGTTATGATATTTCAAAATGTTTTTTAGATCATCAATTTCGTTTTATCAACATACGGAGTTTGGTTATTAACAACTGCTACAGCTCTTAATACTATTTTATTTCTGATGGCATTTAAAATACTCATGCTGTTTTTACCTTCTTCCTTTTTTCGGGCATAATAAATTTTAAATTCATTATACTTCTGAATCGTTGTCAATGAACACATATGAAGTAATGTTTTTAATTCTTTATTTGCCATCTTATGTACCCGGCTTCGACCTCTTACACTAATACCGCTTGTATTTTCAAAGGGTACAACCCCAGCATAACATGCCAATTGTTTTCCACTAATTTTTCCTGCAAAGTTATTAGTGCAACAGATCATATACACTGCAGTTATATTCCCTATGCCTGGAACTGTTTTAAGCAGATCAAAATTCTGTTTAAATGCTTTATTTTCTGCTATGATTCTGGCAATTTCCATTTCTACACTTTTTCTAGATTTTGCCAGGCCGGCAATGGCAGATTTATGTGCTTGCTCCAATACCTTTTGAATGCCCTTATCGCTGACTGTTTTTAATTCTTTAAGATAAGTCTTTATACTATTGATCTGAGACAGTAATCTGCTTCGGGAGGTTATCAGATCCTTCAGTTGCATTAGCACAGGATTAAGTGCAGGTGCGGATTTTAGTTCATCGCTATGTTTATGTGCATAATTACAAAGACGAATACTGTCTATCTTATCATTTTTTCCCCTGGCTATACCAAAACTCCATTTGATATGAGCTGCATTACCAATGTGAATGGGAATATTTTTCTTAGTGCAAAACGCCCATAAAAGCCGATGATAAATACCAGTATTCTCTATTACTAATAAGGTGTTTTCATTAACAGGAACCCGAAGAGTTGTAAGCCATTTCTCAAATAAAATTATACCTGCTGGTGTATTATCAAACCGGGCAGTTTCAACTGCTTGTTTCAGATGATTAAGAACAGGTAAAATAGCAGCGTCAAAATAGGGTTTTGATACATCAATACCCATAAAGAATTTTGTGTTTGTACTCATTTTATTAATTTTAATCTTGTAAAGAATCTAACCAATTTTACCCCATCGGTCCTAGTCCTTAATAATGGGTATTAAACCCTAATTGTTATTTGGCCACTAAGGGAAAAAATCGGCAGCGGATTATATCGAAGCATAGGCATAGAAACCTTGACCAACGGAAAATGCGCCGCTGCCGATGGTTAGTTTTATCCACACAAAAGTGTGAATTGTAAAAGAAAAAAAGAAGCAAAAAAAGAAAATATAGTAGCAGTAGTAGCTTCTTTTAAAGAATATCAAAACAAAGCTAAAGGACCAACGGCGTTGCGGAGTCCAGCTATTAAAAATAATAATAAACCCCATAATTTAAATCGCCGCTGGTTATCCCGATAGCTATCGGGACCAGGCGGCGGCAGTTACATAATTAGTAACTGTCATTTAAATAACAGCTATGAGATATTAAAAATAATTTGTAATCTTACTTATGGAACTTCAAATTATTCAAATTCTATATTATGACAAGGGTTTTTCTTTCTTCAACTTTTACTGATTTAACTGCATATCGAAGTTCGGTACAGCAAGGGCTTCGGCAGTTAGGAGCTATTGATATTTCAATGGAACATTTTGGTGCAAGAGATGAAAGGCCACTAGAAGAGTGTAAGCGTGTAATTGAAAAAGAAAGCGATTTATTTGTAGGTATTTATGCTCACAGATATGGTTTTATACCTGATGGAGAGAAAATAGCGATAACTGAAATAGAATATAATACTGCTACTGCAATTTCAATTCCGAGGTTTATATATATATTGAATGAAAATCAAGAGTGGAAACCTGCGTTTATTGATTCTGGCACAAAGAAAAAAAAATTAGATACTTTTAAATCAGCTTTGTTAAAGCGGCACATTTGTCAAGATTTTGCTTCCCAAGATCAACTCGCAACAAAAGTTGTTGCAGATATAGGACGTCATATTGCAATGCAAAAAGTACCAATGGTAAACCCCGCCCCAGTTAATGATATTGGAATAGATTCTCAATATAATCCTGCTGATGAAACGTCTGACGAATGGAACAATCGCAGAGACTCAATAAAAATTGAAAATCGTAATATTTTTCTGACACATATTATACGGCCATCAACAAAACCTAATCAAAAATTTGACGTAACTATTTATCTTATACGTCAAAAATCAGATGATTTTGCAGATGTTGAGTTAGCTGAATTTTTCCTCGGCCGTTATTGGGGAAATAATGTTTTCCCAGCCAGAGAGAATAACGGTTTCATTGGAATTTCAACTTCTGCATATGGTACCTTTTTGTGTATCTGCCGTGTGACATTTAAAGATGGATCTCAAGTTTACTTGAATCGTTATATTGATTTTGAATCACAACGTACTGGTGGAGCAGGGACTTTTTAATCCTAACTGGCCCACCAACTGGCGCAAGTGTCCCCCCCTTTGCCGCCGTAAGTAAGTTCCCAACTCCGCCGATGTTGGTGTTACGTAAACCATCCGTAAGCCAACTGTCGCCCCCGCACACGCCGCGAGGGCTGCCTGTCGCGTTCCGATAGCTATCGGAATTCGGGGCTGTTATCACCACCGGTGTAGCGCCATAAAAGAGCCTCGAATAATACCACAGCTAATGCCTGTTATTATTACATAAAATAAAGGCAGCCAATCCTCCATTTAAAAACAATGTCCCGGGACTACGGTAAAAATTAATGTTTAATAATTTAGTCTTATAATTAAACAAAAATGAAAACCTATTGTTTATACTGGTTAGCGAAACAATAAAACAATTCTTAATAAATACAGATACATGAAAACAATAGAAACTTTATCCAATACCCGCCTGAACGGGTATGAAACCAAAGAAACACTTGATATTCTGATAGAAGAAATGGGTGATAACCACGTGAGTACTTCTGTGGATACACCAATGAGGCCGGATGCTTTTGACCTGAGCGATGCAGAGAAAATAAAAGCAATAGAAAAACATTTCGAATCCATTATGAATATCATGGGGCTAGATCTTACTGACGATAGCCTGAAAGGAACACCCCACCGGGTTGCTAAAATGTACATTAAGGAAATTTTTCAAGGGCTGAATCCCGCCAACAAACCAAAAATGGCCCTGTTTGAAAACAAGTATAAATACAACGAAATGCTTGTAGAGAAAAACATTTCTTTTTACAGCAATTGCGAACACCATTTTGTGCCCATCGTAGGTAAAGCACATGTCGCATACATCAGCAACGGCCAGGTGATAGGCTTAAGCAAACTAAACAGGTTGGTACAGTACTATGCCAAAAGACCGCAGGTACAGGAACGGCTTACCATGCAGATAGGTAAAGAACTTCAACAGATTTTGGGCACAAAGGATGTGGCTGTTGTAATAGATGCCAAACACCTGTGCGTAGCCAGCCGTGGCGTTGAAGACGATACATCCAGTACAGTAACTGCTTTTTACGGAGGTGCATTTAGACAAGATGAAAAAAAGACTGAATTTTTAAGATACCTGGAATTGAATACAGGTTTATAATACGCAGTTTTTGGTGTTACGTAAATTACCCAACAGCCGCAAGTATTTGGCGTCCCGCAAGCTTGCAGGATTCCTTTGCCTCCATAGGTAATCCCGATAGCTATCGGAATCGACCGACGTTTTGCCTGCCGCCGTGTGATTGTCCCGTCCCGATATCTACCGGGATTAGGGAGGCTTTGACCAACGGCGTTGCTGAGTCCAGCCGCCCAAAATAATAACAAACCCCACAATTCAAATCGCCGCTGGTTATCCCGATAGCTATCGGGACCATGCGACGGCAGTTCAAAAGTTTAAGAGTGGCAGCCTTAAATTTCATGTATTCCAAAAGCAAAATCTGTTTTAATTTCAGCAAATGAAATTCCCAACTATCTGGCCGCAGTTTTTTTACAGCTACCATTCACCAGTGGAAAAACTTATTAAAGGATGATGAGTATAAAGACATCATTATTGACTGTCTTAAATTTTTAGTCAGCGACAACAGGGTAGAGGTGAATGCTTTTGTTATCATGAACAATCACGTTCACGTTATCTGCCAGCCACTACAACATTATACGCTTACGCAAATACAAGCATCGTTTACAACATACACTGCAAAAAGTATTAAGAAAAAACTGCTGGAAACAAACCCGGGTTTACCGGAAGAAATTAAAGTAAATAAATATGACAGAAAATATCAGTCCCGATAGCTATCGGGAGGAAACGGGAATCATTAAGTATTGAATTATTTACAGAAAGTGCTTTCATGCAGAAGCTGAATTATATTCACCAAAATCCGGTGCAGCTGCTTTTGTAAACGATGCCGAAGATTATGAATATTCCTCCGCAAAATTTTATGAATTAGGTATAGATGAGTTTGGTTTTATTACGCACTACAGCGGTAATTAATTTCCCAGGCCGGCGCAAGTTTTTAGCGTAGCGCTAACTTGCTGGATACCTTTCCCCAATACCCAATTTAAAAGCGACATGATGATAGCATCACCTGATGCCTCTTCAATTCTGCCGGCTCCCCGAAATGCCTCGGAACGGGTGTAACAGCACATGTGGTCCCACAATCATTACGATAACCTACAGGCATTGTGTAATGGAACACATTGAGCAATGGAGAAGTACCAGAAAAAAATAAGCCTTAAGGATTTCCGAATTATCAAATAAATATCTATATTTAATAATATTATTTACCTGGTACGGAGTTTATTGAAATATTATTTTGCCCCGTTAATCTAAAATATAACAAAGCCAAAATTAAATTGCCTTTTAATTCTTCCGGTAATTTAGTTCTGCGGGATAAAGGAACGACTGAAACGGGCAATTTATTTAACCGTAAAGGACAACGGGAGTAGCAGACTCAGAGACGTGTCATTTAAAATTGCAGGAAATGGGCCGGCTGACCATTCTCTAAGCGTACTTACGGTAACCGCATCATCCGCATCAACTGATCATTAACTGTTTAATATTATACACTCAAAACTTACACCATGAAGCATATTATGAAATCAATTTTCGTGATTTTAATGTTAACTAGCATTTTAAACTCTTCCTTTTGTCAAGATCGACATCTAATTCAAATAAAACTCGAACCTGGCAGGAATGTGTTAATTGATCCGGGAGATGAACGAGTAAACAGATTAGATATCGTAAGATGGGAAATAGCCCCAGGCCAAAACATTAAGAGTTTTGCAATTGTGGGAGATGATCGTCATCCATTCACTTTGAATCTTCCAGTTGTTGAGAGGGATCAAGTGGAAAGAACTATTTGGAAATATGCAATTAGGGGTGACGAATGGAAGTATACCATACGTTGTACACTCACAGACGGCACACAAATAGCTATAGATCCAAAAATAGCTGTTAAGCCAGGGGTGGGCATTTTTGAACTACTTTTTCTATTGGCATTTATTGTTACTATTATAACGTCTCTGGTGTTTTTTCGCAAATGGCAAAAAGCAAAAGCTAAACCTTCAGAAAAAAGCCAGCAAAATACGTAGTTGATTTTTTTTAAACAGGTTACACGAACAAATAGATTGATCAAACAATATATTTACCGGGTTGAGCACCGGGATGGCCCGATTGAATACGATAACTAATACTGCAAATAAGATTTTTTGAAAATGACAGATCATAATACCAGACCAGGGCCGTGTAATTTTTATACTCGTACAAATACGTCAAAAATAAAATCTTATTTCCTTCTTATTGTTATTAGTTGGCTTATGATCTCTGGCGCTTTTGCCCAGGAACAAAAAATAGCTGATAGTCTTACCCGTATTTATCAGCAAGGAACATTAAAAGATACTGCCAGGTTAGATCTACTTTTAAACTTGTCTTTTAACGAAGTGAAGGACCTGCAGCAAGGACTAAAATATTCGGAAGAGTTGATCATCTTATCCCAACAAGCAGGAAATGACAGATACCTCCGTGCAGGTTATTTTATAAAAGGAACGAAAAAAAGATTACTGGGGAATCTTGATGAAGCACTGGATGCTTTTTTCAAGAGCGCTGAAGTAGCGAAAAAATTGCGTAAACTAACATATGAGGGAGATGCATACGGGGCCATCGCCGATATTTATTCGGTTGGGAATAATCACCCCAATGCGATAAATTACTACATTAAAGCTATTATTACCCTTCGCCAGTCAAATGATTCAATTAGCCTGGCCTCTGCGCTTTCGAATGCCGGCGATGAATTCCGCAAAGCTAAAAAATATGATTCAGCGCTTCTGTATCTGGAAGAGGCAAAAATAATTTTTGATAAGGTCAATTACCTGAGCGGGAAGGCCTATAGCCTTGGCAATATTGGCATGGTGTACGCAAGTATTGGTAAAAATGATCTTGCAGAAAAAAACATGAATGAAGCCATCCGGATACTGGAAGAAACACAGGATTATTATCCCATCTGTGATTATCTTATTTCCATGGCTGATGTGTATTTGGATAAAGGTGACGATCAGGCAGCATTGAATTATACATTAAAAAGCCTGCGCCTTGCAAACCAGTATGCACTGAAGGAACAGGTTGCAGCCGCCAGCCTTAAACTCTCGGAACTTTATGAAAAAACAGGAAATTTCAATGAGGCGTTTACATATTATAAGCAGCATATTGTATACAGGGACAGCATCAATAATATTAAAGGGGTGCAGAAAATGGCAGATCTGCGTACTAACTACGAAGTTTCTCAAAAACAGGTAGAGGTAAACCTGCTTCAACAGCAAAAAAAAAATCAGAAAAATATAGCTATTTCACTGGGGATCATACTTGTGTTATCGGTGGTAATATTAGGTATTTTATTAAAGAACAATCAAAATAAACAAAAAGCATATCAGATTTTAAATTTACAAAAACTGAAAACAGATGAGCAAAGGGCAAAGGCGGAAGCCGCTCTTACCGAATTGCAGATAACACAAAAACAACTTATCCAATCTGCAAAAATGGTGTCGTTGGGAGAGCTTACTGCAGGCATAGCACATGAAATACAAAATCCTTTGAACTTCGTGAATAACTTCTCCGAAGTAAGTGTTGAGTTACTGGGCGAATTAAGAGAAGAAACAGTGAATAAATTTACAGGTTCAGATAAGACTGAAGCAGATGATATTATTAATGTTCTTGCTGAGAACTTAAAAAAAATATATGATCACGGGAAACGTGCAGATTCGATCGTAAAAGGCATGTTGCAGCATTCAAGAACAAGCACCGGCAACAAGGAACTAACAGACATTAACGCCTTAGCTGATGAATACCTACGCTTAAGCTATCATGGGGTAAGGGCCAAAGACAAAGAGTTCAATTCAAATTTTACATCACATTTTGATGATAGTATTGGCAGGATAGAAGTGGTACCCCAGGATATAGGGAGAGTTTTATTGAACTTATACAATAATGCTTTTTATGCCGTGAATAAAAAAAAGAAACAGGGGGCCCGTGAGTTTGAACCCCTTGTTTCAGTCAGCACAAAAAGAGTTGGCAATCACGTGGAGATATCTGTAAAAGATAATGGCACAGGCATTCCGCAAAGCATACTTGATAAGATCTTTCAGCCTTTCTTTACAACAAAACCAACGGGCCAGGGAACCGGCCTTGGGTTATCGTTAAGTTATGATATTATAAAAGCACAGGGAGGAGAATTCAAAGTGGAAACGAAGGAAGGTGAGTATGCCGAGTTTATAATTCAGTTGCCGTATCGGTAAAGAATGTGGAACTGCGATGCGGGGTTTACCCAACTTGCTTAAGGTGTGCCGTGATTGGAATACCCACAGATATGAAGGTACAAGAATGCTGTTTGAAAGATGATGCTAAGTCTTTCATAACGCTCTGCAAGCGGAGTCTGTAAACTACCCCCCGGTGCTTGTTTAGTAGTAAACCGGTATTGAACCGAAAGTGCAAAAGGCTGCGCCGATGTTGGGGTTACGTAAACCACCCGCAAGACAACTGGTGCAACCGCTTACGCCGCCAGGGCTGCCTGTCGCGTTCCGATAGCTATCGGAATTCGGGGATCTTATCACCACCAACGTAGCTGCATTAAAGAGTTTAAAATAAATTCCCAACTGCTCAAACTTCAGTTGCAGGTAATAACACCGGCACAACTTAACTACGGTGTCAATTTTTTTTATAATATTTAAATAGTAAATTGTATTTTACAAATAGATTATTCATTTTTTATTAATTCACGAACACTTTAACAAAAAAATTATGGCAACAATAATGAAACGGGTAGTAAAAATTGAGGGCCCTTTTAATAACGCGGATGTACCGGTTGATATTTTGGTGCCGGGCGAATCATACTATTACCTGGCTACCCCAAACCGCGAAATGGACGATGAAGAATTGTTGACCATGAAATGGGCGTATAAAGTGGATGACGGCGAAATAACGCCGTTTCAAAAATCAAAATACAGCAAATCAAAAGGCAAAAGTAAAATGTCTGGTTCACTCCCCAAAGATTTTGCGGCAGACAGAACCACAGTTTACGCTTATTTTAACCGGCCCAGTGATGATATATCCATGCGTAAAGCAGTGCAGAAAACAGTGGCACCTAAACCTGCAGCTACACCTGCAGTTACTCCTGCAGCACCCGCTGTTGCACAAGCCGGGCCGGGTATTTTGGATGAAATGAAAACATTGGTAGACAGAAATATTCCCTACAGCCAGAGCGGCGAAAGAGCGAAATTAAGTCCTGAAGGATTAAAAAACCTCGACTGCTCCGAAACCGTTGGCATCTACCTGCATAAACTGGGTGTTATGCCAACCTTTGTAGCCATACATACCGGGTTAATGCTTTCCGAAAAGGATTTTAGAAAAGCCATCGGAAGCGATAATATTGATTTTATACCCGGCAGTAAAGAAGCGGGCTTTAAACCAAAACGGGGCGACATATTTGTGTGGCGTGCAGGAGCTGGCCATACCGGTATTGTTTACAAATATGATGCAGCTAAAGACCTGGTAACAATACTGGAAGCAATTGGCAATGTTGGCAGCGCAGATGAAGCAACCAACAGAACCAGCGGCGGCACTGCCCAAAAAGGATGTTCAAGAACTGCGGTTTACAAAAGAACTGGCAAGGCATTGAATGCCCATGCTGGATGGATAGGCTATTACCGGCCCAAAAACTTCACTAAAAATTTATAGATAAAGTTGACGGTAAAAACGGTTTCCCTATTTTTAATAGCGTATGCAACAATCACTTTTTGTGGGTGTAATAATCCGGCAGCAAGATCGGATGCCCCGGCAAGTGACGAGGCAATAGTTGATTTAAATTTCAACAATATGTTGCTTTGCAGTGACTATACTTTTCAGGACGGCTATTTTTTCACTGCCGATTATGGATGTCTGTATGATCCAACACAACAAAACAGTTTTGGAAACATTACTGTTTACCTGGTTCCGCATAAAAAAATGGATAGCATCGCCTGCGACTCGGTGGCACAAAAAATCACCAGTCTTAAAGTGGCAGAAATACAACAGGATTTTGATGCTTATGTTTTTCTGATTCCGCCTGCAGATTTACACTACAATGCAACGGGCGATCCGCCCTATTATCAAAAGGATAACTTTACTGAAAAATTATACGGCTTTAACCAGGCACTGCAACGATGGCAGCTGATTGATTCGATCAGCATAAACAGAGACACGGAAAATGAGAAAGAACAACTATGGCGGGAAATTTTTTTGCAGGTTAAAGTCAATAAGATCAAATAGCCATTTTTTTTGCATGTTCCGGTGAGTCCCTTACTGGCGCAGATATGCAGCGCAGTAAACGATCGATGGCGTATCAGTGCCTGCAACATACTACTCATATAAATGCACCCACTATTTATGTATTTTTTTTGACGCCTTAGGTGTTCGCCATCCATCCGTAAGCCTGCAGGCTTACCAGCACACAATGGCGGCTCAATAGTTTAAGAACAGGAGTAGATATTTGCAATCAATAAACGCAACCAGCCGAAAAGCCATCACGATAATAAAAAAAATACCGGAGAATTTCTTCGGTACAGCATGTTTGTTCGGCCTGATATTAATGTCGCCAAAATTTTTCATCCTCATCAACTTCCTTTTTTGGGGGAACAGATTTTTCAGGCTCTTTTTGTTTAATCTCTTTTTCAGCAGGCTTTTGATCAACCTGCGGTTTGGGTTTATTTGATTCTCTTATGGAATCGGGGTCTCTGGGTTCGTGTGGTGCCATAATAATTGTTTTTAACTGTTTTAAAAAAAGACTTTCGGGTTAATGGTTTCTTTTGATTGTTTCTGCACAAATACAGGTTTCTGAAAAACAAATTAGCAAAAGTAAATGATCATTCAAATTACTTTTTACGGCAGAACCCAAACAGGAGTCTGTGCATCCGTGGGTATTCCCCATCCACCCGTAAGACAAATGGCCCAACCGCACACGCCGCCAGGGCTGCCTTCCGCCGATTATTGATGTTCCTCACGCACACCTAAGTCCAACTGGCGCATCCGCAGACGCCGCCTTGTCTCCGCGGCGTGGCAAGCGAAAAGCTGCTGACATTCAAAAAATCAGAAGACAAAAAACGCTCCCCTGTTCCAGCGGAACATTTTATGGGTAGCACAAACAGCAGAATCTTGCCTGGCGTTCCGGAGGAACGCATCGTGCAAAATACAGCACAATACGTTCCTCCGGAACGAAATAACAAACCTGTACTTTTTTAAGCTACCAACAAATTGATCCTACGGAACAGACTCTTAATTGCCGCCTACTAACGGAATCTGGCAGGCTTCCGCCGATGTTGGTGTTCCTCATGCACACGCAAGTCCAACTGGCGCATTCGCAGATGCCGTCGTCTGGTCTTATAACCATCGGCCCATCTGGCGCAAGTGTTCCCTTCCCAATCCCGATATCTATCGGGATAAATTAAAAAAGTATTGTTGACGGGATCACCTGATACCCTTCTTCAGTTCTACCCCGATTGTATCGGGGAGTTATAAAACGAAAACATAATTGTTAATGGGTAGCTAATTAATAAGTGAACATTTATATTTCAAATGCAGGATTCAATCCGGGCAGGTTTGAAAATCACAAGTGGTTTCATCACCATTTGATAAACGTAAATCATTATCTAAGGGAACACTTGCCTGTTTAGGAGTTGCCTGCATTTATTATCATTGGCAATGCTGCTGATTATTTTCAACCCCATCCTATTGACATCCCTCTTTTACCATTACACCATCTATCATTACCCCGCAAACCTTGCTCAGGTATTCAAATGGGTCGCCGTTAAAAAGTACAAGGTCTGCGTCTTTTCCAATTTCAATACTGCCTGCTTTATCGGCTATGCCCAATAACCGTGCAGGATTTAAAGTGATCGCTTTTAAAGCATCATCAAAACTTAACCCAAATACCATGGCTTGTGCTGCTTCAAATAAAAGTATCCTTGTTTTAGGTACGTATCCTTCAAAGCCGGTTTCTATGCTCACCGCTATACCAGCCTTTGTAAGTATCGACGCACTTTCCATGGTCATATTTACCATATCGCCGCCATTGCGTGCCATGGTTGCATGCAAAATAATTTCTGCATTGGCTGATTTAATTTCCGGGATAAGGCGGTATGCTTCGGCAGCGCCATTTAATACCAGTTTAAAATTAAATTCCTTGGCAAGCCGTATGGCACTCATAATATCCACGCTGCTGTTGGCAGTTATCAAAGCTTTAATTTCTCCTTTTAATAATTTTACCAGCATATCCATTTTCAGGTCGGCAGCTGGGCGTTTGCTGCTGTCTTTATCTGATTGTTTTTTCAGGTAAGCCTGTGCCTTCAGCAATTCTGTTCTTATCATAGCCATTTGTTTGGCCTTTGTTCCCGGCGATGTAAAGTTGCCCGATACAGAAGGGCCGATGGTCATGGCCAGCATACTTAGTGGCTGTATGGTTACTGTTTCTACAGTACCTTCTTTTGTTTTGGCAATCATGGTTTGTCCGCTTACCAGTGCACCCACACCATGCCCGGTGTGTATGGTCGTAACACCATAATCCCTCACCACTTTCACCAATGTTTCTTCGGGGTTATACGCATCAATGGCCCGAAGTTCGGGTTGAATGGGCCCCGATTTTTCCAACTGATCCTGGTCTGTGGGGATATTTAATGCACCCGATATACCAACCAGCGAACGGGCATCAACAAAGCCCGGCGTAAGTACTTTCGTTTCGTAAACTTTATATCCTGCCGGTATAGCAAGGCCGGTTCCTATGTTTTCTATTTTGCCGTTTTTTACCAGTACCACTCCATTACGGATAGCCGCACCGGAGACAGTATATATCATTTCAGATTTAACCGCTATTTGTGCTTTTATGGTAATGGCCGCAGGAAGCAGTAAAATGATGATGAATATTTTTTTCATTGAATTATTTTTAATGTATTCAGAAAGCAAACATTTTATGAATCGTGTTCCGTTATACTTTATTGCTCATCATCACCATGATGATGAAATTCTCCCCGGATGGGAGAGTACACATCATAACCACCGGTTAAGAATGCTTTATCGGCAGGTTTGCTGATGTCCCAGCGTTTAATACCTTCCACCCATGTTTGTTCCACCCTTGTGTATATGCTGAAAGGATCGCCGCTAAGCATTATAAAATCGGCATCCTTATCTTTTTCAAGCGAACCCACCCGGGTACCCAGATCCAGCATTTTTGCGCCAGCAAGTGTGAGGCCTTCCAATGCTTTTGCCCTGCTCATGCCAACCCTGACCATCAATGCGGCGGAGCGGATAAAAAATCTTGAATCGGTAATACCATCATCTGTATGAAAACCTACTGCTGCACCGGCATTTTCCAATGCAGCACCGGTGTTTAGCGATACATGCATGGCTTCCAGTTTACCGCCGGGGGCATCGATGGTTATGATGGAAGATGCAAGGCCGGCTGCTGCAATTTCTTTCGCCACTTTCCAGCCTTCTGATACATGGTGCAGTACCGGTTTAAATCCAAACTCCTGGCCCAGTCTTATTGCAGTAAGCACATCATTTGCTTTGTGTGTATGAAAATGTACCACCCGTTTTCCGTTAAGTACTTCCACCAAACTCTCCATCCGCAGATCACGTTCGGGCATTTTCGATTCATCTTTACCGGCCTTATCTATTTTCTTTTTGTATTCCTGTGCTTTAATAAACAGTTCTCTCACCATGGCTGCACTTTTAGCCCTTGTACCCGGAAAGGCACCCGGTGCGCTACGCATAGGATTTGTTCCATTGGCCATTTTCAATCCGCCATACAAACCTTTTTCATTTACAATCAAAAGGTCTTCAATTATTTTTCCTTCCCGCATTTTTATATAGATGGTTTGACCGCTCATGAGGTGGCCGCTGCCCGGCATCACATTAATGGTTGTAATACCACCTGCCAGTGCTTTTTTAAAACCGTCACTGGTTGGGTTCACCGCATCCATAGCTCTTGCATCGGGGTTTAATGCAGCAGAGGCATCGCCTCCCTGCGGGCCACCCAAATGTGAATGGGTATCTACCAGGCCCGGCATAATTACTTTTCCGGTAGCATCCACCACTTCGGTTCCAACAGGTATTTTACTTCCGGCAACACCTACATGCACAATTTTTCCTTTGTGTATTACCAGCACGCCGGCAGGTATAGGAGGACCAGCTATTGGGTAAATAAGGGCTCCGGTAAAAGCCATGGGTTTATCCTGAGCAGTAACAAGCCCGGCATACAGCAGGCAACAAGCACACAAAATTCTTTTAATCATACAAGCAGTTTTATATTGGACATCTAAAGTACGGTTTGTAATCGAAATAATAAAGTATTCCGATTAGCATTTCGTTGCTCTTTGGTACACGTAAAATAAACACATGTCAACTGGTGTACCCAAATTTGTCACAGAATCTACATGCCAGTATTCCCTTTCCCAATGTTAAATTCAAAATGCAATGTTGATGGAGTTACCTGATATTTTTTCAATCCTCTATGCAGGTAAATAACATTTATTCAAAAATCACTTTCTTAAAATAAAAAATAGCAGGGTCAATCTGCAAAGGAGATTTACTATTTACGATTATTCCTTTTTTATCAATAACCAAACGCTGCATACCTGCATCGGTAAGAATATTTACCGGCAATGGCATATCCACATTCAGCAGTTTAACCAGGTATTTATTTTCATCTGTTTGTTTTACGTGAATTTCCAGTTTATTGGTAGTATATAAAAAAAGATGAAATAAAGGTTGCAGGCTTTTTCCATAGGCACTGCTGAAAAGCTTTTCAACATCACTGGTGATAACTGTATTATCATACGTGTATTGCGGTGCTGTAGACAGTTTTTTTAATGTTGGGAAGAATATTTCATCGCCCATAACAAAACGCAGTGTATGCATAAAAAATGCGCCCTTGCCATAAATATCGCCATAATAAGCACTGTCACTATCCACTTCTTCGCCAATTACAACCGGCTGGCCGTTTTTTATATTCCTGGCAGTTTGCTGCATTCTTTTCAGGTAAGCATCTTCACCGGCAAGTTCCCGGGTTGCCATGGCATCACCAAAAACACAAATGCCTTCCTGTATCCACATATGTGCCCAATCACGGTTGGTTACTTTATTGGCCCACCATTCATGTCCAAATTCATGGTGCAGCAGCCAATCAAAATCTTTATCACCCAGTTTTGTGTACTTGTATTGGTTGCCATAAGCAATATTAGTTTGATGCTCCATACCCAGGTGTGGTGTTTCAGAAGCGGCTATTCGTTCCTTAACCCAGGGGTATTCTCCAAAATATTTTTCCAGGATGCGGCATGATTGTTCATACAGGTCGAGTAGTTTTCCGGCCTTATCCATATTTTCTTCCAGTACATAATATTCCATAGGAACCTGGTTGCCATCAACCGTTGTATACATTCTTTTTACCACTTTGTATTTGCCAATATTAAAAAGAATGCAGTAGTTACTGATGGTATAGTTTGTTTTCCAGTGGTAAGTTGCTTTATCTTTTTTAGTTGTTATTTTTTGTAATAATCCCGGACCGGCCACCACCAAACCTTTGGGTACGGTAATGATCATGTCGGCACCTTCATTGGGTTCATCGCTGGGATGATCTTTGCAGGGGAAATAAATTTTTGCTCCTTCACCCTGGCAGGTTATAGCAATCCAGGGATTTCCGTTAGCATCTTTTTCCCATTGAAAACCGCCCACCCAGGGCGCTCTTTCAGAAATGGCGGGTTTACCTCCATAGGCAATTTTTACCATTACTTTTCCAGCCGGTAAGTTAGTTGGAATGTTTACCAAATCATCATTAGCATGCGTGTAAGCTGCTGTTTTACCGTTTACCCAAACCTGCGTTATAGTAAGCCCGTGCCAAAGATCAAATAATAAACTACCTGCAGATTGCTTCAGATTCAAATCAATTTCTGTATATCCGTTTATGGATTTTTGTTCAGGATCAACATGCAATGCAACGGTATAATGTCTGATGTCCATATTAGCCTGTTCGGGTTTTAGCTTGCCACCTGATTTTAAATTTTGAGACTGTACAGAAAAAGAGGTGCTGGCTAAAAAAAGCAATAAAATAATACGCATGGCAATGATTTTAGTGGAGTTAGTTTAATTTATAAAGTTCTTTTGTATCAAAATATACCTTTTTTTTCTAAACTTATGTTTACTTTCTGCCGAAGTTTGTGTTCCTCATTCACACGTAAGTCCAACTGGCGCATTCGCAGACGCCGCCGTGTAGACTTATGACCAACGGCGCAGCGCCGGAAACGAATCTACCATAAAAACGAATTCGCAACAGCTCAAACTTCAGTCGTCGATGATAATCCCGAAACAGTCGGGACAGGCACCGGACCAAGGCATCTACTGGATAAGGGGTGGATTTAAAAATAAATAGGATGAGACCGACATTGGTAAAAAGGTAATATCGCCCAATTCTTTTTTTGATTACCTCTTACTGCTGGGATGCCTCAGATTCATAACTTTTGTTGGCTACCGCTGCCGCCGCCTGGTCCCGATAGCTATCGGGATAACCAGCGGCGATTTTAATCAGACGTTTTTTTATTTTATTATTTGGTGTGTATGCTGCCCGTTGGTTAAAGCCCAGATGGGGGCAAAAGTTTACCCCGGTAAATATCGGGGCACTGTACACCAGCCACGGGTGTTGTTTTTTTGGGGCGCACCTGCCGGGGCAAAAGCATAACCATTCAGTATTTTTTATTTTTTGGCCTGCTACGCAGGATTGCGGGGAACATTGCCAACAATGGGGGAAAACCTGCCAAAGCCTATTTTTTGTATCACTACGCACAACCGGAAAAAAGTTAATAGCAGATACATATTTTTGCCGGGTATATTTATTTTGGTTATCTTAACCATATCATGTCAGGATTACATTATTTTAATAAATCAACGGGATGAAGGAAATTGTAAACTGTGCCGCTTATGCTGCAGGGAAAAGGATTGCCGATGTAAACCTCAGTGATGTTGGTAATTACCTCAATGAAAAAAATCAATTTGTATGGATCGGGCTGCATGAGCCATCCGAAGATATTTTAGACCGGGTACGTAAACGGTTTGCTTTGCATGAGCTGGCTGTAGAGGATGCCCATCTTGCTCACCAGCGTCCTAAACTGGAGCAATACGGGGATTCCATTTTTATTGCACTGCGTACGGCACAAATAAACGGGCAACACCATATTGAGTTTGGTGAAACACACTTTTTTGTTGGGGATAATTTTATTGTTGTGGTACGACATGGATTCTCCATTCCCTATACGGAAGTAAGAACAAGGTGCGAAGCATCGCCAGAGCACCTCCAAAACGGCCAGGGCTTTGTGTTATATGCGGTTATGGATTTTATTGTTGACCGGTATTTTCCGGTGGTGCATGACTTAGAGCAGGAATTGGAGGCCATCGAAACCAAGATTTTCAAACAAAAGCCAACCCGGGAAACCACCGAACAGATATATGATCTGAAAAGGGAACTGCTGGAAGTAAAACGGGCCGTATCACCATTGGTTGACATTTGTAACCGGCTAATGCGGTTTGATATTAAATGTATTTCGGAAGAAACAAGGCCCTATTTCCGGGATGTGTATGACCATGTGATACGCATCAATGAAATGGTGGATAATACCCGGGAGTTATTAAACAGCGCCATGGAGGCAAACTTTTCATTACTCTCCATTGCACAAAGTGATGTGTCCAAAAAATTTGCCGGATGGGCAGCTATCATTGCAGTTCCTACTATGATTGCTGGTTTTTATGGTATGAATTTTAAATTTATGCCTGAACTGCAATGGCATTATGCCTACTATGTGGTTATCGGTGTAACTCTTATTATTTGCCTCACACTCTATTATTTTTTCAGGAAGTCTGGCTGGTTGTGACAAAACCTGTTATTTTATTGAGATGTTTGTTGACTCTTTTCTGCCGCTGCGCCGGTGGTGATAAAACCGGCCGGCGGCACTTGCGGGTGCGCCAGTTGGCTTGCGTGTGGATGGGGAACACCCACAGGGGCGAAATAAAATCAAATTTGTATAGGTCAAATTTCATTCGTCCGGTGTTATTACCGACGACGGTGCCTGCTGTCTTAGGATTGGGGCTCTAAATAAATCAGATAAACCAACAGCGGCAAAAGAATTTCTGCAATAAGGCTATAGCTTTGTACAATGGCCGATGTACACAATAAAGCTACAAGAAGCTACAATATGAGCCGGCCTTATCCCTGCCTTTGCCGGCAGCCTGCCTGTCCGGTAGGCAGGGCAGGCTGCTGTCCTTCTCCCAAAGGAAAAGGACGCTACATTTGTATTTCAATATGACAGACGTACATACATCCCGGCAGCGCAGCTATAATATGCAGCAGATACGAGGCAAAAACACCAAGCCAGAAATGCTGGTGCGTAAATTTTTGCATGCAAATGGATTCCGTTACAGGTTACATGGTTATCACCCCTCTCTACCGGGAGAGGGGGAGGAGGTGAGGTTACCCGGCAAGCCCGATATTGTTTTACCAAAATACAAAACAGTAATTTTTGTGCATGGTTGCTTTTGGCATGGGCATGCAAACTGTAAATATTTTGTTGTACCGAAAACAAGAACCAAATGGTGGACAGATAAAATAAATGGCAACAAAGCCAATGATGAAAAAGCCATAAAGGCTTTGAAAAAAGATGGATGGAAGGTGATTATTGTTTGGGAATGTAAATTGAAACCCGGCTCATTTGAAACCACGCTGATCCGTTTGAGTAGAAATTTGACTACCTGAAGCCAGGTGAATTTTAGTTTCTATTTTTTAACAGAAAGATACTAACCTGGCTTTTAGTTTCTATTTAAAGAAACATGTAAACTATCTTTTCATTTTGTGGCATTTATTAATAAGCGTATGTCTATAGGCAATTTAATAATGCAAGCGCAAGGCTTTCAGGCGTTTATCCCGGAAAAATTTCCATCCGGGGGGGCTTTTAAATTTCTCTCCCGATATTTTAACCAAAGCTGCACTGGCCGAAAGGCTTGTGGGCAAACTGGATGGGATAACGCATAACCTGCCGGATGCGGACTTTTTTTTAAGTATGTATGTAGTAAAAGATGCCACTTACTCTGCACAGATCGAAGGTACAAGGGCAACTATAATTGATGCCCTGGAAATGGATGCCGGCGTTAACATAAAAGACACAGATGCACAGGATATTCTTCATTATATAAAGGCTTTAAACTATGGTATCAACAGGTTGAAAGATTTTCCTTTTTCATTAAGGTTCATCAGGGAAATTCATAAAGAACTGATGACAGGTGCCCGGTCTTCCCAGTTTGCTGACTCCGGAGAATTCCGCCGTTCGCAAAACTGGATTGGCGGAACAAAACCGGATAATGCTGCATTTGTACCTCCACCGGTACCCGAAATGAATGCAGCACTTACCAACCTCGAAGCCTTTATTCAAAACGATACCATCATGCCCATACTTCATGCAGGATTGCTGCATGCACAGTTTGAAACCCTGCATCCGTTCCTGGATGGTAACGGCCGTGCCGGGAGGCTAATGATCACGCTGTTTTTATACCAGCGGGTCATTCTGGATAAGCCGGTATTATTTCTGTCATCCTGTTTTAAAAAACACCGGCAGTTATATTATAACGGGTTACAGTCTTATCATCATAATAAGGTAAATGACTGGCTGCATTTTTTCCTGGATTGTATTATTGAAACAGCACATGAAAGTATAGATACTTCAAAAAAAATTACAAAACTGCGGGAAGAAGATATGCATAAGATACAGGCGCTGGGGAAAAGAGAAGCAGGCAGTGG
>JANNSN010000037.1:0-17274 GCA_031402615.1 Chitinophagaceae bacterium
ATAATCGGTATAACATCCCGGCCGGCAATGTCATTAAGTTAAGGGTCTTTAACTCAAAAAGCTGCCACATTGCAGTTCCCTCTCCCTTGGAGAGGGGTTGGGGTGAGGTCTTTACAAAAGCTTAACTTAATGACATTGCCCGGCCGGTTTAAGTTGTACCAGCTGATCAAAACCTGTATAAAAATATCAAGCAGGGTATCGTATTCATTTTTATCCAAAAAAATAAACGGCTGTATGTTTTCATTATCGTTTATGTGAACTACTTTGCAGTGTATGAGCGATCAACTTATAGAGGAAATACGGGCTGGTAATATTAAGTCGCTGGCCCGTGGTATTTCGCTCATCGAAAATGAAGCAAGCGGCTACACAGAGATCTTAGAGTCGTTGCCTGTATCCGATGCGCCAATTATAGGGTTCACCGGCCCTCCGGGAGCGGGCAAAAGTACGCTGGTTGATACGCTGATCGGTTTATTGGTTCAGGAAGGAAAATCTGTTGGGGTCATTTGTGTAGACCCGTCCTCCCCCTTTAACCTGGGCGCACTGCTTGGCGACCGCATCAGGATGAGTGCATGGTACAATGATCCAAAAGTATTTATCCGCTCGCTGGCGACCAGGGGCTCGTTGGGTGGTTTGCATCCAAAAATTATTGAGATCAGCGATCTGATGAAAACCGCGGGTTTTGATTATATCATTGTAGAAACAGTTGGCGTGGGACAAAGTGAAATTGAGATTGCTGGCCTGGCCGATATCACCATTGTTGTGGTTGTACCGGAAGCGGGCGATGAAGTGCAAACGATGAAAGCCGGCCTCATGGAAATAGCGGATGTATTTGTTGTAAATAAGGCCGACAGGCCCGATGCTGATCTTTTTGTAAAAAATTTAAGGCTGATGCTGGCCCCTGCCTTTCATAACCATACGATACCAGTGCCGGTCATTAAAACCATTGCTTCGAAAAAAGAAGGAATTACAGAATTATTAAAATTAATTGATGACTTGCTGAGTAAACCCCGGGAAAATAAAAAAAGATCATGGCTTCTGGCAGAAAGAGCATTTCAACTTATACAAAAAAAGAAAATGACTACTATTGATAAAAAAATGCTGAAGAAAAAAATTGAAGAAGCCGGTAAGGATTTCAATTTATACAATTTTATTAAAAATTATTATTGATTAACTACCCTCTAATTTTCCAGCCCTTTTAAATTACCCACTGCCTATTTATTGCTCAAACTTCTTATTCCCCTTCCACCACCGGTAACCAATAAACCCTACAATCGCAAAGGGAGCCATCATCAAATACAAAATGGCCGAATTAAGTCCCTGTGCCGGTCCTTCGCCCAATTGTAAGGCAGTTTTAGTGCAAACTGCACATTGTGCCTGAACTGTTGACGAAACAAACAACGCCAGTATAAGTAAAACCAATATGTTGATCACCGATTTCATATGATCCGCAAAGGTAAGAAGGTAATCTTTATGTGAAACATTTGTTTAACAGAAATTAACTAATTTAATTGCGGAAAAACTACGGATGGTTTTAATTTGCAGGAAATTAAGCGATCTATGCTGAAACAAGTTTTACCTGTTCTGATCTTATGCATGTTTTTTTATACTGCCCATGCCCAAACAAAAACAGCGGCATATTATTACAAATCGGGAATTCAGCTTAAGGATAGCAATAAGGTTCCCGAAGCAATAGCTGCATTTAATAAGGCAGTTTCCCTGAACAGGAATTTTGACGCTGCCTATTTTGAACTGGGTAATTTATACCTGAAGCCGGGCACGGTAAATAACAGCATTTTGTTGTATAGTAAAACACTGGCTATCAATACCAAATTTGTAGGCGCATTGCAGGCTTTAGGTAAGATTTACAGGGATTTTAAACAAAACCTGGATTCAGCGCTCTATTTTTACGATGCGGCAGCCAAACTGGACAGCACAAATAAAGAAATTTTTTATTCATTAGCCTGGGTTCATAATGCCAGGAAAGAATATGACCTTGCCATACCCTATGCGGTAAAAGCCCTTGACATTGATAATACCTATAGACCCGCCTATGGTGAATTGGGACACGCGTTCAATGCCAGCAAACAATACAAAGAAGCCATTGAACAATTTCAAAAAAACCTGGCCATTTCTGTTGTTGATGTGGCCTACCTGTATTCAGGATATTGTTACACTGAATTAAATGATAAGGAAGGTGCAATAAAACAGTATGAAGGATTGAAAAAAATTAATGAAAAAATGGCTCAGGCTTTAAAGCGAAAGATCGATTCCATGCAATAGTATTACGTAGATCACTATGTTACCATCGGAAAACCGGTAAACCCGGTTTTAAGTATATATCCGAAGGCGGGTATTTTATTATTAGGAATGATTTCTTACTTTGTGCAAAATGAATGCACATGAACAAAATCATATCCATCGCAACGCTTTGCCTTTTTAGCACAAATTCCACAACGGCTCAAACATCCAAAACTGCCATACAATATTACAATGACGGATTTGCCTTGCAGGATGCGTCTAAATTTACAGAAGCGCTTGCCGCTTTTAAAAATGCCATTGTAAAAAATCCGAATTACAAAGAGGCTTTATATAATGCAGGGTGGACCAATAATGAATTAAAGAAATATGCCGAAGCAATCCCTTTTTTAAAAAAGGCAAAATCGCTTTGGCCTAATGAACCCAAAGTTTACCTGGAACTGGGATATGCATACGAAAAGACGAATAATAAAACAGATGCCGTCGACAGCTATAATACCTGTTTATCGATAAAAAAGGATTATGCGTTGGCTTATAAATACCTCGGCATTTTATATTATGATGAAGCCAATTACGAAAAAGCACTTGAAAATCTTGATCTGTACATTACCTATCGTCCTGACACAGATGATGATGATATTTATTACCGGAAAGCAGTATCAGAAAACGAATTGGGGCAATATAACGATGCCCTTGCTTCCATTACCAAAGCCAATACGCTAAAACCCGATAATGTCAAGTTTTTGAATGAATTGGGATATACTTACCTGTTTCTTGAAAACGCTGATGACGCTTTAACCTATTATAATAAGGCCCTGGCGCTTGATGCAAGATCGTTGACTGCTGCAAACGGGCGTGCTGATGTTTACAGAAAACTAAAAAAAGATCCCGCAGAAGCCATTAAACTTTATGCAAAAGCGCTGGATATTGATACAAAAAACATAAAAGCAAATTACTGGACTGGCTGGTGTTATAATGATTTGGGCAAATATTACGATGCCATTCCGTTTCTTAAAAAAGTAATTGCAGTTGACGATAAATATGTTTCGGCCTATACCGAACTTGGTTATTGCAACTATGCCTTAAAAAAATATGACGAGGCGCTTGATGATTTTAAAAAAGCCTTTGCTATAGAGAAAACAGCGCTAAGCCTGTATTATACGGGATTGTGTTTTGTAGGTAAAAATGAAAAGACGTCTGTTTTAAAATTGATCATCGACTTAAAATCCATGAAATCTGATTTTGCTGACAAGTTGCAGAAACTGGCAGATAAAATGTAACCGGGATCCTGTTGCTGAAACTAAAGCGGTATTACTGCAAACAGCTTCATTAAAAAATTAGGTGCGCTTACCCGGGTTTTTCAAAACCGGCTCGTTACCCCCCGCAACAGTTTTTCATGGCACAACTCCCAAATGGTTACCGCTGGATATGCTTATTCCGGTTAAGCTGTTGGCAAATCCGGGCAAGCTATTCACACCAGGTATATATAAAAACGGGGAATTTGCAGCTCCGGGTATTGTGTTTTCAAATACAAACAGTCTCTTCATAGAACAATTTTATTAAACTTCCTTCGTTTTGTCATTAATTCACTTTTTTTTTAATACCGGCAAACTGTTTAATTTAGTGTTCTATTTATTTAAATTATAAATCAATTCTTACTTATTATGAAATGTAGATTCTGCAGCAAAAAAGTAAATACGGTCTTTATTGACCTGGGAAGTATGGCTGTTTCAAATGCTTTCCTAACTGCAGAGCAGTTGGATAAACGTGAAAGTATATACCCACTCAGGGTTTATGTGTGCGACAACTGCTTTTTGGTACAGGTGGATGAATACCAGAAAAGTGATGAAATATTCACGTCGGATTATGTTTACTTTTCTTCTGTTTCTGATTTTTGGCTGGAGCATAGTAAAAAATATGTAGATAAAATTACAGATCATTATAAATTAGACGGCAATTCGCTGGTAGTGGAAATCGCTTCCAACGATGGCTACCTGCTACAGTATTTTAAAGAGAAAAATATTCCGTGTTTGGGTATTGAGCCTACGGAAAGTACAGCCAAAATTGCAAAAACCAAAGGCATTGATACCATCGTTGAGTTTTTTGGCGAACAACTGGCCCATAAACTGGTACAAGACAATATACATCCCGACCTGATATTAGGTAATAACGTTTTGGCGCATGTGCCCGATCTGAATGATTTTGTACGGGGTTTAAAAGTGCTGCTCAAACCAACAGGTATCATGACCTTCGAATTTCCACACCTGCCCAGGCTTATTGAAAAGAAGGAATTTGATACGATCTACCATGAGCATTTCTCTTATTTTTCATTTTATTTTATCTGCAAATTGTTTGCTTTTCATGGCTTTGAGGTAATTGATGTGGAAGAGTTTGAAACACATGGTGGTTCCATACGGGTTTACATTAAACATAAGGAAAACGAATCGCTGCCCGTTAATGACCGCGTTGGTGCGCTTTTACAGGTAGAGATCGGCAACCGCATTAATAAGATCGATTCCTATATCGGGTTCCAGGAGAATGCCAACGACATTAAAAATAAATTCCTTTCCTATATCATTTCCAAAAAACAGGAAGGCAAAAGGATCGTCGCATTTGGTGCAGCTGCCAAGGGCAATACGTTTCTGAATTATTGCGGCATCAGGCCCGATATCATTGAATGCGTGGTTGATGACACGCCTTACAAGCAGGAGAAATTCCTTCCACAGAGTCATATACCGGTGTATTCACGCAGTTATTTTGATAATAACCATCCGGATATCATTATTATTTTACCATGGAATTTTAAAAAAGAGATCATCAACAAGCTGGCCTTTACCAAAAAATGGGGTGCCGAACTGGTGACGTATATACCCGAACTGGAGATTAACTAACCCAATCATTATAAGTATAAAAAGTGCATGTACCCGTTACATGCATTTTTTATACTTATTCTTTTGTCCGGTATAACCCAATAACCCGCTCTATTTATTTTCTGAAATATATTGTATTGCTTTTTCAAGCAATTCGTCAATTCCTTTTTTTATGCCTTCCCGGGTTGGACGTACTTCTATATCGGGTACAATGCCGATGCCCTGTGTTTCCCTGCCGTCGGGGTAAAAGACACCAATACCCGATATATAACTTGAAAAACCTCCGGGAAAAGGAATGGGGCTAACATTACCGTCGGCACCGGCCGTTTGGCTACCCATAACGATTGCATCAGGTGCTGTGCGAAGTGCCATGGTTGTATACTCTGCCTGGCTTTGTGTTTGCTCATTAACCAGGATGACTATTTTCCCTTTGTAATAATCTATATTTTTTGAACCGTTACTAATGGTATTATTGAATATAAACAAAGCCGGATTATTTATGTCGCCATTGGTAAATTTCACAAAAGCTGTAGAAGCGGGTTTGATATATTCCGCCAGTGAAAAGGGCACAAAATCCGATGGGTAATTCCTGATATCGATCACAATACCCCGGGTATGCTCAAATGTTTTAAAAATGGTTTTTAAGTCGTTTGATTTTATCGTTGCCAGTGTTATATATCCAATGGAATCGTTCAATAATTTATAAGAAGGCGTGGCCAGGTAATTTTTTCTTGCAGCTTCATTGGTAACCTGCATCGGGTATAATTTTAATCTGCCGGCTTTAATTACAGCGTCGTGTTCATAGGTAATGGCCAAAGAATCACCGTTGCCGCGTAGCAGGTATGACAGGGCAAAATTTCTATCCGCAGCAGCTGGGTTTGATGCACACAATATTTGCTCGAGGTCTTTTCTGCATTGCGCAATGGTTTTATGGTTGACAGTTAATATTTCATCCCCCGGTTGCAAACCATCTGCAGCAGCCAGGGCCGAATCTGCAAAAGCGTATACGATCAACTTGCCGTTTACCATCCTCGCTTTAGTAGCTGCGTATTTGGTTCCCAGGTAAGTACTAATATCCTTATCTCCGCTTATAGAAGCATGGGTATCATGAATGCGGTTAATTAATTTAAGGCAGTTAAGTTTATAGGCGAGCGAATTTCTTTGGGCGACGAACAGCGGAATAAATTCCTTCAGCACGTCATCCCAGTTTTCTTTTATTAAATATTTGGAGGGATAGAAATATTCAATGATGTTCCAGTACCTGAACAGGGCGAGTATCCGCATACCGTCATCTGCCGGGTTCATAGACGAATATTTTTCCTCCCCCGAAAAATCGGGGTTCAATACCCCGGGCGCTAATTTTATATAGGCGTTGCCGGATCTGTTTCTATGCAGGTAGATATTGTTTAGCTTGTTATATAAATCTTCACTCCATAAACCCTTATCGGTAAGCCAATTCAGGTTTGGCTTTATATGAACATCTTTTTCTGGGTGCGGTTTCGCAACAGCAAATTCATTTTCATCGCCCAAACTATTTATCCAGTTCAATAAAAGTTTGTTCCTGCCGTTATCCCCCGCTGCATTGGTAACAGGAAGCAGAACGTTAAACAATTCCTTATCAAAATTAGTTTTCCCGCCGGCCACTTTCGGATGATGATATTTTAAAAAGCCCCAAACTTTCGCCAGCACATATAAATTTTCCACCTGTTGTTTGGTGAGTGAACTTTCAAATTGAACATTTGACTTCACCCCGCTATTTTCAACTTTAGATGCCTGCCAATCAATTTTTTCAATGGGTTTATCATCGGCATATAATTCAAACTTATCGAACCAGGCTTTACCGCTGCCTGCAAGCAGGCCTCCGAAAAGAATTCTTGACACCTCTTTGTTCATGTTGATGGTCATACTGTAATTTGTCCAGCCGGTGGTTCCTTTTGGAGCCGCTTCGCCCAGGTTTCCGAAATCAGCCACTGCACTTCCTGCATCGGCTCTTAACCACAGTCCCGCATACCCGTCCGATACATTTTCAGTCTTGATATATCCGGTAAGGGTGATTTTCTTAGCAGCAAAATTTGCCGGCAGTGAAAACGTAACCGGTGCAAATTTTCCTGCTGTTTCCGTCGTTTCATTTTGAATGCGGATGGAATTGGGACCATCCATTTTTATACTGTCATCCTTATAAGTGTAATAGCCGTCTTTTGCCCATAGAAAACTACAACCGGTAATACGGCCGGTTTCATCAGTTTTATCAAATGACAAATTGAGGGTTTGATTGGGAGTTTGCTGTGCGCCTGCAACAAATGAAAATATCAAAAGAAAACAGGTAAATATATTTTTCATACTTTCTTTATTTTTAGAAAAATAGCATAAAAAAACCCGGAAAGTAATTCCCGGGCTGTTAAATAAAATATATTATTTCCTATTATGTTTCGGTTGATCTTTTATACAGGCTCCGATTTCATTTGCTTGGAAACCTTATTGCGTTCGTTCTCATCCAATATCACCTTACGCATGCGTATACTTTTGGGCGTTACCTCAATACACTCATCCTGTTGAATATACTCCATACACTCTTCCAGTGTCATTAAGATCTTAGGTGCGGCACGGCTGGCATCATCACTGCCGCTCGCACGGTGATTGGTCAGTTTTTTAGGCTCGGTCGCATTCACATTCAAATCGCCCGGCTTAATGTGCTCGGCAATAATTTGTCCTGCATACACTTCTTCTCCCGGATCCACAAAGAATCTTCCCCTGTCCTGTAATTTATCAATTGAATAGCCGGTAGTTTTTTCCATATTCTTGGATAGTAACACACCATTGCTTCTTCCCGGAATATTCCCTTTCCACGGGCGGTAATCGGTAAAACGGTGAGCCATAACAGCTTCCCCGGCTGTATTGGTCAGCATATTACTGCGCAACCCGATCAAACCTCTTGATGGAATATCAAACTCCAGGTGTTGCATTTCGCCTTTACTTTCCATGATCAGCATTTCACCCTTGCGCTGGGTAACCAGGTCAATAACCTTGCCACTGAAATCAGCAGGTACATCTACTACCAGCGTTTCATAAGGTTCGCATTTTTTACCATCAATTTCTTTTACCAAAACCTGCGGATTTCCAACGGTTAACTCAAATCCTTCTCTACGCATGGTTTCCACCAGGATGCCCAGGTGTAAAATACCCCGGCCATACACCAGGAAACTATCTGCACTATCAGAATCCTCCACACGCAACGCCAGGTTTTTTTCAGTCTCTTTCATCAACCGGTCTCTTAAGTGCCTGGAGGTAACAAATTTTCCCTCGCGTCCGAAAAATGGTGAGTTGTTAATGCTGAACATCATACTCATCGTGGGCTCATCAACACTAATAACCGGTAATGCCTCCGGAAACTCAACATCACAAATGGTATCCCCGATATTAAATTCATCCAATCCTACGATGGCACATATATCGCCTGCCTTTACTTCCAGCGCTTTCTTTTTACCAAGGGCTTCAAAAGTGTACAGTTCTTTTACTTTCATTTTTTTAATGGTCCCTCCTGCCTGCACCAGGGCTATTTGTTGCCCTTCTTTTACAGAACCCCTGGCTACTTTACCAACTGCAATTCGTCCAAGGAAAGAAGAGTAATCCAAAGAAGTGATCTGCATCTGTGTGGTACCTTCGTTCACCTTAGGTTCAGGTACATGTTCCAATATGGCATCCAGCAAAGGAAAAATATTATCCGTTTCGGTTATCGATGTATTCATCCAGCCATGCTTGCTGCTTCCATAGATCGTAGGAAAATCCAACTGTTCTTCGGTAGCGTCCAGGTTAAAGAATAATTCAAAAACGGCATCATGTACTTCATCCGGACGGCAGTTTGGTTTATCTACCTTATTAATCACAACAATCGGATGTAACCCCAATTGCAATGCTTTTTGCAATACAAAACGTGTCTGGGGCATGGGGCCCTCAAAAGCATCAACCAACAGCAAAACACCATCCGCCATTTTTAAAACACGTTCAACCTCACCACCAAAGTCACTGTGACCCGGGGTATCAATTACGTTGATTTTTACGTCTTTGTAAATAACTGAGACGTTCTTACTGAAAATGGTAATTCCTCTTTCCCTTTCCAGATCATTATTGTCCATGATCAATTCACCTGTTTCCTGGTTGTCGCGGAAAATATTGGTGCTGTGCAGGATCTTATCTACCAGTGTTGTTTTACCGTGATCTACGTGGGCAATGATTGCGATGTTTCTGATGTTCATATTGAAAAGTTTAGAGGTTGAAAAGTTTATTAGTCTGAAAAGGCGTTTATTTTTCCTTAGCCTTTTTTTCAAGCCGGCTGATATAGCCGTTTAATAATTTTTCAACTTCCGTTATTATAATTCTGAATTTATTAAATTGTTCTTCTGTTATATAATTTTCTATAAGTGCATCCATTCAATGTGCCACTGTTTCACTTAATGAACCCCTGGCAATAATGCAAAATATTATGCTATCAGGAAAAGTTTGCCGTCCATGGCCTTCAGCCAGCTGAATTCCAATTGATCTTGAACATCGGATTAATTGATCTACTAGTCTGAATTTTTCTTTTTTTGGAAAACTATCCACTAACTCACTGATGGTCAGTTTTAGTTGTCTCGCTTTTTTCCAAACATCCAGATCTTCAAAATTCTGGTACGGGATAAATGCAACTATTAAAAAAAATCAAGGGACCTACACCCCAATCACTGGTTAACTTTTAAACCAATCAACTTTTCAAGGGCGCAAAGGTAGGCTAAATAGGCCGTATCCCAAGGTTAAATTAGAATTAATATGGCAATAGATTACTTTTAAGGCTAATCCGGTATTAAGGGTAAACAACAGATAATATGAACACGATAAGAAATATAGGGATCAGAAAACGAATAGCGCTGGTAGCACATGATAATAAAAAACATGATTTGATTGAATGGGCCGAGCATAATAAAGCCACTTTGGCCAGGCACGAACTTATAGCTACCGGTACAACCGGCAAGTTGCTGGAAGAACAATTGGACCGCCCGATTCTGAAAATGTTGAGTGGCCCTTTGGGTGGCGACCAGCAAATTTGTGCCATGATCGCTGAAGGGAAAATTGATGTGTTGGTATTTTTTTGGGACCCCATGGAAGCGCAACCGCACGACAGTGACGTAAAAGCTTTGTTGAGACTGGGTGTTGCCTGGAACATCTTATTGGCCTGCGACAGGGCTACTGCCGATTTTATACTCACTTCACCGCTGATGAACGAGAAATATGAAACCCAGATTCCCGATTACAGTCTTTATTTAAAAAGAAAACTATTTACACCCTGATGAAGATTTTTCTTTTATCTAAAAAATAACCGACCAGCCAGCAGAGCAACATAAAAACAATGGCAAACAAAAAAGAACCCAGGTAATTTCCGGCGTACCGGAAAATATGGGTATATATCCATTGGTATACGGTGGTATTATGATCAACCCGGAAAAAGGATAATAATGTTGCGGCTAATTCCGATAACAGGTAAATGAACAATGGATTACGACCAAAAACTTCAAAGAAATAGGTCCACCCGGATTTTTTCTTAAAGTCGATGATATAAATAATGGCTGCAATAATGATGCAATCCAGTCCAACAGTAAGCAATACAAAAGAACTGGTCCATAATTTTTTATTAATGGGAAAATGAAGTCCCCAACTATAAGCCAGGAACATCAAAACTGCACCACCCAGTAATAATACCGTCAATGTTTCGTATGTTTTACCTTTTTGCTGAATATACTTACCCAATACAAAACCTGCAATTACATTGGTAATACCAGGCAGGGTACTCAGCAACCCTTCGGGATCAAATGCAATGCCTTCGCCATGGTATAAATGGTTTTCTCCCAGCAACCAGGTATCGATACGCAGAACTGCATTGCCCTGCAGGCTCAACGGATCGGCAGCATTGCTGAAAACATACAACAAACCCCAGTAAACAAACAAGAACAGCACCCCAAGTATAATGGCTGTTCTTTGCTTACAATAATAAACGATGAGGGCAGCAATGCCATAACAAAGCGCAATTCTTTGCAGAACGCCAAAAACCCTTGTTGATTCAAATGGAAAGTTTATGATACTTCCTGCAGCATCTCTTTTCATAAATGGAAACCAGTACATCAGGTATCCCAGCAGAAAAATGATAAAAATTCTTTTTAATATCTTCCACAATACCCGGCTTTGTGTAAGCCCTTCCCATTTGGGCATTACA
Source organism: Chitinophagaceae bacterium (assembly GCA_031402615.1). GTDB lineage: Bacteria > Bacteroidota > Bacteroidia > Chitinophagales > Chitinophagaceae > Ferruginibacter. Next base: position 11,368 of record JANNSN010000037.1, read on the forward strand.
AAACTCATGGCATTGCCTACGGCAAATAAAAAAGAAGGAAAAACCAGGTCTGTTGGCGTAAAGCCATGCCATTTTGCATGCAGCAGCGGTGAAAATGTGGTACCGCCATTGCCCGGTGTATTTACAATGATCATAAAACAGATGGTCATCCCCCTAAACACATCTAAAGCAGTAAAGCGTTGTGAAGCTATAGGCATAAAATAGCAGTTAGTATACAAAATAAGGTAGTGTCGCCCTTTGAAATTTTTTTCTAAACGATCCGTCATATCAACGATAGGAAACATCTGATATAGTAAACAAATAGATTTCTCCTATCGTCGAAATGACAAAAACCATATGTTCAATTTCAGACGGTGACACCACTCAAAATAATGATTTTTTATTTGACAGAGAAACATTTGTAACTTTAGTTATCTCCTTCAACACTTAAATTCGGGTTATGCAAAAACACTGGTCACGCCGGGATGCCATCAGGGCTTTAGGACTTTCAATTGGAGCTGCAACCATTCCATCTTTGTCATTTGCGGTGGATGAAAACAAACAGCCCATTTTATTACCCAATAAAAAAATAAGCCTGGATAAACCTGTTACCGCCATCACCTGTGGAGCGGGCAACAGGGGTAATGTATATGGAGGTTATTCGCTGGCTTATCCCGAACAATTGGATATTGTTGGTGTTGCTGAGCCGATAACCATTCGTAATGAACGGTACATGAAAAAACACGATATACAACCCGAAAACAGTTTTGTTACCTGGGAAGATGTTTTTAAGCGGCCCAAATTTGCAGATGCCATCATTATCACCACGCCGGATGATCTGCATTATGGCCCCTGTATGAAGGCGTTGGCCATGGGTTACGATGTTTTACTGGAAAAACCGATATCACCCAGCGAAAAAGAATGCCGGGATATTTTAGCACTTGCCAAAAAAACCGGAAGGATCGTTGCGGTATGCCATGTACTGCGTTATGCGCCTTATTTTGTAAAACTCCGGGAGATCATGCAAAGTGGTGTACTTGGCGAAATTGTAAGCATACAACACCTGGAACCCATTGAACATATACATATGAGTCATTCCTATGTAAGGGGTAACTGGCATAACAGTAAAGAGACCACGCCAATAATTTTGGCAAAGTCATGCCATGACCTGGATATTCTACGCTGGATGACCGGAAAACCCTGCACCAATATCCAGGCATTTGGAAGTTTACAATGGTTCACCAAAAAAAATGCACCCGAAGGAAGTACAGCACGTTGTACCGATGGATGTAAAGTAGAAAAAAACTGCCCTTACTCTGCCCTGGATATTTATTATCGCAAAAGACAACGTAACTATGTTTTTGATCTGCCGGAAGATAAAAGCAAGCAGGCCGATTATGTAATGGAGCAGTTAAAAACGACCAACTATGGCCGCTGCGTTTACCGGATGGATAATGACCAGCCCGACCATTATACGGCCAATATTTTATTTGAAGGCGGACTGACTGCTTCATTTTCCATGGAAGCATTTACCTCTTATGATGGCAGACGAACACGTATAATGGGAAGTTTGGGTGATGTGGTTGGTGATATGACCTCTTTTACCATGACTGATTTTTTGACCGGCAAAAAAACCGAATGGAAACAGGAATCTGATGGGCATGGTGGTGGAGACTGGCGGCTGGTTACCGATTGGATCAATGCAGTATCAAAACACGACCCTTCTTTACTAACTTCTACTATTGATGCTTCTATAGAAAGCCATGTAATGGGTTTTATGGCTGAAAAAAGCCGAAAAACCATGCAGGTGATGAAAATAAAATTATAATTACCATGTTTTTTGCAGACCAGAATTATTTTAACATTCTTTAATCACTGTTGTCCGCTATTCAGGTTATATTCATTTTTCATACCAAAAACAACATCCAAAATGAAAAAAATTTTTTTTGCAGCCTTTTTGTTATTTACCATAAACGCTGCCAATGCCCAGGTAAAGTTTGACGCATTGGAACTGTCGCCACAAATGCCTCAGGCAGGCCAAACAGTAAACTTTAAGTACAACAGCAAACTTTCGTCTTTAATGGATGAGAAGAAAGTAGATATTGTTATTTATGTCTTTGGTAGTGGGGGGCCTGAAGTTACTGAGCCAAAGATCGTTAAAAATGGTTCCATGTATTCCGGCAGTTTTAAATTAGATACTGCTGCTAACCTGATCGCCTTTTCTTTTTCAGCAAAAGATAGAAAAGTAAAAGACGACAATAGAGGCAAGGATTTTGTTTTACCGGTTTATACAAAAAATAACCAGCCCGTAGCTAGTTACTATTTAAATGCAGCGACTTTATATACTGGTTATGGGGAGTATTTAATGGGTATGAAAAATGACCCGGAAAAAGGCCTCCGTATTTTGGAAGGGGGTATACAATTAAGTCCTGAAGTTAAGAACAGACCTGAATTTCACAGTGCCTATTTGAGTGCGATTAATTCGGCAAAGAAAAAAGAAGGCCAGCCTGTCATTTTACAATACCTGGAGGAATTAGGATCAAACCCGGCATTAACAGAATCAGACTACGGTACTTTAACACAATGGTATACCCGATTAAAAATGAAAAGTGCAGCCGATTCCTTCACCAACATCATGAAAGAAAAATACCCCGACGGCCGGTGGAAAAAAAATGAATTGGCTAATGCGATAAATAAAGCAAGGGAAGCTGACACTAAAAAAGACGCTTTTGAAGCATATATAAAAGCTTATCCTCCAAAAGAAGATGATAAGCTTATGGTTAATTATCATAAAGGTAACATCGCATCAACTTATCACAAGGAAAAGAAATACGATGAATTTAAAACCTGGGTTAAAGATCTACCCATGGCTGATAAGGCGGGTATCTATAATAACCTGTCATGGTATATGGCTTTGGATAAAGAGAATTTGGCGCAAGCCAAATCAATTAGCTACGATGCAACTGCCTGGGCTAAAAAAGAAATGAATAACCCCACAGAGAAAAAGCCCCCCAGCATAACTAAACAGAAATGGGCAGAGCAGCGTAAAACCCAATACGGTATGTATGCCGATACTTATTCGTTGATCCTCTACGAGTTGGGCGATTATAAAAATGGTTATACATATGCTAAAGAAGCAGCCATCATCAACAAATTTAAAAATGCGGAGTATAATGAGCGGTACAGCCAGTTAATGGTAAAAGTTACCCCGCCTGCCATGGCAAAAAAAGAACTTGAAAAATTTGTACAGGATGGTGTGGCTTCTTCCAAAACCAAGGACCTGTTAAAGGAATTGTATGTTGCTGAAAAAAAATCGGATGCAGGCTATGATGCCTATTTATCCAAACTGGAAATAGCTGCCAAAGAAAAAAAGCGGGCAGACCTGGCCAAAGAAATGCTTAACGAAGCCGCACCTAAATTCAGTTTAAAGGATTTTGAAGGTAACGATATCAGCCTGGCCAGTTTAAAAGGCAAAGTAGTGATCGCCGATTTTTGGGCAACCTGGTGTGGCCCCTGTATCGCCTCTATGCCTGCCATGAAAAAAGCACAGGAAAAACTAACAGTTAATGGTGATGTGGCTTTTGTTTTTATTGATACCTGGGAGTCGGTGGAAAACAAAAAACAGAATGCACAGGATTTTATGAAGAAGAATAATTATCCTTTTCATGTGTTGTTGGATGATCAGGATAAAGTGGTGGCCGACTTTAAAGTTAGCGGTATCCCAACAAAATTCGTTATTGATAGAGCCGGGAACCTGCGTTTTAAAAGCGTGGGCTGGAATGGGAATGACGATGCGCTCATCGATGAATTAACGATGATGGTTGAAATGGCTGCTGCTGCTGATATTGCAGTAAAATAAAACCTATTTTTAAAAAATATCTTTTGGACTGTATTTTTAACGGTCCTTTTTTTAATATGGAAAAAAGGAAACTGTTTTTACCCAATATATTCCTCTGTATCCTGTTTGATCTGATCGGCATGGCCAGTTATTTTATTCCGGCCCTGGGTGAATTTGGAGATATCGTTTGGGCACCCATCTCCGCCATCATCTTTTATAATCTTTTTGGGGGACGGATAGGTATGATTGGGGGCGTACTTAATTTTTTAGAAGAGATCATTCCGTTTACCGACATCATTCCATCGTTTACCATTGCGTGGTTTATCAGGAAAAGTGAAATGGATAAACTCCTCGAAAATAAATGAGCAAAGCTTTCGTAAATTGCACATCCAGTTATGGCATTTCAACTTCATGCACCATATTCCCCCGCCGGTGATCAGCCGGATGCCATCCGCCAGTTAACGGACGGGCTGATAAATGGAGAAAAATACCAGACTTTGCTGGGCGTTACCGGCAGTGGTAAAACCTTTACCATGGCCAATGTGATACAAAATGTGCAGAAACCAACATTGGTCATCACGCATAACAAAACACTGGTGGCACAATTGTACGGTGAGTTCAGACAATTCTTTCCGGAGAATGCTGTTGGGTATTTTGTTTCCTACTACGATTACTACCAGCCCGAGGCTTATATGCCGGTAAGCAATACCTATATTGAAAAAGACCTGAGCATTAATGAAGAACTGGATAAACTGCGGCTACAGGCAACCGCACAATTATTAAGTGGCAGGAGAGATATCATCATCGTGGCCAGTGTAAGTTGTATTTACGGCATGGGTAACCCAACAGATTATGAGAATGGAATCATTCGCATTCAGCAGGGGCAGATAATTTCCCGACAGGGATTTTTGCATGCTTTGGTAAATTCTTTATACAACAGAAGCGAAGGTGATTTTACCAGGGGAACTTTCAGGGTAAAAGGAGATACCATTGATATTAATTTACCCTATGTGGATTTTGGTTACCGCATTACTTTTTTTGGCGACGAGATTGAAACCATCGAAACCCTGGAACTCAGTAGCGGGAAGCGTATCAGCAGTGTGGAAAATGCTGCTATCTTTCCAGCCAATTTATACGTGGCGCCAAAGGATGTATTACAACAGGTAATACATGAGATTCAGGATGAAGTAGGTGCCCAGGAGACCTATTATAAAGATTCGGGAAAATATATTGAAGCGCAACGCATTAGTGAGCGGGTAAATTACGACCTGGAAATGATAAGGGAGTTGGGTTATTGCAGCGGCATTGAAAACTACTCCCGTTTTTTTGACAGGAGAAAACCTGGCACCAGGCCTTTCTGCCTGCTGGATTATTTTCCAAAAGATTTTATCTGTATTGTTGATGAAAGCCATCAAACCATTCCGCAGGTAAGCGGCATGTATGGCGGCGACAGAAGCCGCAAACTGGTATTGGTGGATTATGGTTTTCGTTTGCCTTCTGCAAAAGACAATAGACCTCTTAAATACGATGAATTTACTGAGCGTATCGGTCCGGTAATTTACACTTCTGCGACACCGAGTGAACAGGAAAGGACTGAGAGTGCGCAAATAGTAGAGCAAATTATTCGCCCGACAGGGCTAGTTGATCCGGAAACTATTATTCGTCCTGTTGGTGAAAAAGGATCTTACAAAGGCCAGATTCAAGATTTTATTGCTGAAGCTGATAATACAATCAAGCGAGGTTTTCGAGTGCTAGCGACAACTCTGACAAAAAAAATGGCAGAAGACCTTTCTACTTATTTAAAAGACAAAAAAATCAAAGCCGAGTATTTGCACTCAGATATTAAAACCATGGATAGAATAAAAATTCTGACACAGTTCCGAAAAGGGGATTTTGATGTACTCGTCGGTGTGAACTTACTTCGTGAAGGATTGGATTTACCGGAAGTGGCCTTGATTGGGATATTGGATGCTGACAAAGAAGGCTTCTTGCGCTCTGAGACTTCACTCATTCAGACTATCGGTCGTGCGGCGCGAAATAGTGAAGGAAAAGTAATTCTTTACGCAGATATTTTGACTGGCTCAATGGAG
>JANNSN010000038.1:0-71044 GCA_031402615.1 Chitinophagaceae bacterium
CCTTCTCTGTAATGTTCCTTTCTACCTGCAAACTGTTCCGCCGGAACAAAGCGCAAAGTTTTTATGTTGAGTCATTATATTGGTTATTGACCTTTTTTGTTTTTATTATTTATGAATCGGCTTCTGTTGTTAGACACGCATGGCATGCTTGTTCCGTTAGGAACTTTTCATGGGTAGAACTTCATAATATAGATGTGCTTTCGTTCCGTAGGAACGTGTTATCCTAACCTTTGAGTCTCAAACAAGGATAATGCGTTCCAGCAGGAACGTTTCCTTCTCTGTAATGTTCCTTTCTACCCACAAACTGTTCGGCCGGAACAAAAAAACATTTTTGTATATTTATTATCACAATTTTGTTAACATGGCAAACACATACACTCAATTGCACATTCAATTCATATTTGCAGTTAATTACCGCGCCGCATTAATTTCCAAAGCATGGAAAGATGAATTACACAAATACATCACGGGTATTTTTCAGAAAAATGATCACAAGATGCTTCAGATAAACAGCATGCCTGATCATACACATATTTTAATTGGCATGCGTCCGGCGCAATCTATATCATCATTGGTTCAAAATGTAAAAACGGAAAGCAGCAAATGGATTAAAGACAAAAAATTTTGTAATGCCCCTTTTGCCTGGCAGGAGGGGTATGGTGCATTCTCCTATTCGAAAAGTCATGTACCCAATGTTATCCGTTATATTCAAAACCAGGAAGTACATCATAAAAAACAAACCTTCTTAGATGAGTATAGACAATTCTTAAAAGCTTTTGAAATAGAATTTGATGAGCAATATATTTTTAAAGAGCCTGCGTGATCTTCTGTATCAAATTAAAAGACATAACTTGCCCATTTAGCAAATAAAAACATGCTTGGCATCCTCGTTCAACTCCTCATCTCCTGGATCATCCTCTGGCTTTTTGAAAAAGGCAATTTAAACAGATTGGGATTTTATCCCACAAAAAAAAGAATAGCCGACTTTGTTGTATTTTTTATCGTGACGGGCCTTTGCTGTTCTTCCGATTTTTTTATGCGGATGCTTTTTGCAAAGCAGCAATGGGAGTTAAACCCAAAACTCACAGCAAACCTTATTTTAACAGGTGCCTGGTGGAACATCAAATCAGTTTTATTTGAAGAGTTGATCTTTAGGGGCGTGTTGCTGTATATCCTTATAAAAAAACTGGGCCATACAAAAGCCATCATCATTTCGGCCATTGCTTTTGGCATTTACCATTGGTTTTCACATGAAGTGATTGGTAATATTACACAAATGGCCATTACCTTTATTGTTACCGGAACGATGGGATTGGTTTATGCTTATAGTTATTCAAAAACATGCTCCCTGTACTACCCCATAGCCATTCACCTTGGCTGGAATTTAACCAGCAGTGTTATATTTAGTAAAGGTATTTTAGGAAACAGGTTATTTACACAGGTGGAGCCCGTACCGGAGGTTCAGGTGAGTTATTTTATTTTTTTCTGTATCATTTTCATTCCATTGATAAGTGCAATTTTGATAAATTATTTTATATTGAAACGGATGCATCAGGAACCTGCTCCTCATCCACGATCTCCCCATAATCAATAACCAGTTCTTCAGCACTTTTAATATCTTTTACGGCTTCAAAAAATTCACCATCATTTATAGAAACGATATTGGGTGTATCAGAATGATTTAAAAAATTCACCAGGTCGATCTTTTTAAACCCGTAATTGGGTACAAAATAATGCTCTTTATCATACAGGCAGTAGTTTTCAATTAAAGCTTTAGCATGAGCCGGTAAATTTTCAACTTCGTGTTTGGAAACGGGTATCCATTGTTCCTGTTCATTGGCTTTGCTGAACATGGAACGGCAGCCTTTGGGAATATCCCGCAGGGCAAATACACCTATTCCCTCAATGGGAGAGGGTTTTATCATCACCCAGGTATCGCTGGTGAGTTCCTGCAAAAGTTCTTCTTTCTTCATTAAATATCTTGTTCAATAAAGCCACGAATAATAAAATACTGGGCAGCGCAATAAGTAAGCATGATGAATATACCTGCAAAAGCAAATACCTGGTAAAATCTATTGATGGCCAATAAAGTATCTGAAAACACAAAAGCCGTTGCCCCCAGGATGTAATAAGCACCGGCTTTTTTGGTAACTTTTAAAAACACGTGCATACTGCAAAGCAACATCATGCAAATAACAACTGCATAAACCATTACCGGGATCTTTAAATTACCTAAATAAGGGTGCAGCAGCCATAACAGGCTCAGGCAGTAGGTTAAAACCAGCGCGATAAATATGGGTTGTTTTTTAAGCAGGGAGGAATGGGCTGACCTGATCCTCAAAAAATAAACGATATAAAAAATATGCGTGGTTAAAAAACTACCCAATCCAAAAATAAAAAACAAATCATTCTTTTGGTCAATCAACAGGAACACATCACCCATCCAGGAAAATAGTAAACCTGTGATTAATAAATTTTTACCCGGCACATTTGAACCTGAAAATAATAAAAGGATCAGCAGGGCCGGTATGAGCATCGGTTTTACGACCAGGTGTAATAACTCCATATTGGCTGCAATGCCCGTGATATCTAAAATAACCAGTATTAAAAAAATGTAAATTAATTTCTTCTGTACCGGTCGAAGCATGGTTATACAAAGCTATGTTAGAATAAATTTTATTTCAGTTCAATAAACCCCCTTCCCGAATAATAAAAATTGTTTAATGAATCTTTAATATGCGTAGTATCTGACAGCGGAAGGGTAAAAGGCTCAGCGAGTTTATAACGAAGCGAGTCATGTTTAGACATGATGATCTTATGCCCGCGGCTGATAAGTGTATTCATACGCGATACTGCAGCATTGGAGTCTCTCGTGATCATAAAAACAACCTTAAAAGTGTATCCATCTGTTGCAGCAGGGGATTCGGGTTTTGGTTTTACCAAACTGTCAACTGTTGTAATTGCAGGTTTTGCGGTATCCGGTAAAACAACCCGTATCGTTTGGGATACCGGGTTGGCAGTTTTCTTATCTTTAAAAAAAAAGTACCAAACTGCTGACCCGATCAAGCCAATTCCTATCACCATCAATGAGCTGATCAATATTTTTCTACTATTGAAATTTGATTTTTTTTCATCAGAATTAAACGAAATAATTGTTTCCTGTTTTTCCTTCAGGGCAGCAGGAATGGTTTCCAACCTGGCGTGAAAAGAAGTTCCCTTTGTAAAAACCAGTTCGCCCGTTTGATTCTTGGATAACATACCCATCCCCTCAATTTTAAAGGCTTTTCCTATATTTAAAAACTGTTTACCCAGTACAAGATAGGAGTCAAGATCTGCCGCTGCCAGGGCTCTCATTTTTCGTGTTTGCTGCACAATATAATCGACTAATGCATCATCGGCTGTGGCCCTGGCATTGTATTGAAAGGAAATGGCATGATCAGGGATTTCAGCATCTTTTTCGTTTTCTTTGGGCATTACGAAATCGGGTGATAATATAAAAGTACCCATGCCCTGTAATGTGATTTCGCCACAATTGTAAAAATGCTGCACCAGCAATTGTTCTATTTTCATTCAGAATATTTAAGCTTGACAAACCTATAAGTTATTCACCAGATAACAATTTGCTGTCAATTTACATTAGTTTTGTATCATGCTGTCCGAAAAAGATAAAAATTTTATGACTTTTTGGGAAGAAAACAGGGAAAGTCAAAATAGTTTCCGGGCAAAAATAGTTTCCGGATTGCCAATGGCTGCTATTTTCTCGATACCCATTTTGCTTTTCACAGCATCCGTTTATTTTTTTTTTCCGGAATGGTATACCAAGGTTTCGAAAAATTTTGCGGGCTCATTGGTAACTATTGTTGTTGCGGTTTTCCTTTGTATACTGTTTTTTGCCTATTTCCGTATGCAGTTTAAATGGGAAATGAATGAACAATATTACCAGGAGTTAAAACAAAAAAATAAGAAACAGGTTGAAAACACCGATGTAATATAAAAAACAATAATTTAAATCAAATATTAGTCAACAATGAACAAAAAACACTTTTTAATGATTGCATTAACAGCTACCCTGTTTATAGCGGGCGGTTGTTTAAAATCCGATGAAGGCGCTGCCAACAACTGTATTGCAAATAATACCGGCGTGCCTACGGCCGCAGAGATAGCGTCATTACAGACTCATATCACAAATAACAACCTAACGGCCACGCAGCATCCGGATGGTTTTTTTTACAGAATAATTGCACAGGGATCGGGAGCCACACCAACACTAGCTTCAAATGTTACTGTTAAATATACCGGTTCATTGACCACCGGAACTGTTTTTGACCAAAATAATACCGGCGCTACATTCCTTTTATCCGGGTTGATCTTAGGCTGGCGCAGAGGCCTTCCATTAATTCAAAAAGGAGGTTCTATCATTTTGTATTTACCTCCTTCTTTAGGATATGGCTGTTCATCCGGGGGGATCATTCCACCGGGGTCAAACCTGGTTTTTTCGATAGAATTGTTAGATGTTCAATAAACAAAAATCAACATTTTGAGTCACGAAGCCATTTCGGTCTTTGACATGTTTAAGATTGGTATTGGGCCATCCAGCAGCCATACGCTTGGGCCATGGCGAGCTGCGCAGCGTTTTACCAATTCGTTGGTTGAAAAAAAACTTTTGAACGAGGTAAAAGAGATCCGTGTTTTGTTATACGGTTCTTTAGCCAAAACCGGTATTGGCCATGGCACTGACATAGCTGTACAATTGGGCTTAAGTGGTGATGATCCCGTAACTTTTGAAGTAAATCATATTGAAGCCAAAATGGCCGATATTAAACTGATGAAAAAGATGCTACTCGCCGGTAAACATGAAATTGATTTTGACCCGGCAGAAGATATCGAATTTTTGATGAGTGAATCATTACCCTTCCATCCCAACGCATTAAGTTTTTTAGTCACGCTGCACAACGGTGAAAATTTTTCTGAAACATTTTATTCCGTTGGAGGAGGGTTTGTAAAAAAAGAGGGTGAAATTGAAATGGGGACTTTTGATGTAAGCCTCCCGTTCCCGGTTAATACGGCAAATGACCTGTTACACTGGTGTATGAAAACCGGTATGAACATCAGTGATATTGTGTTAGAAAATGAATCGGCCTGGCGCAGTGAAGCTGAAACAAAAGCCGGATTATTGAATATCTGGCATGTAATGACGGCGTGCATTTACCGTGGTTGCCACGCGGAAGGGATTTTGCCCGGCGGCCTGCAGGTGAAGCGACGTGGTGCAGGGCTTAATAAAAAGCTGGTACATGGCAGGACTTATTCCGACTACTCCGGTTGGTTGGAAATTGTAAAAGAGGGAGGAAGCAATTTTTCTTATATTTTAGATTGGGTTAGTTGTTTTGCCTTAACGGTGAACGAGGAGAATGCCAGCTTTGGCAGGGTAGTGACCGCACCCACAAATGGTGCAGCAGGTGTTATACCGGCCGTATTACAATATTATATTGCTTTTTGTGCCGATAACAACAGGCAGGATGACAATGAAAAAATAATCCAGTTCTTATTAACAGCTTCTGAAGTTGGCAGCATTTTTAAAAAAGGGGCAACCATATCCGCGGCCATGGGTGGTTGCCAGGCAGAGATAGGCGTAAGCAGTGCCATGGCTGCTGCTGCACTTACCGAATGCCTGGGAGGCACACAACGACAGGCCTTAATGGCTGCCGAAATAGCCATGGAACACCACCTGGGCATGACTTGTGACCCAATAGGCGGACTGGTGCAGGTGCCCTGTATAGAAAGAAATACCATGGGCGCTATAAAGGCCATAACGGCCAGCCAATTGGCCATGCAAAGTTCACCGGATTATGCCAAAGTCAGTTTAGACGGTGTAATTAAAACCATGTGGGAAACGGCTTTGGATATGAGCCATAAATACAAAGAAACGGCTGATGGCGGGTTGGCGGTGAATGTGCCGTTGAGTCTTTCAGAATGTTAGGGGTTTGATGTACGATGCTCGTCAGTTTACATATGCAGGCGTACTTCGCACATCGTACATTTATATTCCGTACTTTCTTTTAATATCCCTGTCGGTTTCCCGCTCTTTAATGCTATCTCTTTTATCATAATTCTTTTTGCCTTTGCCCAAACCGATTTCCATTTTAAAATAACCCGACTCGGCCAAAAATAACCTGAGTGGAATAATGGAATAACCTTTCTCTTTAATTTTATTTTCCAGCTTACGTAATTCTCTTTTATTCATTAAGAGTTTCCTCTCCTGCAAAGGTTCATGGTTACTATAAGTACCAAAAGAATATTCGGAAATATGCAGGCTTTTTACAAAAAGTTCACCATGATGGAAAATGCAATAGCTGTCGTTAAAGCTGGCCTTACCGGCCCTGAGCGACTTGATCTCGGTGCCGCTAAGAACCATACCTGCAATATAGGTTGCTTCAAAAAAATATTCGTAATGCGCTTTGCGGTTCGTGAGTTCCAATGATTGTTTTTTGCAAAGATATTGCCTTTGAATCTGTTTATTTAATGAGGGTCACAAAACCTGTCACCGCATCCCTTCCGGTACCCGGTTCCATGATGTAGTAATAGGTATCCATAGGCAGTGATTTTCCTTTGTATTTGCCATCCCATGGGTGATACCTTCCACGGCTTTCAAAAACCTTTTGCCCGGCTCGCGTAAAAATCTGCGTATGGCAGTCAATGTATTCCTCCAGGTATTGAATTATCCAGAAATCATTTATCCCATCGTTGTTTGGCGAAAAAGTATTGGGTATGTTGGGAACTTTTAAAACATCCACAAACAGATCATCCGTTTTTATACAGCCACCCGGTGCAGTTACGGTGAGTGTATATAAAATATCAAATGTAGGCTCAATACAGGTTGGTTTAATAATGGTTGGGTCATTGAGGTATAGAGACGGTGTCCATAGATACTGCAAACGGGTTCCCGCTGCTGTTGCCTGGATGGTTATTATTCCTCCCTCCAGCATTTTTCTGTCGGGGCCTGCATCAACAATGGGATAGGGGTAAACTGTCAGCGTTTTGGTTAATAATTCACTTTTGCATCCATGGCTGTTTACGGTGTATAAACTAATGTCATAAGTTTGATCACCTGCATAGATGTAAAAAACATTTTTTGTGTTTTTTCTGGTCCCATCTCCTAAATCCCAATACCATAGGGTAGTTACGCCATCCATGCTGTTGGTTGAATCCGTTAAGAAAACAGCATCGCCTAAACAAACAGCATTTCTACTCAGGTCAAAATTGGTTATGGGTTGTGGATGAATTGTATTTAAGAGCTGTGAACTGTCATGTACACATCCACCATTACTGGTTACCCGCAGGTGTACACGAAACGGCCCGGTACTATTATAAAAATGAGTTGGGGATTTAAGTGTTGATGTATTACCGGCTCCGCTTCCGGGATCATCAAAATTCCATAGATATTGAAAACTGTTCTGTGATCCGTCTGTGATACCGGACAGATTTGTAAATGTTACGATACCGTCCGGCAGGCATACAGCAGCAGGAAATCTAAAATCGGCAACAGGTTTGGGCAAGATGTTAAAGGGTATTACCGAGCCGGCAACGGAAGGAGTATCACATTCACTTAAAATGGTATTTCCATCGTTGCCAACTTGTAAAATAATTTGAAAACTGCCGGGTTGTAATAATGTTGATGCAAAATGAATGATGATTCGTTGTGTTAACCCGTTTACACAATTAGCCGTTGCTGCATTTGTAATCGTTACCGGGTAAGTTCCCGTAACAAAAAAATCGCTGCCATCCGGCGCCACCGAACCACATTGAATCTTACCCGGTAATACGATCACCAATGAATCGGTACTGCATTTATTATTGGTAAGACTGTCAAATGGCACCGGCAGTGGGGATAGTACTGCAAACGGGATGGATTCGCCCGGAGACAAATAGTTATTGCATAGATCCAATAAAGTATTAGCGTCGGTACCGTTTTGTGCAATCAAATTATAATTACCAACGGAAAAGGGACTACTAAAAGTAAGCAATACCGAATCCATATCAAATCCTCCGTTACATCCAATTCCCACCGCATTTGTAATGGCTGCTGCAGCAGGGCTGATGATAAAATCAGAGCCATCAGTTGCCAGGCTGTTGCATTTCATTCGCTTATTGAGTTTTACAAGAATTTTGGTTCCATCACAGGTAGCCCGGCTGGCGTTATTCATGTGTGGGGGCAATGTATCTGTAATAACTGCTGTATTTCCATCTCCGCCAAAGGAAAGTCCGTAACCCAATTGCGTGTTTTCAAAATGACTTACCAGTAAAAGATAATGATGTCCGGCGATCAAATCAGGCATTTTGCTGTAGCGGTTAACGCCCAAGCCCTCACATTCAACCAGGGATATGCCACCCAGTAAATCCGAAGCTCCTGTTGTTCCGGGCTCGCCGGACCAGTTACAAACAACAAACATACTGGTATCGGTGTATACGTCCTGCGGGTTTTTTCCCGTTACATCAAAAAGCTGCCAGTCGTAATCTTCATCAATACTGTTTGGGGTAATTAAAAATGCAAGCTTGCCACTGCTAAAACACGTAAACTTATACCAGAAGGGATTAACGTCGGTAATCAATGATAACGGATCATAACAGGGAGAGGGAATTACCCTCCCGCCACACAGGGGTACGGTATCCTGCTGAAAAACGGATGTGCCACAAACCGGAAATGCGGTGGATGGATTTTGGCCAAGCGTTGTACAGGTAACCTGAGCATACATATTACCATCAGAAACCAATAATAAAAAAATGATGAATATGGATAGTTTCTGTAGCAGCATAATTATACAAGGATTACTACTGCCAATAATTTATTGACCTGATATGTTGAAGGCTGCAGTAATATTATCCTTTAAGGATGATTAACAAGTTACCCAATTTTTCCTTTAAATCCCTGCGGTGTACGATAAAGTCTAAAAAGCCATGTTCCAAAAGGAATTCACTGCGTTGAAAACCTTCCGGCAGATCTTTTTTGATGGTTTCTTTAATAACCCGGGGGCCTGCGAAACCAATCAGTGCATCCGGCTCTGCACAAATAATATCACCCAGCATGGCGAACGAGGCCGTGGTACCCCCAAAAGTTGGATCGGTGCACAGTGAGATATAGGGTATTTTATGATCACTGAGTTGAGACAATTTGCCCGACGTTTTTGCCAATTGCATTAACGAAAAAGCACTCTCCATCATTCGGGCACCGCCGCTCTTATTAATGATCAAAAAAGGAATTTGATGTTTGATGCAATAGTCGCATGCCCTGCTTATTTTTTCGCCTACTACGCTACCCAAACTGCCCCCGATAAACTCAAAGTCCATACAGGCTATAACGAGGTCATTTTGGTTGATCTTTCCGTGTGCAACGGCGATGGAGTCGTGTAAACCTGTCTTGGCATAGGTTTCATCCAATCGTTTGCCATAAGGTTTCAGGTCAACAAATTGTAAATGATCTTTTGATCTGATGTTGCCAAAAAGCTCTGTAAACTTATTATCATCAAATAAAATATTAAAATACTCATGACTGCCAATGCGGTGGTGGTAATCACATTTCGGGCAAACAAATTTATTCTCGCTCAATTCAGTAACGGTACAGGTATACCTGCACGATGGGCATTTGGCCCATAGACCCTCCGGAGCATCTTTTTTATCTTTTGTAGAAGTTAAAATGCCCTTTTTCATTCGCTTAAACCAATTGGCTCTTACATCTTCGGCAGATGCATTATCACCGGCCAGGTTGGCATCAAAATCTTCTTCCTGTCGCATGTTTAAAGTTTCTCATTAGGTTTTAGGTTTGTTGGTACTTCTATAATATTGAAATAATTGATCTCAGCAGGCCAAAAATTCCCCAATATTTACGTTCTGTTATTCCCTGATCTCTAAAGAGTAACGGTTATAAAACTAAGCGTTTCTGTTTATGCAGTTTAGATCATCAAAAGCCACTTCCAATCTTTTTATAAAACTTTCTTCACCCTTACGCAACCAAACCCTGGGGTCGTAATATTTCTTGTTGGGTTTATCAGCGCCATCCGGGTTACCCAACTGACCTTGTAAACAGGCTTCGTTCTTTTTATAATTTTCCAGGATGCCTTCCCAAAATGCCCATTGCAGATCGGTATCAATATTCATTTTTATGGCACCATATCCAATGGCTTCCCTGATCTGGTTTTGCGGAGAGCCGCTGCCACCATGAAATACAAAGTAAACCGGTTTTTCAACTGTTTTTAATTCTTTGGCAATATAATCCTGGCTGTTTTTTAAAATGATTGGGGTTAACTGTACATTCCCCGATTTGTATACACCATGTACATTTCCAAATGCTGCGGCTACGGTAAATAGCTTTCCAACCTTACTTAACTCGGTATATGCAAAGGCAACATGTTGCGGTTGTGTATACAATTTTTCATTATCAATATCGCTGTTGTCTACACCATCTTCTTCTCCACCGGTAACGCCTAATTCTATTTCAATGCTCATGCCCAAAGGAGCCATGCGCTTATAAAATTCAACCGAAGTACCAATGTTCTCTTCAATAGGCTCTTCCGATAAATCCAGCATATGAGAACTGTATAAAGGCTGTCCTTTTTCTTTGTAGAACTGTTCGCCTGCTTCAATCAATCCACTAACCCATGGTAACCATTTTTTTGAGGCATGATCTGTATGCAGCACTACGGGCACCCCATAATATTTAGCTACATTATGAATATGCAATGCTCCTGAAACACCTCCCGAGATATTTCCCTGTAATTGATCATTTGGCATTCCCTTACCGGCAATAAACTGGGCACCTCCATTGCTAAATTGGATAATTACGGGAGAATTTACTTTCGCAGCGGTTTCCAAGGTGGCATTAATCGTATTGGTACCAATGGTATTAACCGCGGGTAATGCAAATTGATTGTCTTTGGCATCGTTGTATAATGCTTCTAATTCGGCGCCAAATAAAACGCCTGAACTGTATTTACTCATAAATGTGTTTTTTACAAAAGTAAGGAAGATGCTTCATTATTAAAAACGTATAATAACGGGTTCAATTTGTACGAAACTATACGGCCAACCGGTTAAAATAAACTGCTGATCGTAATAACCTGCTTCCGTACCAGCTGAACATTTCTCCATCAACCAGTATAATTTTAGTATGTGGCAGTTTCTTTTGTAATTCGTTTATATGTTCTTGTTTAAAAGGGTAGGGCTCTGTGGAGAGGAGAAGCAATTCGCAATGAGCAGCCCGCAGTTCTGCAATTTGAATTTCGGGATACCTGGCTTTGCCGGCGAAAATATTTTCAAAACTGCATTTTTCGAGCATATCGTGAATGAAAGTGTCGCCACCAACGGCCATATAAGGTTTATGCCAAACCAGGTAGGCAGTTTTTAGCCGCTTTTTATGCACCGGCAGGGATTTAAAGGCGTATACAATTTGACTGATCAAATCGGTTGCCCTGGCCGTTTTACCTGTTAACCTTCCAATATCAGCTATCATATTCTTTGCATCTTCCAAATCGCTGACGTGGGTGAGCCAAACAGGATAATCCTTTGCCAGTAATTCTACTTGCGCTTTTACATTCTCTTCCCGGTTTGCAATAACCAGGTCGGGTTTCAGCTGATGTATTTTGGCCACATTCAGTGTTTTTGTACCCCCAATAATTGTTTTTGTTGTAAACCATTGGTGAGGATGAATGCAAAATTTGGTGATGCCTACGGTCTCATCATTTAAGTCAAGTGCAGATAACAGTTCTGTTTGTGAAGGAACCAGTGAAATAATTCTTTTCGGTGTATAGGTTAAATCGGAAGTCTTTTGTAAGATCATTGGCTAAAATTAGCAAAATGGCAAATATTGTCCATGAAAAAACTTCCACAGCAATTAACTGTGGAAGTTTAAAATCTTAACCAGCCAAGCATTTGCCGGTCTTTCAGGATTTCATCTGGATCTGCTTTCAAAGGGGGTTACCTTATGTATGGCATTTGTTCCATTAAAAATTTTACCCTGGTTTCAGTGTTCTTCATTTTCGCCATCATCGCTTTTAAGGGCATAGGCAGGACATTGGTTTTTCTTCGGTTTTTAGCCATCATCGCTTTTGAGGGCATAGGCCAGGATATTGGTTCTTTTCGGTTTTTTGCCATTATCGCTTTTTAAAGCATAGGCAGGATATTGGTTTTTATTACTTTTAGATCTTTTTGGTTTTTCTATAAGATCAGATCTTAAAGCGCATATTGGTTGTTAAAGAATAAAATAGAAGTTGACTGATATTGGATTGTTTCAGGTTTTTCACAAACATTGAATTCAATTTTTTGGTCTTAATGTGGATATCGGGTAATGATTGATATTTAACTCCTATCAATCAACTTCTGACACAAAGATGTAGCACTTTTGATTAACGAAACAGAGCGATAACGCTCTTTTTTTATGGTATTATTTTTACGGAGAAATAAGTAGATATTCAGTCAGCAACATAGAACAATTACATTTCAATATATCGTATTACTACGTGTGTTGAATAGAATATTTTAAACATAAAAAAAGGAGCTAAAACGCTATAATGCAGCATCGCTAAAGTTTTTTACCGGTCGTAAAAAACCTATTTAATTATTTCGTAAGGCTTTGAATGATGTCATATTTTGTTACAATATGAAAAGAACCACTATCGTCTTTGCTCAAAACTGCTCCGTTTTCTTTTGTAATAAAATTGCTTAAACGCTCCACCGGAGTCTCAAAAGCCACTTCGGGATATGGCTTTTCCATTACCGATTCAACAGTTTGGGATTTAATATCGGGGTTATTTAAAATTTTATTAAATAAACCTCCGGCAGATATGGCACCAACATTGTTTTCCGCATCCATCACCGGTATATTTTCAATATCATATTTCTTCATCAAATCAATCGCTTCGGCAACGGTATTTTCTTTTTTTAAATTGATCAAAGGTTGTTCACCACGGCCCCCCACCAGGTCTTTAAAGGTTTTAACCTCTAAAAATCCTCTTTCCAGCATCCACTGGTCATTATATACCTTACCTACATAACGGCTGCCATGATCATGAAAGATCAACACAACCACATCGTCTTTTTTAAGTTGATCTTTGCCACCGGGGCCTTTGGCCAGCTGTATTAAACCCTGTAGGCAACTACCGGCACTGTATCCACAAAACATCCCTTCTTCTTTGGCAATTCTGCGGGCCATAACAGCCCCGTCTTTATCGGTGACTTTTGTAAACTCGTCAATTACACTCATGTCGTAATTTGCGGGTACAAAATCTTCTCCAAAGCCCTCGCTGATATAAGGATAAACTTCCTTCTGATCCAATTCACCGGTGTCAAAATATTTTTTTAACAAAGACCCATAACTGTCAATAGCCCAAATTTTTATAGCAGGATTTTTTTCTTTCAAATACTTACCGGTTCCAACAATAGTACCTCCGGTACCCGTTGCCACAACCAGGTGTGTAATTTTACCCTCGGTTTGTTCCCAAATTTCGGGGCCGGTTTGTTCGTAATGGGCAAGGCGGTTGGCTAAATTATCATATTGGTTAACATACCAGCTATTGGGTACTTCAGTGGCAAGCCTTTTGGAAACTGAATAATAACTTCGTGGGTCTTCAGGCTCCACGTTTGTTGGACATACAATTACTTCAGCTCCAACTGCTTTTAAAATGTCGGCCTTTTCTTTTGATTGCTTGTCGGTTGTTGTGAAAATACACTTATAGCCCTTTATACAGGCAGCCAAAGCAAGTCCCATTCCGGTGTTACCACTCGTGCCCTCAATAATGGTTCCACCTGGTTTAATTTTCCCTTCACGTTCAGCCACTTCCAGCATTTTTAAAGCCATTCTGTCTTTGATCGAGTTGCCGGGATTAAAATATTCAACCTTTGCCAGTACAGTACAAGGCAAATTTTTAGTGATCTTGTTAAGCTTGATAAGCGGGGTATTACCGATTGTTTCCAGGATATTGCTTAGCCACATATGGTATCGATGTTTGAGGCAAAGGTAATTTTTTTAAGTTTAAAATGCAGGTAAAATAAACCGGGTAATATCGATTATACCAGTATTTAGTCCAAAGCCATCTGCTATCGGTATAATACCCTCGAAGATTTCAACTGCAAAATTTGGGTTTAAAAAAAACAGGCTGCCTGGGTTGAGACAGCCTGTTTTAAAAAATCTGTGTTATTAATAGTTTCTTAGTTGCATTTCAACTCTCCTGTTTTGTGTTTGACCCGCAACAGTAGCGTTTGTTGCAATCGGGTTAAGTTCACCATAACCGGTAGAAAATAAACGGCTTTCATCAATTCCCTTATTCTTAATGTAATCTCTTACCGATGCAGCCCTGGCACTGGACAAATTCTGGTTCATTAAAACATCACCCCTGTTATCGGTATAACCATTAATTTGAATTTTATAGGTGGGGTTCTCTTTTAATATTTTTACAACTTCCAATAAATTAATAAACGACCTGGATAACAATTCAGCACTGCCGGTTTTGAAAAATATATTTTTTGCGGCCATATTAACCTGGTCAATCAAAACCGGGCTAATTGCAGGACAACCGAAGTTTGAGGCTATTCCTTTTTCGGTAACACATTTATCATCATCATCATTAATACCATCGCCATCGGTGTCTACCGCTGCACAACCCTGGTAACGGGCTAAACCCGGAACGTCGGGGCATTTATCCATTTCATCATTTACCCCATCAGCATCCGAATCCGGAATTAAACAACCCTGGTAACGTGTAAAACCTGCAATATCCGGACATTTATCATCAATGTCGGCAACACCATCGTTATCTCTGTCGGGGCAACCCTGCAGGTATTTTAGACCTGGTTCATCCGGACACCTGTCAAATATGTCGGCAATCCCATCGCCATCGCGGTCGTCTGCCTTACCCAAGGTTGGTAAATCCACTTCTTTTTTACCTTTTTTGACTGTACCACTTGAGTTGAGTTTGTAAGCAACCTGAATCTGAGTTGTATAAAAAACATCCTTTTTTTCCGGGTTGCCTCTTGGAAGCCTGTTATACTTAGCCGGGTAAGGTCCTGCACCAACTTCATTGCCACGGTAAGCAAATTTTGCAGTTAGAGGATTTTTTAGATCAAGCATTGCTTTATCAGCATACCTGTTCATACTAACATCATCCAGGTAATCTGTACCGGTAATGCGATAATTAAATTCTAATTGAAGTTTAACTCTTTTGCTCAGGGCATATTTTACACCAATTCCCAGCGGTACTTCAATATCAGATTTATTATACAGCGTAGGAAAGCCGGCAAATCCCTGTCCTTCGGTACCCAAATCACGCAATTTTTGTTTTGTACCGGCAGTGCTCACTGCATAAGGGTCAAAAAAGAACATCCCAAATCCGGCGGATACGTACGGCGTTAACTTATAGGTTTTCATATCCAGCAGGGAATATTCCAGCGATACAAACACATCAAAAACATTGGAATAAAAACTCAGGTTTCTTGATTTGTGGGCTCCTGAACTTTTACTGTCTGCTCCTTGTACTTTTTGGTATCCCATATTCAATCTTGCATTAAGTTTCGGATAAATCTCGTATACCAGACCTCCCGTAAATGAAATATTGGATTGCGCGAAAGGTTTATTGCCATCAATGAGGTCTCCTAAATAATTTGCAGTTCCAATACCGCCTGTAACACTAAATCTGGATAAATTGACGTTACTGAGTGCGGACTTATTCCTGCTTTTGCCGGTAGAAGCCTTCCTGGCTTTCGCGTTTGGATCTGTTTGCTGGGCATTTGTATTTGTACTGATCATAAGCGCCAATACAAGCACAAATAGTTTACATATTTTCATAAAAGGTTAGTTTTAGGTGTAAGGTTTATTAAAATTATCGTTTAAAAGCAACTTTAAACTGGGTAGAATAAAAGCCATCGTTGTTTGAAGGATTACCACGTGAAAGTTGATTATTTTTTCCCGGGTAAGGACCCGCTCCTACCTCATTACCACGATAAGTAAACGCAGCAGTTGCAGGATTTCTCGCATCCAGTAAGGCTTTATCAGGATAGTAATTTAAACTTACATCATCCAGGTGATCTGTTCCGGTAACCCGGTAATTAAATTCTAACTGTATCATGATTTTACTATTGACAGCATATTTTAAACCAACTCCAATCGGTGATTCTACTGCTGATTTCTTATACATGGCAGCAAAACCATTAAGGCCTTGCCCTTCGGTACCCAAATCACGCAGGAATGTTTTTTGACCGGATGCAGATTTGGCATGAGGATTAAAGAACATAACGCCTACACCCGCTGAAACATATGGGCTAAATTTGTGGGTCTTCAAATCAACAAACTCATATTCTAACGAGACTGAAACATCTACAACATTTGACTTAAAACTCAGGTTCCTTGCCTTGAGTTCGGAGCTCGAATTTTTGCTGTCTTTAGCCCCAACCTGCGAAAACCCAATATCAAATCTTCCATTAAATTTTGGAAATACCGGGTATGTCAATCCAAGTGCAAAGGATACACCAGGTTGCGAAAACAGTTTATTGCCTTGAATTAAATCACCCAAATAACTGGCCATTCCCAACGCGGCGTTGAAACCCAATTTTGAAGATACCCCGACTGTGTTTGCAGACTTATGCGTTAACGTTTTACTCTCTGGCGGTGCAGTTTGTTGTGCGTGGCTGTTATTATAGATCAATATACTTGATATAACAATACATAGTTTAACCATTTTCATAATACAAATTGTTTTGGTAGTTATTATAATTGTAACCTAAAGAATTAAAAACGTAAATAAACCATAAAATTATAGCATTTTATATAGAAACGGCTTAAAACAGGTTATTTTTTAAAATTTAGTTTAGATTCAGCTATTACTTAACCTTAAATAAGCTAATCGTATTTTCAATTTTTCAGTAGTTCCAATGCTTTTTTTATACCGGTATCGTCTGTATTCAATACTTCAAAGTATCCTTCATTGCGCCATAGCTGGCGGGCAATGGACGATTTTATCCGGTTGGTGAGGTCGGCTTTTTCCTTTGTGGTAACCGAAGAGATATCTATTGAATCTCTTAAAGTAAATGCGATAAACTGTTTCCATTGCTCCTCATTAAATGAAAACCCTTTAATAAAATCACCCGGTGTTTTAAAGGTTTTCAAATGATCCAGTTTTTGCAGGTAAAAATTATAGGCAAAATTACTGATCGTACCACGTGCATAAATCTGTGTAATCTGTTTATGTAAACCGCCTGAATCCGGGGCAATAAAATAATCGGGAGTAATTCCTCCTTTGCCGTAAACGATTTTGCCTGCCTTAGTCTTAAAAACCCTGCCTGTATCTTCTTTGACCAAACCGCCAGGCTGTATACCGTCATCCTTATTGCGGCTACTGATTTGTTCGTAATAAGCCTTTGTACCATTGTTATATGGACGCTGAATACTTCTTCCAACGGGGGTAAAATATCTGGCAATGGTTAAACGTAATGCACTTTTATCTCCCAGGTCAAACTGTTCCTGTACCAATCCTTTGCCAAAAGTTCGTCTTCCCACAATGATTGCCCGGTCCCAATCCTGCAATGCACCAATCAAAACCTCGCTGGCGCTGGCTGTACCTTCATCTACCAAAACAACAAGCGCGCCTTTTTCAAACTGGCCGTTACGGCGACAACGGTATTCTTTTTTCTCAATATGGCTGCCCTCGGTGTACGTTATTAATTTGTCGCCTGCTAAAAATTCATCGGCTATTTCTACCGCTTCATCTAAAATACCTCCGCCATTGCCCCTGAGGTCAAGTATCAGTTCTTGCATACCCGCTTTATTCAATGCTTCCAGTGATTCCATAAACTCGCGGTAGGTAACAGAAGAAAATTTATTCAGCCGGATATAGCCCGTTTTTACCGTAATCATATAACTGGCATCAATACTGCTCAACGGAATTGCATCCCGTGTAATGGTGGCTTGTTGTTTCACGTAGTTTCGTAAAAAAGTTATGGAAACCTGTGTACCTCTTTCGCCACGCAATAATTTTCTAAAAACATCGGCACTGGTTTTATTGCCCGCTACCGCACTATCGTTGACAAGAATAAATTTATCGCCGGTTAATATGCCGGATTTATAACCGGGGCCATCTTTCAATACATTGATCACGTTAAGGGTATCATCAAAAATATTGAATTCGATGCCAATCCCAAAAAAATTACCGGCCAGGTCTTCATTCACCTGTTGCAATTCTTCTGCAGGTATAAAAACAGAATGGGGATCCAGTTTGCTTAACATGGCCTGTATAGCCGTATCAGCCAGTAAATCCATTTGGACATCATCTACATAACGGTTTTTGATCAGGTCCATGATTTCCTGAACTGGCCTTCGTTTTTCAGTAAAAAAGAAACTTTTGCCAGGCATATTGTCCCGCATTTTATAACCGAAAAACATACCGGTTATCATTGTTACACTGAACAGAAGCGGTAACCATACCTGGATTTTTTTTGTTTTCATTTTGCGAAGTTAATTTTTTGACGCGTACCACGAGAATTTATAAATGATGTCAGGCTAATGATTTACCTTCAGTCTATCAAAATAAATCGAAATAATGGCGATTAAATTAATAGCAGACAGTGGCTCCACAAAAACAGCGTGGTGCCTGATAAACGAAAAAACGACAAAAACCTTTTATACACAGGGCCTTAGTCCTTATTTTCTTTCAACGGAGCAAATTGAATATATCATTGCGGAAGAGTTAAAACAAAAATTAAGAAAAACGGTACCAGACGAGATTTTCTTTTACGGTACCGGGTGCAGTAATGCTGATAATGTAAGGCTCGTAAAGAAGGCTGTGCAAAAGGTATTTACCGGTGCAAAAGTACATGTTGATCATGATTTGATGGGCGCAGCAAAGGCGCTCTGCGGGCATGAAAAAGGAATTGCCTGTATTTTAGGCACGGGTTCCAATTCCTGTTATTATAACGGAAAGAAGATTGTTAAAAACAGCCCCGGTTTGGGTTATGTTTTGGGAGATGAAGGTAGCGGTGCCGATTTGGGCCGCAAAGTGATACAGTATTTTTTGTATAATACTTTTGATGAGGATTTGATGGACCGGTTTCAGGCAAAGTATAATACCAACAGTGATGAAATTTTGACCGCGGTTTATAAAAAACCCTTGCCTAACCGCTATCTGGCATCATTCACAGATTTTTTGGTGGATAACAGGGGGCATTACATGATTGAAAATATCATTGAGGATAGTTTTAATGATTTCTTCTTTCATCATATTTATAAATACAAGGAAAGCTGGACGATGCCAATCAACTTTACCGGCAGTGTTGCCTATGGTTTTAGGGATGTCTTAAAAGACTTGTGTAATTCATATGAACTGAAATTGGGTAAAGTGATTAAGAAACCAATGGACGGATTAGTTAAATTTCATCGGTAAAATAATATGTCACAAAACAGCATTACAGAATCTGATTCCAATTACAGGCATTTAGAAAAGATGTCGGTAACAGATATTCTTACAAATATTAATATAGAAGATCAAAAAGTACCAGGTGCCATCACCAAAATAATTCCTCAAATTGAGCAACTGATACACGTAGTTGTTGATAAAATGCTGGGTGGTGGCCGGTTGTTTTATGTTGGTGCCGGTACCAGTGGACGGTTGGGAATCATTGATGCCAGTGAATGCCCGCCTACATTTGGTGTTCCCGGAGGTTTAATTATCGGGATCATTGCCGGAGGCAATAAAGCCATCTTAGAAGCTGTTGAATTTGCGGAGGATAACGTGGACCAGGGCTGGCTTGATCTGCAGGAATATGACATTAGTGAAAAGGATGTAGTGATCGGCATTGCTGCCAGCGGCACCACGCCTTACGTAATTGGGGCGCTTCAGAAATGCAGGTTACACCATATCGTAACCGGCAGCATTTGCGGTAATCCCGGTTCGCCGATCAGCGCGGCAGCAGATCATCCAATTGAGGTAATCGTGGGCCCGGAATTTGTAACCGGCAGTACCCGGATGAAAAGCGGTACAGCCCAAAAATTAATACTCAATATGATCTCCACAACCGTTATGATACAGTTGGGTAGGGTTGAAGACAATAAAATGGTAAATATGCAGTTAGCTAATGATAAACTGGTTGATCGGGGTGTAAAAATGTTGATGAAAAAGGCCGGGATCAGCGATTACGAAACAGCCCGGCAGCTTCTATTAACAACCGGTAGCGTAAAAATGGCCATCGAAAACCACCGTTCCTAAAAAAATATTGTTTATTTTGAACTAATTGATTAATTTACAACCACTATTAAACTTATAAAAACTCCTCTTATGAACATTAAACTTTTACTTTCAACAACTTTTATTGCAGTAAGCTTAACTGTATCGGCACAGGATGCCAAAAGAACTTTTTCAATAACCGGCGACGGCAACCATGATTTTATTTGGATGAACATTCGTCAGGTTGACATTAATTCAGGAAAAATTATTAAGGATGTTTACCAAAGGGAAAAAACAGCATTTGTGATGATGGATGCTGATAACAAGGGTAAGTCATTATCCGGACAAAGCCCAACGGAATCCCTGGTTGCAGCTGCAGCTTACGACAAAAATCAAAACAAATTATTTTTTACACCAATGCGGGTTGGCGAATTGCGTTGGCTTGATTTGAATGCCAAGGGTGATGTACAAAAGTATTACAGCGTTACATCTTCTGTTTTAAATACCAATGAAGCGCTGAATGACGAGGCGAATCATTTTACCCGCATGGTAATTGCAGCAGATGGTAATGGTTATGCGTTAAACAATGACGCCAGCCGACTGATAAAATTCACAACGGGGAAAAAAGTAACGATCACGGATTTGGGGCCTGTTATAGATGATGAATCTAACAAAACAGTTTCCATCAAAAATAAATGTACAAGTTGGGGTGGAGATATGATTGCTGATGCTTACAATAAGTTATACATCATCTCGGCCAATCATTATGTGTTTTCTTTGGATGTGGCAACCAGGGTAGCTAAACAAATTGGATATATCAGCGGTTTACCGGCAAATTACAGTACAAACGGAGCTGCAGTTGATGATGAAGGTAATGTGGTTGTTGCCAGCGCCAATACTTTTGCCGGATACTACAAATTCTCGTTAAAAGACTTTGTGGCGAGTTTTGTTGAAGGATCTGATATGGTTTACAATTCATCGGACCTGGCCAATGGTAACTTGTTATTTCAAAAAGAAGCTGATGCCGCCAGAACATTTGCAGATTTTAAACCAGTGGTTCCAGTGTTAACCAATGAAGCACATATTTTCCCCAATCCTGTAACTACCAGCGAATTCAATATTTATTTTGAAGGACAGAAAGCAGGTAAGTATAATGTTACCATTACCGATCTTTCTGGTAAACCATTAATGAACAGGATTGTAATCGTTAGTGCAAAAACACAAGTTGAAAGAGTGCCTTTAACCAGAAAACTGGCAAAAGGCATGTACATGGTTAAAGTAACCGACGCCAGCAATCAGTTTATTTTCACCGAAAGAATTATTGTTCAATAATAAATTGGGGTTATAATTATTAAGTACGGGTTGTCAATATTTTGACAACCCTTTTTTTATACTATTGGTCATTTGTTTGACGAATGTTGACTGAATTGTCGGAAATTTGCTTCTATAATAAAATGAAGTTTACTTGCAGGATATAGAACCATACTACAACTGGCGGCATTTATACGCTGCAGAAGAAGACAGGCTTTCGCCTTTTTACCGGCGGGAATACAGCGAATTTGAATTCTCCAACACCGTGTATAATTTTTACATTCATCCACAATGGGATGATTTTGGCAGCAGGACTTTATACATGAAGATCCTTTTTGTTGAGTATGACCAACACTTTGCCATCATTGAATTATTGGGAGAGTGGAATGATGCAATCGAGAATGATATTATGACCTTGCGTAGAGACATAACCGATATTATGTTTGCCGGGGGGGTCAATAAATTTATTTTAATTGCTGAAAACGTGCTGAATTTTCACAGTAGCGACGACAGTTATTACGAAGACTGGCACGAGCAACTGGAAGATGTTGGCGGATGGGTGGTGATACTGGATATGCCGGCACAAAGCCAGTACGATTTTTTTGCTGCCAGGTTGAATAACTATGTTGCTCTGATTGATTTTCCACAGTGGCGCACATTAAAACCCGAAACCGTATTTGAACAGGTTGAAAACCTCGTGATCAAAAGATTAAACAGATAGCGAAGGTTGTTATTAAATATTAATTTTTTTACTGTTTTTGGGTCATCCTGTCGTATTTTTGTAAACCAAATCAATCTCTAACTCACGAAATATGACCTGGAAAATTTTATTTACTTCTTCAATTGGTAAGAAATTAACAATGGGCCTTACGGGTCTTTTTTTAATTACATTTCTGATTGTGCACGTTGGGGTTAACTCCTGCATTTTTGTAAATGACGGTGGTGAAACTTTTAATACGGCTGCTCATTTTATGAGCCATAACTGGATATTAAGGTTAATGGAAATAGTACTATTTGCGGGACTTATTCTTCATATCATCCAGGGCTTAATACTGTGGAAACAAAACAATGCAGCCAGGCCGGTGAATTATTTGGTCAATGCTGCCAATCAAAACAGCAAGTGGTACAGCCGTTCCATGGGTTTGTTGGGAACATTACTTTTATTCTTCCTGATCATTCACATTTCTAAATTTTTTGTAAGTACTAAAATAGCCTTATATGGTAACGGTGGCATAAATGATGCCAGTCACAATTTATACTTGGAAATGAAAGAAGAGTTTCAAAAATGGTGGGTTGTGGTCATTTACCTGCTCGGAATTATTTCATTATTCTGGCATTTACTGCATGGCTTCCAAAGTGCCTTTCAAACCTTTGGCATTAATCATAAAAGATATACACCCATCATTAAAACTATGGGAATTGGCTATACCGTTATTGTATGTATTTTATTTGCATTAATGCCCATTGCTTTTTATTTAAAATGGATTGAATAGTGCCATGAAAACCTTGAAAACTATTTAACGGATAACCGGATTAACTCATCAACTATACACCATGTCTTTAGATTCAAAAATACCACCGGGCGAAATGGATAAAAAATGGACCGATTATAAGGACCATGCAAAACTCGTTAACCCTGCCAACAAACGTAAACTGGAAGTGATTGTTATTGGTACCGGTTTAGCCGGCGCTTCTGCAGCAGCAGCATTGGGCGAAATGGGATACCAGGTAAAAGCCTTTTGTTTCCAGGATAGTCCGCGCAGGGCACATAGTATTGCGGCACAGGGCGGTATCAATGCGGCAAAGAATTATCAGAACGATGGGGATTCTGTTTTTCGTTTATTCTATGATACGGTAAAAGGCGGCGATTACCGTGCAAGAGAGGCTAATGTTTACCGCCTGGCAGAAGTAAGTACGGCTATTATTGATCAATGTGTGGCTCAGGGCGTGCCTTTTGCCAGGGAATATGGCGGGTTGTTAAGCAACCGTAGTTTTGGTGGTACACAGGTGCAGCGAACATTTTACGCTGCCGGTCAAACTGGCCAACAGTTACTATTAGGTGCTTACAGTGCTTTGGAAAGACAGGTAGCGTTAGGTACGGTGACCATGTATAACCGTCACGAAATGCTTGATATTGTAAAGATCGACGGTAAGGCAAGGGGTATTATAGCCAGGAATTTAGTCAGTGGAAAGTTAGAAAGACATTTTGGCCATGCTGTGTTATTATGTAGTGGCGGATATGGCAATGTATTTTATTTAAGTACCAATGCCATGGGCAGTAATGTTACCGCAGCCTGGAAGGCACATAAACAGGGAGCCTTTTTCGCTAACCCATGTTTTACCCAAATTCATCCAACCTGTATCCCGGTAAGCGGTGATCATCAAAGTAAACTCACCCTGATGAGTGAGAGTTTACGTAACGACGGAAGGATCTGGGTTCCAAAGAAAAAAGGTGAAAACCGAAAAGGAGTTGAAATACCCGAAGAAGATAGAGATTACTATTTGGAGCGCAGGTACCCGGCTTTTGGAAATCTGGTGCCACGGGATGTTGCATCCAGAGCGGCTAAAGAAAGATGTGATGAAGGTTTTGGCGTAGGTACAACTAAAATGGCTGTGTTCCTGGATTTTGCGGATGCTATAAAACGCTATGGAAAAATTGAAGCCGGTAAACAGGGACTGGATAACGTTGATGAAGCATCGATCATTAAAATGGGAAAAGCCGTGGTTGAGGAAAAATACGGTAACCTGTTTGAGATGTACGAAAAGATTACGGGTGAAAATCCATACGAAATGCCGATGCGGATTTATCCGGCCGTTCATTATACCATGGGTGGGTTATGGGTTGATTATGAGTTAAAAACTACCGTTGACGGATTATATGCAATGGGCGAGGCAAATTTCAGTGATCATGGTGCCAACCGTTTAGGTGCCAGTGCGCTCATGCAGGGATTGGCCGATGGTTATTTTGTGATTCCCTACACATTAGGTAATTACCTGGCAGATGATATCCGAACAGCCTCCATACCAACATCGCACCCTGCTTTTGAAGAAACCGAAAAAGCGGTAAGCGACAGAATAAATCAAATGATGAATATAAAAGGAAAACAAACAGTAGAAAGTTTTCACAAACGTTTGGGATTAATAATTTGGAATAAATGCGGTATGGCCCGTAATGCGCAGGGCTTACAGGAAGCGATTAAGGATATCCGGGAATTGAAAAAAGAATTCTGGGCCGATGTGAGGATCCCCGGTGGTATCTATGAAATGAATCCCGAGTTGGACAAAGCCGGTCGGGTAGCGGATTTCATTGAATTGGGTGAATTGATGTGTATAGACGCATTAGACAGAACCGAAAGTTGTGGCGGTCATTTTCGTGAAGAATCTCAAACAGAAGAAGGAGAAGCAAAACGTGATGATGAAAATTACAGTTACGTTTCCGCTTGGGAGTATAAAGGCGAAAGCGACTGGCAGTTAAATAAAGAGTCACTGACTTTTGAAATCGCAAAACCAACGCAACGTTCCTATAAGTAAATCGCACCGATTCACGTTAGTACAGCAACAATAAACGCATTTAAGAATTATGGAACACTATAACATGAACCTCACACTAAAAGTGTGGAAACAAAAAAACAGTAACACCGCCGGTAGCTTCGAGACTTACCAGGTAAAAGATATTTCTTCGGAAATGTCGTTCCTGGAAATGTTTGATGTACTAAACGAAAGACTGATCACCGAGGGTAAAGACCCGATTGCTTTTGATCACGATTGCAGAGAAGGTATTTGTGGATCCTGCAGCATGTATATCGATGGGCGTGCCCATGGCCCCTGGACGAAGAATACTACCTGCCAATTACACATGCGGGCTTTCAAGGATGGGGATTCCATTGTGGTGGAACCCTGGCGTTCAGCAGCTTTTCCGGTTATTAAAGACCTGATGGTTAACCGTAATGCGTTTGATCGTATTATCCAGGCTGGCGGGTATATTTCTGTAAACACGGGTAACGCTGTAGACGCCAATGCATTACCTATTGATAAAAAAGATGCGGATGCAGCTTTTAACGCAGCGTCATGTATAGGTTGCGGAGCTTGTGTAGCAGCCTGCAAAAACAGCAGTGCTATGCTGTTTGTAAGTGCCAAGGTTTCTCAACTGGCTTTGTTGCCACAGGGACAACCTGAAAGAGAATCGAGGGTATTGAATATGGTGGCCCAGATGGATAAGGAGGGCTTCGGTAACTGTACCAATACCTATGCCTGTGAAGCTGAATGCCCTAAAGGTATTTCGGTTTCCAATATTGCCCGGTTGAACAGGGAATATTTAAGAGCGGGTTTTAGTTCAGAGCAATAAAAGTAGACAATTTTAGAATTATTGACCTTCCTGATCAGAATGTTTTTTTATGTTCTGAAAATGTTTTTTCCGGCTTATATCGATTATGCCAGTATGTAGTCCAAAGCTGTCTGCTATCGGTATAATACCATCTAAGATTAACACGTAGTGCTTTGGACAACTTATTAAATCAAGATGGTATTATACATTTATTAGTAATTTTAGCGTTACTAATCCCAAAGAACTATTGAAGCGTAGATGGATATATTTACTCCTGTTGTTTTCTTTATGCGTGCAGTTTATATATGCACAGGTAGATCCTAAGCCGCTTTCTAATCTTCGTAAAATAACCATCAGCACAAAAGAACAAACCGTAAAACTGGATTCTTCAAGCCTGGTACCCGGCTCTGTGACAGTTGAAGCTGTATCTCCCTTTTATTACAAAATTGATGAAGTTAACGCAACGATCACCTGGCTGGAAAAACCTGCTTCTGAAAAAGTGAACATTAGTTTCAGGGTATTCCCTTATCGTTTAAATGCAGTAAAAAGTCATTTGAATTACGACAGTATCCGCTATAATTTTCTAAATAACGGCGCTTTTACAGTAAAAACAGGTATTAAGCAGTCAAATCCATTTACGGATTTTGGAAATATTAATTCGGAAGGAAGTTTTGGCCGGGGTATTTCTTTTGGCAATAGCCAGGATGCGGTGGTAAGCTCAAGCCTCAATTTACAGTTGAATGGTTTTATTGGCGATAGTTTGGAGTTGACAGCTGCCATAACCGACAATAATATTCCAATACAGCCCGATGGCAATACGCAGGACCTGCGCGATTTTGATCGTATATACCTGCAGATAAAGAAGAAGGGATGGCAGGCAAATTTTGGTGATATCGATATACGACAGAGTAAAAATTATTTTATCAATTTTTATAAAAGACTACAGGGTGTATCATTTATCACCGATGATAAGATTACAAAAAACACGTCCAATTCTTTATTGGTTAGCGGCGCCATTGCCAAAGGAAAATTTACCCGCAACCAACTGGCACCGGTGGAAGGAAACCAGGGACCCTATCGCCTGTCCAGTCCGAATCTGGAGTTGTTTTTTGTTGTACTTGCAGGTACCGAAAGGGTTTATATGGACGGTGAGTTGCTGCAGCGTGGCGAGGACCAGGATTATGTTATCAATTATAATACAGCGGAATTAACATTTACACAGAAACGACTGGTTACAAAAGATAAAAGGATACAGGTTGAATTTGAATATGCCGACCGAAATTTTTTAAACTCCCAAATCTATGTGAGTGATGAAGTTAATTTTAAGAATAAATTTTTAATGAATGTGGGGTTTTATAATAATGTTGATGCAAAAAATTCGTCTATAAACCAGGTATTGGATACTAAACAGAAACAGTTTTTGGCCGACATTGGTGATGGTGTAGACACGGCTTACTATCAAAATGCAGTAAGAGATACTTTAAGTGCGGGCAAAATTCTCTATAAAAAAATGGATACGGTATACAACGGCAGTTTACATGATTCCATTTTTGTTTTTTCTACAGACCCGAATGACAGTTTGTATAATTTAAGTTTTACCTACCTGGGCCCTGGTAAGGGTGATTATACCCCGCTGCAAAGTGCTGCCAACGGCAAAGTGTTTATTTGGGTACAGCCCGATGTCAATAACAGTAAACAGGGCGATTATGCTCCGGTAGTCCTTTTGATATCACCCAAAAAACAACAATTGTTCACAATAGGAGGCGAATATTTTTTTAATTCTAAAACAAGTCTTAAGGCTGATATTGCCATGAGCAATTATGATATTAACCTGTTTTCAAGTAAAGATAAGGATAACGACAAGGCCTTTGCAACCAAAATTCGGTTTTTAAAAGACAGCACCAGGATTAACCTGTTTCAAAAACCTATACTAATGCAGACCAGGCTTGACTATGAGTTTGTTCAGGAAAGATTCAGGCCCATTGAACGACTGAGAAATATTGAATTTTTACGCGATTGGAGTTTACCGTATGATATCGCCCCATCGAATGAACAATTGATCAATGCCGCGGTTAAACTTGGTGATCGTAAGGGAAACTTTTTGCAGTACGATATAACCAGTTATATCCGTGGCGACGATTACAACGGGTTACGTCAGTCAGTAAACAGCAATAATGATTTCAACGGATGGAAACTCGCCAACAGGATCGGTATAACGGCAATCAATAATCCAAAACAAAAAGGCACATTCTTTCGACCCTTTGTTGATCTCAGTAAAGAACTTACCGGGTTCAGTAAAATGCAGCTCGGGTTTAAATATAATAGTGAGCACAATAAACTGCGTGAAAAATCTGGTGATACTTTATCTGCTTTCAGTTACGCATTTAATGTGTGGGAGGTTTATGTGAAATCCAATACTGCTAAACCAAACAAATGGGGCGTTTCATATTTTACAAGAAATGATTTATTTCCGGTACGGTCAAATCTAAAAAAAGCTGACCGAAGTGATAATTACAATTTTTTTACAGAGTTATTAAAAAATGAGAAACACCAGGTTAAATTAAATGCGACCTACCGTAAACTGCACATTTTTGACGAAAGCATCAGCCGCCAAAAAGCAGACGAAAGTTTATTGGGAAGGACTGAGTATTACGTAAACGAATTTAATGGATTCCTGGTAGGAAATATATTGTATGAGATAGGCTCAGGGCAGGAACAAAAAAGAGAATTTACTTTTGTTGAGGTACCGGCAGGCCAGGGGGAATACACCTGGATTGATTATAATAGTAATGGCATTCCGGAACTGAACGAATTTGAGATTGCAGTTTTCCAGGATCAAAAAAAATACATACGTGTTTTTACACCCAGTAACCAGTATGTAAAAGCTAACTATGTTCAGTTTAATTATAGTTTCTCATTAAATCCCAAACTAATTATTGATCCGGCTGCCGGTGGGTTTAAGAAAATACTCGCCCGTTCCAGTACCAGTTCTGCGCTCCAGATTACAAAAAAAGACATCAGTACCGGTTCTTTTCAATACAATCCGTTCACCAAAAAACTGGTAGATACAACCTTAATTGCGCTAAATTCTTACCTGTCAAATACCTTGTTTTTTAACAGGAGTAATATTAAGTGGGGGTTTGATATAACCCATAGTATCAACAATGGTAAATCATTGTTAAGCTATGGTTTTGAAAGCCGTCGGTTACGCAACCTCGTCAGCAAAATCAGGTGGAATATCAACAGAAAATTTGTATATACGGTAAGCTTCAAGCAAATAAAAAATATTTTAAATACCACAGGGCCAAAGTTCGACAATCGCAATTACCTGGTAGTGCAGCATATTGTTGAGCCCACTTTATCTTTTGTTCACAAAACAAATACCAGGGCCAGTTTAACCTATGCGTATGGGAATAAAAAAAATACCATAGATTCCATGGAAACGGCTACCAATCATGTTATCACCGCAGATGTACGTTATAATATCCTTTCGAGCAGTACGCTTACCGCCAGGTTTTCGCTGAATCAGATCAACTACAAAGGATTTGCCGGATCGGCCAATTCAACCGTTGGCTATTTATTATTGGATGGGTTACTGCCGGGTAAAAATATTTTGTGGAATATCGAATTTACAAAGCGGCTTGCAGGAAACATTGAAATGAATATTCAATATGAAGGCAGAAAACCCGAATCTACCCGAACCATACATATCGGACGTGCATCGATCCGGGCAATTTTTTAGCAAGGGTCGAAACGCGTTAAGCGGTCTGAATCATTAGGAATAATACCGATTATACCAGTATGTAGTCAAAGCCATTTTCTATCGGTATAATACCATCTAAGATTTCAACGTAGTGCAGCACCACTTAGTAAATCAAGATGGTATAACAAGTAAGCACGCTCTAAACCACCTGATGAATCATCAAACCGATAAACACAGCATAAATGATTCATCCTGCACTTTACGGCAATAATTCGTTTAGCTAAACAATCCACCCTTTTTTAAGCTTCGGATTCCTTCACCAATTTTAAACCCATTGTTATATACTTCAATTTTATAGTCGCCTGTTTCAAAGCTTGAATTTTGATTCCAGTCTATGCTCAATGTTTGTTTTTTTCCCTGTGCATAGTCGAAATCAATCTTTTTGGTATAATATTTTTGTTCTCCATCACGGGTAGTGAATTTACCCGAACCCAATGCTTCAACAGCAAGGGGCTTACCGTTCGGTGCCGTTATGCACACATACACATTTTTTTGCCCCGATTGGGTAATTCTGTTTTCATCTATTTCAAAGCTGATACGAAGTTTATCAACTCTTTTCGCAACGGTGGTTTCTTTTTCTTTTCCGCTGCCTTTTTCATTAATCCCCAATATAGTAAAATTTGAAGCATGTAACGTAGAAGCAACGTCTATTACATTGTCTTTTTGTTGTATAACTGTTGTCGCAGAATCAAGATTTTTTATCACCCGGTCACGCTGTTGCATAACTGCATTTCTTTCGTTGGTTAAAACAATTTTTTCGCCCTGCAGGGTTTCAATCTGGATTTTGTAGCTATTGATGTCGCCATTTAAAGAAGCAATTAATCCCCTTGCCTGTGCAAGTTCTTCCCGGGTGGCATTAACCTTTGACAACAGTTCCTGAATCTGCCTTCTCTTATCTGAAATATCGCGGTCTTTTTTTGATATGGTACTGTCCTTGCTATGCTCCATATTGGCACTGCTGGTTTTTATCATATCGTACAGCATGGTCGCATCTTCCAATTCCTTTTGCAGCTGATCTCTTTGAGTGGATGTACTGGTAATGACCAGGTCTTTTTGCTCCATGGTGTCCCTGGTTTTACTCTTATCCCAAATAATATAAGCCCAGGTACCTAATAACGCAACCACCAAAACTGCCGTTAAATAATTACGCCATTTACTTGGAGGTTTTTTTATTTCCGTATCGGTATTTTTTTCTGCACTTGGATAATTTTCGAAACTCATGATGTTATATTTTTTTAACCGGTTCTTTACAAAATATTTAAAAGTTCTGTATACCAGGGTTATGGTAGCGACCAATTTTTAGATTAAAGTTATGCCAAAGATAATTATGACCTTAAAAAACGATGCGGTTACCAGGTTAATGCCTTGTTATAAACATGTTATGTGTACAGCTTTAGTTCCGCTTAACAGGCTGAAATAAATGATAAAGCATTGATTAACACCCGAGATTTACTTACTGACATTGTGTAAATACGTAAAGGTTGATATCTTACCTTTGATTTATGAGTGCAGAAAAAATAATAAGCGATTGGAAAAAAAAGACCTTTAAAAATATTTATTGGTTAGAGGGGGAAGAAGATTATTACATAGATATCATCATGAATTATGCTGAGCATAAAATACTTGACGAAGCAGAAGCAGGGTTTAACTTAACCGTATTTTATGGCAAAGATGCAGACTGGGTGGCAGTGGTTAATGCCTGCAAACGTTACCCGATGTTTGCTGAGCGCCAGGTGGTACTGCTTAAGGAAGCACAGCAAATGAGGGATCTTGATAAACTGGAAAGTTATGTTGAAAATCCTTTGAGTTCCACCATTTTTGTAGTTGGACATAAAACCAAAAAGCTTGATAAACGTGGCAAGTTGTATAAACTACTTAAAGGATCTGCAGAAATTTTTACATCTGAAAAAGTAAAAGATTATAAACTGCAGGAGTGGATCGGGGAATATGTGCATAGCCAGGGATATAAAATAAATGCAAAAGCGATCAGTTTATTAGACGAACATCTGGGTAACGATCTAAACCGCATCGTTAATGAAATTGAAAAACTGGCATTAAACTTAAAAGGAAAAAAGGACATTACCGAAGAGGATATAGAGCAGTATATTGGTATTAGTAAGGAGTACAATGTTTTTGAATTACAGGCCGCCATTGCCAAAAAAGATCTTGCCAAAGCCATGATGATCATTCAGTATTTTGAAGGTAATCCCAAAGCCGGGCCCATACAAATGGTATTACCTGCCTTATATGCCGGTTTCAGCAAAATATATACTGTTTTTGGAATGAAGGACCGTAGCGAAGCTGCCCTAAAACCGCATTTTTATTTCAACAGCAATGCAGTGAATCAGGCGATGGAAACCATCAATAATTATGGATACGATGGTATAGAAAGAATATTATTGCTTCTCCATCTTTATAATTTAAAAGGAGTAGGGGTAGGTGATACCGGAACCTCTGATGCCTCATTGATGAAAGAAATGGTTGTGAAAATGGTTGCCGTGTAGGAACAAGCCTGCAGGCGTGTTCATTTGGAAGCAGAATACGCCTGCAGAAGTGTTCATTTGGAAGCAGAATACGCCTGCAGGCGTGTTCCTACAAACACATCAAACTATTTTCCTTGTCTTTATGCAGTTGTAAAGTCAGTTCTTCCAGGCTATTAAATTTCTCTTCGGCCCGCAGATATTTTTTTACCAATACCCGGATGATCTGACCATATATCTCACCGGTAAAATCAAACAGGTTCACTTCAGTGACCCGGATCTTACCTTGGATTGTAGGCCTGAAACCAATACTCATCATGCCTTTATATCTTTTACCTTCCACTTCAACATATACAGCATAGATGCCGTCTCCCAGTGCAATCTTTTCTTCATCGGTACTCTTTAAATTAGCAGTTGGATATCCAATTTTTCGGCCAATCTTATCGCCATGAAAAACTTCACCTTCAAAGAAAAACCAGTACCCCAAAAAATTATTGGCTTCTTCAATACGGCTGTGCAAAATGGCATTGCGGATATTGGTGCTGCTTACTTTTACCGCATTCTGTATATGTTCAGGTATTTCTTTCAGGTTATATTTATAGACGTTTGCTTTTACTTCCATCAGTTTATAATCGCCGGCGCGGTCTTTTCCAAAACGGTGATCATAACCAATGATGATGGTATGCGGTTTAAATTTACCTACTAAAAAATCGAGGATATATTCTTCAGCGGTTTGATTGGCAAAAAAATCGGTGAAGGGTACAATAACCAAATGGTCGATACCTGTTTTCTCCAGTAATTCAATACGCTCAGGCAAAGTATTGATCAACCGCACACCGGTTATGACCGATGATACTACTTTGCGCGGATGTGGATGAAATGTAATAATTACCGATTCACCATCAACTTTTGCAGCTTCCTCCTTTAAGCTGTCAATGATCTGGTGGTGACCAAGATGAACCCCGTCGAATGTACCGATGGTGACGACCGCATTTGTAAACCCGGGCATGTTTGATATATCTCTGTGTATTTGCATAATATAGAAGTGCAAATCTAATTGATAATTTAATAATGGATAATGGATAATTGCTTTGTAATTTGCGGCTGACAAATTCTTAATTCTTAATTCAAAATTGTACATGTCTTTATATTCCAAAAGAGGCGTATCTGCCCAAAAAGAAGAGGTACATGAGGCGGTTAAAAATCTAGACCATGGCCTGTATCCACATGCATTTTGTAAAGTGTATCCCGATTTTTTAGGTGGCAATGATGATTTTGTAAATATCATGCATGCTGATGGGGCCGGTACCAAAAGTATTTTGGCTTACCTCTACTGGAAAGAAACCGGTGATATCTCCGTATGGAAAGGCATTGCCCAGGATGCCGTTGTGATGAACCTGGACGACTTGCTTTGTGTTGGTATTTATGATAATATCGTTTTCAACAGCACGATAGACCGTAATAAGAACCTGGTACCTGGTGAAGTGCTGGAACAGGTCATCAACGGCTCACAACAGTTATTTGATCAATTAAAAAGTTTTGGTGTGCATATCCATTACCTCGGAGGCGAAACGGCCGATGTGGGTGATGTGGTACGTACCATTGCAGTCAACGGTACTATGACCAGTCGCTGGCCAAAAAGCAAGATCATCAGCAATGATAAAATAAAAGCAGGCGATGTGATCGTTGGTTTTGCCAGTTTCGGTCAATCGACTTACGAAACGGAATACAACAGCGGCCTGGGCAGCAATGGCCTTACCAGTGCAAGGCATGATGTATTGAGTAAGTTTTATGCCGATAATTTTAAAGAAAGTTTCGATACCAATTTACCAGAAGAAGTTGTCTATATCGGAAAACAAAAATTAACAGACAGCATCACATTCACAACTCACCACGCACGTCTCACGACTCAGGACTCCAAACCCGGAACTCCCGACTTCCAGCTAACAACCAGTATCGGGAAACTTTTACTTAGTCCCACCAGAACTTATGCCCCGGTGATGAAAGACTTGCTTGAAAATCATTTTGATAAAATACACGGTGCAATACATTGCAGCGGCGGTGGGCAAACCAAATGCCTGAAGTACCTGCCCGGAAATTTCAAAATAATAAAGGATAATTTATTTGAACCCCCTGAGATCTTCAAGATCATCAGGCAAAACAGCGGCAGCAATAATAAAGAAATGTACGAAGTGTTTAACATGGGTTGCCGGCTGGAAATTTATTGCGATGCAGTAAATGCTGAAACGATGATTGAAGCAGCCAATAAATTTGGCATTGCAGCACAGGTTATTGGCAGGGTAGAGGATCATGATAAAAAGGAATTGGTAATTAAGTTGAAGGAAGAAGAGGTCCGGTACTGATTTTACAGAGATGACATCTTTTAAAAAGATGTCATCTCTGTAACTAATCATGATTGCTGCGGCTCATGAATATGGTATTGCTGCGCGGGTTATTGGCTGGGTAGAAGAGGGCGGTAAAAAGGAATTGGTAATTGAATTGAAGGATGAGCAGATTGTGTTTTCCAAAAGAGAGATGACATCTCTTAAAGATGTCATCTATAAAATTGGTCTTTATTCTTTTACAACAAAAGTGATCGGCTGTTTATGATATGCATTAACCTTCCTGCCGTTCTGCAATGCCGGTTGCCATTTGGGTGCATTTTTTATCACATCCATACAATGTTGGGCTGTTTTAGTTCCTCTATAGTTTTCAGTAGTTATATCAGATACAGTTCCATCCGTGTGTATAATAAACTTAACCATGACTTGATATTTTCCTGCACTCCAACCTTCGTTAACAGGCGTGACGGCTTTTAAATTTGACACCAGGTAATTTCTCCAGGCTTCTTCACCGCCTGTAAATGTGGGGTTCTGTTCAACTTTTGTAAATATCTTGTTTGCATTTTCCGGCGTTTCATCTTTTGAATTCACAAAGGCTTGATCGTTATCTGTTGATCTATAATCAAGCCCGGCAATAAAAACCGGATTAGGAGAAACGGTATGTATAACACCGTTTTCATCTATAACGCTGAAGTTGTCGAAAACAATTTTTGCCCCATCTTCGCATTGACTGAAATATTTTTCAGCATCGGAAAGATTATTTTCTGTAAGGTTAATCTGAACAATACTGTTTCCAAATCCCGGCCCTAAAAACCAAACCTTGCCGGATCGAAGGCGGTATCCTGCCAACAACCTGATCTTTTGTTTTTTTAGATAGTCAGTTCTAATATTGCCACCTGCCGATGGTCCAATGTAAATAAATGGCAGTTGATCAGTAGTTTTTAACTTGCTCCTCAGTTGTTCAGGAAAATCCGGATCAGCAGGATCGGGAACCCGATGGGTATTGATCGTGAAACTTCCCGGGATAGGCGTTCCATTACGGTGAAATAAACGTAACGTCTTTTTGCCTATCGTCATCGCCCTAACAATATAATGGCCATTACTTCCGCTGAAAGAAACACCTTCGGAAATTGTTACCACCAGGTCACCAGGATTTATATCAGCAGATGAAACTTTTAACTGGTTATCCAATCCTATATAAAAAATGTTATTATCATTTTTATCCGTAAAGGTCGTACTGATCGTAATCTCTTCCTTTTGTTGGTCGTCTGCTTTTTCCTTTGGAAGTAATTTAGATTTAATAATCACTTCAGGCAAAACATCAGCCTTTAACGAAATATAAATAACTGATTTTTTCCCTTTGGAATCCACAATGCCATCAATCTCACCTTTAAGTATGCTGACAGAGCTTATTTTCCCGGGAGGAATTTTATTCAGATCCTCGGGAGAAATAATTTTATTCTCCAGGTAGATCAATGCATTGGATAGGTCTCCGGCAATCTTCGTTTTTTCTCCCGATAGCACGATTGTTTTGGTTTTTTCGTGAAAGAAAATTGTATTTGAAGTTATTAAAATTGCGTCCTTCTGTGTTAATTTAATAACCCCATATCTGCCTTTTTTACCAAATTTTTTTTTCGCTTCAGTTGGATTGTAAATAACCGCAGTACTATACTTTGCGTTAATGCTGTCAACATAGTTTTGGCCAACATTTCCAATTTCTTTTGAATCAACTACAACCAAAGCTTTGGTTTTATACGTTTCACTTTCCAAATAAGCTTTGCCAGCCTGTTTAGCATTTATATAAATGCTGTAAGGCATGGTATCTCTATTGAAGATATTATCCTGTATAAAATTATTTTCAAGATTAGAAACGGTAAATTTTTCAATTGCAGCCAATACATTTTTTGCTATGGTTTCTTTTGCCTCGTCTGTTTTTAAATAAGCAAGATCCTTTTCATTTGAAAGGAAGCCAGCCTCTATCAAAACCGATGGAATATTATTTGCCTGAATTACCCAAACACCTGCATTGCGTTGCACGGGTGACTGGAAAACCGGCAGGGGGTAGTTTCCTGCAAACTCATTGATCAATGCAGAAGCAAGAATTTTACTTTTGCCTGAATTTTCAAATTGGTCACGGGCTACAAAAAAATTAATTCCGGTCTTGCTATTTGGCATTGGTGTTTTGTCGATATGAATCGAAATGAATAAATCTGCGTGTTGGTTTTTCGCCATCTCAGCCTTTTGCATGGCAGGTTGAAATATATCGTCATTTCGGGTTAAAAGTATTTCAATGTTTTCATTGCTGTTAAGTTCTCTTATTTTTTTTGCAATGGCAAGTGTCAAA
Source organism: Chitinophagaceae bacterium (assembly GCA_031402615.1). Lineage (GTDB taxonomy): Bacteria > Bacteroidota > Bacteroidia > Chitinophagales > Chitinophagaceae > Ferruginibacter. The sequence goes on from JANNSN010000038.1 coordinate 36,757, forward strand.
TCCTTTTCAAAAATACCATCTACGCTTTTTGCTCCGCCATCCTGCCCACCATGCCCGGCATCAATAACTACCGTAATTTTTTTACCATGGTACAGGTGTCCTTTGGTTTTTGCCTTAAATGTAAAAGCAGCAAATATCAGTACCGCCAGCGGCAAAACCATTAACCTGGCTATATAACTTATTTTGGGATTATCAATTTTTGTTAACATAAGTAGCCTGCGTTTTATAGGTGAATAGAAAAAATTATTGGTTAATTCAAAGCGGTGTTTGGGGTAAGCTGCCTGTAATATCATCGCAGCAAAGGCAGATGTGTCGCTGTCTTCCATAGCTTTTTTATCGGCAATGAATTCATGTATCATATTCAATTCTTTGCGGTACAGCCAAAAGAAGGGGTTACACCAGCAAAAGACCAAAACGATGTTTATAAAGAGTTTATCGTAAGTATGCTTTTCCTGAATATGGGCTACTTCATGTTTAAAAATTTGTTTACCCGTTGTTGTGTTAACGTCGATGCCATCGTTCCAAAAAATGTATTTGAAAAAGGAAAAAGGAGTGCTGCTGTCATCGGTGTTTACAAAAGCAATTTCATCTATTTGCTGAACTGGATATTTTTTTAACAGGGTACAGATTGAGTATAATGTACGGACCATCACAAATAGCAAAATGACAGACACCAACAGGTAACCCGCCGGGTACAACTGCTCCCAACTCCAATTGCTTTTTTGTGCGGTCAGTATAATATTATTCATGTATTCGTCGCCAACCGAAACGGCACGCAATACACGTATTGCCTGGTTTTGCTCAATAGCCGGCTGCCAGAAATTAATCTTCAGCAACGGCAAAATCATCGACAGCGACATGGCAGCCAACAAATAAAACCGGTTATACCGGTGAAATATTTTATTGCGGAGAAACAGCCAGTAATAACCAAATAATATGCCTGAGCAAATAATTACTTTCAGCAAATACCAAAAAATGGGTATCATAACAGGAGTTTTTAATTTTACTAATATTATTTTTTCTTCTGAAAACCCGTAGCTTCCAATAGACAGGCAGCGATCAACGTTTCTTTAACTCTTTCAACAGCAACTCCAGGTCATCCACACTTAAGTTGTTTTCCTTTACCATGAAGCATACTGCATTACTGAAAGAACCTTCAAAGTACCCCTTCACAAAACTCTTCATAGTGTTTTTGCTGTAGGTTTCTTTAGTTACCAGCGGATAATACTGGTGTGTTCTTCCAAAAACATGGATGGCTACAAATTCCTTGTCAACCAGAATTTTTATGATGGTTGCAACTGTGTTGTGGTGTGGTTTGGGTACTGGCAGTTCATCCATGATCTCCCGGAGAAAAGCTTTATCCAGCTTCCATATCACTTGCATGATCTGTTCTTCTGCCCTGGTTAAAATTTTCATGATATTATTTTTTGACGTTTGACGGCGTAAACTTAAAACTAAATGTTTAGTTACACAACTATATTTTTAGTTATTCACATAATTTAACAATTGGTGAAGAAATAAATTTTAATTGCTGAACTGGTAAAAGCTAAATTTGCAGCAATGGCCATCCCGATAGTTACCGGGACACTAATGCACAACGATTTTTATAGCATATAAAATAAAACTGTCCCGATTTCCCCTTGGAGGGAACAGGGGTAAAACTCATAAACGAATATGTCTCAATCCATAGTAGATTTAAAGCATGCTAATATTTACCAGGGCAGCAATCTTATTTTAAGCGACGTAAATATTTCGGTGAATAAGGGTGAATTTGTTTACCTGGTTGGTAAAACGGGTACGGGCAAAAGCAGTTTGCTGAAAACCATGTACGGAGATCTGCAACTTACCGAAGGTGAAGGCTGGGTTGTTGGACATAATTTAACGAGTTTAACCTGGAAGACAGTCCCTTTTTTACGGCGTAACCTGGGCGTTGTTTTCCAGGATTTTCAATTGCTCACCGACAGGAATGTAAATGAAAACATGAAATTTGTTTTAAAAGCCACCGGCTGGAAAGACGAGAAACTGATGGATGAAAAAATTGCCGATGTTTTGGAAAAAGTGGGCCTCAAAACCAAAGGTTTTAAGATGCCGTTTGAACTGAGTGGCGGTGAACAACAACGTATGGATGTTGCAAGGGCTTTATTAAATTCTCCTAAATTAATTTTAGCCGATGAGCCAACCGGGAACCTCGATCCTGAAACAAGCGATGAAATCATGCAGTTGCTTTTTCATATCTGTAAAGATTATAACACCACCATTATCATGGCTACGCATGATTACCTGGTGATCAAAAAATTTCCGGCACGTACTATTAAAACAGAAATTGGCAAGGTCTGGGATAATGCTACCATAGAAATGTAATAAGTTCCATGGCATTTGCTTCATTATTATACATGGTTTGCAGGTAAACCCGGCGCTGCTGAATGTCCTGCTCTTCAAAAGACTGTTGGTATAGTTCCGAAATTTTTTCCTGAAAAGCAGCTGCATCTTTTGCTATATGGCAAAAGGGTTCCAGCCCCGATCCTTCAACAGATGCCTTATTAACCACACAATACCTGCCATTGAACAATGCATTTAATAATTTTAATTTAATACCGGTACTGTTAAAGGATGGCAGTACATGCACATGGGTTTTGGCAATTAAGTCCTGCATTTCCTGGTAAGAAGGATTGGCAACAATACAGGTATGCTGATGTTCATGAGCCAGGTAACGTAACCTTTCGGATGGATCTTTGCCGGCAATAACAAAAGGCAATTCTATTTTATTAAAAACATGCTTGATCAACCAAATAGCAGCCTCTTCATTTTCGTTGATGGCTAAATTGCCATGATAAAGACAAAAGCAACCTTTTCCTGCTTTACCGGTAACCTCATGATATGGTAAAAATACCGGCAGGTGATGAACGTCTTTTGCACCAAAAACCTGTTGGTATAGTTCTACATCCTGGTTGCTTACAGCTAAAAAAGTGGCTTTGTTGGCAATGGCTTTTTCATATTTTCTTAAAAGCCGGCTTTCGTATAAATAATAAAGTTTTTTAAATACCCCGGTTTCATTTTTGGCCAGTTGCCGGTAATATTCATATTCCGTGTTGTGCAGTCTTACCAATATTTTCCGGTTATTTAGTTGCCCGTTGTATAAATTAAAGGTACAATGAATGCCTTCCAGTAATACCGGGTAATTATCCTTTTGCAGGTTTTCGATCAACTCAGCATTTGCCCTGCTGTTTACCATCAAAGGAATGCTGAAGGAAAAGCTACTGCGGTTATTTTTACGCTGATAATAATTTACTGTTTCACAATAGTTATTTAATTCGTCCTGTGGTTTTCTGTCTTTGGTAAAACAATGCAGGTGGATTTTAACCCCCAGTTGATGTAATGATTTGATTTTATAAAACAGGTCTACAACACCGCCATAGTCAGCGGGCCAGGGTACATCCAAACAAACGATATGCAGGTATTTTTCGGTCATTTTATTCAACTCAGTGAAAAGGGGAGGACAGGAACCTGCAGCATTGCGCTGTGTTAACGTCATGGCCCATTTTAACTGCGGTTAAGGAGGTCTTTATAAAAAATTATTAATTTTTTTTCTTCATGCTGCCAGTTTAAAACTTTCCGTACTTGTAAACAGTTTTGCTGCAGTTCATTATACAAAACCTCATTTGTTAGTAAATTGTTCAGTTGGTCGGCTAAATTTTCTGAACCGGTATCATCAATTAAAACAGCAATGGGCGATTCTTTATTCAGTGATGCATATACAGGAAAGTTAACACAGAGTTGCGGAATACCTGCATGCAGGTAATCAAAAAAGCGGTTTGCCAGCGAATAATAATTACTTAAACCTGTATCATCAAACAAAGTAATACCTATATAAGCCTGTTGGGTAATCTCCTGCAATTCTTCCGGCTTTATCCTGCCCTTAAAGATTATTTTTCCTTCCAGGTTATTATCGGTAGCGAGTTGTTTTGCCTGTTGCATAAAATTACCATCACCACAAATAACCAACTTGCATTTAATGTGTTTACATGCGGGTATCAGTGTTTCAAAACACCGGCCCTCATTTACTGCACCCTGGTATAAAATGAATGGCTCTTTCTTTTCAGCCGGGTTAACCGATATCAATAAAGCGATATTCCTGATTACCTCGTATTCGACGCCATACATTTTTTTAAACTCGGCTGCTATGGGTTCGTTAACCGTATAACCCCGGGTAAACCTGGGAACAGCAAATCGTTCAATTCTTTTCCAGGTTGCATAGATCCGCGGCCTGGTAACAATTTCCTTCATTTCGCAAAACAGTTCATGGGCATCATAAACCCTTTTTGTATTTTTTATGGCAGAGATAAAATAGCAGGGCAGGATGGTATCGAGGTCAATAGCTCCAATACAATCCATCTTTTTAAACAGCAGGTAAAAAAACAGCCGGATATTATATTCGGCGTAAAACAATTTCCCCTGTTCAAAGAAACAGTTTATTCTTTTTTGCCTGAATGGCTGAGCCGATAATGGAATGGAAGTTTTCAATTTTCGTCCAACCAATAACACATTATATCCTGCCCGGGCCAGGGACGAGCAAATGCGTATCATGCGCTGGTCGTAGCTAAGGTCGGTGGTAACGGTAAATACGATTGAGCCAAAACCCACTCCGCCCCCTAAAGGGGGAACTTCAGAGTCTGCCGAGTGATAATTTGTATTCGATAATTCAGTCATTTCGAAATTTAAAAGCTAGCCCTTATTATTTGTCGAACTGTTCAAAGTATCCCGCTGCCAAGTTCCCCTTTAGGGGGCGGAGGGGGTATGGGTTTGTGTTTGGGGGTTGTTATATATTTTCTCTATGATCTCCACAGTCTTCAACCCTTCCGCTGCGCTTACAAATTCATGTCCTTCATCCTGCCACGCTCTAACCAAATTTTCATACACTTTATCATGATTACTCATGCTGCCTTTATAAAAACCATATCCATTGGCCGGGTTTCCTGCCGGCAGATCCGGCCGGGGAATTCCGGCAACCTCACAATATTCCAGTTCGTTCAAATATTGACCTCCAATTTTTACCGTGCCGTTTTCTGCAAAAACCGTAAATGATCCTTCCATATTTTTTCCAAAACTGTTTACCGTATAGTTCAAAGAACCAATGACCCCGCTTTTCATTTCAAATAGAGCGATCCCGGTATCCTCAAATTCAATAGACGGATGGGCAAAGTTCTTAACCGTAGTTTTTACTTCGGCTACATCACCCAAAAGCCAATACAACAAATCAATAAAATGACTGAATTGTGTAAAAAGCGTTCCTCCATCCAATTTCAGGGTTCCCTTCCAATCCTGGTAATAAACCCCTGGCCTGTTCCAAAAACAGTTTATCTGGAAGCTGTAGATCTTTCCCAGTTTACCGGTGCTGATCAAATCTTTTAAAAAGATAACAGGAGGGTTGTACCGGTTTTGTTTAACCACAAATAGTTTTTTCCCAGTTCTTTCTGCGGTATTGATCATTGTTTTCCCATCGGTAACCCTTGTACATAAAGGTTTTTCGACCAACACATGATTCCCGGCTTCGAGCGCCTGGATAGCGTGAACAGCATGAAGCCCATTTGGCGAACAAATACTTACGATATCCAGTCCTTTTTCCGTGGCCAGCAGTTCTTCAATCGTATAATAGGATTTGGCGCGGTATGCGGAACCCATTTCATCGGCTTTTTGAGGTATGATATCACAAACAGCAACCAGTTTTCCATGCTTGATCATTTGCCCGGCATGACGCTGGGCAATTCTTCCGCAACCGACAATAGCAAATGATAGTTTCATATATCGGCAATATTCAAAAAAAATACTTAAACTGCCGCCTAAAAATCAATATTTCTATGTACTTTTGCATCCAATTTAAAAAAGAAACATAACAAAGACGTTATTAAAAAAACAAAGATGCCGTATTTAACAACCGAAAAAAAAGCAGACATTTTCACAACTTTTGGAGCAAAAGCTACCAACACAGGCTCAATTGAAGGCCAGATCGCTTTAGTAACTGAGCGTATCAACCACATTTCAAACCATCTGAAAATCAACAGGAAAGATTTCTCTTCACAAAGAGGCTTAATGATGATGGTAGGACAACGCAAGCGTTTACTTACTTACCTTAGCAAGCACGACCTGACTGGTTACAGAGCTTTAATTGAGAAATTAGGTTTACGTAAATAAACTATTCCAACCATGTAAATATTTTAATTCCCGACTAAATTTTCAAGTTGGGAATTATTCTTTTTACAGTATTTAATCATTCACATTTACGATCGTATAAAATCTGCAATCGTAGATCTAAAATCATAAATAAATTTATGTCTTTATTAAACCCAAAATCAATAAAATTTGATATAGGTGGTGGCAGCTCGCAGGGCTCGGCGAAAGAGGTAACCATCGAAACAGGTAAAATGGCCCGGCAGGCCGACGGTTCAGTTACCGTTCGCCAGGGAAATTGCATTTTACTGGCAACGGTCGTGGCTAACAAAGAACCCAAACCCGGACAGGGATTTTTTCCATTATCAGTTGATTACCAGGAAAAATTTGGTTCAGCTGGTCGTATTCCTGGATCTTTCTTTAAAAGAGAAGCCCGTTTAAATGATTACGAAATTCTTACTTCAAGATTAATAGACAGGGCTCTGAGGCCTTTGTTCCCCGAAGATTACCTGTGTGAAGTGCAGGTATTGGTTTCATTGATTTCTTCTGACGATGAAATAATGCCAGATTCTATGGCTTGTTTAGCGGCATCAGCGGCCTTGGCCGTTTCAGATATTCCCATCCAGGAGATCATCTCCGAAGTACGCATTGGCAGGGTAAATGGCGAAATGATCGTTAACCCTACCCGAAGCCAAATGGCTGTTTCTGATTTTGAATTCATCATTGCGGCTACTGATAAGAATATTATGATGGTAGAGGGTGAGAGCAATGAGTGCCAGGAAGAAGACCTGATTAAAGCCATTGAATTGGGCCATGAGGCGATCAAAATACAGGTTAAGGCACAGGAAGAATTAAGAGATTTAGTTGGAAGCAAAACCAAAAGAGATTACACCAAGCCATACCGCAACGAAGAGTTGAATGAAAAGATCGCTGCTTTTGCGAAAGACAAAGTACTTGCCATAGCAGCCTCTGCATCTGCAAAGCATCAAAGAAGCGACGCTTACACTGCGTTGAAAGAAGAATTAATTGCACATTTAGGTGAGGAATTACCCGAAGAAGACCGGGCATTGATCGGCCACTATTATGGTGATCTGCAATATGAAGTGGTACGTGATATGGTGCTTCAAAGCAGAAAGCGTTTAGACGGCCGGGGTACAGAAGATATACGTGAGCTGGAAATGGAAACGGATCTGTTACCAACTCCACACGGTTGTGCATTATTTACACGAGGTGAAACTCAATCGCTTACAACGGTTACCTTAGGAACACCTTTAGATGAATTGCTCGTAGAGAGTGCTAACAAATCTGATTATACAAACTTCTTTTTACACTATAATTTTCCTCCATTTTCTACCGGTGAGGTAAAAATGATGCGGGGTGTTGGTCGCCGTGAAGTTGGTCATGGAAATTTAGCCATGCGTTCTTTAAAGAAAATGATGCCGGGTAAAGATTATCCGTACACGGTACGGGTGGTAAGTGATATCCTGGAAAGTAATGGTTCATCTTCCATGGCCACAGTATGCGCAGGTTCATTGGCATTAATGGATGCCGGTGTTCCTTTGTCAAAACACGTGAGTGGAGTTGCCATGGGATTGATTAAGAAAGGCGATGATTTTGCCATCTTAACAGATATCCTGGGTGATGAAGATCATTTGGGTGATATGGACTTTAAGGTTACCGGTACCCGTGATGGTATTTGCGGCGTGCAGATGGATATTAAAGTAGATGGTTTATCGATGGATGTAATGCGCCAGGCATTGGCACAGGCTAAAAAAGGCCGCATGCATATCCTGGAAGCCATGTATGCCTGCACACCAAACGCAAGAGAAGAGGTTAAGCCACATGCTCCCCGTATGGTTAAGATCATTATCGACAAAGAATATATTGGAGCAGTTATCGGGCCGGGTGGTAAGGTGATTCAGGAAATACAGCGTGAAACCGGCGCTACCATAAATATTGAAGAAGTTGATAACAGGGGTGAAGTAAGCATCTTCTCTAAAGAAAAGGCAAGCCTGGAAAGAGCATTGGCCTGGATCAACGGACTCGTTGCTGTGCCTGTTGTTGGTGATACTTACGAAGGAACGGTAAAGAGCATAAAAGAATTCGGAGCGTTTGTTGAGTTTTTACCTAAAAAAGAAGGTTTATTACACATCAGCGAGATCAGCTGGAAACGTTTGGAAACCATGGACGGTATTTTCACTGAAGGTGAGAAAGTGAAAGTTAAACTGCTTGATGTTGATCAAAAAACCGGTAAGTTTAAGTTAAGCCGTAAAGCATTAATTCCAAAGCCGGAAGCACAACCAAGACCTTAGTTATTGTAAACATAAAAATAAAACCGGCAGATTATCTACTGCCGGTTTTTATTTGTAAGGTACTTGATAGTTTACAGATCTATATATCAGTTTACAGATGTTGTTGTTAAAACGTATACTTCAACGTACCCTGTGGTAGGGGAAACAGGTATTTGATTCAATAAGCGTCTTTTAACAGAGCCGGATACAGTTACCGGTATTGAAGAACCTGTTGATTGTCCCGCTACCTTTGCAGCATAAGCCGCCTGATCGCAAAAGACACAACTGAACTTTCGGTTACTGCCCAAATCGATCGAAACCTGCCATTGGGCCTGGGTGGAATTGTAAACGAGCAAACCGGGTGTATTGGTTAATGTTTCTAAAACGGTTTTTGAGAGGCAGCCATACTCGGGTATAATTATATCGTTTGACGATTTTTTGCAGCCAATGGTTGTTAAAATCACAAACGTCAACGCTAACAAAGACCATTGTTTGATAACGGTGTTAATTGCTTTCATAATAATCAGTTTAAGTGCTTAAAAATAAACAGACAATAACCTTATTTAAAATGCTGCACATACAATTTTATGGAGAACAAAAAATATATACAACTTCATTTTTCCGATACTGCCGAAGGGCAAGCTGATCAATTGGTTGCTTTATTGGCCGATATTGGTTATGCCGCCTTTGAAGAAAATGAAAATTCGTTAATTGCCTGTATAGGTAAAGAGGATTTTAATGCTGTTGACCTGGAATCAGTTTTAAAGATCATTCCTGTTAAATACCACAAGTGTGAAATTGAGGAAGAAAACTGGAATGCCAGGTGGGAGAGTAGCTTTGATCCGATCATCGTACATGATTTTGTAGGTATACGTGCCGCATTTCATCAGCCGGTTTCCCAGGTAAAATATGAGATCATCATTACCCCAAAAATGAGTTTTGGTACCGGACATCATGCAACAACCTATATGATGATGGAACTAATGGAATCACTTGATTTTACAAACAAAACCGTGGTTGACTTTGGAACCGGAACGGGCGTGTTAGCCATACTGGCCGAAAAAATGGGAGCCTTATCTGTTGACGCAATTGATCATGATGCATGGAGTATTGAAAATTCATTGGAGAACATAACAGCTAACGGTTGTTCAAAAATAAATCTAATTAGGGATGAAACTATCACTGCTGCTGCATATGATATCATCCTTGCAAATATCAATTTGCATGTAATTATGAGTAACCTCAGCGCAATTAAAGCAGCCGCTAAAAAAGGAACGAAGATACTATTAAGCGGGTTCATGAAGGAGAATGAAAAACTAATTTTAAAAGCATTGAAAGCAAGCGGAATAGATCAAATTAATATACTACAAAAAGGCGATTGGATCTGTATGCTTATGCAATTTAATTGAAGCAAAATATTTATTTGTAAACAATATAAAGTAGTTATTTAAATAATTTATTCACAAAAAAATTGGATTAAGTTCAACTTATACCGAAATAGCGGCAAATTTACGTTACTTTTGATTTCTTCAATTCAAGCAAAGGAAATAAATGAAAGAACTGGGTCTTATTATAATATCCTATTTTATTGGCTCCATTCCCACGGCTTTATTGATAAGCAAACGTTTTTTTGGTATCGATATTCGTGACTATGGCAGCGGCAATATGGGAGCCACCAACACTTTCAGGGTTTTAGGCTCACGGTACGGCACCATGGTCATGATTTTTGATATCTTAAAAGGAATGGCAGCAGTGATGCTATACAATTTTCTTCCTTTTTATATGAACCACGAACTGGAAAGAACTAACCTGATGCTTGGTCTGGGGCTGGCTGCAGTGGTAGGACATGTTTTCCCGATTTTTGCCGGATTTAGAGGCGGAAAAGGGGTGGCCACTTTATTGGGAATGGTATTGGCCATTCAGCCGGTTATTGCACTAAGTTGCATTGGCATTTTTACCCTGGTGCTCTACCTCACCAGGTACGTATCTTTAAGTTCGATAATAGCAGCCATAGCTTTACCCATCTGTGTTTTATGGATATGGAACGAAAACGAGGTCCTGTACAGGGTCTTTGCGTTAATTGTTGCTATTTTGGTAATTGCTACCCATCAAAAAAATATCGGCCGCATTTTACGCGGTGTTGAAGGCAGGGTGCCGATCTTAAAGCACAGGGACAGGAAAAAATCTCGCCGTAGTCATGACTGACAACTATTCTAAAAAAAATTGCGTCTAAACAGGATCAACATTTTTTGCATAATTCGCACAAAAAAATAATTGGTACAACAATTGATTATATACATGTTTAAAACATAAACTCAAATGAAAAAATTTATTTACATACTTCTGGCAACCTCATTTTTGGTAGCCTGCAGCAGAAATGCCATAACAGGCCGAAAGCAACTGAAGTTATTTCCGGAATCTGCTCTGCAGCAGCAGGCTACAGCACAATACCAGTCTTTTTTATCTGAGAATAAAGTGATTAACAGCGTCTCTAATAAAGATGCGGAAATGGTAAAACGTGCTGGTGTACGTATCGCAAAAGCAATTACAGATTTTTATACACAAAAAGGACAGGGTGAGGAACTTAATGGTTATAAATGGGAGTTTAACCTGGTTGATTCAAAAGAAGTAAATGCCTGGTGTATGCCCGGAGGTAAAGTGGTTGTATATACCGGTTTGTTAGGTATCACACAAAATGAAGCGGCACTGGCTGTGGTTATGGGGCATGAAATCGCCCACGCGGTAACTCATCATGGAAACGAAAGAATGAGCCAGGTTGCATTGGCACAGGGAATTGAAATTGCCGGAACGATCTTTACTTCGGGTAATCAAAAAGCAAGCGATTTGTTTACCAGCGTATTTGCACCAACTGCCCAGGTGGCTGTATTATTACCTAATTCCCGTAACCAGGAGTTGGAAGCTGATCATTATGGTTTAAATTTTGCTGCTATGGCCGGGTACAATCCCAGGGAAGCTGTTCCTTTCTGGCAGCGGATGGCAGCGGCTTCGAACGGACAAAAACCGCCCGAATTTTTATCAACGCATCCTTCTGACGATAAAAGAATTGCTCAACTTGAAGCCTATATGCCCGAAGCATTAAGTTATTATAAGCCGGTTGGAAAATAATACCGGTGGTATTTAATAAAAACTGGTGCTGTGCATGTTTTTTTCAGTTTTTGGGGTTAAAATATTAACCATTTTGTTTAACTTAATGCTCTGTAATACGATGGGTACAACCACACAGCCTGGCTAAAACGAAACATAACTGCAGAATTAAAAAAGTTATAGAAAAAATACGGATGTTAACAAGTAGGAGTGAATTCTTTTTTAACCAATGATTGCTATAATACCATGTCTTCTCAAAACATGCTTGAAAAATTACAGTTAAACCAGAAAAAAAACCTTTTGATACAGGGTTTACCCTCCTCCTTCGAAAAACAATTTATCAAATTTGCTTTTTCAAAGAATGTAACACCTTTACTTAAAGCGCGAAAGATTGATTTTGCATTGGTATTAGCCGTTAACCAGCGGCAATTGGCTGATATTTTAAAAGACGTTATTCCTGCTTTAGAGGAGGATGCCAAATTCTGGATAGCGTATCCCAAAATGACTTCAAAAATTGCCAGTGATTTGTCGCGTGATAAAAACTGCGATTTTGTTTCTGACCATGGTTTTGAAACCGGTTGCCTCGTTGCATTAGACAGTGTTTGGAGCGCAGCGCTATTTAAAAAGGTGAGGCCGAAGCAAAAAAAAAGAAAATTTCTGCAGTTCCAACCCTGCTTCGGGTATAGAATACAAAAATCAAACCGATACCGTTCCAGACAAACTTCTATTTTTATTTAATAAAAAAGCAGCAATCTTTTTTGAATCCCTGGCTTTCGACCACCGGCGGAAATTTATGGAATTGGTCGTTAACGCAAAAAAAAATGTAGCCCGTCAAAAAAGTTTGGCTACAGCCCTGGAAAAATTAGATGCACGAAAGAAAAATTATTATGAAAAATAAAAAGCATATTATTGTCTTATCCGGTGCCGGTATCAGTGCTGAAAGCGGGCTAAAAACTTTCAGAGACAGCGATGGTTTGTGGAACGGATACGATGTTTACGAAGTGGCCTCGCCCGAAGGCTGGTACAAAAATCCACAACTTGTTTTAGACTTTTATAACGCCCGTCGTAAAGAAGTGGCGGCAGTTGCACCCAATGCTGCCCATATTAGTCTGGCCCGGCTTGAGCAGGCGTTTAAAGTAACTGTTATAACCCAAAACATAGATGACCTGCACGAAAGGGCCGGCTCCACAAATGTGTTACACCTGCACGGCGAAATTTTTAAAATGAGGAGCGTTGCAGATGAGGAACGTTTTTACGAAATCCGCGGTGATATTCATATGGGAGATACCGCAGCAGACGGGTTACAGCTTCGTCCGCATATCGTTTGTTTTGGCGAGCCAGTACCCATGATGGAAAAAGCCGCTGCCGTTTTACATGATTGCGATTATTTTGTGGTGGTTGGTACATCTTTACAGGTTTACCCGGCAGCGTCGCTATTATACCACCTGCCTGATCAAACACCCAAATTTATCATTGATAAAAAAATACCGGTTACACAAACTCAATCCAACCTGCATAAGATTGAAATGCCCGCCACGGAAGGGGTGGAGGAACTAAAAAGAATTTTATCGCTTAAATATTTCAACAGTTGAATTTAAACCAAGTAAAAAAATCGGAAGGGCAAAAAATATGTTGCAGCTTTTCTTTTCGGCAAAATAAAAAAGCGATGGTCAAACAAACAGGAGAATTATAAACAGTAAACTTTCTGTTTTCCGCAAGACTTATGATCCATGCTGCATGAGTAAACAGGGGATATTCTTTATTTAAAACGGAGACCAGTATATTGGCATCCGGAAATATCCTCATTTTTTACTTTTAAATATTCGGCAGATCCTTGTTTTTTTGCCACAGGATAAGCTTGATGACAAAAGAACGTACCCAAATACTTTGTGGCAACTATTCTTTTCCATTGCGAAGCAATAAAGAAAAAATTATTTTGAAGTGATTGGCTTTATTTCTGAAATCTATCAGAGCGGAAAATTAGTTTACAGCATTGTTTCTTCAAACCTGATTCCCGCTTTCTCCAGTTCATTTAACACCGGATCATAAATGGCAGCAACGGTAGGGATATGCAATCCTTTAAGTCTTAGCGTATCATTTAAAATCAACCTGGCAGCAATACCCAATGGCAGCCCAACCGTTTTAGCCATCGCCGTACGCAAACCATCTTCACCTTTTACCACCAGGCAACTTTTCAGACTTTTGTTTTCACCATGCAACTCGTACTCAAATTCATGTAACATCACGATCATATCCTTATCTGCAGGCTCCATTTTTAATTTTATTTCAACCAGGTATTGCAATATGTCTGCAGATGTTTTCGCTGTTTTTGGAACCGGAGCATTATCAAATAATCCCAGATATTCAAGCATCAATTTATTATCATTTTGTACAAAAGGTAAAACAGGAGCCGACCAAATAGAAAAGGTTAATCCGCGCACATCCATGTTCTCCGTATCATTGGTTAAACCCGCATGAACAATGGCGTTCCATCCCTTAAAAAAATCAATATGGCGCAGTGTGGTTCTTAAAAAAGTTGCCGTTCCTGGTAATTTGTAGGTAGGGATATACGCCAAGGAATCTCGGTTGGGATAAAAAGCCAGTTCATCCAAACCTTGAAAAACAACTTCATTTTTGCAGTCAAAAAGGTTCTGGTAACTGATTTTTTTCGTTTCGTTATTTTCCTTGTAAACGGCTCCCGATTGTCCTGCCATTACTATATTTCGCGGGTTCCAGCTTATTTTATAATGCCAGGGATTGTTATCACTTTCCGGCGCCACCAATCCGCCACAATGGCTTTTAAATGAGTTGATCTTACCACCGGCAGCTTGTATCTTCTCAATAATTTTCATGGCACTCATGTGGTCAATTCCCGGGTCCAATCCCATCTCACAAATAAATAAGAGTTTTCGGTTGCTGATCTCCTCGTTGAGACTTTTCATTTGATCATCCAGGTAAGAAGCCGTTAACAAATGCTTTCGGTATTCAACACAATCCTTGGCAACCAAAAAGTGCAGTGCAGGAGGCATCATCGAAATCACTACATGGGCCCTTTCGATCAAATCGCCTCTTTGTTTTTCATTGGTAACATCCAGTTCTACCGCTTCAGCGTATATGGAATTATTGGTTTTAAGAAGTATTTGCTCCCTGTTGGCATCTCCGATAATAAATTTCCAGTTATTGATTTCTGCTTCTGCAATCAAATAGTCAATTAAAACCGTGGCCGATTTACCGGCACCAATAAGTACAATCGTTTTCAAATAGATAATTTTTTGGCAAGTTAAACAATGGAACACGGAATAAATGGATTGAACAAATAAAAAACGGATAAAAATCACTAAAAATCGGTATGATCTGAATAATCCGTGTTCCATTTCAAGCTATCCACAAAACGCTTAAAATTATGTAAAAAAATACCCTAAAAAAAGCTTTTTTAATGCGGAATAACAGGCTAAAATCGGTACTTTCGCACACGATAAAAAATTATGGCAAATAACGACAATTTAAGCGAAGAAAATCAACCTTTAGACAACGGTGGAGATGATGGTAACCGTGGACGGATCATCCCGGTAAATATCGAAGAACAAATGAAATCCAGCTATATCGATTACTCGATGAGTGTGATTGTAGGACGTGCTTTACCCGATGTCAGGGACGGACTAAAACCTGTTCACCGACGTGTACTGTACGGCATGAACGAGCTGAGTAACAACAGCAGTAAACCCTACAAAAAATCGGCTCGTATTGTAGGTGAGGTTATGGGTAAGTTTCACCCGCATGGTGACAAAGCTATTTATGATACGATGGTACGTATGGCACAGGACTGGGCCATGCGTTATAAAATGATCGATGGCCAGGGTAATTTTGGGAGCGAAGACGGAGACCCGCCGGCTGCCATGCGATATACCGAAGTGCGCATGCAAAAGTTTGCCGAAGCCATGTTGGAAGATATAGAGAAAGAAACGGTAGATTTCCAGTTGAACTTTGATGACTCATTACAGGAACCAACTGTTTTGCCAACCCGAATACCGCAACTTTTAGTGAACGGAAGCAGTGGTATTGCGGTAGGTATGGCAACCAATATGATGCCACATAACTTAAGCGAAGTGATTGATGGTTGTATTGCCTATATCGATAATAAAGAGATCAGCTGCGAAGAACTGATCCATTATGTTAAGGGACCCGATTTTCCTACAGGTGGCGTCATCTATGGATTTGAAGGGGTTAAAGAGGGTTTATTAACAGGCCGGGGCAGGGTAGTATTGAGAGGTAAGGTTGATATCGAATTAACTAAAACCGGCAGGGAAAAGATCATCATCACCCAGGTTCCATACCAGGTAAACAGGGATACTTTAACTGCCAAGATCGGCGAACTGATCAACGAAAAACATATTGAAGGCGTTTCGGATGTTAATAACGAGAGTAATAATAAAGAAGGTACCCGTATTGTAATTGATCTTAAAAAAGATGCTGTTGCACAGGTTGTTATTAACCACCTGTACAAACAAACCGAATTACAAACTTCCTACGGAGTAAATAATGTGGCCCTGGTAAGGGGAAGGCCAAGGATATTAAATTTAAAGGATCTGATCAGAGAGTTTATACTTTTTCGCCATGAGGTTGTTGTTCGTCGTACCCAATTTGAACTGCGCAAAGCGGAAGAGCGTGCACATATTTTAGAAGGATATATCATTGCTTTGGATAATCTCGATGCCGTTATCAAACTCATTCGTGAATCCTCTACACCCAATATGGCACAGGAAGGATTGATGGCGAATTTCGGTATGAGTGAAATACAGGCCAAAGCTGTACTGGAAATGCGTTTGCAGCGCCTTACCGGAATGGAAATTGATAAGATCCGTGCAGAGCATGCCGAGATCATGAAGTTGATCGAACATTTAAAAGAGCTGTTGGCCAATGAAGATATGCGCTACGAGATCATCAAAACCGAGCTGATTGAAGTAAAAGAAAAATTTGGCGATGCGCGTAAATCGGAGATCGTATTTGCCGGCGACGAAATAAATATGCTGGATCTGATAGAAGATGAAGATGTGGTCGTAACCATTTCTCATTTGGGATATATTAAGCGTACAACCGCCGACGATTATCGGCAGCAGCGGCGTGGTGGCCGTGGTGCCAAAGGGAGCAGTACCCGGCAGGAAGATTATATTGAACACTTATTCGTAGCCAGTACGCACCATACTTTACTCATCTTTACGGAAATGGGCAGATGTTTCTGGTTAAAAGTGTACGAAATCCCCGAAGGTGATAAAACCAGCAAGGGCAGGGCATTACAGAACATGATACAGATTCCTCCGGATGATAAAGTAAGGGCCATTATTGATATCAGGGACTTTAACGATGAGGAATACGTAAATAATCATTATATCGTTTTATGTACCAAGCAGGGAATCATTAATAAATCTTACCTGAAAGCGTTTAGTCGCCCTCGTCAAAATGGAATTAATGCCATCAACATTAACGAAGGCGATCAATTACTGGAGGCCAGGTTAACAGATGGGAATTGTGAAATAATGATGGCCATCAAGAGTGGCCGGGCTATTCGTTTTCCAGAAGAAAAAGTGAGACCAACAGGACGTGGAGGAATAGGTGTAAGGGGTATTACAGTTAACAATGAAAAAGATGAGGTGGTAGGTATGATTTGTGTGAATGTGGAAGATAAAACCAAAACGGTATTGGTAGTAAGTGAGAAAGGTTATGGTAAACGTACTTTCCTGGACGATCCGGAAACAGGAGAAGCCAATTACCGTATCACTAACCGTGGCGGTAAGGGTGTTAAAACAATCAGTGTAACGGCTAAAACCGGCTCATTGGTTGGATTGTTGGCGGTTGATGAAACGGATGATTTGATGATTACCTGTGTCAGTGGTGTCACCATACGGATGCCGGTAAGTCAAATTAGTGAGCAGGGACGTGCCACACAGGGTGTTAAACTGATACGGGTTGATGAAGGCGATGAAATTGCAGCTATCACCCAGTTAGATGAAAAAGAGATGGAAGACGATTTGTTGATGGATGAGGCAGGTAATGTTTCCGGAGAAACTGGTTCAGCTTTACCGGCTGCTGATGATGAAACGGATTCCGAAACGTCAATCGAACCGGAAGAACCGGAATAGCACTGTTTTTTTTCAACAGGTATATTTTTCAACAGGCCGCCGCATTGGATATGAGACGGCCTTTTTTTGGTCATTAAGTTTTTGGCTGAATGCTATGTATACTCATTAAATAGTCAAACAAATTTGTTTCGGTGGATAACGCTAACTTTTTTCTTAAACGATACCGGCTTACTTCAACACCCCTAACGGAAATATTCATTAATTGTGATATTTCTTTGGTTGATAAATTCATCCGCAGGTAAGCGCATAATTTTACTTCATTACTGGAAACATCCGGATGCTTATCCTTCAGTTCAACAATAAAATCACTGTGTACCTTATCAAAGTGCTGTGTAAATTTTTCCCACTCGTTGTCGATATTGTCGTCTTCGCTGAGGGTCCTGATCATTTTCTTTAAATCTTTAACTGCCTGTGGGTTATCGGATTCTTTCATTAAATGGTTGAGTTCTCCCTTTATTTTTGAAACCAGTTCGCCCTTTTGCACCAAATGCATGGCAACAGATGCCAGTTCAGAATTCTTGAAATTAATATCCGATTCCAGCTTTTCATTGCGTAGCGTTACCAGTTCACTTTCAGATTTTGCCAATTCCAGTTCATGTATATACGACAGGTTGGCCTGTTCTTCTTTAAATTTATTTTGTTGTCGTTTGAATATTTTCTGCTGCCACCTGTACACAATAAACATCCCGGTACAAAAAAGTAAAATGTACAATATCTTTGCCCACGTTGTTCTATACCACGGAGGAAGTATCCTGAACGCATATCCGGCAACCGCCGATTCGTTACCCAGGTTGTTCCTCACTTTTATCTCAAAAGTGAATTTGCCGGCCGGGAGATTGGTATATTCTTTTTCAGTTCTTTTAGACCATTCACTCCAATTATTTTCAAACCCTTTTAACCGATAGCTGTATTCCAGGCTGGATTGAAACCCGAAATGTAAGGAGGCATATTCAAAGCGCAGCGTTTTCCAGTGGTTATCAATGGAGGGGATACTTTCGGGCAGTTGAATTTGATTTTCTGTGTTATAGTAACCACCAAATAATACACTATCCGTTTTGTTGATTATTCTTATTGACCTGATCTTCACCTTCAGGTCAATCATATTTTGCTTATATTTTTCGTAGTTAATGTGAAAGAACCCTTTTTCACCACCTAATAGAATATTGTTTTTGTTAACCGGGTAAATAAATTCAAAGCCACTAAGCATTTTATTATTTAACTCGGGTAAATAGATCAGCGCCGGTTCTTTTTTAGAGAAATCAATAACGCCCATTGTTTTTTCATGTATGAACCAGATATTGCCATCTGTATCTTCCTTCAGGTACCGGATACTTTGATCACCTAAAATTTTTTGATAAAATGGCGAAGGGGTAAAGCGGTCACTTTTTTTTTGGTAGATATAAACTCCTTTTTCAGTAGCTACAACCAACTCATTCTTTATGGTGTAAATATGATTATTAAGCAGTGAGGGGAGACCCTTGGTATCAGCGTACAGGTAGTATTCCTGGGTACTGCCGGGCTGTTTTACAACCCTGAAAACGCCATGATATGGATGTGAAACCCAAATATTTTCATCCTGACCCATAGTAACAAATCTCGACGACTCTACAAAGCCCGGGATCTTCTTTTCAAAACTGAAATTTTGGTTATTAACATCAAAAACAACAAGTCCGTTATAAGTACCGGCTATAACCTGGGGTGTTGGAAAGGTTTTTGTAACGGGATTAAAATTCCAGAACCCCTGGTTTTCAGAAATTTTTCTTGCGGCATTATCTCGTATAACAAAAGCGCCTTCATGATGCCCTAACAACAGTTCATTATTAATATTGGCTAAACTCCAGGCTTGTCCTTTGGTGTTCTCCACTTCTGTAAAATTGCCAGTACTGAAGCTCAGGTCTTTTTCAGCTTGCAGCAAAATACTGAACAATCCATTGGATGTGCCTAAAAATAAACGGCTGTCTTTTACAATAGCCGTATAACCCGACCCGTCCTGTAACATGGGTTTAATTTGCTTGATCGAACTATTATAGGCAATAAAGTCAATCCCATTGTCCAATCCCAGCCATAGATCTCCATGGCTGTTATAAAAAATGCTCAGCACGTTATTATTTTGCAGGCCTTCTGTCCTGGAAAAACTTTGAATAATATTTCCTTTAATATCCGTAATAAAAATACCTCTATTGCTGGTGGCAAAGGCAAACCAGTCGGCGTTTATTTTGGTACCTGCATAAATTCGTTCATCTTTAAATATCGCTTCATTGGCAAAGGGTAATTTAGAAATACCCGATTTAGAGATCAGGAAGATCCCGTCTTTTAAGGTTGTTACCAGCGAACTGTCGTTATTGATGGGTAAAATAGAAGTTACCGGTTCATTAAGGGGCAACATATTATTAACAGTAACCGGCATCCATACTTCATTCTCAAAATGCAGAATACCCGTTTTATAGTCATGGGCATATAACTGGTTATTACTTGTTCCCAGGTAAGACCATTGCGCCGTTGCAGTAAATGTTGCAACCGCACCCAGGTTCGAAAATTTGAATATTTTGCTATTGGACCTGAAAAAAACATCCTCACCCAACGATACAATATCCCAAACATCTCCGAAAAATTTATTGTCGGCACTTAATTTGTCAACCATCGAATGGTATTGCAGCACACCATTTTTTGAAGGAGCAAAATATCCCAGTTCGTCCTGGCCTCCTACATAAATACGGTTTTCTTTTCCAATCTCAACTGAACGAACTATAGTTTTGTTCGGAAGCGGGTACATAGACCAGTTTTTTCCATTAAAGCTTAATAAGCCTTCATTATTAGCCATATAAATAATCCCATTCCGATCTTGTTTAATATCCCAGTTTTGTAAACCGGCATTATAATCCTGTTTGGAATAATTGATTATATCAGGAAATCCAATCGTGTTTTGACCAAAGACCTGGATTGGCATAAAAATAAATAAGAAAAGCTTCTTCATTTCGCATATTTAACAGGACATAAAGCTAAATAATTCATCTGACGTAGTAATGATGTATTTTAATCCTGTTAATAATCAGAGAGTTATATTTTTTGATGTAGTAATGAAGTGGCAGAAAACTTTTAAATTGTAGTAGCTGTAGTTAGATTTACAATTCTAGTTTCACAGATTTTCTCAAACAAATTATTGCTATATGAATTTAAAAGCCAAACTACTGTGCTTGGGATTAATTTTCGGCACTTTCCTTCAAACAGCTATCGGACAAGACATTACTGCAACTGGAAAAGTAATGGATTTATCAACGGGAAACCCCCTGGTTGGCGCAACCGTTAATGTTCAAGGTACAACAACACTTACAAAAACCGACGCAGACGGAAATTTTTCTATTACCGTCCCCAAGGGAAAACGGATTTCCATTACCTATGTGGGTATGCTACCTTATAGCGTGCAGGTTAATAACAACGCATTACTTAGCATCTTTCTGGAGGAGGCAACAAAGAGCCTGGATGAGGTTATCGTTGTTGGTTATGGTACGCAAAAGGTCACCAAAGTATCGGGCGCCATCTCTACTGTTAAAAGTGCCGATATTCAAAAACTGGCTCCGGTAAGAATTGAGCAGGCACTACAGGGTGCAGCTTCAGGGGTTAGTGTAATACAAAATGGTACTCCCGGTAGTAAACCAACACTTTTTATACGGGGTATTCCGGGTTTGGGTGCCGATCCGGCAGTAATTGTTGATGGTATTCCACAAACAGTTAATGATTTAAATTCTATCAACCCATCTGATATTGAGACAGTAAACGTTTTAAAAGATGCGGCCAGCACTTCTATTTATGGTGTTAAGGGGGGAAACGGGGTAATTGTAATTACCACCAAATCCGGCAGAAAAAACCAGAAAGCTGAATTTTCCTTCAACAGCAGTTATGGTATTCAACAGGTGATCAGAAAAATGCCTGTGTTAAACGCAACACAATACGGTGCCATGCTCAATGAAGGAAGTACTTTATCTGGTGGCGATTTGATTTTTCCAAACCTGTCGACCCTTGGTGTAGGAACTGACTGGCAGGACGAGGTTTTTGAAAATGCTCCTGAGCAGAATTACAATATTTCGGCCAGAGGTGGAACCGATAAAGTGAGCTATTTTCTTGGCGGTGGTTATTTAAGCCAGGGAGGTATCGTTGGTGGATATAATAAATCCAGATTTAACCGTTTGAATTTTACATCCAATGTAAATTTCAGTTTATCCGATAAGCTTAAATTCATTGTAAACGCTTCTTACCAGAATTTAAACAGTAAAGGAGTGCCATCTGATGCTTTTAACGGCGTTTTAGGTAATGCGCTGAATTTTGACCCATCGGTTTCTAAATATAATAATGTAGCCAATACGATTGGCGATTATGGTTTCAGTAACCTGATCACCCAGGAAATTCAAAATCCATTAAATCAATTAAGCAATACGCACAATCAAAATATTGGAAATAAACTGTATGGTAAGTTCGAATTTCAATACGATGTACTTAAAAAACTTAAATTAACCACCCGTTTTGGTTATACAAAGTTTGATGCGAATGCAAAAGTGTTCAGTCCATTGCAATTCCTGGGTCCTAACAATATAGATCCAAACAATACTTTAAATGCAGATGGTAGTGTTAAACCAAACAGGCATAATAGTGTTGCTCATGATGGCTTTAAAAATGCCAACTACACCTACGAGGCTTTTGCAAATTATGACTTCAAAATTTTTAATGACCACAAATTTGAAACCGTTGTAGGTATAGCGCTTAGTAAAAGTTCGGGTAACCAGCAAGGTGTTTCAAGAGATGATGTGCCTTTTAATTCATGGGAGTATGCGGATTATAACGCGGCAACTGGTGTAAACAGTATTTTGATCGTTAACGGTCAGCCCCAGGTATATACTGCAATCAGAGGTTATTACTTTGAGTACTTCAATAAAAATGCCTCGGGATTCCTGAGGGTGAATTACGATTATAATGATAAATACCTGGCTTCATTCACGGGCAGAAGAGATGGATCAACCCGTTTTGGAGCAGACAGGCGCTTCGGTAATTTTTATGCGGGTTCATTAGGTTGGGTTGCCAGCAAAGAGAATTTTTTCAAATCAAAATTCATCGATTACCTGAAAATAAGGGGTAGTTACGGTGTAACAGGTAACGACCAGGCAGTACCTACCAACTATGCAGCTCTGTCAACGATACAAACAGATTACCTGGCTTCTCTTTATGGAACAGGAAATACGATCGGGTATACTTTTGGTAATTCATTTTCAAATGGTGCCACTTTAGGTACTTACGCTAATCCATTACTTGGTTGGGAAAGTAACACACAGGCCAATGCGGGTTTCGAAATGAATTTTCATAAAAATAAGTTCAACATTTCAGCAGATTACTATTATAAGAAAACAAAAGACCTTTTGTTTACCACAAATCTTTCTTCTTATTTAGGTGCCATACCTTCGCCGGTTACCAATATTGGTACTACCAATGCAAGCGGTGTGGATATAACACTGGGGTACAATGAAACAATCGCTAAGGAATTAAAATTAAACACTACGCTTACTTTTACTACTGTAAAAGGAGAAGTAACCAGTACGGGTGCCAGCGGTTTTATTTTTGGAGGTAACTTTTTTAACGGGCAAAGCCAAAACACTACCTTGTTTGCTCCAGGATATGCACCGGGTGTTTATTTCGGTTACAGAACCGATGGCCTTTTTCAAACACAGGGAGAAATTGATGGACTTACTTATTTAGATGGTAATGGCAATACACAAAAAACCTATCCAAATGCAGCTCCCGGAGATATCCGTTACAAAGACCTGAATGGAGATAAAATAATTGATTCAAAGGATCAGGAAGTTATTGGTTCTCCATTTCCAAAGTTTACTTCCGGTTTAACAGTTAACCTGACTTATAAAGACTTTGATCTTTCCGTATTTACCTACGGTTCTTATGGAAACGATGTTGTAAGGGCGTTTGAAAGAAACAACAACTTTACAAATAAATATGCCAGGATATTGGAAAGATGGACAGGACCTGGTACTACCAATGATGCTAAAAATCCAAGATATAGCTTTACAGATCCAAACAACAATGCCCGTTTTTCCGACAGGTTTGTTGAGGATGCATCTTTTCTTAAGATCAAAAATATTTTACTAGGTTATACGCTGCCTTTTAAAGCAGTTAAAAAAACCTTTAAAAGTGTAAGGCTATATGCACAGGTTAAAAATGCTTTTGTATTTACCAAATACGATGGATTTGATCCTGAAATAGCCGCTACAGGATTGTTGGATACGGGAGTTGACCGTGGCGCCTATCCGCTGGCCAGGTCTTATGCAGTAGGCCTTGATATTAGATTCTAAAACATTAAATTATAGTTATATGAAAAGTATTAAAATTTTTACAGTTGTTATTGCCTGCCTGGTTATGGGTTCGTGCAAAAAGTGGGTTGATTATAATCCCCGGGAAGACTATAAAATTACAGACCAGGAGTACCTGAGGTCCGAAGCAGATTATAAAGCGATGGGCGTTGCGTGTTATTCACCACTAACCTGGTTAAATCAACTTGTTTTGATTGGTGATGTTATTACTGAAAACTCCGTTACTGGCGGAGAATCAGCATCAGATCAGCTGGCCCTTCAGCAAATTGATGATTTTACATTTACTTCTGTAAATTCATCAATAGCCGATCTATGGCAATCTGCCTATGAAGGTATAAACCGGGTAAACTATCTTACCCAGTACAAAGATCTGAACCTGGCAGGTAAAAATATCTCATTTGCCGGCAAAGATGCGTTGTACGGAGAAACCTATTTCCTGAGAGCTTTTTATTATTTCACCCTGGTTAAAATGTTTGGCGATGTGCCTTTGTTTGTTGACAGAAGGCTGGGTGTTGCAGATACCAGAACTTTAGTAAGGTCTCCAAAAACGGAAGTATATACTCAAATTGAAAAGGATTTAACAAATGCGATCGCAGCATTGCCAGCAGTACAAACTGAAAAAGGAAGGGCTACCAAATATGCTGCACAGGCTTTACTCGGAAAAGTTTATTTGTACCAGGGTAAGTATACCGCCGCTGCAGCCATGCTGGAAAATGTGATAACAGCCAATGCATTTAGCCTGGTAACTAATTTCGGATCTATTTTTTTGCAGAGCGGGGAAAACGGACCTGAATCTGTTTTTGAAATTCAATATTCAAACGGGCAGGCTACATTCGATTGGGGGCACCCTACCAGGAACCAGGGAAACCTGGTAGTGCAGCAATCAGGAGTAAGAGGATTTTCCGGTATAAACGGAATGCCTTATGCATCAGGTTGGAGCACCAACCTGCCAACGTCAAATCTTGCCAGTGCCTATAACGCAAACGATCAAAGAAAAAATGTAACCCTGTTCGACGTAGAGGCCTACAAAAATGCGAATCCAAATTTTAATATCGTTTACCTGGTAGCTCCTTACCGAAATACCGGGTTTTATAGCGGTAAATTTCAACCACGTGTTGGTGAATCATCGGGGCAAATTGAGTTGAACTATGCAAACAATTTCAGAACCATACGATATGCTGATGTATTGTTAATGGCAGCAGAAGCCAACAATAAGGCAACTGCCCCCAATGACTTAAAAGCATTAACCTACCTGAACCAGGTTCGCAGACGTGCCTTTGGTAACACAAATAACGATATTACTTCCACCGGAATAACGCTGGGCGATGCTATATTTGCAGAGCGCAGACGGGAACTGGCCATGGAAGGAGAATACTTTTTTGACCTGGTTAGAACCGGTAAAGCCACTGCAGTTTTGGGAACTTTAGGATTTATTTCAGGTAAACACGAACTGTTTCCGATTCCGTTGGGAGAGGTAAATGGCGGATTAACACAAAACCCCGGTTACTAATCGTTAAACTTCAATGTCAACTTAAAAATAAAAACATGAAAGCAATAAAATATTTTTTAACGCTTGGTATTGTCCTTGCTTTATTCGCAGGATGTACCAAAGATAATTTTGATGATCTGTCGCTGATTGCCAGCGGCAAAGCTCCGGTCAATGTAAGTGCGTTGTTCCAGGTAACACAGGATAACTCGGGCCTGGTAACAATTACGCCTAACAGCGAAGGTGGCGTACGTTACGAAGTGATTTTTGGAGATGCAGCAAGTACACCTGTAATCGTAGGTGCAGGCAAAAATGCACAGCATACTTATGCTGAAGGTGTTTATACCGTTAAAATAAAAGCCTATGATGTTACCGGTATTGCCACGGAATATACCAAACAGTTAACGGTAACCTTCAGGCAACCGGAGAACCTTGTGGTTACCGCAACTATTGATCCGGGAAACAGGTATAAACTTAATGTGTCTGCAACAGCCCTGTACGAAACTTTTTTCCGGGTATATTTTGGAGATGTGCCCAATGAAGTCCCACAAAACTTTAACGAAGGACAAACCATTTCTCATATTTATGCAGCTGTAGGTAGTTACACGTTGAGGGTGGTTGCTTTAAGTGGAGGTGCTGCCACAACACAATATACCACAGTTATTAATATTGTTGATCCCGTTTTAATACCAATAACCTTTGAATCACCAACAGTAGATTATACCTTCGCAAATTTTGGAGGCGGTGTGTCAACAAAGATAGCCAACCCGCAAATGAATGGTATTAACACAACGGCCAACGTGGCACGTATGGTAAAAAATGCACCCGAAGTTTGGGGTGGTAGTTTATTAACGGTAGGTAATCCAATTGATTTTTCTGCAAACCGGGTTTTTAGAATGAAGGTTTTTTCTCCAAGGGTTGGAGCAAGGGTTTTGTTAAAGGTTGAAAATCTGACTGACGGAGGAATCTTTTTTGAAAAAGAAGCTGCCAGTACGGTAGCCAATGCATGGGAAGATCTGGCTTTTGACTTCAGGGCCATCAACACCGGTAACTCATACCAGAAAGTTGTTTTAATTTTTGACCTCGGTACAGCGGGTAACGGATCGGCTAATTTTACCTGGCTATTCGATGACATTCGCCAGACCAATAATATGCCTACAAGTATCTTATCATTGCCCATAACTTTCGACAATCCGATTGTTAATTATGAAGTCATTGATTTTGGCGGAAACAGCAGTATAGCTGCAGTG
Source organism: Chitinophagaceae bacterium (assembly GCA_031402615.1). Lineage (GTDB taxonomy): Bacteria > Bacteroidota > Bacteroidia > Chitinophagales > Chitinophagaceae > Ferruginibacter. Next base: position 63,559 of record JANNSN010000038.1, read on the forward strand.
GACCCGGTCAATGCAGCTAACAATGTTAAACGAACAACCAAAACAAATGGTGCTGAAACCTGGGCTGGTTCAACTATGGGTACCGCATTGTCGGCGCCAATTGCTTTTACGGCAACTAAAACACAAATGAGTGTGCGGGTGTATTCGCCTGCAGCAGGGATACGTGTGCGTTTAAAAGTGGAAGATAAAAACAACGCAGGAAGATCTGTTGAAACGGAGGCGATGACACAGGCCGCAAATACATGGGAAACCCTGGTCTTCGATTTTGCCACAGAATCGGAAGGCACAGCAAATTTAAATTTGACTTATTCGTACGATAAGGCTTCTATCTTCTTCGACTTTGGAAATTCGGGTTCCGGGGGAGTGTTCTACTGGGACGATGTTAATTTCCTGCCGGCCAACGTTATCCCCAATTACTTAGGGTTGCCGATTGACTTTCAATCAACTTCATACCCGTATCCTTTTGTAAATTTTGGCGGTGCCACTGCAACCGTTGTAAATAATCCAGATCCATCGGGCATAAACACCAGTACAAAAGTTGGTAAGCTGGTTAAAGGTGCGCCTGAAGTTTGGGCCGGAACCTTCCTGCAATTGGTAAATTCCATAGATTTCTCAACACTAAGAACATTTAAAATAAAAGTGTATTCCCCAAGGGTTGGCGCCAGGCTGCTTTTGAAAGTTGAAAACTCTACCAATGGAGCAATCAATCACGAAATACAAGCAACAACTACAACAGCCAATGCCTGGGAAGAGTTAACTTTTGATTATTCAGGAGTTAATGTTGGTAATACTTATTCAAGAGTTGTGTTAATTTTTGATTTGGGAACGGCTGGAGACGGTTCTCCAAATTTTACCTATTATTTTGATGATATCCGACTTAACTAACTGATAAAAAATTACGACCATGATAAAAAAATTCATAAGAGCCTGCTTAGTTGTTATGGCAGCTGCCATCAGCTTCAGCAGTTGCAAAAAAGCAGAATATTCTTTTGGCGATTTAAAAGTGCCGGAAAATCTGGCAGTTACAGCAGCAATTCAGGGACAAAATGCCGCCAATCCTAATGGAGATGGTACCGGTAAAGTTTTGATTACAATAACCGCTAATAACGCCTTAAACTATAAGGTAGATTTTGGTGACGGTACTTTTAAAATGGTGCCTTCGGGAGTTATCACTTACAGGTATTCTACACCGGGCACCACCGATTTTGTAATAACCATCAATGCAATTGGTACCGGTGGTGCTACTTCAACCATCAGTAAACAGGTAAAAGTTTTTGTAAATTTTGTTATTCCTGCTGCTATTCTGCAAAATCTAACTGACGGAGGAAGTAAAGTATGGCAAACAGATCGTAATGCCGGTGGCCATTTTGGTGTGGGACCAAATAATTTATTTTTTCCGCTGTTTTATTCCGCCGGGCCAAATACAAGAGAACCATGCGCTTATGATGACGACATAACTTTCTCTAAAGATGCATTAGACAGGGTGTCGTTGAGTATCAATAATAAAGGAGAATCGTTTTCCATTGGTGCAGCAACTTCTTTTTACGGATTTGCAGGTGGCGATGGATGCTATGCCATAAACACGGGGGGAACAAAAAGCCTGTCATTTTCCAATTCTACTTCAGGTTCATCAGCCTCTGAATCAACTCAAATTGAATTTGTAGTTCCGGGGAACGGCATTATTAATTTTGGAACCGGGGGCGTTCGATATGAGATACTGTCTATTACACCCACGCAAGTGCATATAAGAAATATAGGTGCCGACGGAAATTCGTGGTATCAAAAGTTAATTAAGAAATAAGCAAGTTATGAAGCGGATACTTTATGTATTATTTGCAGTAGCCATGTTGATCATAAATTCCTGCAGTAAAGGAGGATCCTCTGGTGGTGGATCCGTGGCACCTTCAAACCTGGTCGTTTCAGCAACCGTTAGTACCGATAACAGTGGTAATGTAACTTTTACAGCAACTGCAACAAATGCAGTCACCTATGATTTTGATTATGGTAACGGTATTTTTGCAACCGTTCCTACTGGTGCGATCACCTACCGATATCCTGCAGGTGGTACCTATACGGTTAACGTAACAGCCAAAAGCGGCTCAGGGCAAACGATATCTAAATCGATACAGGTAACCATAGTTGTTACATTAGGGTTGGTATGGTCTGATGAATTTAACACAGCTGGTGCACCCGACGTTGGTAAATGGGGTTATGATATTGGCACCGGCAGCGGCGGATGGGGAAACAATGAATTACAATATTATACCAACAGGCCCGATAATGTAGTAGTAGCAGGTGGCGTATTAAAAATAATTGCCAAAAAAGAAACTTACCTGGGCAGCGCTTATACCTCAGCCCGTTTATTAACCAAAGGTAAATACGCTTTTAAGTATGGCAGAATAGAAATACGTGCTAAATTTCCTACCGGTGTAGGTACCTGGCCGGCATTATGGATGCTTGGAGACAATATCGGCGCGGTAAGCTGGCCTGCCTGTGGCGAAACAGATATTGCGGAACATCTTGGCAGGGATGTAAATAAGATATACGGTACGCTTCACTATCCTGGCCGCTCGGGTGGCAGTGCCAATGGTAATACCATTGTTATTCCGGATGCCACAATGTCTTTTCATAATTATATCGTTGATTGGTCAGCAACGGACATAAAAATTTATGTGGATTCGCAATTGTATCACACGGTTGCCAATTCAGTGGCTTTACCATTTAATCAAAACTTTTTTATCCTGTTAAACATGGCGATGGGTGGCAATTTTGGTGGTCCTGTAGATCCGGCGTTTACAACTGCAACACTGGAAATTGATTATGTAAGGGTATACCAGTAAAAGTATGAATACATGAAATTTATTGAATTTTCAGAAACGCGTTAGTTTTTTCATATAAGCAATCGTTATTAAGCGGATCGTATTAACTTATTTGGGTAGATACCTCCGCTTTTTTACAAGTTTAATGTGCAGTGGTTCCGGTATGCTTGCTATGCGTTCTGAACATAACTGTTTAAAACTTTAACCCTTTAAACAAAACATCATGCCTCAGAAAAATAAATCTGTTGTCAACAGCGCGATGATAGTAGGCCCCGGTGGTTTTTTTAATGGGCTTTGATGCCACTGTAATTTCGGGTGTTGTAAAGTTAATTGAACCCGCGTTTAATTAAACAAAATTAGAATTGGGCTGGGTAGTTGCATCTTTATCACTGACCGCAACTTTAGACAAAGTTTTTTAAAGCAAATATATATTTACTCCCCACAAGATTAATCTGAACGATTATTGTTGGCAAAAGAGTTCAGTACAGCCATATTTAACAGAACCGGTTTAATAAAACAGATCGATGTTTATTTAAAGCCCAGGTTAAAATAAAGAAATAAACGGATTCTGGGAAAACTTACCGATACCAGGGATGGCAAGAAAGGGATGTAGAGATATTACTTATTTATTAAAACGAAATACTTGTTGCATGTAAGGCTTACATTTTATAAATTAGCATCAATTGAAATATTTACTGAAACAGAATTAACATGATTTAACGATTCCGCTTTAATACATGCTTACCGGGGGTGTGGCGACAGTAGAATATACTGTCGCCTTTTTTTTTGGCGGGAAAGAATATAACATGGCTATTTGAAAAAAATAACATGTAGATTTAAATAGTATTTAACATAATGTTAATTATAGGTAAATAATCAATTACTGAAACACAGTCTGGTAAAAGCTTCTACAGATTGAACGCTGGCTCATTGTTCTTCAAAAGACAAAAAAATCTATCCCAACAATAAGTTTGTTATCAATTACAATTAAAAAAATAATGACCATTTCACCTGCAAACTCAAACAGGTTAAATTACGAAGCTGTAATCACATTTGCCAATATCTGAACCACGCCCGGTTCCTGTACGGTCACTTTCAAACTTAAAGAACGGTTAAACGTTAATGGATAAGGCCATCCAATAGTAACCGTATCCAGGGCTGCGGCACTTCTGAAAACTGAAATACCGTAGGATTTATTTACGGTTAACCCCTGGTTAAAGAGCGCTGCTATTGAAATATTAACTACATTCTGACTATCAATATCAAGTATAACGAACGTTAGATCCGAATTTCCACCCTGCTTTGTTAATTCGGCTGAAAGGAATAATCCGGGGCTTTTAACTTAACAAGTTCTTTTGTGCTGTTGTTAGCCGGGTTAACTGCTAACCACTGGTTACGTACAGGGTTCTCTACTGATTTTATTAATGTTGACCCCATGGTAATAAATTTAAGTGTGATAGAAAATTGTTTAGTCTACAAAATTAAATATTTGATGCAGGGTATGCAATAACCAGAAAGTGGTATTTCCAATTTTAAAATATGGTCCGGTTGCTGTTACTCGTTTAAAAGCAGCAATGATTTACCTGGGAAGGGCAAAAATTAAACGAACTGTATGCTCATAATGTAAAATCTCCCGGTAGCTCAGGCGAGTACACGGTCTTAGGTAAAGTTGAAATGGCAGAAGTTCAATACAGCCATATGGATATAGCTGGATAAAAGCAAACTAAAATTGCAGAATTAGCCGGATAACTGGGCTATATCAAACCCTATTTGACTGCAGAGGCAAAGTACATAAACAATAAACCCGCGCTACACCTGAATGGATCAAAGTGTTGATTGAATAACATACCAGCTTCGTTGTTAAAAACCTGCTGCTGATCAAGCTCATGCTTTAAACTAACTTTTGTAGTGAAAATACACTGGCGCTCTTTTTTTTAGTAACAGTTTACCAATTAATGGCTAATTTAATAGCCGATTTCTTATTTTACAAAACTTAGATCGTTATCAGCAGTTGGCTTTTGAAAATAGGTCAACAGGTTAGTTTCAATTATTTGACTAACTCTCCTGATATCAACATGCCCGGTTAGCCCCTTGTAGTCTTTTGAACTATTGGTAACAAAAAGGCCTTCCAGCTTTGCTTCATTATCCTGGCTTGCGAGGTCCAATACGTTCAACTGCATCACATTCCTTTTTGGTAATAACGGGTAGTCATAATCTACCAGCGATGCATCCTGCATAACGATTTTGCCATCTTTTGCTATGCGAATATTAATCTTCTTAATACCAAAGTACTTTTTACCATCAATTAAATAGGTAGTATGTGAGAAGGCGGTATACTTCCCTTTTTCCTTTTTTATAACAACTTCATAATTAAGTGATTGATTCGCATCCTCGTTGAAGATGGTTCCTTTCCAGTGGCCGGTGATATCCTGGCATAAAACAAATAACGGGCAACAAAGTGCTACCAGGATGGGTATACATTTTTTCATAGAGTTGGGTTTAGAGGGTAATAACCACAATAACGTATGGTTTTTACTATTATTTTAGAGAGAAGCATTTATTTTTAAATTATTTTTAGAATAAGCTGATTTAGTAACAGCATTGGTAAAAATGACCGTTTGGCCAATGAAACCAAGCATTATTTTAAGTGGTGTTGAAAATTCTGAAATTCTCCTATTCTGTGTAAAAACCGGTTTTATGTACGCCGGTTTTTCATGGTCTTGATTTGAAATTTGTTTTACAATATTGATTGCATAAAAAATCAGGTTATACCAAAGTGAAATTATATGTAGACCAATTTGGATAATTGGTTTTTTTCTCTACTTTGACACCAAATTTTCAAAAATCCTCTACAACTCAATATTGGCGTGAGGCGATGTTAGATTTTAAAAAAAATGTAGTGAGCCAACTTTTATGCACATTCTATATTTTTACATAAGGCATTTCTAGTTTTGTGGTATGCCATTTTTACGCATTGAAAAGAAGAATTCAGGAAACTACCTGCGCATACTGGAAAGCTATAGAAATGAAGCAGGCAAATCAACCAACCGCATTTTATATTCACTGGGTAAGGTGGAAGATTATACGCCTGAGCAATTACGCAATATAGGCATCAAATTATTTGAGTTAGGTGGCGGCGAGGTAAAAGCGTTATTACAAGGCGATCTGGAAGAAACAGGAAGGTTCAATTATGGCTATCAGCAAGTGTATGGTAAAGCTTTACAACATTACGGGCTGGCTGATGTTTTCAGAAGAATAGAAAAGAAAAGTAAACTTCAGTTTAATTTATACAACAGTATTTTTTTAATGCTGATAGAACGTTTGCAGGAGCCTTGCAGTAAACTTAAGAATTTTTATAATCAACAGGAATATGTTAACCTTCCACCCGTTGCATTACATCATTTATACCGGGCTTTAGATAAACTGGCTTCCAGTAATGTGCTAATACAGCAACAGATTTTTCAAACCGGCAGAGATTTATTCAACCAAAAATTAGACATTGTATTTTACGATGTGACTACATTTTATTTTGAGAGTGAGGTGGAAAATGAAGGGGAGTTGCGGCAAATGGGCTTTGGTAAAGATGGTAAGATTGGTAATACACAAATACTGTTTTGTATGATGATAGACAGGGATAAAAATCCCATTGGCTATCGCATATTTAAAGGAGATACTTACGAAGGCCACACTTTTGAAAAAGCACTGGAAGATTTAGAAAATCAATACCACATTGATAAAGTAATTGTAGTAGCCGACCGTGGCATGTTATCTAAAAATAACCTGCAGATTACAAGGGATAAAGGATATGAATTTATCCTTGGAGAAAGGCTCAAAACATTACCCAAAGCCATACAAAGCACTTTGCTGGATTTATCAAATTATAAACATGAGTGGATATACAATGACAGCGATGAAGAGCCGGTAACCATTAAATACACAACCCTGATACACGAAGGCAAAACCATTATTGCCACCTACTCTGCCAGCCGGGCAAAAAAAGATAAACAAGACAGGGAAGATAAACTAGTTACCGCAAAAAAACTACTTGACAATCCATCCTTATTAAAGAAAAAGCCTGCCCGTTACTTTTTACAATCCGATGGAAAGGAAGCCTACCATTTAAATGAAAATAAAATTAAACAAGCTGAAAAATATGATGGATTTCTGGCTATCAGCACTAACAATGTTTCCTTAAGTATTACCGAAGTATTAGAACAATACAAGCAACTCTATAAAATTGAACACAGTTTCCGCACCTTTAAATCCCACCTGGAAACAAGACCTATGTTTCACTGGACCGATAGCCGCATCGAAGGTCATATATGTTTATGCTATATCGCCTTTGCCTTGCAAAATTATGTACTGCAAAAAGTTAATAAAACTAAACACATCTTTACCGAAACTTCATTAAGAAAAACACTTGACAAAATGCAGGTGAGCCTTCTTAAACACAACTCACAAACAATTTACCTACGCTCTGCCCCTGGTCCAAACGAAGCTTATTTGCAACAACAACTGGGGGTAAAATCGCTACTGCCTATTATTCCACAGGATAAGCTTTCTTTTTAAACACATTCCATAAAAAGTTATTTGTAGTGAGCCGATTAAAAGACAGTGTCATTAGTAATCAATTAGTTACATCGTTTTGGTGTCAAACTCAAGAAAAA
>JANNSN010000039.1:0-4325 GCA_031402615.1 Chitinophagaceae bacterium
AATTAAATTCAAATGATTCACAATTAATACCGGTGACTATAACACCATGTTGCTTTGAATTCATGCGTAAAGAACAACAGCTGAAGCTACAGTAGCACAACTGATGCGTAAAGCTCTGAGGCAGTAAGGGGCCGTTAAAATGCAGGTAATACCATCTAAGATTTCAACGTAGTGCTTTGGACTACTTAGTAAATCAAGATGGTATAACTATCTGCTTTCTGCTCCGGCCCGCCTACGCCATTTCCCTGTATTCAACGGTTATTTTTCAGGCAGGTGACAGCCCGGGTCCGCCTTACAAAATGGGATAAAAAAATATACTTATGTTAGTGTATTTAACAAAAGGATCAATAAAAATTTAGTCCACCCATCGTTTGCTTTCATCATTTTATCTTCATACCTTGTACCAATAAACGCTATAGCGCCCGTGCTGTATACGACGGAATTTTCTAAAAACCATCTTAAACAAAACAACAAAAACATGAAACAGATCTTCTTAATGGCCAGCCTTACTTTTGCACTTGCCAGCTGTAACAACGAAACCAAAGATGTGGCCAAAGAATCGGCCGAAACAGTTACTGCAACAGCTGCAGCAGTTGAGCTGCCTTTTAAACTCGACGAGCCTTACAAGAACTGGCAGACCGGCAGCACAGAGAACGCAGTAGTCGCCATGACAGCCCTTAAAACCTTTGTTGACAAGGATTTTGCAGGCCTTGCAGCAAGCCTGGCCGATTCGCTTGATATCCGGGTGGATGGTTTCCAGCAAAAAATGAGTAGAGACAGTGCCATTAACATGTTTACCAATATGCGGAACGTTTATATTGATCTTGCCATTACGATGTACGATTATGAGTCGGTTATTTCGGCCGACAAAAAAACAGAGTGGGTAACCCTTTGGTACAAACAGGTATGGAAAGATGCTAACGGAAAAGCCGATTCGCTTTCAATTATTGATGATTGTAAAATAGAGAACGGTAAAATGGCCGTGTTGGACGAAAAGATCCAGCACTTCCAGGCAAAAAAATAATTTCAGCTTTATTCATCGCCCCGCAGACTACTGCGGGGTATTTTTGTGTTGTTTTTTTCTTCGTTGATTTTCAGCCGACAGGCAGGCGACAGGCAGGCCCGCCTGAGCATAAAAGAGGTCATCCATAAAAAAAGTGCTTCGTGAAAAAACGAAGCACTTTGAAAGTTATTGTCAATAATTATTTTACACCCACGATCCGAATTTATTTTTTAGGGTCAAGTGCATCGGCAATTCTTTTTGAAATATCCTGTAAATGATATTTGGTCATCGCATCAGCATTTCCTGCGGCGGCAGCATTTACTTCATTCCTCAACGATGCCAGGTGCGCCCTTACTACACTTTTAATATCTGAATTATCCGTATTAACCTGCGGAGCACCTCCCGGCCTTGGTTCTGTAGCAGCGCCCGTCCTGGCCGGCGGGTTTAATAAATTATCCAGTATACTGGTATAGGATTTTTGAAGATTTCTCCGGTACACATCGATCGGTTTTTTTGATCTTAGCTCTGACCATATTCCTGCTTTTAGATCATCGAGCAGGTCGGTCATTTTATAGGCATTGCTCCCCACTGCAGCTTCTGCTTTTACCATTTTGTCTAATATGCCTGTACTAAGCAACCTGCTTAAAGTTCCGCTCTGTATATTACCGATCGTACTAAGCGGATCTCCCCCGGTTCTGGCAAAAATGTCTTTGTTGATGAGCCAGGTTGGCGTATTGAATAGTTGTTGATTCAGGAACGCAACAGCCGCTGCTTGTTTGGCTTTTTCCGTAAAATCATATACCGGCCCTGCATCCTCAACAACCCTGGGCGTTTTATAAATTCCCCCTACGTACCTCGAAACATGACCCATGTAGCGGTTAAACTGGGAGCTAACCTGGCTATACACATTTCCAAGATTTGTATGGTCCTCATAATCTTCCCTGGTCCATGTCATTAACTGGGGAACAATTCGCTGCAGATTTTTTATACCGTACTGACTTGCCTTTATGGCATCATCAGAAAGATCTTCTGTTTGTGAACGGGGATCATCACGGTTGCTCTCACCATCGCCAAACCATAAACGATGATCTTTCAGCTTTTCCATGATCCATTTGTTCAGGTGTGCTTTTTCTGCTTCGGGAGATGGGTATTCAGGAAAACGCCTGTACGCCCATTCAATGGCCCAGTTGTCGTAATCACCAATGCGGGGGAATAAACCTACGGGAGAAATATTGTCTTCGGGTTGCGCCACATAGTTAAAACGGGCATAGTCCATGATGGAAGGTGTATGGCCATTGGCTTCCACCCAGGCTTTGTTACGCAGGTTTTCAACAGGAACAGAAGAGCTTGAACCAAAGTTGTGACGAAGTCCAAGGGTATGGCCCACTTCATGTGAGGATACAAAACGGATCAACTGTCCCATCAACTCATCGGGAAATAACATTTGCCTTGAACGGGCATCACTCGGTGCAGCCTGTATCATATACCAGTCGCGGATCAACTGCATCACGTTATGATACCAGTTGATATGGCTTTCCATGATCTCCCCGCTTCGCGGATCAGCAATACTGGGTCCGCTGGCATTGGCAATATCCGACGGTTTATATACAATGGCAGAATTTCGGGCATCTTCCAAACTCCAGGTACTGTCTTCCTGTTTGGTTGGTGCCATTTTACCCATAACTGCATTTTTAAACCCTGCTTTTTCAAAAGCACCCTGCCAGTCGTTAACGCCCTGCACCAGGTAAGGTATCCACTTTTTAGGAGTAGCCGGGTCAATGTAAAATACAATTGGTTTTTGTGGCTCTACCAATATGCCGTTCTTATATTTTTCCATGTCCTCTTCCCTGGGTTCCAGCCTCCAGCGTTTTACCAGGTTGATCGATTTTACACCCTGGGGGTTTGCATCAAAATCGGTATACCCAACGGTAAAATAGCCTACCCTGGCGTCAGCATACCTGGCCTGCATAGGAACTTTAGGCAGCAAAACAAACGAGTTGTTCATTTCTACCGTAAGATTACCGGTATTTGTTGCACGGCCTGTAGGAGCAGCACCAGGTGTAGCCGGCGTTCTTCCATAAGTTTTTATTGTAGTGATCTCAATATTGATAGGATAAGGTTTTACACTTACGATATAAGATTTGTCGGCCTGTAATGGCCCTAACTGTTGTTGTTTTTTGGAATCGCTGTTGTAATACAAGACATCGTTTTCGCCATCAATAAATTTGGTGATATCAATAACAACACCGTTTGAATTTTCTGAGAATGCTTTGATATCAAAGGCAGCCTCAATGGGTTGAACGTTTGAATTATTTACAGAAGAAAACATGGACGAGGTGGAATCTTTTGCATATACATTATAAGAAATGGTACGCAGGAATATTTTATTATTGGGACCTTTTTCAAAACGGATTATTTTTTGCCCGATCTGGTCGCCGCCATAACCGGTGCCCGCCTGCGTTTTGGAAAGCCGGTTTACCACTAAGATTTCCCGGTTGAGCATGTCATCTGGAATTTCAAAAAAATAATCTTCGTCCACTTTGTGTACCAAAAAGAAACCTTTACTGGTAAGTGCCTTGGATGTGATCACCTCTTTAAAAGGTTTAGGCTTTGTAGAAGGACGGGCCCCGTTTGCTGTTTTTTTTGTTGTGTCTGGTTGCTGCGCCAGGGCGGCAGCAGAAAAGAGGAAAAACAAAAGAAACAATGAAAATGAACGTTTTAACAATAGCATGTGATGTTTTTTTTAAATAAGGATTGAATATAAGAAATATTCGGTTCCTGGATGTGTTTCGGAAAGGCTTATGAAGTTTTTATTTTGCGCCGGCACGAATATAGGCAACGAACACTGTGTTTTACCCAGGTTCTTTCCGATTTTAGCGGAAAGAAAAGCCGGTGAAAAAACCGGCAAAATGCTCAGGGGAGATCCTGAACGGGCATTGAGCGAAGGCCCGGGACTGGCCGACAACCAGGAGGGTATGCTCAAATTTTAAATATTGCTCCGTAGTACGGCGAGTCCTGCAGCCAACGCACATAGCTTTTGCAGAATCTCGCCTGAGAAAAAGGGGTTTAAGTGTTAGCCCAGAAACCGATGCCTGGGAAAGGATTCATTATTCACCGTTTTCTGTGATCAATAAAGACTATACGCTTACAAATCCCATATTAATCTCTTGCCGCGCGGTGTAATACCAAAGTGAATTATATATTAGACCAAAAATTGCCTGCGAATATATATTGATAAGCACAGATAGATTTCACCTCCCCCCCGTTTAGTTTTTTACAAAGAGTACAAACATATTTTTCGAGATCCTCAATGGTTTTAAAA
>JANNSN010000040.1:0-49087 GCA_031402615.1 Chitinophagaceae bacterium
TTACCCAAATGTACTCCATTGGACGTCCTTACGACAGGATGGATGTTGATATGAGAGCTTATGGAAAAGGATTATACTGGGTTGAGATCGGCGACCGTAACGGAGACCGTTTAGCGATGTGCAGAGTGGTTATTCAGTAAAGATGCTTTTCGAAGAATAATTTAAATCCCCCGATTTAATCGGGGGATTTTTTTGTGGGGTGTAAAGCCGGGAGGTTGTTGGTCATCCTGATATTTATCGGGTCAACAAGGGCCAAATCCGAAAATGGAATTAGCTTTTATTTATTTTATCATTTTGATCGCGATATTTATCGGGAGAGAAAACTGCCTGGTTGTGACTTACTGACATAACTTTCACCAGGCAGCAGCATGAGACAAAGTCTCTAAACCTACGCATCGCCGTCAGCGTTGAGGAAGATCTATTTTAAATAAAAAAACCGTATCAGATTTCTCCCTACGGTCGAAATGACAGAAATTAAATTTGATTGATGCCGGTTAATGAAAACATGCTTTTCGCAGAGTAAATTAAATCCCCTACTACATTCATCAGAAAAAATCATTGCCTGTCAAAAACGATGATGCCGCAAATTGTAATACCTTCATTCATAAATTACAGATATGCTGCCGGGCGAATTTTATAATCAAAGACTCTTCTCCTTACAAATTGAATCAGACAGGTTACATAAAAAAAAGAGGCTACTGGCCTGGCTTCGATTTACAGCCATTGCAGGCATCATAGCCTGTTGGTATTTTTTAAGCCCTTTGGGTTTATTCTATGCACTAATTCCGGGTTTATTATTCGCCGTATTTTTTACCCGCCTGGTATTTGCTGATCTTAAAAACAAATCTGCCACGGCACATCATGCATTACTGATTACCATCAACAAAAATGAAATAAAAGCGCTGGCACATGATTATTACCGGTTCCCCGACGGCCATGCGTATATACCTAAGGAACATTATTATGCAAACGACCTCGATATTTTCGGACATGCTTCACTTTATCAATATATAAACAGGACCGGCTCAGATATGGGTAGCAGTACCTTAGCCAACTGGTTGCTATATCCGTCAAACCCCGAAACTATTCTGGAAAGACAAGATGCTGTTAAGGAACTGGCAGGGCAACCTGTCTGGCGACAGCAACTACAGGCTTTTGGCGCTGCCAAACAAATTCGGGATGAAACACAAATACGGCTACAGCATTGGTTCCGGGAAGATGACCGGTTCATTAAACATACTTACTGGCACTGGCTCAGGTTGCTGGTACCTGCCATTACACTAACGGTAATTGTGTTAAATATGTCAGATGTACTGAGTCATTATTTCAGAAATTATTGTTTACTGGCATCTACGCTTTTGGCATTCTACATCAGCAAAAAAGTTACACCACTGCATCAACAGGTTTCAAAAATGACAGATGAACTGGATGTGATGACAGACAGTATGCAGTTGATTGAACAGGCCGAATTCAAATCGGTTTATTTGCAGCAATTACAAACCCGGTTTAAACAGCAATCGGGGGCGGCTTCTGCAAAACTTAATCAACTGAAGAAGATACTGGAAAGACTCGACATGCGGTTTAATATTGTAGTTTTTATACCGCTTGATATTTTGCTACAGTGGGATCTGCAACAGGTGATCGCTTTGGAAAAATGGAAAAAACAAAACCATGAAAATGTAATGGCCTGGTTTACTGCTTTAGGTGAATTTGAAGCCATGAGCAGTTTATCCAATTTATCATTCAACCATCCTGCATGGTGCTTTCCGGTATTGAAAGAAGAACACTTTTACATGGAAGGAAAAGAGGTTGGCCACCCGTTGATCAAACCGGACAAATGTGTGAACAATCCGGTTAAAATAGAACATGCCGGACAAATGATGCTGGTAACAGGCAGTAATATGGCGGGTAAAAGCACTTATTTACGAAGCATAGGTATTAATACCGTGCTGGCTATGGCAGGTGCACCGGTTTGTGCAACATACTTTTGTTTATCGCCGGTACAAATCATCAGCAGCATGCGTATTGCAGATAATTTGGAAGAAAGTACATCTACTTTCTATGCTGAATTAAAAAAATTGAAAACGGTCATTAAAAAGATAAACAATAATGAAAAGGTATTTATATTATTGGATGAAATTTTACGGGGTACCAATTCTTTAGACCGGCATACGGGCTCTGAAGCCCTGATCAAACAACTGATCAAACAACACGCAGCCTGTGTTATCGCAACACATGATGTAGAGCTGGCCAGGATGAAAGAAAATTACCCTGACCATATTTTAAACTATCATTTTGATGCACAGGTAAATAATGATGAACTTTATTTTGACTACCGGTTAAAGGAAGGGATCTGCACCAGTTTAAATGCTTCTATATTAATGAAAAAGATTGGGATTGAATTATAGGGAAGTCGGTTTAAGATTTGCTAAGTCCAAAGCACTACTTTGAAATCATAGATGGTATTATACCGATGGCAAACGGGCTTTGGACTACATACTGGAACTCCTGGCTCACGACTCCCGACTCCTGCCTCCCGTCTCCCGTCTCTTGTCTCCTGTCTCCGAACTCCCAACTAAGAACCCAGGACTATAAAAACTACCCCCTGCCCTTTCCCCAGCCAAACCAATCGTTTCCGTTTGCGTAGAGCATCAGGGCCAGTAAAACAACCATCCCGGCGATCTGTGCATATTCTAAAAACTTTTCACTGGGTTTTCGGCCTGTGATCATTTCTCCTAAAGTAAACAACACATGCCCGCCGTCTAATGCAGGAATAGGTAAAAGATTCATAAATGCCAGTATAATAGAAAAGAAAGCGGTGATCGTCCAAAAATGTTCCCAATTCCATTCGGTACCCGAGAATACCGATCCCATGGCTTTAAAACCACCAACGCCTTTATAGGCACCGGTTTCGGGCGATAAAATTTTCTTGAACTGATCGATATAAAACTGTAGTTCCTTTCCCGATCTTTTTATCCCGGCAGGAATGGCAGCAAAAAAACCATACTTCTTAATCTCAAATTTATAAATACCCAGGCTGTCATATTCTTCATCACTGCCGGGCCTTAAGAATCCTATTTGCCCGTCATTAATAAGTGTTGTGGTAATATTTAATGTTTCCCCGTTTCGTTTAACAGCCAGGTTGATGGTATCTCCACCCTTATGTGTTTTCATTAAATCCGAAAACTCGTCGAAGAATTTTGTTTGAACCGAGTCTATCCCAACAATTAAATCTCCTGCCCTTAACCCGGCTTTGTACGCTACGCTGGTATCATCAACTACTGAAACCATCACAGGAATCCTCGGGCTGATCAACGGCCCCTTGGTCAGTTTCTTTTTTTCAACCAGTTTACCGATCAGGTTTACCGGCATATCCATCGTCATTTCCTTACCGTCTCTTTCGAGCGTTACATTTTTATTGACCACTAATATTTTTCTCAAAATATCATAGTATTCAACAACCGGCTTGCCGTCAACAGCTAACACTTTATCACCGTTTTTAAATCCCAGGTCATTAAACAACGAATCATTAAATGAAATACCGTATTTCAATGAAGAAGCAGGGATTTTCCGCTCGCCCCAAACCATCAGGATCATGGCATAAATAATAAACGCCAACAGAATATTTACGGTTACCCCGCCCAGCATGATGATCAAACGTTGCCAGGCCGGTTTGCTCCTGAACTCCCAGGGTTGAGGAGGTAATTTTAAAGATTCTTTATCCATACTTTCATCAACCATACCTGCTATTTTTACATACCCGCCCAAAGGCAGCCATCCAACACCGTAAACAGTATCACCGATCTTCTTTTTAAAAATTGAAAACCAGGGATCAAAAAACAGGTAAAATTTTTCAACCCGGCACTTAAACCATATGGCGGTGATATAATGCCCAAATTCGTGCAGAATAACCAGTATTGACAGCGATAATAATAGCTGGGCCACTTTTAATCCTACGCTTGGCCAGTTTATTAATAATAAAGTAAAATCCATTTAATTATTTGTGTTTAAGGTTCAGTATCGTTTAAAAAGTACAAGCGTGCCCTTTCACCTCGTTCAGGGTAAACTTCCATAGATGCAAAACAGCAGTACAAAAGCCGGGCTCAAAATACTTTTACAGGTTAATCAAAGAAGCGGCAAAATTACGGGCTTCGCCGTCGCTTTCAAAATATTCCTGTAAAGTGGGTTTTTCAATAAATGCCACGGATTGCATCGTTTTTTCAACCATGGCTGTCATATCCAAAAAGCCAATACGATTGCGCAGAAAGGCCCACACCGCAATTTCATTGGCTGCATTCAATATGCAAGGCATATTGCCGGCCCTGTTTAAAGCCTCAATAGCCAACGATAAATTTCTGAAAGTTTTAACATCTGGCTCCTCAAAATTTAAGGCCGGATATTTTCGAAAATCAAGCCGTGGAAAATCATTTTTTACCCTGCCGGGAAATGACAGGGCATATTGTATGGGCAATTTCATATCCGGCAAACCCATTTGGGCTTTTATACTGCCATCTTCAAATTGAACCATGCTGTGTATTACGCTCTGCGGATGAATAACTACCTCTATCTGATTGGGCCTTAAATTAAAAAGCCACCTCGCTTCAATCATTTCAAGCCCCTTATTCATCAGGGTTGCAGAGTCGATAGAAATTTTTGCACCCATGCTCCAGTTGGGATGCTGTAGCGCATGGTCCCTTTTTACATTAACCAGAAAATTGGGCTTCTTGCCTAAAAACGGGCCCCCGCTTGCCGTTAATATTATTTTCTCTATTGGATTTCTTGCTTCGCCCACCAGGCATTGAAAAATGGCAGAATGTTCACTGTCAACAGGAATAATGGGAACTCTTTTCTCAACAGCTTTTTGCATCACGATATCCCCCGCCACAACTAATGTTTCTTTATTGGCCAACCCAACTGCTTTTCCTTTCTCAACGGCTTTTAATGTAGGTTTAAGTCCTGCAAAACCAACAATCCCGGCAAGCATCATATCATAGGTATCAAAATCGGCTACTTCTTCAAGTGCTGATTCGCCCGCAAAAACTTTGATACCTGTTGACGAAAGGGCTTCTTTTAACTTCTCATACCTGCTGTCATCGCCTATAACAACAGCATTGGGCCTGAATTCCAACGCCTGGGTTATTAATAATTCATCATTGGTTTGAGCAGTAAGAATTTCAACTTCAAATAAGTCAGTATTGGCCCGGATGACTTCCAGCGCCTGGGTACCAATAGAACCGGTAGAACCAAATATAGCAATTCGTTTTTTTGTTGATTGATCGGCCATTATTCTTTGAAAATTATTGCGGCAAATCTAACTTAATAATTGTTGTAACGCAATTTTCACTTTATTGAAATTAAATTTTTGTATGATATTATTCATCATCGCCTGTATTTCACCATTACACAGATTACCCATTGAACCTTCATGCGTATGTTTCACAGATGTGGAATGGCTAAAGTTCCCTGACTCAATTTCCACTCCTACTTTTTTGTAGGCATCCCTGAAAGGCATCCCCTGCAAAACCAGTTTATTCACTTCGTCTACGCTGAAGAGGAATGCATATTTTTCGTCGCTGAGCAGATCCTTCTTAATTTCAATATGACTTAACATAAGCCCGGCCATTTGCAAACAGTCGTTTAAATTTTCAAAAGCAGGTATAAGATGCTCTTTAATCAACTGCAGATCGCGGTGGTACCCCGAAGGGAGGTTTATGGTCATCAGCATGATCTCGTTGGGAAATGCCTGGATGCGGTTGCAATGAGCACGGATCAATTCAAAAACATCCGGATTTTTTTTATGGGGCATGATGCTGCTTCCCGTTGTTAATGCATCTGCAAAAGCAATGAACGAAAAATTTTGATTAAGAAATAAACAGGCATCCATACTCAGTTTGGATAAGGTAGCTGCAATATTTGCCAGCGCCGACGCTACAATTCGCTCAGTTTTACCCCTGCCCATTTGAGCATACACCACGTTATAGTTTAAATGCTCAAAACCCAACAGGTCGGTTGTCATTTTCCTGTTAATAGGAAAAGAAGAACCGTAACCGGCGGCAGAGCCTAAAGGATTTTTATTGACTACCTGATAAGCAGCCTCCAGTGTAACGAGGTCATCAACCAGGCTCTCGGCATAAGCACCAAACCACAAACCAAATGATGAAGGCATGGCCAATTGCAGGTGGGTGTAGCCGGGAAGCAGGTCATTTTTATATTTTTCGCTCTGCGTTACCAACAAGTCAAATAATGCCTTTGTGTTGATCACCGTTTTTTCGATCTCAGCTCTTAAAAATAATCGCAGGTCCACCAAAACCTGGTCGTTCCTGCTCCTGGCGCTGTGGATCTTTTTTCCAACATCACCCAGCTTTTCAGTAAGCATTAATTCAACCTGCGAATGAATGTCTTCCACGCCATCGGCTAAAGCAAATTTTTCGCCTCCGCTGCCTGCAGGGGTAGTGATGGTAGCGTACATATCTTTTAATTCCTTCTCCAATATTTCCAACTCTACCTTGCTCAATAATCCAACGGACTGCAGCATCTTAATATGCGCCAGGGAACCCAACACATCAAACGAAGCCAGGTAAGCATCCAGTTCCCTGTCGTTTCCCACAGTAAACTTTTCAACTGCGGCCAATGAAACTTTATCTTTTTGCCATAATTTCATACCGGTATTTTAAATTAATTGTGCGATCATTTTTATATAGGTGTCAATGCCATCCTTGACTTCGTCAATATAAATAAATTCGTCGGCAGTATGGCTCCTGGCACTGTCACCGGGGCCCATTTTTAAGGTAGGAAACGGCATTAATGCCTTATCGGAGGTAGTAGGCGAACCATAATAGCCTTTACCAAGTTGAATCCCTGCCAATACCAGCGGATGATCTAACGCAATGGAAGTTGATCTCATCCTGGTAGTCCGGGGCTTGAATTTACTCTTCAAATTTTTATCCAGTTCAGCTAAGATCTCTTCAAAAGTATATAATTCGTTTACCCTGGCATCTATTACAAATTTGCACTGAGCCGGTACAACATTATGTTGCTTGTTTTCTGTTTCGATCACCGTAACCGACAGGCCGGACTGCCCCAACAGGTCACTTACTTTACTAAATGTATAATTCCTGATCCAGTTAATATCATCGAGGGCATTATACAATGCATTTTCGCCTTCTTTACGTGCCGCATGGCCGGCTTTACCGGGGGCGATACAGTCAATGACCATCAGGCCCCTTTCTGCAACTGCCATTTCCAGTTTAGTTGGTTCACCTACAATACCAAAATCAATATTTCCCAAATAGGGCAATACCAGTTCAATACCATGGATACCACTTATTTCTTCTTCGGCGCTGGCTGCAAAAACTACGTTGTATTTTGCATTTTCCGTTTTATAAAAATATAAAAATGCAGCCATCAAACTTACCAGGCAACCTCCTGCATCATTACTGCCCAGGCCAAATAATTTACCTTCTTTTTCTATGGCCAAAAAGGGGTCTACGGTATACTGCCTGTTTGGTTTTACCGTATCATGATGTGAGTTGAGTAAAATAGACGGCTTCTTAATATCGTAATGTTTATTTTTTGCATAAATATTATTGCCGAAGCGTGTACAGTCAATTCCCTGTTGCTTAAAAAATTCGAGAATGATCTCAGCTGTATCATTTTCTTCTTTTGAAAAAGATGGGGTGGCAATCAATTCCTTTAATAAATTAAAAGCAGCCTGAAAAAGTTCGTTTGTACTCATTTTACTATTAAAGTTCCCTTTATTTGATTCGTAATATTATATAAAAGATCATTCGCATTACCTATGAGTACTTCGGGTACACCACAATCAATGGCGGCAAATGCGTTGTCCATTTTTGGCAAAATACCATCTGCCAGCCTTTTATCCAGCAACAGACTTTTATACTTCCCGCGGTTGATCAGCGGTATTACCGATGCATCATCTTCTATATGCTCCAAAACACCTTTCTTTTCAAAACAATAGACCAGTCTTACATCATACAATGCAGACAGCGCAACCGCCAATGCAGAAGCGACGGTATCGGCATTGGTATTCAACATCTGTCCATGTCCATCATGTGTTAAAGCCGAAACCACCGGCACCAGTTTGTTATGGAGAAACAATTGTAGCGTATCCGTTTCAAATGCTGCTTTGATATCGCCTACAAACCCGTAATCAACTTCCGCTACAGGTCTTTTGGAAGCAGGGATTATGTTTGCATCAGCTCCCGTTAGCCCGATTGCATTACAATGCATTGACTGCAGTCCTGCTACAATTTTTTTATTTACCAACCCGGCATACACCATGGTTACCAGGTCAATGGTTGATTCATCGGTAATTCTTCTGCCATTATTATAGTTTGGTTCAATGCCCAGCTTCCTGCCAATGGTCGTTGCAATTTTCCCTCCCCCATGCACTAAAATCTTCTTCTCCGTTATACCCGCAAATTTTTGGAGGAACGATTGCAGTGCAGAACGATCATCGATTATATTTCCACCAATCTTGATGACGAACAACTTATCCATTACAGGGTTTTTAAAATTTCATGTAAAACCGCCTGTGCCGCCCAAACCCGGTTGCCGGCCTGTTGCGTAACCAAACTGTTATTGCTGTCCAGTATCTCATCGCTTAATTCTACATTACGGCGAACAGGCAGGCAGTGCATGATTTTTGCATCATTGGTTAATGCTATTTTTTTATGGGTCAGCATCCAGGCCGGATCATTCGTAATTATTTTTCCATAATCCCGGTAAGCACTCCAGTTTTTCGCATATACGTAATCCGCATTTTTTAACGCTTCATCCTGGTCAGTTATTATTGTTGCATGCTTCGTAAATCTTTCATCCAGTTCATATCCTTTTGGATGGGTGATCACAAATTCCGGCTCTCCCCAGGCGCCAACCCATTGGGCAAAAGAATTGGCAACACATTGTGGCAAAGCTTTTACATGAGGCGCCCATGTTAAAACAACTTTACCTCCCCCGCCCCCTAAAGGAGGAGCCAGGCTCATGGCTTCTTTGATCGTAATGATATCAGCAAGAGATTGCAGCGGATGTAAAGTAGCACTTTCCAGGCTTACGATGGGCACACCCGCATATTTAATAAACTGGTTGATCACTGTTTCAGCATAATCCTGTTCCCTGTTTTTTAAAGCAGGAAATGTGCGAATACATAATATATCAAAATACTGCCCCATCACCGGTGCGGCATCTTTAACGTGTTCAACCGTATTTCCATTCATGACGGCACCCTCTTCAAATTCCAAAGCCCAACCTTCTTTGTCCACATTAAAAACAATGGCTTCCATGCCCAGGTTGGCTGCAGCTACCTGGGTACTTAACCTGGTGCGCAGTGAAGGATTTAAAAAAAGTAAACCAATTCTTTTCCCCAAACCAGGTCTCCCCAATGCCAAGGGATCTGCTTTGCATTGTAAAGCGAGGTCAACCAATGCGTTAATATCATCGACATCATCAACCGAAATAAAATGATACCCCCCCGCTATCGAAGGGGATCTTTTAAGCAGACTCTGAATTTGTATCTTACTCATTTATTATGTTTAAAATCCGCTAACGCTAAAAGCTCCAAAATACCTTTTAACAGACCTGATCACAGCCAGGTTTAGGGGCTTAGTTCAGTTTTAATCGCTTCTAAAAACAGGTCTGCTTCTGTCTTCGTTATATTTAATGCCGGTAATAACCTGATCACATTGGGTTTTGCCTCGCCTGTGAAGATCCGGTGTTTGAATAACAAATTCTTTTTAACCATATTTAATTCGGCAGGCAATTCAATGCCGATCATCAATCCCTTTCCCCTCATCTCTTTGATATTGGTCAATTTTTTTAACTCCGATATTAAATAATCACCCATATTTTTAGCATTATTGATAAGATCTTCCTGCTCTATAATTTCCAATACGGCCAGGCCCGCAGCACAGGCCAAATGGTTGCCGCCGAAAGTTGTACCCAACATAAAATGTTTAGGCTGAATTTTGGGAGCGATGGAAACAGCGCCGATGGGAAACCCGTTACCCATTCCTTTAGCCATCGAATAAATATCTGCCTGTACTTCAGCAAAATCATGTGCATAAAATTTTCCCGATCTGCCATAACCGCACTGAACCGAATCGGCTATATAAACGGCGTTGTATTCATCACAAAGGCTTCTAATTTTTTGCAGGAAAGAATTAGAAGCCACGTGTATACCGCCAACACCCTGAATTCCTTCAATGATAACCGATGAAATGTCGTTTTGCCTAAATGCATCGACCAATGCGGCTTCCTCATTGAAAGGCAGAAAAATAACATTATCCGTTTCGTTAACCGGTGCAACAATATTTGGATTATCAGTTGCTGCCACCGCTAAGGAGGTTCGGCCATGAAAAGCTTTTTTAAAAGCAATGATCTTTTTGCGGCCATTATAAAACGAAGCCAGTTTTAAGGCATTCTCATTTGCCTCTGCACCCGAATTACATAAGAACAGCTGGTAGTCTTCTTTACCGGAAACCTTCCCCAATTTTTCAGCCAGTTCAACCTGTAAAGGCATTTTTACAGAATTGGAATAAAATCCAACCCGGTGCAACTGATCTTCAATTCTTTTCACATAATGTGGATGCGTATGACCAATGGAGATCACGGCATGCCCGCCATACATATCTAAATATTTTTCACCCCGGTCATCCCAAACATATGAACCTGCTGCTTTTGAAATACAGATATCATTAAGCGGATATACGTCGAATAGTTTCATAACCCTGTCTCCGCCGCGGCGGAGAACTTCGTTTATTAGTGAATAATTAATTTCAACCGGTCTACAATTCATGGACACCCGAAAAAAAACCCTTACTATTGAAAGCTAAAAATAATTTGCTTTTAATTTCAACCCGGTCATCTCTTCCAATCCAAACATTAAATTCATATTTTGTACAGCTTGCCCGCTGGCGCCTTTCAATAAATTATCGATCACGGAATGTACCACCAGTTTGTTTCCTGTTTTTTCCAACTGGATAAAACATTTGTTTGTATTTACCACCTGCTTTAAAAAGATAGGTTCATCGCTCAGTACGATAAAAGGATGGGCAGCATAATATTTTTTAAACAGGATAATTACCTCGATAAGGCCCAGGTCGCATTTTATTTGAGAACTGACGAAGATACCTCTTGTAAAATCTCCCCGCCAGGGAATAAAATTGAGGTTAATATTTGAAGCGGGACTTAGCTTTGCGCACGACTGGCCTATTTCGGACAGGTGTTGATGCGACAAAGTTTTATAAGCCTGTATATTATTGGCCCTCCAGCTAAAATGAGAAGTTGCACTTAGTCCCTGCCCAGCTCCTGTTGAACCGGTTATCCCTGTTGTATAAATTTCTTTTAATAACCCTGCTTTAGCTAAAGGTAAAAGCCCCAATTGAATGGCCGTAGCAAAGCAGCCGGGATTGGCAACATGGTTTGCTTTTTTTATCAGCTTTTTATTTAATTCCGGCAACCCATAAACAAATTTTCTTTTGTTCGCTGTTTCACCCAATCTAAAATCCTGGCTCAGGTCAATGACCTTAATTTTTTCGTCAATTTTATTTTCACTCAGAAATTTTTTAGCTTCCCCATGCCCGACACACAAAAACAAAATATCAATTTTTTGATTGATTGTTGCTGCAAATTTCATTTCCGTGTCGCCCTGCAGATCCTGGTGCACCTGGTATAAATATTTACCGGCATTGCTCCTGCTGTGCACATAATCCATTTCCACAGCGGGATGATTCAGTAAGATCCTGATCAGTTCTCCGGCGGTATAACCTGCGCCGCCAACGATTCCAACTTTTATCTTACTTGCCATCCGCGATTTGTTTTACTGCATTATAGATCATGGTTTGGTTGCCAAATATCTTTGAAAATCCCCGCACATCTTCCCCTGTCCAACCGGCATTCATTTCGCCATATTTTCCAAACTTGCTGCTCATTAAATCATAATCCGATTCAATACCGGTTACCTGGAAACGATAAGGCATCAGATCGACAAATACCTTCCCGGTTACATTTTCCTGTGATTTTTCAAAAAAGGCTTCGATATCTCTCATCACCGGATCAAGTATCTGTCCTTCATGCAACCAGTTACCATAAAACAAAGCCAGTTGATCTTTCCAGTTCAATTGCCATTTGGTAAGCACGTGTTTTTCCAGCGCATGATGGGCTTTTAAAATAACCATGGGCGCTGCTGCTTCAAAGCCCACACGGCCTTTAATGCCAATGATGGTATCTCCTACATGAATATCTCTGCCAATACCATATGGCCCGGCAATGGATTGTAATTCCTGAATGGCCCCGGTTGGGTGTTTACAGGTATTTCCATCAATAGCAACCAGTTCTCCTTTTACAAATTCCAGCGTTACCGATCTTGGTTCCGATTCTGTAACCTGCGTTGGCCAGGCTTCTTCCGGCAATATACCCCGGCTGTTCAAGGTTTCTTTTCCGCCAACACTGGTTCCCCATAATCCTTTGTTGATCGAGTACATCGACTTTTCGAAGTTCATCTGCACACCCTTGGTTTTCAAATAAGCAATTTCATCTGCACGACTTAGTTTCAAGTCCCGGATAGGTGTACAAATTTTTACACCCGGAATAAGGATATTAAAGATCATGTCGAACCTTACCTGGTCGTTACCGGCACCGGTACTGCCATGGGCAACGATATCAGCATTTAGTTGCTGCACATGTTTGGCAATAAAAACCGCCTGGCTCAGTCTTTCGGCACTCACACTTAATGGATAGGTATTATTTTTTAAAACATTCCCAAAAACCAGGTACTTGATTATTTTATCGTAATAACTTTTGACAGCATTAATGGTGGTATGCGATTTTACACCCAATTGATAGGCATGGGCTTCCACCTTTGCTAATTCATCCTCTGTAAATCCACCCGTATTTACAATCACAGAATGTACTTCGTACCCTTTTTCTTCGGTGAAGTATTTTACACAGTAGGTCGTATCCAATCCACCACTAAAACCTAAAACAACTTTACCCCCAACGCCTACAGGGCTGTTATCCGAACCGACTATACTATTGGCAACCATTTAAAATGATTTTAATAATTAAAAAAATACCGTAACAACGATTTTGATGCCGTGCCACCAGCCTGTTTTTTTTGCAGAAATCTAAGCATTTTACTTTGCTTTATCTGCATAAAACGCTCATAAATTTTAGAATGCTTTTTAAATTCCTTTTTTGTTTCTTCCGGTGTGTAATGATCCCGGGGATCGAACAACATGGCGGTACACATACAATTTTTACGTTCCTTACTCATTAGTATATCATAGTTCACACAGCTTTTACAACCTGCCCAAAATTGTTCATCTGTAGTCAATTCAGAATAAGTAACCGGTTCATAACCCAGGTCAGAATTGATCTTCATAACCGCCAACCCGGTTGTTAATCCAAATATTTTTGAATCGGGATATTTTTCCCGGCTCAATTCAAAAATTTTTTTCTTGATGGATTTGGCTATACCGGTTTTTCGGTAGGGCGGAGAAACGATCAATCCGCTGTTAGCAACAAACTTGTTGTGCTCCCAAACTTCAATATAACAAAAGCCAACCCACTCACCACCGGTGGTGAGGGCGATTACAGATTTTCCTTCGATAATTTTTTGTTCAATATATTCCGGTGAGCGTTTGGCGATGCCGGTACCCCTGGCCTGTGCCGAAGATGCCATTTCATCCGTAATGATGGTTGCGTAGTGACTATCGGCTGCAGTGGCAACCTTAATGACGATGTTGCTGTTTTCCAATTTAATAAATTGAAACAATGAATAAAACTTGTTAAAAGTAAATTTCGGAGATTTTTTTCACTGACAGGGGCAGGTTTTAGCTACTCGTCCTATCAGTATCCACGTCGGGATCTGGGTATACATACAAACAGGTTCTCCATAGTATACAATATACCCCTGGCGGGAGAATTTGTATTAACGATATGTAACTGGGTCCTTTTCAAGCGATTTGTTTGTTATGTTTAACCAAACAAAAGTATATTATTTTTAAAACAATGTGCAAAAAAATATTTTAGAATCCAAAAACCTGTTAATCCACAAACTTCTTCAATTCCTCCGCGATCTTCCTGTCATTGCTTAATCGGGGTACTTTATTTTGTCCGCCCAGCTTTCCAATACTTTTCATGTAATCAATAAATCCATTCTTCTTCACCGTCGATATTTTCAACTGCTGTAAAATATTTCCGCCAACCAGGTCATCATAGTACACATTTCTTTTACGCAGGTTATCATCTATTTTTTTTGAAAAAGTATGCATTTCGGCCGGTGGTTTTTCAAATTCGATGAACCATTCGTGGTAACTTTTACCGCCGTCGGTTGAGATTTTTGGTGCCACTGTAAATTCGGTGATCGGAATATTTTCTTCATTGGCCGCCTGCAATAAAGCCGCTTCCACTTCCTCGCTGATCACGTGTTCACCAAACGCTGAAATAAAATGTTTGGTGCGCCCGGTTACCACGATCCGGTATGGATCTGTAGACACAAATTTTACAGTGTCCCCGATATTATATCCCCACAGACCGGCATTGCTATTGACTATCAGTGCATAATTCTCTCCTGTTTTTACATCTTTCAATGTTAAGCGGTTTGGATTTTCATTAAAAATTTCAGCAGCCGGTACAAACTCAAAAAATATTCCGCTATTGGTATTCAACAATAATCCTTCTGCCTGTTGTGAATCCTGGAAAGCGAAAAAACCTTCACTGGCGGGAAACAATTCAATACAATCAATGGCTCTTCCAATACTTTCAAACAGTCTGGCTTTGTAGGGTTCAAAATTTACACCTCCCTGTACCATCACGTTAAAATTTGGAAACAACTCCCCTACTTTCTTTCCGCTCTTTTCTGTCAGCTTATCAAAGTACATCTGCATCCATGGCGGTATACCGCTGATAAGTGTCATATCCTGATCAATCGTTTCCTCCACAATCTTATCCAGTTTTTCTTCCCACTCTTCCATACAATTGGTAGTAAAAGAGGGTAATTGATTAGACCGTAAATATTTGGGAATATGATGATTTACAATACCGCTCAACCTGCCGGTAGGTATACCTCCCACTCTTTCCAGCACCGGGGATCCACTTAAGAATATCAGTTTGCCATCCGCAAATTTGGTATTGCCGGTTTCGGACATGTAACACAGTAAAGCATTGCGGGCCGTATTAATATGATTGGGAATAGAGTCTTTGGTTATGGGAATATATTTTACACCACTGGTAGTACCGCTTGTTTTAGAAAGATAGATTGGCTGTCCTTTCCATAAAACATGGTGCGTACCTTGTTTTATTTTTTCGATATAGGGTTTAAATGCCTCGTAATCCCGAATGGGTACCTGCTTCACAAAATCCGCATGTGTTTTAATGGAAGCAAATTCGTGATCTTTTCCAAAAACCGTTTTTGTACCAACTTTGATTAACTGGTTAAAAATTTCCTGCTGATCTGCCACAGCCGTTTCCATCCCCTTTTTGATCTGCTTGTATATATATCCTGCAAATGGCTTTGCCAATATGGATTTTATCTTCATTACAATCTATTCAATCTTGATTAACAAAATTAAGCTGTTTTTGTGTTCCGGTCGTGTAAAGATTTATAAGCGGAAAACTATTTACAGTCGCATTTCCATTCGGTGTCTAAATCGATTACCGTAACAACCACCAATCCATCACCTTTTGGCGCAAATACAATCCGCACGTGCTGCCTGTCCTGGGTATATCCTTCTACCGGGTAAGTTTTGCCCCTTTTATCCGATTGTATTTTTTTGTGATTTATTTTCCCTTTCTTCAAAATTTCTTTTACTTCTGATTCATCAATTTTTCGGCAATCCATTCTGCATTTCGCATGTTTACTGAAAATAATATGGCTGGCGTTTCTGTTAAATCCCTCAATTTCCTCAGTTTTTTTATCAGCAGGTAATACTGCCGGAACCGTTATTCTATCCTCAACCTGCTCAGTTTTAGGCCTTTGAATTGTTTCTCCCCGTTGATTTTTTTTAACGAAATAGAACAGCAGCACAGCTGCAACAAGGCATATAAATGGCAGGTATTTTTTTAACATGGTGCAAGTTACGTTAATGAGGTAACACGAATGACAGGAATGCGACTGATTCACACAGCTAAATCCTGGTTTACCTGCCGCAGGATTTATGATTCTTTCAATCAGCGTCATCTGCTTTCTATTCATTAATTTTGCCGCACATGGGTAAAACAGTTGCGTTACATACTTTGGGCTGTAAATTAAATTTCTCCGAAACATCTTCTATTGGAAGATTACTGGAGAATGATGGATTTGAAAAAAGAAATTTTGACGAAGTGGCCGATGTGTATGTGATCAACACCTGTTCAGTAACCGATAATGCAGATAAGGAATGCAGGATGCTGGTACGTAGAATTCAACGTAAAGCACCCGAAGCCATGGTTGTGATTACCGGTTGTTACGCACAATTAAAACCGAAAGAGATCGCGGCTATTCCGGGTGTTGACCTGGTTTTAGGAGCAGCCGAAAAATTTAATATTGCGGCCCATTTAAAGGAAATCACCAAAGGAGATTCGGCAAAGATCTGCAGTTGCGATATTGAAGATGTACATGAATTTACAGCGGCTCATTCTTTGCATGACCGCACCAGGATCTTTTTAAAAGTGCAGGATGGCTGTGATTACAACTGCTCCTTTTGTACCATACCTATGGCAAGAGGCAAAAGCAGAAGTGACAGTATCAGCCATGTAATTGCCAATGTGGAAGCCATTGCTGCACAGGGAGCCAAAGAGATTGTGTTAACAGGAATTAATTTGGGCGACTTCGGCCCCCCCAGCCCCCCAAGGGGGGATTTGAAGCAGTACCCTGCTAAAGAAAATTTCTTTTCGCTAATAAAGGAACTGGATCATGTTGATGGTGTCGAACGCTTTCGCATCTCTTCCATCGAACCCAACTTACTTACCAATGAGATCATTGAATTTGTAAGTAACAGTAAAAAATTTATGCCGCATTTTCATATTCCCTTACAAAGTGGAAGCGATAAGATACTGGGATTGATGAGGAGGCGATATAAAAGGGATCTATACGCAGAAAGGGCAGGCCTGATAAAAACCAGGATGCCACATTGTTGTATTGGTGTAGATGTAATAGTTGGTTTTCCCGGCGAAACGGAGGCCGATTTTATGGACACATTTAATTTTCTGCATCAACTCGATATAAGTTATCTGCATGTATTTACTTATTCGGAAAGAACAAATACACCAGCTGCAGAAATGAAACCGGTAGTACCAATGCATGTAAGGAACGAAAGAAACAAAATATTACGGAATCTGAGTTATCAAAAAATGCAATACTTTACCAATGCACATATTGGTGAAACCCGAAAAGTACTTTTTGAAACAAAAAACAAAAACGGGTGGATAGAAGGATATACCGACAATTACATTAAAATTACAACCCCTTACAACCAATTATGGGAAAACAATATTATAGAATGGAAAATATAAATAACGAACAATTAAACAAATACCAGGTTACGGTGCACTTTGATATGGATGAAGAATTTATGAGCTTTGTACCACCACACCGGATTTATATTAACAGTTTGATTGAAAAGAATATTCTGGATTATTACACAGTGAGTATGGAAAGCCAAAAAAGCTGGATGGTATTTAATGCTGCCAACAAACTGGTAGTTGAGGAATACCTGAGCAAATCTCCCTTATATAAATACTGGACTATTGAAATTGATGAATTATTTATTTATGACGGGCAGCAGTACAGGTTGCCGGCGGTGCAATTGAACTAAAAAAACCCACATTTCAATAAGGTCTTTGTGGGAGCACGCGGGTTCGAACCGTGGACCGTGTCTCAATTATAAATCGGGATGTTTTAAACCAGTGACCGTCTTTATCAGTTCCCTGCTATTCCGATTTTTCATTTTTTTCTTTTTTCCTGCTTCTGCTTCTACCCGAAATCCTTATTTAAAGACTGGTTGCCTTTCGCGGGCAAAGCCAACATAATAAGTATTAGGAAATACGAATCATATGCCTACAAAGAATTGCAAAATGCTGCAGGCATGTTATACCGATAGCAAAAAACTTTGGACTACCTGTTGGTATAATCGGTATTACCCGCTTAACAAAAGCCTAAAATAGAAAAAGGTTTCAAAATAGAAACCTTTTACGTTGTGGGAGCACACGGGTTCGAACCGCGGACCCTCTGCTTGTAAGGCAGATGCTCTAAACCAACTGAGCTATGCTCCCTATTATTATTCCTGCGTTATTTCCCGTAACCCGCGAACCTCTCCCGATTATAAACCGGGATGCGTTAAATCAACTGAGCTTTGCTGCCTTTTAAATTAGGACGGCAAAGATAAGGGTTAAATTTTTCCCGCAAAATTTTTTCAGTTATTTTTAAAGTTTAGCATTTTTATTTCCACAAATTCACCCTATTTTTGTGCTCTACTATGACAATATTCACAAATACCAAATTACAGAAAGACACAGATACAATTACCGAAAGTGATTTGTATTGCAGTCTCATTGTATGGAATGATGAAATCAATACATTTGAATGGGTTATTGAAACTTTAATAGAGATATGTGGTCATTCAAGTGAACAGGCTGAACAGTGTGCCGTAATTATAGACGCTAAAGGCAAATACGCCGTTAAACAGGGAGGCTATGACATGCTGAAACCTCAGTGTGATGCCATTACCGGCAGAGGCATCAACGCGACGGTTGAAGTGATGGCCAATTAAATTCCTCTACAAAATTTCATTAGGAAAACAGAGTGGTTCACAGCGCTAAGTTGATGAACTTTACACATTGTTTGAGCTGTTTTGTGGAAAGTCTTTATATTTTTTTTATTATGTATCTCCTAAATCAAGACCTGGTATTTCCAACTGTGAAAGAAGCCGACGAAGGCGGCCTGTTGGCCATTGGAGGAGATCTGAGTACGGAACGTTTACTCCTGGCATACCGTCTCGGCATTTTTCCCTGGTTTAACGATGATGATCCCATATGCTGGTGGAGCCCGGATCCTCGTTTTGTATTATATCCCGATGAATTGAAAGTAAGCAGCAGCATGAAAACTGTTTTACAAAATGGTAAATTTCGTTTTACGGTTAACCGGGCATTTACCACTGTTATACAAAACTGCAAAACGGTTTCCCGCCACGGGCAGGAAGGAACCTGGATATCGCCTGCCATGCAACAGGCCTATACTAATTTACATGAACTGGGCTATGCACAAAGTGCTGAAACCTGGCAGGATGGAGAATTGATTGGCGGCTTGTATGGCATCAGGCTGGGTAATCTTTTTTTTGGCGAAAGTATGTTCAGCCTAAAACCCAATGCCAGCAAGTTTGCCTTTATCAATTATGTAAGGCAATTGCAGAAAGAAAATGTACAATTGATAGATTGCCAGCTCCACACCAACCACTTGGAGAGCCTGGGCGCCAGGATGATACCAAGAGAACTTTTTACGAAGATTCTTGATACCAAAATAGGGAGATAATTTCCGTATTTTTGCCTATATTTTTAAAAATCTCATTATGCTATTTGAATTTACGGAAGAACAATTAATGATAAAACAGGCTGCAAAGGATTTTGCTGTAAACGAATGTTTGCCCGCTGTTATTGAAAGGGATGAACACCAAAAATTTCCAAAAGAACAGATTGAGAAATTAGCCGACCTGGGTTTTATGGGTATGATGGTAAAACCTGAGTATGGCGGTAGCGGATTGGATACCATCAGTTATGTACTTGCTATGGAAGAAATAAGTAAGATTGATGCCAGCGTAAGCGTTTGTGTAAGTGTAAACAACAGCCTGGTTTGTTATGGCCTGCAGGAATATGCTACCGAAGAGCAAAAGCAAAAATATTTAAAGCCGCTGGCCCAGGGCAAAAAAGATGGTGAATTATATATTGGCGCATTTTTACTGAGTGAGCCGGAAGCCGGTAGCGACGCTACTTCGCAAAGAACCACTGCGGAAGACAAAGGAGACCATTATTTATTAAATGGCACCAAAAACTGGATCACTAACGGAAATAGTGCCAGTGTATATTTAGTGATCGCTCAAACGGATGCAGCCAAAGGAAGCCGTGGTATCAACGCTTTTATCGTAGAAAAAAAATGGGCAGGCGTTGAAGTTGGTGCCAAAGAAAATAAATTGGGCATCAGAGGAAGTGATACACACAGTATTTTATTTACTGACGTAAAAGTTCCCCGGGAAAACAGAATTGGTGCAGACGGATTTGGTTTCACTTTTGCCATGAAAACACTGGCCGGAGGAAGGATCGGAATTGCTGCCCAGGCTTTGGGAATTGCCTCGGGCGCCTATGAACTCTCGTTGGCCTACAGCAAAGAGCGTAAAGCATTTGGTACCGAGATCATGAATCACCAGATCATACAGTTTAAATTAGCCGATATGGCCACCCGAATTGAAGCCTCCAGGCTACTTTGCTTAAAATCTGCCTGGGAAAAAGACCAGGGATTAGATTACACGTTAAGCAGCAGTATGGCCAAAGTATTTGCCAGTGAAACGGCCATGTGGACAGCTACCGAAGCTGTTCAGATTCACGGCGGTTATGGATTTGTAAAAGAATACCATGTAGAACGGATGATGAGAGATGCAAAAATTACACAGATCTATGAAGGAACAAGTGAAGTACAAAGGATTGTGATCAGCAGGGCGATATTGAAATAACCAATACCCCCTCCGCCTCCATAAGGGGAAACTAATCGAAGCGAAACGCGAATTATTTAAAAACATGTAGTTCTTGTCATGGTTGACAAATGCTCCAATGATCATGCGGAAGAACAAATTTTTAGAGATGTTTAATGTACCGCCTACTCTATTTTGGAGAGCAGGTTGGGACAAGAGCCTATGAGTATCAACAAAGAAAAATATTGGGAAATATTAAAAAGACTTGATAGTAAGGCAACCCTGGTTGCGGTATCAAAGACCAAACCCGTGGAAGACATCCGGGCGTTGTACGATTTGGGTCATCGAGATTTTGGTGAAAACTATGTGCAGGAATTGGCAGAAAAATACGAAAAGTTACCAAAGGATATCAACTGGCATTTTATCGGTCACCTGCAAAGTAATAAAGTAAAATACATTGCTCCCTTTGTACACCTTGTACATGGTGTTGACAGTGAAAAACTGCTTAGAGAAATTAATAAGCAAGGTGCTAAATTAAACCGTACTATACACTGCCTGCTACAGGTGCATATAGCTGCAGAAGAAACAAAATTTGGTTTTAATGCCGGGGAACTGGATGATTTATTTACCCGGATGAAAACCAAGGAAACCGGGTTTGATCATGTAGCCATAAAAGGTTTAATGGGCATGG
Source organism: Chitinophagaceae bacterium (assembly GCA_031402615.1). Lineage (GTDB taxonomy): Bacteria > Bacteroidota > Bacteroidia > Chitinophagales > Chitinophagaceae > Ferruginibacter. Next base: position 21,367 of record JANNSN010000040.1, read on the forward strand.
CTTCCTTTACTGAAGACAATGACCTGATTAAAAAAGAATTTGCATCTTTAAAAACCCTGTACGATAAATACGCTTCGCTGCCAATCCACAGGACCCTGGGGGGGTACAATCCGCAGAACCCGATGGATTACCAATTCTCCATTCTCTCCATGGGTATGAGCGCTGATTTTCAATTTGCAATTGATGCAGGCAGTAATATGGTCAGAATCGGCAGCCTGGTTTTCGGCAGCAGAAACTATTCCAATTAAAAAAATTATCAACGTAATTCATGCCAATCATTTTGTACAGGTTAATTAATGTGTAATACCGTTTATACCAATTTGTAGTTCAAAGCCATTTGCTATCGGTATAATACCATCTAAGATTTCAACGTCGTACTTTGGACTATTTATTAAATCAAGATTGTATAACTTCCATATTAACCGGTCTAATTTCCTGCAAACAATCTTATTTACCCTGTTCCTGTATTTGCACATGTTGTATTTCGTTACCTGCTCCCGAAAATTGAATAATTGTCAAGCTTATTTATAGTTTCCCTAACGCCATAACGTTGCTTTATTGTTAAAACCTTAACAACCAATCCTGAAAATGGCATGGTTTTCTATGCTTTGTTCTTAATTAAGTAACTTTGGCCCACGCAACAAAATATCATGTCAGCAACATTTGAAACAGAAAAAAACAGGAAAGCATTCATTTACACAACGATCGTTTGTGTGGCTATCCTGTTGATCATACTGCTGGTATCCTGGAAAATACCGCAGCATCCGCCAATACTTGTTCAGGAACTTATTGAGATTAACCTGGGTAATGATGATGAAGGGTATGGTGAAATACAGCCATTGATCAAGGGTGAAAGATCCCCATCGTCAGAATCTGTACAGCAACAACAATCATCAGCCGTTAATAATACAAAGGCCGAAGACTATAACACGAATGAGAATGCTGATCCGGAATCGGCTCCTGTTACCAGGCCCATTAAAACGCCTACCAGGGTTAATACAAATTCAACAGTAGTAACGCCTGTACCGAAGCCACAAAAACCAAAAATTGCGGGTTATGGCGGACCAACAGGAGGCACAGGTAATGGTGCAACCGAAGATAATGGATATAAAATGCAGGGTAACAAACCCGGCGGAACCGGCGATGCGGGCAGCCCAACCGGCAAGCCCGACAGCTATGGCAATAATCCCGGTGGTAAAACAGCCGACGGAAGCCTGCGGGTTTCAAAGGGCGACCGTAGGATTATAAACAATTATATTTTTATGGGCGAGTTGCCTCGAGCCACCATTAATGCAGTTATCAAAGTTTCACCGTCCGGCAGGGGTACTTTTGTAACATTCGATAAAGGCTCAACCAGTGTTGATTCCAGGTACGCCAATGCCATCAGGGGATATTTACCAAATATCCAGTTCAATACATCCGACCACGAATCAATCGTAACCGTTCCATTTAATTTCAGGGTGCAATAATTATGATATTGCAGGCCAACCGGGATTTTAACGAAAGCGGATCTACCAGGCATTTTTTTTGGGTATCTTCAAGAGCATCGCAGGCCCGTACTTGATAATACAATTCATCTTTACTTACTTTTGCTGTTGTGCATCAAACATCGTACATCTAACATCGTACATCACATGACCTATCAGCAAACCCTGGACCACCTCTACGCACAGTTACCGATGTACAGTCGTATTGGTGCGGCCGCTTACAAAGAAGATTTAGACAATACCATTGCTTTATGTGATGCCATCGGCAACCCACATACACAATTTAAGAGTATTCATATTGCGGGTACCAATGGTAAAGGCAGTACCAGTCATATGTTGGCGGCCATTTTGCAGCAGGCCGGATATAAAACAGGATTATATACTTCGCCTCATATAAAAGATTTTGGAGAGCGGATAAAAATCAATGGCGAAATGATCAACGAAGATTTTGTAGTTGATTTTGTAGAAAGAACAGAAAGTATTTCAGCACAAATAAAACCTTCGTTCTTTGAACTGACCGTTGCCATGGCTTTTGACTATTTTGCCAAAGAAAAAGTTGATATAGCCGTTATTGAAACCGGCCTCGGCGGCAGGTTAGACAGCACCAATATTATTGTGCCTTTGCTTTCCATTATTACGAACATCGGTTATGACCACATGGATCTGCTGGGTGACTCACTTGAAAAAATCGCCCGGGAGAAAGCAGGAATTATTAAACCGGGTGTGCCTGTTGTGATTGGCGAATATTTACCTGAAACAAAAAATATATTTATAGAAAAAGCAAAACAGGTGAATGCACCCATTTTTTTTTCACAGGATGAATACCTGGTTTCAAACATCATTTATGGTGTTCAATTGCTGGCCTGCGATGTTACCAATTCCGAACACCAAATCACAGAACAATTTGAGCTGGATCTAACTGGTTTATATCAAACTAAAAATTTAAGAACGGTGTTATGTGCCGGGGGAATATTAATGCAGCAGGGATTTGGAATTAAAAATGAAGATGAAAAAACAGCTTTAAAAAATGTAAAAAAACTCACGGGCCTCTACGGTCGTTGGGAAGTAATCAGCAACAAACCAACGATAATACTCGATGTTGCCCATAATGAAGATGGAATTAAAGAGTTGGTCCACCAGTTGTCTATTGTTCGGGGCCCATCGTCTGAATTACATTTTGTAATGGGTTTTGTAAAAGATAAGCATATAGATAAGGTATTAAACATCTTACCCAAAGATGCGCATTACTATTTTAGCAATGCACATATTGAAAGAGCTTTACCTCATCCTGTTTTACTGGAAAAAGCGAAAGACAAAGGATTAAGCGGCGAAAGCCATGATGACGTAAATAAAGCCATATCGGCGGCTCTGCAACACGCAGCAGCACCGGATATCATTATTGTTTGCGGCAGTATTTTCCTGGTCGCGGAAGTAGAAGCTAAGTTATTTCGACCTGTCTAATTCCTGGAAGGCATAAAACAGGCAGGTGGCATGTAATGCCTGTTTAAATACATTCTTCTTCAGCATGTTTCTTACTTCGGCAACGGGGTAAAGTAATATTTCGATCTCTTCATGGTGGTCGAGTTTTTGATTCGCTACCTGTACACCACCCGTGGCCAAATACAGATCCGTATAATTGTTCAGCACACCCGGGTTTGCAGCCACTTTACCCAAATACAGAAAACCGGTAAATGCATAACCCGTTTCTTCCTGTAACTCTCTGGCAATAGCCTTTTCGGATGATTCGCCCGCATCAACAAAACCACCGGGTATCTCTAAAATTGTTTCCTCCAACGGATGCCGGTACTGTTTCACGATAATTACCCGGTCATCGTTGGTAATGGCCATGGCACAAACTGATACCGGCAACTCCACCACAAAATAAGGATCAACGATGGTGCCATCGGGCATTTGACAAATATCTTTCCTGGCAGTAAAATAAATATGGTTACTGATATATTCGAAAGAAAGTTTTTTCCAGTTCATGCCAGTGTTTATTGATTTATTTGTGAATCCGGTGCCGCTATTAAAGCCAACGATGTATTCACCCATTTACAGATTAACTAATTAACGGATTAAAACGTTCACCATTTCATCCGCTCTCTCAAAGAAGTGATGTGTGCAACATGGTGCCTGCTATGCCACGCGTATTGACTGATCAGTTCCCATATGGTAAATTCTTTCCCGGAACCCGGGTGAAAAACAGTTCTGTTTAAACCCGCCTCCTTGAGATTCTTTAAAATTTCATACCAGCGTATATGCAAAGCGTGCAGCAGCGTTAGTGAAATATTTACGGGCAGATTTTTTGTGTCATCCATCTCCGCCCAGGCAACTTCGTCATAAGGTTTGATGATTGGATTATCTTCGGTTAAACCCAGCTTAACACGCGTATAAGCATTCATATGGCTATCGGCAACATGATGCACTACCTGCTTTACAGTCCATCCCCCCTCCCTGTACCGGGTATTTAACTGAGCTTCGTCTAAATTCAGGATAGCATTTTCCAAATGCTGTGGCAGGTTTTTAATATCGATCAGCCATTCTCCCAAAAGTTTTTCGGAGAATGGCTGATTTTTATTTTTACCTATCGGATATCGATAATCTTCATTCATTATTGTCCGGCGTTTGGTGTGGCTGTTACTGCCGGCCTTATTCCCTCCAGGGTAATCTCAAATACCAAAACTGAATTTGGCGGAATGGCTCCACCCGCAGCACCTGTAGGGCCATAAGCCAGATCGCTTGGAATAAACACTTTCCATTGATCACCCTTTCTCATCAGTTGCAAGATCTCGATCCAGCCTTTGATTACTCCCATTACCGGGAATGCAGCGGGTTCACCTCTTTTAAAAGAGTTATCAAATTCAGTTCCGTCCGTTAATGTTCCTTTGTAGTTCACTTCAACGGTATCAACAGCTTTCGGCGTGGGTGAATTGACGTCACCATTTTTTATTACTTCATATTGCAATCCACTTGGTAATGTGATCACTTCCTTACGTTTGCCATTGGCCAATAAATACTCAGTGCCTTTGCTTTTTTCGGCAACACTTTTTTCCTTAGCAAATATATCCAGCTGGCTTTGCATACAGGCATTGATGGCTTCCTGGGTTAATTTGGGCTGGTTCTTTTTAAACACATCATCAACACCCTGGTTCATCAAGTCTGTATTAAGTTTGACAATACCCTGTGCCTGCATGTTGGTCGCTACATTATAACCTGCTGCATAACTAAAGCTGTCTAATAAATTTTTAAACCGGGGTTCGGAAGCTTTTTGGGCAGCAGCAGCAGTTCCTGCTGGTCTTGCCTGTACTGCTTTGGAAGGAATTTTGGCATCCTTTTGCGCAAAAAGGGTGCCTGTTGCTGCTAATAATAAGGCCGAACCAAGTAATAATCTTTTCATTAAATTTTATTTTTTATTAATAAATTGTTCCAATAACGATGGAAATGCAAATAAACGTATTTTTAATCATCTCTCATTTCCTTACCTGTTAAATGTATGAAAACATCTTCCAGATTGGCAGCTTTCACCTGCTTAGGACGTTCAAAACCAGATGATACCAGGTCATCTATCATTTTGTCGGGGCTATCCAGTGATATGATCTTCCCCTCATCCAAAATTGCGATCCGGTCACACAACTGCTCAGCTTCATCCATATAATGTGTGGTTATGATAACGGTGGTTCCCTGGGAACGAATATTTTTTACCAGTTCCCATAGATTTCTTCTTGCCTGCGGGTCAAGTCCTGTTGTAGGTTCATCCAAAAAAATAATTTTGGGCTTGTTGATCATGGTGGTGGCAATGGAGAACCGTTGTTTTTGCCCGCCACTCAACTCTTTGAATTTATTTTTTGCTTTATCGGTAAGATTAACAATTTTTAATAATCCCAGCGGATCTACATCTTCATTATACAGGCCACCAAACAAATGAATCAGCTCAACCAGGGTAAGCCCGGGATAATAACCCGATGTTTGTAATTGTACACCAATAACCTTTTTAATATCATCAGGATCCTTATCTAAATTCATTCCACAAATGACTACATCGCCGCTTGTTTTTTCACGTAGTGTTTCCATAATTTCAAGTGTAGTGGATTTACCGGCACCATTGGGCCCCAGTAAGCCAAAAATTTCACCTTCAAAAACGTCAAATGAAATACCCTTAACAGCCTTAAACGCGCCGTAGTTTTTAACAAGATCCTTTACTGTAATAATTTTGTTTGTCATTGATCACCATTATTTATTAAAGATAATTCCATTTTAACATCGGCTGTTAACATGGGCGTATCCCTGAGTTCAACTTGGATAAACCCAAATTTTTCGTATAATTTCAATGCCGTCTGCAATTGACTGTTCGAAAACAAACTCAGTTTTTCCGCATCCAGTTTTCTGGCTGCTTCCACACAATGATTTAATAAGATCTTTCCAATACCCCTGCCCCTAAAGGCCGGGTCAACAGCCATTTTCACCAACTCATATTCTGTATCATTTTTTTTGACAAACCGGCAGAGCCAACAACACGTTCATTTATCATGGCCATAAAAATAGTTCCGCCCTTATCCAGGATACTGCCCCGGGGATCATCCAGAATCTCAAGATCATACTGTTCGGTTAAATCGTATTTATCCAGCCACTCCAGGTTTAGTCTTTTAAAATCCTGCAGGTACCGTTCGGCATAGGCAATTATAGATACCATTGCATTATGTATTGATGTAGGTTTCCAATTCTTCCATCATCCGTTTACTTCCAACAAAGAACGGCGTACGTTCGTGTAACTCGGTTGGTTGAATATCGAGTATCCTGATCTTGCCATCTGTAGCTTTTCCGCCTGCGATTTCCATAATAAAGGCAAACGGATTACATTCGTACAACAGCCTTAACTTGCCTTTTGGTTTATCTGTATAACCGGGATACATAAAAATACCTCCCTTGATCAAATTACGGTGTACATCGGAAACCATACTGCCAATATACCTTTGCGTATATGGTCCCCCATTTGTTTTATCTTTTTTCTGACAGTTGGTAATGTATTCACGAACGCCTTCTTCATATCGGAAAAAATTACCATGATTTACCGAATATAAAGTGCCTTGTTCGGGGCATTTTATATTTGGATGACTAAGACAAAACTCGCCGATTGAAGGATCCAGCGTAAATCCATTTACACCTCTCCTGGTTCCGTAAACAAACATCGTAGAAGAACCATAAATCACATAACCCGCAGCCACCTGTTTTACGCCTGCCTGTAAAAAATCTTCTTTGGTGGCAGGTTTCCCCAACTCGCTTATCCTGCGGTATACACTGAAAATGGTACCGATAGAAACGTTCACGTCTATATTACTGCTGCCATCCAGGGGATCAAACAGGCAAACATATTTACTATTATTGCTGATTGGGTCATCAAATATGACAATATCATCCATCTCCTCGCTACCAATACCGGCACAACTGATACCATGCTGTAATACCCCAATCAGTTGGTTATTGGCAAATACATCCAGTTTTTTCACTTCCTCACCCTGCACATTAATACTCCCGTCATCGCCCAATATATCCACCAGTCCTGCTTTATTCACCTCCACATTTATTCTTTTTGAAGCCAGCCCGATATCCCTTAAAAGCCCCGACAATTCACCGGTTGCATGCGGAAAATCTCTCAATTGCTGAATGGTAAATTCATCCAGGGTCTGAATCCTGCGGTTAATATTCATAAGCATTTAATTGATGGATCAAAAATTAGTTTATTGGGCAAGATTAACGATTTTTGCACCAATTTAACGGAGCTAAATTAACCCATTTTAATCAATCAACCCACATCGAATGAAGGTTTTTAAGTTTGGAGGTGCCAGTATCAATACGATAGACAGGATAAAAAATACGGCAGCGATCATCAAATCTTATCAGGGAGAAAAATTATTGATCATCATTTCTGCCATGGGCAAAACAACCAATGCGTTGGAAAAAGTGGTTGATGCCTTTTTTGAGGAGCGAAAAGACGATGCGTTGAAATTATTTGAACAGGTTAAAGAATCGCATTTAAAAACACTAAAATACCTGGTCAGCTTCAACTGGAAAAAAGCCGAAGATCAGCTAAAAGATTTTTTCACCGAAGTGGAATGGCTGCTGCACGATAAACCGGTAAGGGAATATGATTATTACTATGACCAGATCGTTTGTTGCGGCGAATTACTCAGCACTTCTTTGGTAAGTAATTATTTGAATGAAGTAGGTATTAAAAATACGTGGATCGATGTAAGGGATATTATACGAACAGATGATAATTTCAGGGATGCCTTTATTGACTGGAATTTTACCACGCAGAAAGTAAAGGCTGATATTGAACCGTTATTTGATGAAGTTGACATGGTAATTACGCAGGGATTTATTGGAGCTACGGATGAAAATGAAAGTACTACCCTGGGAAGAGAAGGCAGTGATTTCAGCGCCTCTATCTTCGCCAATATACTGGAAGCAGTGGATCAAACCATCTGGAAAGATGTGGAAGGTGTGATGAATGCCGACCCGAAAGAATTTACCGAAGCCGTTATATTGCCGGAATTAAGCTATCGGGAAGTAGTGGAAATGGCCTATTACGGAGCACAGGTGATTCATCCTAAAACGATCAAACCTTTAGAGAATAAAAACATTCCACTGTATGTGCGTAGTTTTTTATCCCCCGAACTAAAAGGCACGGTCATCAGTAACAAACCTGTTCATAACCTGCCACCGGTCATTGTGTTAAAAAGAAAGCAGGTATTGATGGAATTAAGTTCGAAAGACTTTTCTTTTGTTGAAGAAAAACCACTTGGCCTGTTGCACGACATGTTTGCCAGGATCAAGATCCGTCCGAATCTTTCGCAGAACGGCGCTATCAGTTTATTAAACTGTTTTGATGACAAAACAGAAAAAATTGAAAAACTGGCGCTGGCAGCGTCTGAAATTTTTGATGTGCAGGTTGAAAAAGATCTTACCCTGCTAACCATCAGGCATTATACCGAAGAAAAAATAAAGGAACTGACATCCGGGAAGAAAATAGTTTTAGAACAAAAAACTACCGAAACCATCCAGGTATTGATGCGCTAAATAAAACTGAATTTCCTTCCAGGTTCCGGTAGCTGTCTCGATGTGTTTACCGGATTCAGGTAAAGCAATGTACGGATGCTGTTAGATAACACCGGTGGGCAATGTCATTATGTTAAGGGTCTTTAACTCAAAAAGCTGCCACATTGCAGTTCCCTCTCCCTTGGAGAAGGGTTGGGGTGAGGTCTTTACAAAAGCTTAACTTAATGACATTGCCCGGTGGGCTAACTCCAAAAATCAATCGGGGTTAATTAACCACGTATTCGCCTTTTTTATTGACCAGGATAACAGGCAATTGCTTTTTCTGTTCAAAATAATCAAAAACGAACTTCACATTCAGTATAAATTTATTCACCATCTGGCTGCCTTTGATGGATTCGGAAAGATAATCCAATGATTTTGGCACATCATATTTTACCGGGAAAATGTGTACCGGAATAAAATCCTGCCCGCTGGCTTTTACCTGGTTGGCAATTAAATACACTTCTTCTACGGGCAGATCCTGAATGGCAATGCAGCCGGTAGAAACACAATTGCCGTGAATATAAATATCACCCCCGGGCTTTCTCAAATCGCTTAGAATTTTATCAGATGCATTTGGATAATTTAATCCCAGCGATAAATGATATTTACTTTTGGCGTTAAATTCATTGATATAATAAAATCCTTCGGGCACCTGGTTATCGCCTTCTGAACGCTTGGGTCCAATGCCACCGCTCTGCATACATACTTTGTAGGTCTTAAAAAGTGAAAAACTGTCTTCGTTGTTTCTTTTAACCCATACCTCCAGTGTACGGTCATATTTAAAAGAACGCATATAGACTGATTGTGGCGGCCAAACCAGGTTCTTTTCTTCAAATTGCTTCTTTACAGAATCTTCCAGCCTGCCAAAATCGATACCGGTTTTTAAGTAAGTCTTCTGTTTGTCAACAAAAGAATTTTGTGCAAGCATTTTGCCGGGAACAAAAATGACTAAGCAAAATATGATACCAATAAGACAAAGTATACTTTTCATTAAATGAGGCAGTTTTCATGTAAAAAATGTGAATTTAAAATTTTTATTCTAAATCACCTCAATAAAAGTTTACTTTATGTTATGTTACCGGCAATGTTCATTTTTATCCCATTGTATTCCAGCTAAATACTCATATTTATTATTATAAATTTCCTCTCGCATCCTGCTCTCTTTCCAATGCTTCAAACAGTGCTTTAAAGTTTCCTTTGCCAAAACTTTGGGCTCCCTTACGCTGAATGATCTCAAAAAACAGCGTCGGACGATCTTCGAGTGGCTTGCTGAATATTTGCAAAAGGTATCCTTCCTCATCCCTGTCAATTAATACACCCAACTTTTGTAATGGTGCCAGGTCTTCATCAATTTTTCCAACCCGGTCTAACACCGTTGCATAATAGCTTACGGGTATGTTTAAAAATTCAATACCTCTTTTTTGCAATTCGGTGACCGTTTTCACGATATCGGCAGTCGCTATAGCCACATGCTGTACGCCCTCGCCATTGTAAAAATCGAGGTATTCCTCAACCTGGCTTTTCTTCTTGCCCGCGGCCGGTTCGTTTATGGGGAACTTTACATACCCGTTTCCATTGCTCATCACTTTACTCATCAGCGCAGAATATTCGGTGGAAATATCGTTGTCATCAAAACTCAAAATATTTCTAAAGCCCATTACATCCTCATAAAACTTAACCCGGGGGTTCATCTGGTTCCAGCCCACATTACCCACACAGTGGTCTACATATAACAACCCGGTTTCAGCCGGGTTATAGTTCGATTTCCATTCCCGGAAGCCGGGCATAAAAATACCTGTGTAATTTTTTCTTTCCACAAAAATATGAACCGTTTCGCCATAAGTATGAATACCACTAAGCACCACTTCGCCATCGTCATCTTTTAAAACCGTTGTTTCCATAAATGCTATTCCACCCCGCCCGGTTGTTTCTTCAAATGCTTTTGCAGCATCATCCACTTTTAAAGCCAACACTTTTACCCCGTCGCCATGTTTATAAATATGGTCAGCAATTGGATTGTGGGTTCGCAATGGCGTGGTTAATACAAAAGTCAGTTTGTGTTGCCTGATCACATAGCTTACCTTGTCCTTCATGCCCGTTTCGGGACCAGCATAGGCCAATGACTGAAAACCAAAGGCGGTTTTATAAAAATGTGCCGCCTGTTTGGCATTACCTACATAAAATTCTACGTAATCTGTTCCAAGTAAAGGAAGAAAATCTGTTGAATCTTTTTTTGCCTGTAAGGGCTGACTGGCTGTTTGCATGGTCAATAATTTAAAGTGAAGAAAAGTTTAAAGAGAATGCTAAATTAATTAACCGAATCCATGGCAAGCGCAAGCATCAGCAGGGAGTAGCTGTTGCGCTTATCCATAAAGTGTTTATGTGGATAATCAGGTACCATACAGCACAAATCTAAACAATACTTATGAGTTATACGGTAACTGATTTGTTAACTATTTCTTTATACGAACCTGCATGGCATAATCATAGGTATCGAGGTTGGTTATGCTTATTTTACGGGGATCAATAAATGGCAAATACATTTCCAGTTTTTTCCTGGTAAACCTTTGCGACCAAAACCCCTCCTTTGTTGCGGTGAAACTGTCATTGGGGCTTGTTATAATGGTCATGCCCATTTTAGAATAAGCGGCTTCCTGTTTAAGCCTGGTGCTGTTATTATCATGATAGCAGGCACCAATCACCAGTTCTCCCCCTTCCTGCAGCAGGTCATAAGCATTTGAAAAAATGGTAGTGAAGTTTTTATTTGTGCCCAGGTCCAATATTTGTCCGGCATGTTGATAGGAATCAAAAGGAAATCCATCCGGATAAAAATTACCTGCGGTAAACCAGGTTGTAATTACCAGGTCGTATCTTGCAGGCCAGGCATTCAACTGTTTGGCATCCTGATGAAAAGCAGTTACTTTTTTCTGCAAATTCAAATCTGCCATATTTTTATTCGAAATTTCAACACAGGCTGTTGCATTATCGGTACCGTCATACAGCGAGATCCTGTCCCAGATCTCTTTGATCCCCGCCAGGTGCATGGCTACCCTTCCGTTTCCGATTCCAATATCCAAAATTGAAATGGGTGCTTTTTTCAGATCTGCCAATGCTGTTATTACTTTCTTTAATTCGATGAACTCGGCCCACTGCGCCTGAATCAGGTATTCGGAAATATAGTTAAGGTCAAATGACCGTTCAACGATATCCGGGTTGTCGTACATTTCCATATTTGTATTATTTATTGGATCAATTTATTTTTTCTGCAACAATTACGATCGTATCAAATGCATAGGAAGGCCTGTTTATGATTTCTTTAACTTCAAAACCCGATTGTGCTAAAAAACCGATCAACTCATCCTGGTAAAAAGCCCTTAGCAATGACTGATCGTCAGCAATCTTAACCAACTGCCCGGTTTCCATTTCTTCGTAATAAGCAGCGGCCCAGTCAAATGCTCCCGGTTGAATTTTATTCACAGACCATACGCTATCCCGCAGATATTTTTTGTGTTTATTACCTGCCCTATGCGTGATTTTCCTGGCGGGATCAATAGAGGGGATAAACCGCTCAGCGTCTATAAAATCGAAACATATTATTCCCCTTTGCGTTAAGTTATAATGTATTGAATTAAAAGCAGCAGGCACATCTTCATTGCTAACCAGGTAGCTGATTGTTCTGCCGGTCATGATGCACGCATCAACTATTGATGTTAATTTGAAATTCCGCATATCGTTTTTTATGAAGACATTCCGGGGGTTATTTTTCGTTGCTATATCAATCATTTCATCACTTTGATCCAATCCAATATATTCAAATTTATCCTTTGTGAAAAACGGAGCCAGGTTGCCGGTGCCGCAACCAATTTCTAACAACGATTTGCAAGCGTATTTCGAAAGCAGGCCACTGTAAAAATGGTATTCTTTATCGTAATTAATAAAGCTGGTATACATCGCCTGGTAAACTTCTGCTAATTGTGTATACAGTTTTGACATGGCCGTTTATTAATTTTTCAATAAAATAAAATTAAAAAAAGGGCGATTAAAAATCAACCCTTTAGATTATGGACATTAGCGGGTGCCTTTAATTAAAATTTAAATACCAGTGAACCCTGGAAAATAGTGCCTAGCTGGCTAAACTGGGAACCATTGTAACCCAGTATTCGGTAACGGCCACTGAAGCTTAAAAATCCTTCCAGTAAATCCTTATCCGTTTGATTGGCTAATGTTGCTTTTGCAGCAGCATAATTCGGATCGGTTGAATTGCCCGTTAATTCCAATTCCCATTTTGGCAATACATTGAAAATATTATTTATGCCGATTGAAAAAGATATTTTATCCGTGAAGCTATACCCTACATTCAAATCTGTGACGACACCGGTTTTAAATACCTGCTTAATATTATTCATCTGACTGCCACCGTTATCCAGATCCTGGAATTTTGTTGGTCCAAATATCGTATTGTTTAAACTGATACCGAATTTGTTTATACTGTAGTCAAATCCAACAACGGCCTTAAACAGCGGTCGTCCTTCGGTTAACAGCGATTTGATCTGCGTGCTTAAAATGGTAGAACCTGCAGATTTAATGGCAGGGGGCTCATTTGGAGTACCTACAATTTTATTCGTCATCGTATAATTGCCCGCCACATTTACGCCAAGCTTGCCTTTACCGAGTCCGATATTCTTGTAATTGACTACAAAATCAATACCCTGTGTCTGTGTTTTTATACCATTAATAAAGAACTGAACACTCTCTAAGTCATAATTACCGGTACCAACTGCATTGCCTTTAAGAATACGCCCCAATTCAGTAACCGGGTTTGCCAATGATTTATCGTCGGTTGTTATTGATGAACTGTAAACGACCCTGTCTTTGATGGTGATGCTGTAGAAATCCACCGTTACGCTCAGGTTTTTGATCGGGTTTAAGCCAACACCAAAAGTAAAATTGGTAGATTTTTCAGCGGTTAATCTTGGTATGCCCAAAGCAAATGCCTGTTTACTCCTGTTATTGAATAACCCTGACAGTACAATCGTACCACCTGCAAAAGATGCCTGGGTTGACTGAGCATAAATCTGGTGCAATGTAGGTGCCCGGAAACCCGTTGAAGCCGAGGCCCTGATAACGGCCTTGTCATTGGCGATCTTATAACGTGAAGAAAGTTTCCATACAAATGCTTCTCCAAAGTCACTGTATTTTTCTCCGCGAATGGCGGCATTTAACAGGAAATCCTTAGTAATGTCTACGGTACCATCAATATAAGCACCGAGGTTAAAACGGCTGTTGGTGCTTGCATTTTCGGCCCTGATTCCGGGGAATGAATTGGCTCCTTCCTTTGAATAAGATGCGGTGTCGCCAGCAATGATCTTATAGGTCTCTCTTCTAACCTCGGTACCGAATGCCAGGGTGAAATTATCGGCGATTTGCTTTGACGCATCGTAGTTGCCCACAAAATGTGAAAAGCCATAACCACCGGGTTTAAACGACGTTGGACTGGCCGCGCCTAAAGAACGGTTGACTGTATTTTCAACTGTATATAATTGTTGGTTACCGCCAAATGTAAAACTAACATCATGATTCCAACCGTTTTTAATATTCTTAAATCCGGCTGTTCCGTTATAATCCAGCAAATCGCCTTCAAAACTGGGTTCATAACCTAAATAACCCTCGTACAAAGGATCTGTACCTCCGGTATAATTGGGTGCACCCGGTATCCGGCTGTGTAATAAACCGGCGTCTGTTCTCCAATAGGGAACCCTGAAATTGGCATTACTGAACACTTTTTTAGTTACCAGGGCAGCATTCGCGTAAAAAGTGGCTGATTCTCCTACCGGAATGCCAACATTCGCATTAAATTTGGCTGCAGAAATTTCCGCGGTTCCATTATTATTGTTACCGGTAGGGTATTTAGCTAAGTAAGCCACAATTGCCGCATCTGCAGCAGGTGATCCGCCAAAAGTGGCGATTTCTGTAGGCACATGAATTGTACCGGAACGAATGGCATTATTCTGTTGGCTGATATCAATCGTATAGTTTAAAAATCCTTTTGTTCCAATATTTGAACCACTATTAAATGAAAGGCCATAATTTCCTCCGTCACCTTTGCCCGTTATCCCGCTATTAACCGTTAAGGAACTGTATTGATACCTGTCTTTCAAAACCACGTTCATAACACCTGCAATGGCATCCGAACCATATTGTGCCGACGCTCCGTCTCTCAAAATCTCTACCCGCTTAATAGCGTCAACAGGAATGGCAGAAAGATCGGCACCTGTTTCTCCCCTGCCCGGTGCAAACTGCACATACAATAATGAGCTCAGGTTTTTTCTTTTACCATTGATCAGGATCAATGTACGGCTGGGGCCAAGGTTCCTGATCTCATAGGGATCTAGCAATGTGGTAGCATCATTAACCGGTGTATTAACGGTATTAAACGATGGAACCCTGTATTGCAATTGTTTGTCAAAAGAAGTCTGGGCAGTTGTTTTTAGATCTTCTGCAGAAATAACATCTACCGGTAGTGGCGTGCTGGTAGACGTCCGGGGCAGTGAACGTGAACCCACGACGATGACATCTTCAAGTCCTTTTGTATCTTCTACCAAATCAACATCGAGTGTTTTTTGCTGATTATTGGTAAGCTGAATTTTAACCACCTGCGAAACAAACCCAGCGTTGGTAAACGAAATATTGTATGATCCTTCAGGTAATTGTAAAAAGTATTTGCCCTGGCCTCCCGAGGTAGTACCTTTACCCGAAGGCGTTGCAGAAACGCTTGCACCAATAAGTATTTGTCCATTCCCTTTAATTGTTCCCGAAAGGGTGGCTTGTGCAAAAATTAGATTCGGTAGCATTAATCCAATTAATAAAATTTGAAAGCGAACTGAATTCTTTGTCATAAGTTTTAGTTTTGATTATTAACAATGGGGTTAATCCTGAACCAAGATTTAACAAAAAGAGAAATACAAGAGCCATGAACAATTTTATTATCGCCAGTTCAGCATTTCTTCCTTATATATTTTATGCATAATAACACTAATCTACAAAAAAATTAGGTTTTTTATTCCTTTTTCATTTTTAGGCTACCTTATCTTTGCCACCATGAATAAAGTTGGAATAATAGGTGGAGGCCAGTTAGGCCGGATGTTTTTACAGGCGGCAGCCAATTACCCGGTGGAGACGTTTGTATTGGAAAATGATGCAAACTGCCCGGCGGCGCATCTTTGTCATCATTTTACAACAGGCGATATCAGCCATTTTGATGATGTTTACCATTTTGGAAAAGGCCTCGATGCGATAACCATAGAAATTGAAGCCGTTAATGTGGAAGCCCTGGAAAAACTGGAAAGTGAGGGCGTTCGCATTTATCCAAAGCCATCCGCATTAAAAATCGTCAAAAACAAAATATTACAAAAGCAGTTTTATAAAAGCAATGAAATCCCAACCAGCGAATTTGTGATTACACAAAACAGATCAGATCTGCAGCAACAACTAGGGTTTTTACCCGCTGTACATAAAATCGCTTTGGGCGGATATGATGGCCGGGGCGTAGAAATTCTAAGGACCGAACATGATCTTGAAAGAGGGTTTGATGCCCCCGCTGTTTTAGAGAAGCTTGTTTCCATTAAAAATGAAATCGCTGTAATTATTGCAGTTGACGATAAAGGAGAAAATGCGTTATATCCACCTGTTGATATGGTTTTCGACAACCGGCTCAATGTATTGGAATACCAGATAAGCCCGGCAGACCTGCCCGATGGAATTTTATGGAAGGTGGAAGCCATTGCCCTGAAGGTGGTTAAGGATCTAAAAAGCCCGGGCATTTTTGCCGTGGAATTATTTGTTGATCATCATGATAACGTACTCGTAAACGAGACGGCTCCAAGATTACACAACAGCGGACATCATACCATTGAAGCAAATTACAGTTCTCAGTTTGATATGCTTTGGCGGGTTATACTCGGCTATCCCCTGGGGTGCACCGAGCATATTTTACCAGCTGCTATTGTAAATCTTTTGGGAGAACATGGATTTGCAGGAGAAGCTATGTATAAAGGTTTGAATGAAATTTTACAGATTGAAAATGTATTTGTTCACATCTATGGAAAAAAAGAAACCAGGCCAGGCCGAAAAATGGGGCATATCACCATTGTCAGCAAAGAAAAGCAGGAATTGATACACCAGGCCAACCGGATCAGGCAAACCGTGAAAGTTTTAGCTAAATTGTGACATGCATTTTATCCTGTGTAATTTCCGTTGATACTTTTTCTTGTTCGTTTCGGCTATTATGCATGAACTTACGCAACGGTTTTATGCTAAAATAACGTCTAAGTAAACAATATATATGTACTAAACTAAATGAAAATATCCTCTACATTACTGGTGTTACTAACCTTGCTATTCCTTGCCTGCAATTCGGGTAAAGAAGATAAGAAACCTGCAGGAGGCAATACCAACAGGCCACCCGCCATGGTGGATGCTTATGTCGTTACGACCAAAATATTATCCCAGGATATTGAAATGCCGGGCAGCCTGATTCCTGCCGAAGAAACCGAACTCCATCCCGAGGTATCGGGCAGGGTAACCGGCATTTATTTTACCGAGGGGAGCTATGTTGGTCAGGGCAGTTTATTGGTTAAATTATATGATGGGGATCTGCAGGCTCAAATGAGTAAATTAAAAGTACAATTGAAAGTTGCCGAAGAAACTTTACAACGGTATGAGGCACTCCTGAAGATCAACGGGGTTAGTCAGCAGGAATACGAATTATACAAACTTTCGGTAAATAATATCCGGGCCGATATGATTATTGTACAGACCAATATAAGCAGAACCATGCTGAGAGCGCCCTTCAGCGGTAAACTTGGGTTACGCAATATCAGTACCGGTGCATATATTACGCCAGCAACAACCATCAGCATATTAAGAAAACTAAGCCAGTTAAAACTGGAGTTTACCGTTCCGGAGAAATATGGCAGTGGGATGAAAAATGGTAACCAGGTTCAATTTAGTATAGAGAATAGCGAAAAAATATACACGGCCAAAATAATCGCCACGGAAAATAATATTTCAGAAGAAACCAGGAGTTTGAAAGTGAGAGCCATGGTTGATAAACCCGATGCTCAACTTATTGCAGGGGCTTTTGTAAAAGTAAAAATAGTACTTGGGCAAAATGAAGTTGCTTTGATGATCCCTTCGCAGGCGGTAATTCCTAAGGCAAGAAATAAAGAAGTACTTGTTTTCAGAAGCGGATTTGCCAATATGGAAACAGTTACCACGGGTACCAGGGATGCTTCCATGGTGGAGATCACATCGGGGCTAAAGGTGGGGGATACTGTTTTAATAACCGGTTTGCTGGTTACCAAACCCGGTTCAAAAGTGATTATCAATAAAGTAAATAACCCATAAACACCTTCAAGTGAATATTTCTGAGATCAGTTTACGCCGGCCGGTCATGTCCATGGTTCTCAGTATCATCATTATTTTATTTGGCGTAATTGGTTTTAAATTTTTGGGGGTACGGGATTACCCTGCCATCGATCCGCCGAATATAAGCGTCCGCACTTCTTATCCCGGTGCCAATTCGGAAATTATCGAATCGCAGATCACCGAACCATTGGAAAAGGCGGTGAACGGTATTGCCGGCGTCAAAAACATCACTTCTTCAAGCAGCCAGGGCAGCAGCAATATTAACGTAGAATTTGAACTTGGCGAAGACCTGGAATCTGCAGCCAATGATGTTCGTGATAAAGTATCGCAGGCTATCCGCTCCCTTCCTTCTGACCTCGATGAACCACCGGTTGTTTCAAAAGCAGACGCCAGTTCTGATCCCATACTGGCTTTTACCATACAAAGCGACACCCGTAACCAACTGGAGATAACAGAATTTGCCAACAACAATTTACTGGAGAGGCTGCAAACCATTCCCGGTGTAAGTAACGTAGGTATATGGGGCGAGAAAAAATATGCCATGCGCATCTGGTTCAACACCACAAAGATGAGCGCCTATGCACTAACGTTTACCGATATTCAGTCGGCGCTCGCCAGGGAAAACGTGGAATTACCTTCGGGCAAGATAGCGGGTAATACAACCGAACTTTCTGTACGCACATTTGGAAAAATCAATACCGAAGAAGAATTCAGCAACGTGATCATTAAAAATGTGAATGGCACCGATATTAAAGTGAGTGATGTTGCCGAAGTGGTATTGGGACCCGAAAATGAAGAATCGGTTTTGAAAGAAAGCGGCGTACCCATGATCGCCATGTATATTGTACCGCAGCCGGGTTCCAACTATGTATCCATCTCCAATGAATTCTATAAACGCTTCGATCAGATCAAAAAAGAATTACCCGAAGATTTACATGTACAAGTGGGGCTCGACCAAACAAAATATATTAAAAGGTCAATCTCTGAAGTTAAGGAAACCCTGGTCATAGCACTGGTGCTGGTTATACTCATCATCTATTTATTTTTCCGCGACTGGCTTATTGCATTCCGGCCATTGATTGATATACCGGTATCCCTGATCGGCGCATTTTTTATCATGTACCTTTTTGGGTTTACCATCAATGTTTTAACACTCCTTGCCATCGTTCTGGCAACCGGTTTGGTGGTTGATGACGGAATTGTTGTTACCGAAAACATTTATAAAAAGATGGAAGCCGGTATGAATAAATGGAAGGCAGCCAGGGAAGGTTCCAAAGAAATTTATTTTGTGGTGATCTCCACGTCCATCACACTGGCCATTGTTTTTTTACCGGTAATTTTTTTAGAGGGCTTTGTTGGCCGGCTGTTCCGTGAGTTTGGAATAGTGGTTGCCGGTGCGGTACTCATTTCTGCATTGGTTTCCCTGACCCTGACACCGGTATTAAATGTGTTGATGACCAAAAAGAAACCCAAACATTCAAGGTTTTATACCATGACCGAACCTTTTTTCCGTAGCATGGAAAACGGCTACAGGAATCTATTAAGCAGGTTTATGAAAGTACGGGCTGCTGCTTTTATCATTATTTTAGCATGCTTTGCCATTATTTACCTGATCGGCAGCACGTTACAATCCGAACTGGCTCCTATGGAAGACAGAAGCCAGTTTCGTTTGTCCGTTTCGGCACCGGAAGGCACGGCTTTTGATTATATGGATACATACATGGACAAGATCAATAAACTGATCCAGGATTCCGTTCCGGAAAAAGATGTGGTAATATCAGTTACGGCACCTGGCTTTACAGGCGGTGGTTCTGTTAACTCGGGTTTTTTCAGGGTTACCTTGGTTGACCCGGCTGAAAGGAAAAGGTCGCAGCAACAAATTGTGGATATGATGAATAAAAATCTGCCTAAGCTCAATGAAGGCAGGGCTTTCAGCTTGCAGGAACAAACCATTTCCGTAAACCGCCGTGGCGGCCAACCGGTTCAGTTTGTTTTACAAAATATAAATTTTGAAAAACTGAAAACGGTATTACCCCAATTTTTGGAAGAAGCAGAAAATAACCCGGTATTGCAGGGCGTTGATGTTGATCTTAAATTTAATAAACCCGAATTACGAATTATCATTGACAGGTTAAAAGCAAGTTCATTAGGTATCAGTGTGCAGAATATTTCCGAAGCTTTGCAATTGGCGTTAAGCAACCGGCGTCTCGGTTTTTTTACCAGGGATGGAAAACAATACGTAGTTATGGGCCAGGTTATACGCAACGACAGGGACGACCCTTCGGATCTGAATTCAATTTATGTTCGTAATAATTTGGGAAACCAGATCTCTTTAGATAACCTCGTGACTTTTAAAGAAGACAACACCCCGCCCACCCTTTACCATTTTAACCGGTATAAGTCGGCCACCATTTCGGCAGGACTGGCACCCGGTAAAACCGTTGGAGATGGCATTAAAGCCATGCAGGGCATATCCAAAAAATTACTGGACGAAACTTTCAGCACGGCACTCAGTGGCTCATCACGCGATTACGCCGAAAGTGGCAGCAATACCAGCTTTGCTTTTATCCTGGCATTGATATTGATCTTCCTGGTACTGGCAGCCCAGTTTGAAAGTTTTATTGATCCCATCATCATCATGATTACCGTGCCATTGGCCATAGCCGGAGCATTGATCTCTTTAAAATTATTTGGGCAAACATTGAATATCTTTTCGCAGATAGGGATGATCATGTTGATTGGCCTGGTAACCAAGAATGGAATTTTAATAGTGGAGTTTGCCAATAAAAAACAATTAACCGGTTTAAAAAAGATCCCGGCGGTTATGGATGCAGCAGTAGCCCGTTTCCGGCCCATATTGATGACCAGTTTGGCTATGTCATTGGGAGCATTACCGCTTGCTTTGTCGTTGGGTGATGCTTCTACCAGCCGCATACCATTGGGTATTGTGGTTGTTGGTGGCATCCTGTTTTCGTTGATACTTACCTTGTTCGTAATTCCGGCCATGTACTCATTCCTTTCATCCAGGAAAAAGAAAAATGCGTTGGAAGAACTGGATGAAGCGGCTGCGGCTTAAAAAAGACAGCATGTTTTAGAAACCCTATAAGCCTGGGTAAAATTTATTAAGATTAAAAAATTAAATGAACCATTGTTTTAAGATATTGATCCTCTTTTTTTACGCGGTTGTTTTTTGTGTGCCTTTGCCGGCGCAAAATAAACTGACCGTTGAACAGGCCATAACAGCTACTGTCGAAAATAATTACGATATACAAATGCTGCGTAACGATTCCAGTTCTTATGCCCTCGATAATACCTATGCCCGTGCTGCTTTTTTACCCAGGATTAATGCCACAACAGCTTTAACATTCAACAATAATGATCAAAAACAAAAATTCAGCGATGGTACAAAAAGGCAACGCAATGGCATTCGTTCCAACAATATCTCAGGCTCCGTTCAATTGAACTGGACCATCTTTGATGGATTTAAAATGTTTGCCAGCAGGGATAAACTGGCACAGTTTGTACAACTTGGCGAACTCAATATAAAAAACCAACTGGTGAATTCAGTTGCCGATGTGATCAATAACTATTATAATATTGTGCGTCAACAGCAGCAGCTCAAGGCCATTGAGGAACAAATGAGTATTAACGAAGAGCGGGTAAAAGTTGCTGAAAAGAAATTAAGTGTTGGACTGGGTGCCAAACCCGAACTGCTGCAGGGGAAGGTAGATCTGAATGCACAAAAAGCAGCGCGGCTTAAACAACAAACCCTGATTGACCAGTTAAAAGAGCAGCTTAACCAACTGATGAATGTGGCAATGAATACCCGCTACGATGTTGCCGATACCATCATTTTTTCAGATCAGATCATACTGGGAGAATTGTTAGGTGCCGTTGAAAAAAACAATCCCCAGTTACTGCTGACTAAAAAAAATATAGATATTGGATTGCTTACTTTAAAAGAAAGAAAGGCCGAACGTTACCCGGTAGTTAGCCTTAACAGTGCTTACAATTATTCTAAAACAGATAACAAATCGGTAGTAAACCCTTTTACACCCTTATTCAGCCGCAACAATGGTTTTAATTACGGCATCGGCGTAACTATTCCCATACTGAACGGATTCAACACAAAGCGACAGGTACAACAGGCCCAGCTGGATATTGATTGGTTAAACATCTCCTACAAAAATCAACGATCAAAAATTGAATTGGGCATTACCAATGCGTTCAAAGACTATGAATTACAAAAGAAAACATTGGCCTTGGAGGAAGAGAATATTATACTCGCAAAAGAAAATGTGTTTATCTCGCTCGAAAGATTAAGGCTTGGTATATCAACCTACCTCGAACTCAGGGAAACGCAAAAAAGTTTAGAGTTGGCTTACGATCGTTTGATAGCAGCCCGTTACAATACCAAATTAGCTGAGACAGAATTATTGAGGTTGAAAGGTGATTTGGTTAAATAATTATTGGGTCAATTTTATGGCATAACCTAAAAAAAACAGAAAGTATTCTTTAATATTGAAAGAACTAAATCAAAATACAAATGAGTAATCCCCTCGTAGGCATAGTAATGGGTAGCGAAAGCGACCTGGACATCATGAAAGGTGCAGCCGAAATGCTTCGCCAGTTTGAAGTTGAACCTGAACTCACCATCGTTTCGGCACACCGTACACCCGAACGCCTGCGTGAATATGCTGCCAGAGCAAAAGAACGCGGTTTAAAAGTGATCATAGCCGGCGCCGGCGGCGCCGCACATTTGCCCGGCATGGTTGCCGCCCAAACCATTTTACCGGTAATTGGCGTACCGGTTAAATCTTCCAACAGCATCGATGGCTGGGATTCTGTGCTTTCTATTTTACAAATGCCATATGGGGTACCTGTGGCAACAGTTGCCCTCAACGGGGCCAAAAATGCTGGCATCCTGGCGGCACAAATACTGGCATTGCACGACACCTCCATTGCCGGAAAACTGGAAGCCTTTAAAGAGTACCAGGATGATATTGTAATGGAAAGTGTGAAGAATGTAAAGGGGCTTGGTTTCAGGAATGAGTTTGACTGATAAAAAATCTTACAATAAAAATCCCGGTAAATAATTTTACCGGGATCGTATTAAGGTAATTTATGCTTATGCCCCGCTAATATATTGCTCCATATTCTCAATAATAAATTTCTGTTCTTCAATTATATATTTCACTACATCACCAATAGAAACCAACCCGATCATTTTACCATTTTCCAAAACCGGTAAATGCCGGATAAATTTACTTGACATAAGCTGCATACATTCGTCAATGGTACTATCCATGGTTACAGTAATCACATTTCCACTCATGATATCTCCTATCGGAGTTTCCCTGGAAGCTTTTCCTTTCAAAATCACTTTACGGGCATAGTCCCTTTCTGTAAATATGCCAACCAGTTTTTCGTCTTCCATCACCACCAGCGAGCTCACATTTTTTTCGACCATGATCTCCAACGCATTATAAACTGATGTGGATGGTGTTACCGAAAAAACCTTGAGACCTTTTGCGTGTAAAATATTACTTACTGCTCCCATAAAACTTTTGTTTTAAAAGTGAATGTTTAATTGTGATCAAAAAAATACACCCCTTTACCAGGAACATAAAGATGTTTAAATGGGCCAGTGGTAAACAAGGTATTTATGTTAACCCGTTCCGGTTATATAAAAAAATAAAATGGCAGTCTTTAATCTATTCGACTAAAAATAGCCAATTTTTCCGAATAATAAAATTTGAGTTGCGTAACGTCAGAAAATTATTAAATTATCCTGCATTATTACTTAAAGTTGAAACTGCAGGTAACCTGTACAGGAATTATCCCTCTTGATTTAATAAGTAAAGCACTACGTTGAAATCTTAGATGGTTAAAATAACAGCAGAGCGTAAAATGATCTTCATTATTCTTTTTACGAAAAACAAATAAGCGCAACCATAAATAATTCAATTGTTAATCATACTCAACGATACTTATTCGTTTTCCACAATGGGGGCAAAAATCTGCCTTTTGTTTTTTTAGCTTCCTGGTTTCTTCCAAAAATCCGGCTGTAATAATACCTGCAGGTAAAGCAAAAACCATTAAACTCGCCATGGTAATAATGGCAGTAAATATTTTCCCCCACAAAGTTACAGGTACCATATCGCCATAACCAACAGATGTAACGGTAATGATGGCCCACCAGATCGTTGCCGGTATGCTTGAAAATACATCCGGCTGTACCAGGTGCTCGGTAAAGTAAACCAGGCAGGAGGCGATGATAACCAGAAAAAGAATGAGCGCCAGGCTCAATTTTAAATCGTTTGCCCTGGATCTGAAAACATTCCTGACCATTCTTGCAGACTTCATATACGCTGTTAACCTGAAAAGCCGCAGGAACCTTAACAGGCGCAGGATACGTAAAACCCTAAGGTCGAGGCCAACAATAATATGAATATAAAAAGGCAAAATGGCAACAAGATCGATCAGCGCAAAAAACGATACTATATATTTTACCCGGCCATGGTATTTGTGCGCATACTTTGGGTCGTTGTTGCAACTCCACACCCGCAAAACATATTCAATGGTAAAAATAAACACGGAAATCATATCAAAGATCCTGAAAAACTCCGAATAGGGTTCATGAATCTTAGCTACTGTTTCCAGCATAACCGCCGCCACGTTCAATATGATCAGGATAATGATAAAACCATTCAAAATTTTGCCCCATTTATTCGAGCCCTGTTCAGGATGAAGAATGGTATGAACATGCTTTTTGGCTTTATGGTACATCAAGATGTTTATTTTGGTAAACTTAAAGTTAATCAATAATTGTAGTTTACCTACCCTTTTCACTTCATTTCCAAAACCAAAAATTGCTGTTCCAGGCTCAACGAGCTTTCATACATATTTTTAATAAGGTCCTTACCCCATTTTGCATAAAAGGGCATAAAGTTTTCGATACGTTCCTGCAGGTTATTGTGGGGGAATAACTGTTCTTTCAGTTTATGTAACTGCCGTTGTTGTGCTTCAAATTTTTTCTTTTCGGCACGAAGCATTTTCTTTTCCAATGCCTCTATTTTCCTTAAGGCCTGTTTTTCCAAAGCGGCTGTATGTGCTTGCAGGGTTACATCTACGGCACCTACAGTATTGTTTAATCCTGCATAAAAAGTCTGCAAGGATAGCCTTTCATTTTCCAGGCTTAGCCGAACCTCACTATCTCTTTTCACCAATACATCCAGTAATTCCTGTTCAGGTTTAAACAAATCGTTGATGGTGAACCCTAATTTTTTTGCTTTTTCACTGCTCTTTTCTTCTACCAGCATAAACGAATTTCGCAAGATCAAAACAGGGAATGGTACGTAAACTGCTTCAAAAACTTTTCTTAACTCCAGCCAGTATGCCAGTTCTCCTCCCCCGCCGATAAAAGCGATATTGGGTAATATCATTTCCTGGAAAACAGGGCGAAGGATCACATTCGGGCTGAAACGTTCAGGGTTATTTTTTAAATCTTCCTGTATTTCATTTTCTGAAAACAATAACCCCGTATTGAGCACGGTATATTGATCATTTCTTTTTTCGATTCTTTCTCTCCGATCATCTTTCAGGTAAAACATATTTAAATCCCTGCCTCCTGCCTGCACTTTATATTCCCTGGGAAATTCAGCAACAGTATCTTCTACAATTTTATGCGAGAACTGATCAATCAATTCTTTTTCAACAACCTGAATAAAAGCTTTTTTGTAATTGGCATCATCGGGCAACAGAACAATCAATCCATATTCCCCGAACAATGCATTGATTAACCTACATGTTGCCGATTCGATGGTACTACCCTCGGTATAACAGGTTTTCATCTGCTTGATGATGTCCCTGCCATACGGGTGTACAGCTACCTCACCTTCAATATTATCGAGCATTTGTATTAACGCCTTATCAATCTTCATACGGCCAACTGCACCTGTCTGGTTGGTTTTCCATTCATGTTTAAGACCATTGACAAACACATGCCCCAGTTCCTCCAGGTCAGCATCTTCGCTACCCATATAAAAAACCGGTACAAAATCATTTTCCGGCATATCGGCTTTCAACTTTTCACAAAGCTTGATGACATGCAGGATCTTATATATAAAATACAAATGACCGGTAAAAATGTTAGGCTGATGGGCAGTGGTTATCGTAAAGCAATTTGACTGGCCCAATTTTTGGATGTTTACCTGTTGCTGCGGTGTTGGAATTTCACCCGCATATTGTTTCTGCAATACCTCAGCCAGTAATTTTCTATCGGTTGCATATAACTTCCGTTCTTCAATTGCCGCTATGATACCATCCATGGAAACCGGATGACGGTAGAAGGGTTTTAACTGTTCTTTCCCAGCCAGGTAATCAAGAATTATTTTGGAAAAAAATCCCGTTTCTCCGTAAGCAATTTTAGTTTGTGTACAATTCATTAATCTTAGTTTACCTGGAGCCAAATTTAAGTAACAAACTTACATTAATCCATAAAATTATGACAGGTTCGTTTATTTAATAAAATGGTAATAACTTACCAACTCGTCTCCACATATGATTAATGTTATAAGTATAACTTGCATGTATCGAATTTTTTTTCCCTTTTTACGTATGATCATGAACACATCACCTGCTAAATTTTTACTGATGAAAAATAATATAATAAAGCTTTCGATTTTCGTTTCAGCCGTATGCGCAACAAACGTTTTTTTATTTCGTGCAACAATAATGAAACAGCTAAAACCGCTGATAACGCCATGGTAGAAAGAGGAAAATACATGGCTAACAATGTTTTGGACTGCATAGACTGCCACAGCCAGCGGGATTATACCAAGTTTTCCGGATTGGTAACTCCCGGAACTGAAGGCATGGGCGGTGAGGTCTTTAATTAAATTTATGCAATTCCCGGCGTAGTATTTGCACGAAACATAACTCCGCATACAACAAATGGAATTGGAAAATGGACAGATGAAGATATCGCCATAGCCATTACAAGGGGTATCAATAAGAACGGCGATACACTTTATACCATCATGCCTTACCAGCATTATAATCAGATGAGAAAGGATGATATTTATAGTATCATTGCCTACCTGCGTACCCTTAAACCCAGCAGTAATAAAGTTCCTGAACGTCTCCTTACCATACCTATGTATGCAGCCTACCCGGTATTAAAAAGCAATTCGCTTACAAATAATATTAAACCGGACAGTAAGGACCAGGTAAATTACGGGGCCTATCTGGTAAACAGTGCCGCCTGTATTGA
Organism: Chitinophagaceae bacterium; assembly: GCA_031402615.1. GTDB lineage: Bacteria > Bacteroidota > Bacteroidia > Chitinophagales > Chitinophagaceae > Ferruginibacter. The sequence goes on from JANNSN010000040.1 coordinate 48,652, forward strand.
TTGCCATACACCCATCGAAAACGGCAAATATGTAATGTCGAAAACATTCTCGGGTGGCTTTACTTTTAATATGGAATCTTTTAAAGCAAATTCCGGAAATATTACTCCAGACAGTTTAACCGGTATTGGTAAATGGACAGAAGAAATGTTTTTGGATAAATTTAAGACCTGCAGGGATCCTGCAAAATATGCAACAAACCCGGGCAAAAATAATTCCATCATGCCGTGGTCGCTTTTCGCTAATATGGAGGACGCTGAAATTAAAGCGATATACAGTTACCTGCGTACGGTTAACGGGTCTGTAAATTAAACTGTGTCAAAAAAATATTTTGATCTAGTAAAAAAGAGGTGGGACGGCTCCATTTACAGAGCAAGGACCGCCTCTTTTTTACGGCAAATTATGAAAGAGCTGTTTTCATTCTGTCACCAAAAATAA
>JANNSN010000041.1:0-1500 GCA_031402615.1 Chitinophagaceae bacterium
TTTAGGTAACAATAAGTTTTTGCATGATAATGTGGATTAAAGCCGTTATCAGTTAACCGTTAAAAGTAAATCGGAGTCAACGATTAACTTTTTTCGAATAACGATTAACGGACAAGATATGGCATATCCGGTACGTCTGGCTTTACTCCATTCGTAGTGGTTGTTGGTGGTAAATATTTTTTGCCGGTACCGGACTGCCTTCTTTTTGATCGGGAAGTATGACTAGAGCAGGGATTATTATTTTTTACTGCGCCTGATCATAAGTTTTTTAAGCTGAGAAGCCGGATCCTATGGTCCGGCTTCTTTATTGGCATAACTACCACTTTCTAATTTATGACTGTGGCCTACTGTTTGCGTTTATCATCGGTAAAAGATAAACGTTATGAAAACCCTTTCCTTTATCGCATTTGCGGTGACATTAGCGTCCTGCGAAATTATTGTTGTTGATTCTGACTATGATCAAGTGAATCTGACGGATGGAGCCTATCAGGTAGAAGAATATAGCCAGACATACGACCAGAATTTTCATTACTCCGTTTGGATTAACCAATTAGGTGCAGGCTCTCCTGTTCTTTACATTGATAATTTTTACGATCAGGAGATAACAGTTAGGGCTGAAGTGATAGGCCGTAAACTGTATATCCGCAAGCAATATGTGGATGGCTCTGAGATTGAGGGAAGTGGTACAAATTGGGGCAGTAAGATTCAACTGGACTACACAATCAATGATGTATTTTCGAATAGGCCAATAGATTATTGCGAAGCGACTTTGTATTGGTAGTTGGGATTTTTTGAAATACATCATATCCTGTTGAAAATACATTTGCGAATTGAGAAAGCAAAAAGGAAACGTGTATCTTGTATCAGCAAACAATGCAGGATATGAACAAAAAAATAGCATATATCACTTTTCCAATTTTGCTTTTAGCAGGACTATATTTTTTAGGTCCATCGCCTTCAACGCCCAAATGGGATCCTGCCATGCCAATAGTTCCGCAAGACCCCTTGGAATTGGAAGCATATGTAAGCAACCAGGAAAGCAAGCATAAGCTAAAGCCTGACAACGAAGCCCGAATCATTTGGGCGGATAGTTCGAAGAAGCGGACAGAGTATAGTGTTGTTTACCTGCACGGGTTTTCGGCAAGTCAGGAGGAGGGTGATCCAATACATCAGCAATTCGCCAAAGAGTTCGGTTGCAATCTGTACCTCGCGCGTATGGCCGATCATGGTGTGGATACCACCGATCAGCTTTTGTATTTTACGGCCGACCGTTGGTGGCAGAGCAGCAAAGAGGCATTGGCAATCGGTAAAGCATTAGGTGATAAAGTAATTATTATGAGCACTTCCACAGGAGGCACCATGGCTTTTATTTTAGCAGCAGAATATCCTGATGATGTTTTTGCGTTGATGAACATGTCGCCAAATATTGCCATTAATGATGGTAATGCGTGGTTGCTTAACAATCCGTGGGGTTTGCAAATTGCCAGAATGGTAATAGGA
>JANNSN010000042.1:0-34983 GCA_031402615.1 Chitinophagaceae bacterium
TTCTATCATGCCGGAACATTTTCTCAAATTTATATACAGATTGTTTTCGCGGTTAAAGGAAGGGAAAACCTGGTTGGAAATAGCCGGAAATCTGAATTACCTGAATATATAGCCGGAACAATTACAGGCAAAGGGCAAAAAACAATTATTGTAAATGGCATGCCTGTCCATATCCATGCCTTTGCAGGTTTTAAACCTGCCATGGCAATATCAGATTTGGTAAGGGATATTTAAAACAATGCATCTGATTTTGTAAAAGGAAAGTTTGCCCGGCAGGAAAGTTTCGGTGCATTTTCTTATTTACATTCTCCTATTGGTAAAGTGTATGATTATATACTTAACCAGGAAAAGCACCATAAAAAGTAAACCTTTAAACAGGAATACCTTGATTCTTTAAAAAAGTTTGAAGTTGCGTTTGATGAAAAGTATTTGTTTGAATGGTACGATTGATAAGGCATTTTAATGATGTCACCCCTTTGGGGTTTTGGTCTCCTGTTAACCTATTTCTACTATAATCAAATCACCCTGTTGGGGTTATCCGGAAAATGAGGCGGAAGCTTATTCTTTCATCTCTGGCCCCTCAAAATATTAATTAGCCCCTAAACCGGATTTAAAAATATCTTGATAAAATCAAGTATTTTCACTTACAGTATACTGCCTGCTATTCATTATCATTTATTAAACAGAAAGAAACCATGAATCACAGTTCCAACAGGGCATTGCAGCATTTTAGAAACGAAGTAGGAATTAATTTTCAGCTCTACAATAGTTTATTTACTTCCCTTCCCTTTCACAAGATTGAGAAAACCGGGATACTGTTATCATTGCTTTTATCCAATTGCGAAGACGGGTTTTTAAAAAAGCAAAGCCCGCTTACCATCATCGATGAATTTTTCAAAAAGCATACCAGCTATGTTTCCGACAAAGAAAAACTAAGCCTGTTATTTCGTTTTGTACAATATGCCGAAAGGCAGGTGGTTTTATTTGATGCTTTGGAAGATGCCGCATTTAGTCATGTACATGATATGAACGGGCAGGGTACATTAAAACAGCTTGAATCTGAAGTGTTGAAATTTAATAAAATGGATGCGCTAACGGAAAAACTAAAAGACTTTTGTGTACGGCTTGTATTAACAGCTCATCCCACACAATTTTACCCGGGATCGGTTTTGGGGATCATCCATGATCTGAGCAAAGCCTTGATGGGTAACGATACCCGTAAGATCAATATGTATTTACTGCAGTTGGGAAAAACAGCTTTTTTTAAAAAGCAAAAGCCAACCCCTTATGATGAAGCCGTGAGTTTGATCTGGTTTTTGGAAAATGTATTTTACCAGGCTACGGGCCGTATCCTCAATTTTTTAAAAGAGCAATTCCCGGCATCATTACCTGATGCCAACCCGGTTATTAAACTGGGCTTCTGGCCCGGTGGCGACCGGGATGGTAACCCGTTTGTACATGTGGAAACCACCCTGCAGGTGGCCGAAGCATTAAGGGGAAGCATCATCAAATGTTATTACCTGGATGTGCGGCGAATCAGGCGCAGGCTTACTTTTGAAGGCGTTGAAATACCATTGGCAGAACTGGAGAAAAAACTGTATGAGAATATTTTTATACCGGGTATGCGCACGGATATCAGCAGTAAAGGAATCCTGCAAACACTCTACGGAATAAAAGATACACTGATCCATAAACACAACAGTCTTTTTCTGTATTTGATTGAAAGTTTGATTAACAAAGTTTTACTTTTTGGTTTACATTTTTCATCGCTCGACATACGGCAGGACAGCAGTAAGCACGGTAGTACCTTAAACAGTATTGCCTTGTTAACCGATCATTTGGGAAAAGATTTTCCGGCATTGCCCGATGATGAAAAGATAAAAATACTCGCCCAGGTAAAACCGGCTATGCCGTCCATAAAACTGGATGATCCCATTGAACAGGATTGTATGGATGTGCTGGGTGCCATAAAGACCATTCAGTATAAAAACGGGGAAGAGGCATGTAACCGTTATATCATCAGCCAATGCAACAGTTCATTACAGGTAATGGAAGTGTATGGCCTGTTTTTGCTGAACGGATGGAAAGCCGAAGAACTTACCGTTGATATTGTGCCGCTTTTCGAAACCATTGATGACCTGTTTCATGCTGCTGCCATTATGAAGCAGTTATACGGGAATGAAATTTATCGTCATCACCTGGCGCGCAGAAAAAATCATCAAACCATCATGGTAGGATTTTCTGATGGCACAAAAGACGGCGGTTACCTGATGGCCAACTGGAGTATTTACAAAGCCAAGGAAGAACTTACGGCCATTTCAAGAATGTATCAGGTAGATGTTATTTTCTTTGATGGCAGGGGCGGACCCCCGGCAAGGGGTGGTGGAAAAACGCATAAGTTTTATGCATCGATGGGTAAGAATATTGCCAATAAGGAAATACAGCTTACCATACAGGGGCAAACCATCAGTTCAAACTTTGGAATGCCAGATGCCGCACAGTATAATATGGAACAGATGGTTAATGCAGGCGTATTCAATGAATTATTTGCAGATAAACCTTTTACGGTAGATGAAAGGCAGGAGCAGTTGATCAAAGAATTGGCAGAAACCAGTTTTGATACATACAGCAGTTTAAAAAAACATCCTTATTTCCTGGATTATCTTGGCCATGCCAGTCCTTTAAAATTTTATGCCGAAACCAATATTGGTTCACGGCCCGCCAAACGGGGCGGATCCGGAAAATTGACTTTAAAAGACCTGCGTGCCATCCCTTTTGTTGGAGCCTGGAGCCAGATAAAGCAAAACGTAACAGGTTATTATGGTGTGGGCACTGCCTTACAGAAAGCGAAGGAAAATGGCCAAATGAGTGATCTGAAGTCCATGTATAAAGAGTCATTATTCTTTCGAACGCTGATCGACAATTGTGAAATGTCGATGAATAAATGTTTCTTTCCATTAACTTATTTTTTGGCCGGCCACCCGGTATTTGGCGAATTATGGAATACTATTTATAATGAGTTTGAACTTACGAAAAAGAACCTTTTTTTACTAACCGGTAATAATGAACTGATGGCAGACTACCCGGTTGAGCGGTTATCTATTCAAATGCGTGAACGGATCGTATTGCCATTGGTTACCATTCAACAATATGCGATAACCCGGGTGCGGGAAATGGAAGAGCAATTAATTGATAATCCCGAGCGGGATGTGTTTCGAAAACTGGTTATGCGTTGTTCATTTGGGATCATTAATGCGGGAAGAAATTCGGCGTAATCATCTTCTGTCATTTCGAGCGAAGAGAGAAATCTGTAATGGCAAAAATAAAACAGATTTGTCTCCCGATACATATCGGGATCGAAATGACGGGGAGTAGATTTCACGCTTCTTTGTTAATGACAAGTGTTTCAAAAGACGCTCAAAGGATTTTTTACAAAAATAAATTTGGCCACGAAGGCACTAAGACACTAAGAAAAAATGCGTAGCATTTTTTCAACTTCGTGCCTTTGTGGCATACCCTTTTCGCAGCGAAGCGGGAAAACTTTTTCTTACTGCCATTGATAAGGAACTTAAAATATGCTTGTATGAGTACTTGCCATTAGCAGCCTGGCTGCCTGATAGACAGGGAACGTCTTTGTCATGCTGAGGAACGAAGAATCTTATTTTTCCTTATTAAATAGATCGTTCGTTACACTGTTACGTAACCCCAGCCTATACAAATAGGGCAATTTACACACCAAAAAGTAGTAGCTCATAATGAAAGATCAGATCCTTCGCTTTCGCTCAGGATGACAAAAGCGTGTACTGTTGCCTTTGTCATGTTGAGGCACTCATGCACAGCCCGCAGGGCCAGGCGGCAAATGACAAATGTTCGAGTCTCAAAAGATTATCAGGGTGAGCCTTGCGAACCCGGATAATTCTGATAAATCCCGCCTTCGACAGGCTCCCCGAATACCGATAGTTATGGGGGCGGGACAGGCAGGCTGACAGCTTTTCCAGTAGCAACCATTGTGATTTTCAAAACACTTGTTTGCATATGCAAAAATTGTTTATTCACTCTGACAATCTTTGTAAATGATCCAATTGTCGTAGGCAATGAGCCTGAATCTCTTCTATGAGCAACTGGAAATGACGGGATTAGATCTCTCACTTTGTTCGAGATGACAGGTAAAAAAGAGCCCTCCGTGGAAACGGAAGGCGTTTTAACGATTGCTTGCTATATGAAATTTTTAAAAAATGGTTGGCATTAAAATGAATAAATCGCGGCAACAATAAAACTGGAAGCTGATTTTTTAAACGCCCCGTTCTTATCGGTAAACAGCACCGCCTTTTTTGTATTATCTATTCTGAATTCTGGAATAAAAATAAACCCGCCGGCCTTGAAATTGGCCGATAAGGTTGTTGAAAAAACATTTCCTCCTTCAGGGGCAGCACTGAATACTTTGAACTGATGTTGGTCATCAAATAATTCTGTACGCAGCGTTAGTCCTAACCAGGCTAAAGGATCATAGTTAAAATATAAGGCAGAACACCACCAGGATTCACTTTTATTATTCTTAACACCGCTCCAGGTTTGGGTTAAATTTATAGTACCATTATAAGCGATGTTAAATTTAGGGCTGATCTTGACAGTTACAACAGCATCAATTTGATTTGTTTTAGATGTGTCGGGTGCCTGACCCCCTGCATAGTTCAGGTAAATTTTTGCTTTTTCAGTTGGAGCAAAACTATACTGAGCAATAAAGAATTTACGGTTGATCTTGCCATCAGGAATCACCCTGTAGTCCGTTGCATTGGATATACCAACCATTAATCCGTGTTTACCTTTAGTTAATTCTGCTTTTAAACCCGTATGTGAAAAAGGCCCGTTGGTAAACATATAACTCATGCTGTAGTTCCTGTTCAACTGCGGATCAAGCAACTCATAACCTACGTGGGTGGCCCAGCTGCCCATGGTAAATTTTACCCAATCGGCTGGAGCATAACTTACATACAATTGTTTTACGGCCTGTGTAATACCGTCATCCGTGTAAGCAAAATCTTTGGCTCTTGGCCCAAATCCCAGGTCGGCCACCGCACTAACTTTGCTTCCATGATGTTCAAATTTAACACTGGCCATGCCCAGGGCAAAGCTGTTATTGGTTTGGGTAAAACTGGTAAACCCGTTCGCCCTGGTGTTGGCAAAATCATATTTATAATACCCATCTACCGAGCCGCTGATGATCAGTGCAGGTTCTTTTTTAGGCTCTTCAGCCTGGGTAATGGATGCGGTATCTGCTATTGGTAAATGGTTTGCTGCAATTTGAGCAATGGTAAGGGTTGTTGACAGCAAAAATATGGCTGCCACAAATATTTTTTGTAACATTGTAATACATTTTAGATGTTAAGAAAAGGGCAATGCAGGAATGAGCTTTTGCAACAAGCTTATTCCATTAACGCAGTGCCTTTTTCGATTTGGTTTAATTAAAGTTCTGCTGATTTTTCTTCCAGGATACCGTTGGTGTGCACCAGTAAGGTTCCCTGCAGGTATTTTTCATTATGCTGAGATGCATCCAGCCCTTCTTCTTCATCACTTTCACTAACCCTGATGGGTGCTACAAAATTGATGAATCTGAAAATGCTGTATGAAACCGCGAAACTATAACCGGCAACAATGGCCATCGCTTTTAGCTGGGTCAAGAAGAATGCGGGATTACCATAGAATAAACCATTTGGCCCGCCTTCAATGCCGTGAACAGCTGTACTTGCGAAAACGCCGGTCAGTAACATACCTACCATACCGCCAATACCATGGCAAGGGAATACATCCAATGTATCATCCAGTGTTGACTTTTGTTTCATGGTTACCGCGTAATTGGAGACAATCGCACCAACCAAACCGATGATGATACTTTGCGGAATTCCCACATAGCCGGCTCCAGGTGTTATGGCAACAAGACCAACAACGGCCCCAATGCAAAAACCAAGTACGGAAGGTTTTTTTCTTTTCATCACGTCGAAAAACATCCAGGCCAAACCAGCTGCAGAAGCAGCAGTAGCGGTTGTACCCATCGCATTAACGGCCAGTGGATTTGCACCCAGTGCAGAACCTGCATTGAAGCCAAACCATCCGAACCAGAGCAGCCCGGTACCGATCAGCACATAGGGTACATTAGCAGGTGGTATCTCTTTGTTATCGAGGTGAGATTTTCTTCTTTTTAAAACCAGGGCTCCGGCCAGAGCCGCACAACCCGCGGTGATATGAACTATGGTTCCTCCGGCAAAATCCCAGGCGCCCATTTTAGCCAGGAATCCATCGGGGTGCCAGCTCCAGTGTGCAACCGGTGTGTATACCAGGAAGACAAAAAGGATAATGAACAGCACATACGACGTAAACCGGATCCGTTCGGCAACGGCACCAACAACCAACCCCGGCGTAATGATGGCAAACATCAGCTGAAACAGGGAAAACAGGGTTAGCGGGATCGTAGGTGCGCCGGGCCAGGGTGCGCCGGATTTTACACCACTGTAAAATGCATAGGTAGCGGGATTGCCGATAAAGCCGCCCAGGGATTCGCCAAAGGCCATACTGAATCCACAGGCGATCCAAAGTACACCCACAATACCTGCAGCAACCACACTTTTGATCATGGTAGAAATTACATTTTTACGGTTTACCATGCCGCCGTAAAAGAAAGCCAATCCTGGTGTCATTAAAAACACCAGCGCTGTAGAGACCAAAACCCATGCGATATCCGAAGCATTGTATTGCGTTTCGGTAACCCCGGGTACATAGTCGGCCTCTGGTTTAATAAACATAGCAATAATAGCAACCGCAACCAGCAGAATGAATGGCAGAATTTGTTTTGCTTTAACTGTACTCATAAATTTGAATTGGGTTTAAACATTAAAAAAATAAATAATCAAAATAATAATACCAAAGAAATGTAAAAAAATTGGTTATTGGTAAAAATAAATAACATATTTATAAACAAAATGTATAAAATAGTGTTAGTAGTTGAACAAAATAACATATATTATAATATTTAATATAAAATAATTGAAGATTTAACCCATATAAAGGTGTAAGGAATTGTCTTTGGATTCAAGTGTACTCATGCCATTGATCAGGAATTCATCCACTTTTCGGGCACATTCGCGCCCTTCGCTGATGGCCCAAACAACCAGGCTTTGTCCCCGCCGCATATCACCGGCAGTAAAAATTTTGGAGATATTAGTGCTGAATTCTTTATCGGAAGCTTTTAAATTTCCCCTGGCATCAAGTTCAACGCCTAATTCGTTAATTAAACCAGCATGTTGGGGATGCACAAATCCCATGGCCAGGAAAGCCAGCTCGCAGGGTATTTCACGTTCACTGTTTTCAATTTCTACGAAACGGGCGGGCTGGTCATGAATGATCTTCCATTCCAGGTCAACTATTTTTAAGGCGGCCAGGTTGCCGTCAGCATCACCAACAAAGGCTTTGGTGGCAACAGCCCATTGACGATTCGCACCTTCTTCATGCGAACTCGATTCCTTTAACAGCAAGGGGTAATTGGGCCATGGCATATATTCATCCCTTTCGGCCGGCGGTTTTGGCAACAGCTCAAATTGTGTTACCGTTTTTGCACCGTGACGATTGGATGTACCTACACAATCACTACCGGTATCACCACCGCCGATCACCACTACATTTTTCCCGGTCGCCATCACTTCCTTAAATAAAATATTGCTTTCAATATTTTGGTTGGCCAGCAGGTCTTTACCGGCAACCCGTTTATTATTCTGTTTTAAAAAATCCATCGCAAAATGTACGCCATTTAATTCCCTGCCCGGTATCGACAGATTCCTGGGGCTGGTGCTTCCACCGGTTAACACAACCGCATTAAATTCGCGCAGGATATCGTTGATGCTGATGTTTATGCCCACATTGGCCAGGCATTTAAAAACAACACCTTCATCTTCCATTAATTGTATCCTCCGGTCAACCACCCATTTTTCCAGTTTAAAATCGGGTATCCCATAGCGTAATAATCCGCCCGGTGCATCATCTCTTTCATACACCGTAACCGCATGGCCGGCATAATTTAACTGGGCTGCAGTTGCCATGCCGGCAGGCCCGGAGCCGATCACCGCCACTTTTTTACCGGAATGCATGTTGGGCCTTTTAGGCTTAACAAATCCTTTGTCAAAAGCGATCTCAATAATGTGTTTTTCAATTTCTTCAATGGTGATGGCCGGTTGGTTAATGCCCAGCACACAGGCGGTTTCGCAGGGCGCCGGACAAATGCGCCCTGTGAATTCGGGGAAGTTATTGGTGGAATCCAGGATATCGTACGCTTCTTTCCAATCCTGGTTATACACGGCATTATTAAATTCGGGAATTACATTTCCCAATGGACAGCCATGGTGGCAAAAAGGCACGCCGCAATCCATGCAACGGCCGGCCTGTTGGTTTAATTTTTCACCGGTATATCGTTCAATAAATTCTTTGTAATGCTGTACTCTTTCGGGTACCGGTTGTTTTTCCGGAAGTTCCCTTGTATATGCTTTAAAACCGGTAGGATTGCCCATGGTAATTTGTTAATTAGTTAATCTGTTAATCCGTTTATTGGTTGATGCGTTTACTGTTCACTTTTATGCATCCTGCCTGATGCGCAAGTCCTGCTGCTTTAATACCTTTTTATAATCTTTCGGAAATACCTTTACAAAATGCTGCCATTGATTATCCAGGTCATCCAGGATAAATTTGGCTACCGAACTGCTCGTGTATTCCACGTGTTTTTGCAGCATCCCAAACAATTCATTTTTATCATCGAGGTCGCAGGGGTCAAGGTCGACCATTTCGGTATTACAGTTCTCCGCAAATTTCCCTTTACTGTTGTAGATATAAGCGATACCTCCGCTCATGCCTGCAGCAAAATTTCTTCCGGTGTCGCCAAGTATCAAAACCTGGCCGCCGGTCATGTATTCACAACCATGGTCGCCAATGGCTTCAACAACAACTTTCGCTCCCGAGTTACGCACCGCAAACCGCTCACCGGCCTTACCCCTGATAAAGGCTTCACCCGATGTTGCTCCATACAAGGCCACATTGCCAATGATGCTGTTTTCTTCCGGCACATAGGTTGCATTTTTTGGCGGGTAGATGATCAGCCTGGCGCCACTAAGTCCTTTTCCAAAATAATCATTGGCATCGCCTTCCAGTTCCAGCGTAATGCCTTTTGTATTGAAGGCGCCAAAACTTTGCCCGGCTGTACCGTGGAATGAAAAATGGATGCAATGGTCTGGTAAACCGGCTGCCTTATATATTTTCGTGATCTCATTCGATAAAATAGTGCCCACGGTACGGTCCGTATTTTTTATGGTAAATGCTGCCTTTACAGTTTCCTTATTTTCAAGGGCCGGTTTAGCAGCTGCCAATAATTTCCAATCCAGGCACCCGTCCAAACCATGATCCTGTTCTTCGCTGCAAAACAACGTGGTGTAGGCGGCGCTTTCTTCTTTATGGAGAATAGGCGAGAGGTCCAGTCTTTTATATTTCCAATGATCGATATTTTCTCTCACTTGCAGGTTATCCACCTGGCCAATCATTTCATTTACTGTTTTATAACCCAGTTCAGCCATGATCTCTCTCAACTCCTGCGTGATCATTTTGAAAAAATTAACCACATGATCGGGATCGCCTTTGAAACGGCTTCTTAATTCCGGATCCTGTGTGGCTATACCGACCGGGCAGGTATTCAAGTGGCATTTGCGCATCATGACACATCCTTCCACTACCAGTGCCGCGGAAGCGATGCCCCATTCTTCGGCACCGAGCAACGCGGCAATGGCGATATCCCTGCCGGTCTTCAATTGCCCGTCGGCCTGCACCACTACACGGCTGCGCAATTTATTTTTTACCAGCGTTTGTTGTGTTTCTGCCAGGCCCAGTTCCCAGGGTAGCCCTGCATGTTTGATGGAACTTACCGGCGATGCACCGGTGCCGCCATCGTGTCCTGATATCAACACCACATCGGCTTTTGCTTTGGTAACGCCGGCGGCAATGGTACCTACGCCTGCCTTGCTTACGAGTTTCACACTGATCCTTGCTTTTCGGTTGGCGTTTTTCAGATCATAGATCAGTTGCGCCAGGTCTTCAATGGAATAAATATCATGATGGGGCGGAGGAGAGATCAAGCCAACACCGGGTGTGGCATGTCGTACCCTCCCGATCCAGTCATCAACCTTGTGCCCGGGTAACTGCCCGCCTTCTCCGGGCTTGGCACCCTGTGCCATTTTTATCTGTAGTTCATCCGCTTCGGTGAGGTACAAACTGGTTACACCAAACCGGGCAGATGCCACCTGCTTGATGGAACTCCGCATCGAATCACCATTCTCCATTAATTCATATCTCTTTTCATCTTCGCCACCTTCACCGGTATTGCTTTTACCGCCAAGGCGGTTCATGGCCACGGCCAGCGTGGTATGTGCTTCCCAGGAGATGGAGCCAAAACTCATGGCACCGGTAGCAAAACGTTTGTATATATTTTCCGCAGGCTCTACTTCATCTATGGCAATAGCTGGCTTTTTGCTTTTGAACTGAAACAAACTCCGGATGGTACATGCTTTTTCGCTTTGGTCATTTACCAGTTTTGAATATTTTTTGAAAGTTGCATAGTCATTCATCCTCGTCGCGTGCTGTAACAAATGAATGGTTTGCGGATTAAATAAATGAAATTCTCCTTTTCTTTTCCATTGATACAAACCTCCAACCGGCAACTGGTCTGTAGGAATATCTTTTTTGTTGAAAGCAAAGAAATGTTTCACCAACACTTCCCGGGCAATTTCATCTAACCCCATTCCTTCGATCCTGGAAATGGCACCGGTAAAATAATTGTTAACTACTTCTTTATTTAAACCTAAGATCTCAAAGATCTGTGCGCCCTGGTAAGATTGTAAAGTGGATATGCCCATTTTGGAAAACACTTTCAACAAACCATCGTTCACCGCTTTGGTATAATTTTTCTTCAGATCATCTTCTGTTAATTCGGTTTTAAGTTTGCCACGTTCCTTCATATCCCGGATGGATGAAAGCGCCAGGTATGGGTTGATGGCTGTAGCACCAAAGCCGATCAGGCAGGCAAAATGATGCACTTCCCAAACATCCCCCGACTCTACAATGATACCCACTTGTCCGCGCATACCTTTTCGGATAAGGTGATGATGCACGGCAGCTGTAGAAAGCAAAGAGGGTATGGGTGCATGGTTTGAATCAATCGCCCTGTCCTGCAGGATCAACACCTTAAAACCGTCTTCCACCGCTTCCACCGCATAATTACAAATTCGGTCGATGCCTTTTTTTAATGAACCCGGCCTGCCATCGGCTTTAAAATAACATTGAATGGTTTTTGATTGAAATAAACCGGTGTCCATACTCCTGATCTTTTCCAGCGCATAATTGCTTACCACGGGATGTTTTAATGCTACACTGTGACAGGTTAGCGGATCTTCTATGAGTAAATTACCATTATTGCCGGCAAAGGTTGCCAGCGACATCACCAGTCTTTCCCTGATCGGATCAATGGGGGGGTTGGTTACCTGTGCAAATAATTGTTTAAAATAGCTGCTCAGGTGTTGCGGTTCATCACTCAACACGGCCAGGGGAACATCCGTGCCCATGGAGCCTAAAGGCTCTTTGCCGTCTAATGCCATCGGAGCAATGATGGTATCCAGGTCTTCTTTGCTGTAACCAAAAGTTTTCTGGTATTTAAAAACCTGGTCATGCTCCAGGTGTGTAAACATGATTCTTGGTTCGGGCAATTCTTCCAGGCGGATCTTATATTTGTTGAGCCAGTCGCTGTATGGTTTTTGTGAGCAGATCTCCTTTTTTAATTCCTCATCACTGATGATCTTTCCCTGCTCCATATCCACCACAAACATTTTTCCGGGTTGTAACCTGCCTTTTTCAATGATAGTAGATGGATCAATGGGAAGTACCCCTGTTTCAGATGCCATGATCACCCTGCCATCGTTGGTAACGCAGTAACGGGAGGGGCGGAGGCCGTTCCTGTCTAATGTGGCGCCGATTATTTTTCCATCGGTAAATGAAATCGAAGCCGGCCCGTCCCAGGGTTCCATAAATGAAGAATGGAACTCATAAAATGCTTTTTTAACCGGGTCCATTTCTTCATGTCCATCCCATGCTTCGGGAATCAGCATCATAATCACATGCGGAAGCGAACGGCCTGCATGCGTTAACAGTTCAATGATATTATCGAGGCAGGCAGAATCACTCTGACCGGGTATAACGGTCGGCAATAACATGTCCATCTCCTCCTGCGAAAAGAAAGGAGAAGTGAAGCCTTTTTCACTGGTCTTCAGCCAGTTTAAATTTCCCTGCAGTGTATTTATTTCACCATTGTGTGCTATAAAACGAAATGGTTGCGCCAGTTTCCAGGAGGGGAACGTGTTGGTGGCAAATCTGGAGTGCACCAGTCCAAATGCGCTCACCACTCTTTTATTATTGAGGTCGGGAAAATAATGCCGAACCTGCAGGCTGGTTAATTGACCTTTGTACACGATGGTTTTGTAGGACAGTGATGCCATATAAAAACCAATGCTGTCTTTTCTAACGGTGCTGTTGATGATATGCATGGTGTAATTTCGGAGAATAAATAATTTTCTTTCAAAATCATCGGGGTTGCTGATATGATCCGGGCAGGCAACAAATACCTGCTCTATTTCGGGTTCAACACGCAATGCCGTTGGGCCGATCCCATCCGCATTAACCGGAACTTTTCTGAAAGCCAGGATTTCCAAACCGAGTTTTTCTGCGCAGCGGTTTAAGATATCGCGGCACTCTTCGCGTAAACGGATCTCTTTGGGAAAGAAGACCATGCCCACACCATATTTTCCATACGTGGGGAGATGAACGCCAATCTTTAAACATTCGTCAAAGAAAAATTCGTGCGGGACCTGGATCATGATGCCGGCACCATCGCCGGTATTTATCTCACAACCGCAGGCACCACGGTGCTCCATATTTTCCAGCACCGTCAGTGCATCTGAAATATGCTGATGCGATTTATGGCCTTTGATATTGGCCACAAAGCCAATGCCACAGGCATCGTGCTCAAAAGAAGGATCATACAGTCCGCGGTTGTTTGCCATTTTAATTTTTTTTATTATAGATGCAATACAGCATCAGGTTTAAAATAGCAGGCCCGCCCGAATGAACTTTTTTAAACAACTTTTTTAAAAAATTCTTCTGTTCACACGGGCAATCGTTAATGCAAGTTCTTCGGCAGGGTATTGGATCGATGCTATTTTGTGATACTAAAATTGTTTTCTTTTAATTTTGTACGTTTCACTTTCATTTCTGTTAGATCAGGTACCCAAATAAATGATCGTCCTTATTGATCTCGGAAAAGCCAATATTGGAATCATTTAAATTTTGTAACAGCATATCATAATCCAACCTGCTTTGTAATTCAACGCCAACCAATGCCGGCCCGTTTTCCTTATTCGTTTTTTGCATGTACTCAAACCGTGTAATATCGTCCGTTGGTCCGAGTACTTTGTTTACAAATTCTTTTAAGGCTCCGGGGCGTTGTGCAAAGCTGATCAGGAAATAATGCTTCAACCCTTCGTATTGCAGGCTTCTTTCCCTGATCTCCTGCATGCGGTCAATATCATTATTGCTGCCGCTGATGATGCACACAATATTTTTCCCTTTTATTTCATCGGCATAATCATCCAATGCGGCAATGGACATGGCTCCGGCAGGCTCAACCACGATCGCATCTTCATTGTATAATTTTAAAATGGTTGAACATATTTTTCCTTCGGGCACCAGGTGCATGTCATCTAAAACATCCCTGCAGATGGGAAACGTGATGTCGCCAACTCTTTTTACGGCAGCGCCATCCACAAAGCGTTCAATGCTTGTCAACTCCACCGGGTGGCCTGCTTTCAATGCTTCGTACATAGACGGAGCGCCTTCGGGTTCAACACCAATGATCTTTGTTTTGGGAGAATAGGTTTTAAAATAAGTTCCAACACCTGCACTTAAACCGCCGCCACCAACGGGGATGAATATATAATCCACGGCCCCCTCTATCTCCCCCGAAGGGGGAGGAAATAAAGAAGATTGTAGCGAAGATATTCTTGGATAACTTTCTTCTTCATAGAACTGTTCAAGAATTTCGACGCCCACGGTTCCCTGTCCTTCAATGATCCGGTGATCATCAAAGGGCGGAATAAAGATCATCCCGTTTTCTTCGGTGTATTTTTTGGCGGCAACAGCACAGTCATCAAAAGTATCGCCAACCAGTTTCACTTCCACAAAATGTTCACCAAACATCCTGGTTTGGTGAACTTTTTGTTTGGGTGTAATGATGGGCATAAAAACCACGCCATGCACATTCAGTTTTTTGCAACTGTAAGCAAAACCCTGTGCGTGGTTACCGGCACTGGCACATACCACACCCCTGTTTAACTGTTCGGCTGGCAGTAAACTCATCATATTGTAAGCGCCACGTAATTTATAGCTGCGCACAACCTGCAGATCTTCTCTTTTTAAAAAAACACGGCATTCATATTTTTTGGAGAGGTTCTGGTTAAACAGGAGCGGTGTTCGGTTAACAATTTTCTTTAACCGTTGTGCCGCGTCATGAAATGACAGTTTAATGCCGGTATGTGTTGTTGTTTGCATGTGGTTTAGTTAACAGCTTCTCCGGCTTTTACGGTCAGTCCTTTTATTTGTGGTGCCGCAACATTTTCTTTTGGCGTAAATGCTTTTTGATTTTCCGGTCTCAGGCTTCTCACTGTTTTACCCGCCTGCCACAATTCACTGTCGTGTAATTCTTTTAATTCAGCTTCCAGTTTCTCCCGGTAATCGGCTTTGCTGTTACTGTCGATAGAACGTTGTGATTCTTTGCCGGTAGCAACACTGTCATACAATTCTTCAAACACGGGGGCTGTTGCGTCGCGGAATTTTTTCCACCAATCCAATGCACCACGTTGTGCAGTGGTAGAGCAGTTGGCGTACATCCAGTCCATACCATTTTCGGCAACCAATGGCATTAATGATTGTGTTAATTCTTCAACGGTTTCATTGAATGCTTCAGACGGAGAATGGCCCTTATCACGCAATACCTGGAACTGTGCAGCAAAAATTCCCTGGATGGCACCCATCAACGTTCCCCTTTCGCCGGTGAGGTCACTAAATACTTCTTTCTTAAAATCAGTTTCAAACAAATAACCGCTTCCAACGGCGATGCCTAAGGCGGCTACCCTTTCCAATGCTTTACCGGTTGCGTCCTGGAAGATGGCATAAGAGCTGTTAAGGCCACGGCCCTGTAAAAACATTCTGCGTAAAGAAGTACCGCTTCCTTTTGGTGCCACTAAAAATACATCCACGTCTTTGGGCGGCACGATCCCTGTTTGTGCATTGAAAGTAATGCCAAAACCATGTGAAAAATACAGGGCCTTACCGGGCGTTAAATGTTTTTGTACGGTTGGCCACCATGTAATTTGAGCAGCATCACTTAACAGGTAACAGATGATCGTTCCTTTTTGTAACGCTTCTTCAATCTCAAATAAAGTTACACCCGGTACAAAACC
This sequence comes from Chitinophagaceae bacterium, assembly GCA_031402615.1. Taxonomy (GTDB): domain Bacteria; phylum Bacteroidota; class Bacteroidia; order Chitinophagales; family Chitinophagaceae; genus Ferruginibacter. The sequence continues at coordinate 15,588 of JANNSN010000042.1, forward strand.
ATCAGCAACGGCCTTATCCCATGATTTTGAATTTTTTCGCTGGCCAACAATAACATGGATGCCATTGTCTCTTTGATTGAGTGCCTGTCCCGGCCCCTGTACTCCGTAACCGATCACCGCCACCGTTTCATTTTTCAAAACCTGTTGTGCTTTGCTTAAAGGAAATTCTTCCCGGGTAACTACGTTTTCTTCTACGTTACCAAATTTTAATTTTGCCATGATAATTTTTTTTACCCCCAATACCGCCACCCGGTGAGTTTGGAGTTTGTTTTAAAAGTTGTTTTTATATTCAAATAATTGCAGCGTCCCAGGTTCCCCTTTAGGAAACAGCGGCGTTACATGGTAAATACTTCGTCTTGTTTATCCAGGTATTCATTTTCGATCACTTCTTCGCCGGGTTCCTTTTTTTCAAATTCTTTCAGGCGTTCATGAAAGTCGCTGCTGCCTTTGATGATGGCAACCCTGGCACTGCGAACAAATTCAATTAAACCATATGGTTCCAGCACTTTTACCAGGCCATCCGTTTCTTCACGCTGGCCGGTTGTTTCAAAAACGGTATAGTCTTTTCGGATAACCACCACCCTTGCACCGTATGCCCGGAGGAGCCTTTCCACTTTCACTTTTTCTGCAACAGCATCTGTACTCACTTTGTACAGTGCCAGTTCCTGCCAGATGATCTCCTCATCTGTATTGTAATAGGCTTTCAATACTTCTACCTGTTTTTCTATCTGGCGACAAAGTTTTTGAACCACATCTTCAAATTCATTGATCACAATGGTGAACCGGTGAACACTGTCAACCTCTGTTGGAGAGGTATTCAAACTGTCTACGTTAATTTTCCGGCGCGAAAAAATAATGGCGATGCGGTTGAGTAACCCGATCTGGTTTTCGGTGTATACGGTTATGGTAAATTCCCGTTTGCCCGCCACCACTCCCGCTAACAGATCGGTAACCTGTACCGGATCGTTGTTTGCAAGATGATTATTTGTATCCATTTTTTTGTTTTTATGCTGCCATTTGCGAAATCCACCGACAGTGCCTTGAGGCTATATTTCTTCCTTACTTAAAACCACTTCTGATACTCCTTTTCCCTGCGGCACCATGGGAAAAACATTTTGATCGTTCCCAACCATCACTTCCAGTAAATAAGAGCCTGTACTGTTGAGCATGGTTTGTAAGGCAGTTTTTAACTCCGCTCTTTTTGAAACAGATCTGCCGGGGATATGGTACGCTTTGGCAACCTGCACAAAATCCGGGCTGGTGATATCGGTGAAGGAATATCTTTTTTTATGAAACAATTCCTGCCACTGCCTTACCATGCCCAGGAACTGGTTATTGAGAATTAAAATTTTAACATCCACATCAAACTGCATGATCGTACCCAACTCCTGCAGCGTCATTTGAAAACCGCCATCACCGATGATGGCAACTACTGTTCTTTTGGGGTCACCGAATTTGGCGCCAATGGATGCGGGCAATGCAAAACCCATGGTACCCAGTCCGCCGCTGGTTATATTGCTTTTGGTTTTATTGAATTTTGCATAGCGGCAGGCCACCATTTGATGTTGCCCCACATCGGTTACGATGATTGAATCGGCGTTGGTTAATTCATTGATCAGGTTGATCACTTCGGCCATGTTCAGGACATCTGTAACCGGGTGGAATTCAGGATGAATTACTTTTTCCTGTTCTTTCTTTTTACAGTCATCAAATTTTTGCATCCACTGCGGGTATACTTTTCGGTTTACCAATGCAGTGAGCAAGGGTAATGTTTCTTTACAATCGCCCCAAACAGCTACGGTTGTTTTTACGTTTTTATCAATTTCAGATGGATCAATATCCAGGTGTATCACTTTTGCCTGTTTGGCATATTTATCCAAACGGCCGGTTACGCGATCATCGAAACGCATGCCAACAGCAATCAATACATCGCATTCGTTGGTTAATACATTGGGTCCGTAATTGCCATGCATGCCCAGCATACCCATGGCCAGGGGGTGTTCTGTAGGCATGGCACTCATGCCCAGGATGGTCCAGGCAGCAGGGATACCGGACTTTTCCAGGAATTCAATAAATTCTTTTTCAGCTTTACCCAGAATAATACCCTGCCCAAAGATCACAAATGGTCTATCAGCTTCGTTTATCAATTTGGCAGCTTCTTCCACATATTTTTTGCGAACAATGGGAGCTGGGCGATAGCTGCGGATATGGTCGCATTTTTTGTAGCCTTCGTAATCGAAGATCTGTAATTGTGCATTTTTGGTAATGTCAATTAAAACAGGTCCCGGCCTGCCACTTTTGGCGATATAAAAAGCTTTGGCCAAAACGGCCGGAATTTCTGTAGCATCGGTTACCTGGTAATTCCATTTGGTTACGGGTGTGGTAATATTGATCACATCAGTTTCCTGGAATGCATCGGTACCTAATAAATGGGCAAATACCTGCCCGGTGATACACACCACCGGTGTAGAATCGATCATCGCATCTGCCAGCCCGGTTACCAGGTTGGTGGCGCCCGGGCCGCTGGTGGCAAACACCACGCCCACTTCGCCACTGGTTCGGGCATAGCCCTGTGCTGCGTGTATGGCACCCTGTTCGTGACGGACCAGGATATGATTCAGTTGATCGTGATAATCGTATAAGGCGTCATAGATGGGCATGATGGCACCACCCGGATAACCGAATATTACACGGACATTTTCTGCTATAAGCGCTTCGAGGACTGCGATGGAACCGGAAACCCCCTCCGCCCCCTGAAGGGGGAACTTTACAGCCTGTGTTTTTTTTGCTTCTTTTATATCTTCAACCAGTTGCATAAAAAATGTTTTAATCGTACCTAATTATTTTAATCGTCAAATAATGAAAGCTCCGGGTTCCCCCGGCATTTATCCCGATCTTTATCGGGAGGGAGCGAAGGCGGTTAAGGAGCATCGGTTACACAACCCTCACTGGCATCCTTAACCTGTTGTGCGTACTTAAATAAAACTCCCTTTGTTACATACAGTTTTGGCTGTACCCATTTTGCCTTTCGTCTTTTTATTTCCTCGTCATCCACTTTTAAATGGATGTTATTATTCTTTACATCTATTTCAATCATATCGTCATCGTTCACCAAAGCGATCAGTCCGCCAACAAAAGCTTCCGGTGTTATATGCCCCACTACAAATCCATGGGTGCCACCGCTAAATCTTCCGTCGGTGATCAGCGCCACCAATTTCCCCAGACCGGCACCCATAATGGCCGAAGTGGGTTTCAGCATCTCCGGCATACCCGGTGCACCTTTAGGGCCGATGTTCCTGATCACCACCACATCGCCTTTCCGAACTTTGCCTTCGGCAATACCTTTGATCACGGCCTGCTCGCCATCAAACACCCGGGCCGGACCTTCAAATTTTTCTCCTTCTTTCCCGGTTATTTTTGCAACACTTCCTTTTTCGGCAAGATTGCCATAGAGGATCTGTAAATGGCCGGTTTTTTTTATTGGCCTTTCAATGGGCAGTATGATATCTTGTTTTTCAAAATCCAGGTCAGGGGCAGCAGCTAAATTTTCCGCTACGGTTTTCCCGGTCACCGTTATACAATCACCATGTAGCAAGCCTTTGCTTAATAAATATTTCATCACAGCAGGCACACCGCCAAGTTGATGCAGGTCTTCCATCAGGTATTTTCCGCTGGGTTTCATATCTGCTAACAAAGGAACCCTGTTGCTGATCGTTTGAAAATCATCCTGTGTTAATGGAACGTCAACAGACCTGGCCATGGCGATAAAATGCAACACCGCATTGGTGCTGCCACCCAGGGCCATCACCACGGTGATCGCATTTTCAAATGCCTTGCGGGTCATGACGTCGGAAGGCTTGATGTCTTTTTCCAGTAGTAATTTAATGGCTTCGCCAGCTGCTGCACATTCTTTTTGTTTATCGTCGCTTAAGGCCGGGTTTGATGAGGAGTTTGGTAAACTCATACCCAATGCCTCGATGGCGCTGGCCATGGTGTTTGCGGTGTACATACCGCCACAGGCGCCTGCACCGGGGCAGGCATGTTTTACAATACCTGCAAAGTCTTCTTCAGTTAAGTCGCCCGCGATCTTTTTTCCCAATGCTTCAAAGGCACTAACGATATTCAGATCTTCGCCTTTATAATGGCCGTGTGCAATGGTGCCACCATACAACATCAGTGAAGGGCGGTTCAATCGCCCCATGGCCATAATGGAACCGGGCATATTTTTATCGCAACCGGGTATCGTGATCAGGGCGTCATAATATTGGGCACCGGCATTGGTTTCAATACTATCGGCAATCAGGTCGCGGCTCACCAAACTGTAACGCATACCGTCTGTTCCCATACTGATGCCATCACTCACCCCGATCGTATAAAAACGTAAACCGATCAACCCCGCTGTTTCATTTACACTTTTCCTGACGCTTACAGAAAGGTCGTTCAGGTGCATATTGCAGGGGTTGCCATCCCAGCCCATACTCACAATACCTACCTGTGCTTTGTTAAAGTCTGCTTCTTTAAAACCAATGGCATAATACATGGCCTGCGCCGCAGGTTGTGTCATGTCCTGCGTTAAGGTCTTTGAATATTTATTTAATTCACTCATGCTGTTTCCAATGATGGTTTTATTCTTTTCTCAGTTACCCGTTGCCGGTATCGTTTTTGAATGTTGTTACTTACCGAATCATTCCAGTTCATGTTAAACCTGCTGCCATCCAGGCTTTCCCAGCCTATCACTTCAGCGGCCGTTCCGCAAAAGAACGCAGTATCGGCCTGTAATAATTCTGCTGTAGTAATTTGTTTTTCTTCAACAGGTATTCCCAGTTCGTTACAGATCTCGAATAAGGTGGCCCTGGTTATACCGGGTAAAATATTCCCGGTAGCAGGGGTAAATAGTTTTCCGTTCTTTTCATAAAAGACATTGGCGCCGGGAGCTTCGGCAACGAATCCATCTATATCCGATAGTAAGGCCTCGTCATAACCATTTGCTTTTGCTTCCTGGCTGGCCAGTATGGAGTTTACATAATGGCCGCTCACCTTGGCCTGTATCTTAAATCCTTTTGGATTGGGGCGTTGAAAAGAGGAGGTCATTACCCGGAGCAATTTTTCGCCCAGGAAGGGCTGCATTTTCCATACTTCTATTACAATATAGGATTGCGTGTTGGTAACAAAGCTCATATTAGCCGGCGCATAAACCAGGGGACGGATATAGGCATCTGTAAGATCATTGCGCTCCAGCAATGAATACGTAGCAGCGATCAACTCCGCTGTGGTCCAGTGATAGGGCATGTTAACCGCTTCCGCTGACCGTTGCAACCTGTCGAAATGTTCAACCGCTTTAAATATGCCGGTCTCTTCATTTTCTGTTTGGTAAGAACGGATGCCTTCAAAAACAGCATATCCATAGTGCAGCGACTGGCTATACATGTCCATCCTGGCTTCAGCAGCTTTTACAAACTGGCCGTTTAAAAAAATAATGCTTTCTTCGTTATAATACATAGGCCCCTCCAGTCCTCCCCGGGGGGAGGTTATTTTAGATTATACATTTTATTTCTTTTCTCTATTCATGTTTACCTTTTTGCAATCACCGGTTTACCAATAATAAAAAACCCGCCTTTTTGGAAGGCGGGTTGCTAATATTTTTAATTTATTATCATACACCACCTCCGGGAGAAGAAATTATAATAATCACCACAGCAATCATAATTGCTACGTTTCCTGTGACTTTATTATAAATTTTATTCTTCAGCATGAGGGATGTATGTTTTCCTAAATATACAACCGCCGTTTCAATAAAAGAACTCAGCAAGCATTTTTTTTACCACATCCTCCCGATAACTATCGGAACTCCGGAAGAAGAGGGTTGGGGTAAGGTAAAAAACCGTATCAATCGTTGTCATCTTTTTCGTTTTATACAAACTGGTTAATTAAATAATCGTGGACTTACTATAGTCCATATTAGATTTTCTGCCGTATCCGTTAATATGACCACGGATATGTTCTACCAGTAATTCACCCAATGCTGATGTACTGTAAGCATTCATCGGGTCAATGTCTTTGGTTACAAAACCATTGGCTAAGGCCCAGTCAACCGCTTCCCTTACCGTTGCGGCTTCCGCAGGCATTTGTAAATGGTCGAGCAACATGGCTGCCGAAAGAATGGATCCTACCGGGTTGGCAATGTCTTTTCCTGCAGCCTGCGGGTAAGAACCATGAATGGGTTCAAACAAGGCATTACCCTTACCAATAGAGGCAGATGGTAATAAACCGAGCGACCCGCTGATCACACTGGCTTCATCGCTGATGATATCTCCAAACATGTTTTCGGTAAGAATTACATCAAATTGTTTTGGGTTAAGGATGATCTGCATGGCCGCATTGTCAACAAACATATAGTCAACAGTTACATCGGTATATTTTGCCGACAGTTCCTGAACAATTTTTCTCCAAAGCCTGGAAGTTTCCAACACATTTGCTTTATCAACCAGTGTTAATTTCTTTCGCCTGCTTTGCGCAGCCTGAAAAGCCAGGTGTGCAATTCTTTCGATCTCTTCACGGCTGTACACACAATCATCTGATGCGCTGTTACCGTCTTCACTGGTCTCTTTATTGCCAAAATAAATGCCACCTGTCAGTTCCCGATAAATGACAAAATCCACGCCTTCGATATTCCTTGTTTTTAAAGGAGAAAGCTGATGTAATGATTGGTAGGTATTTACCGGGCGGATGTTCGCAAACAACTGCAATGATTTTCGAAGTTTCAGCAAACCCTGCTCGGGCCTTACCGTGGCAGCAGGGTCGTTGTCGTATTTTGGATGTCCGATGGCGCCAAATAAAATCGCGTCACTTTCCAAACAAACTTCAATGGTTTCATCGGGTAAAGGGTTTCCTGTTTTATCCATGGCGTCGGCACCCATCAAACAATAGGTGTACTCAAACTCATGGCCAAAAGTTTGGGCAATGGCATTCAGCACGTGTACCGATTGCCTGGTTACTTCCGGGCCAATGCCATCTCCTTCAATTACTGTTATCTTCTTTTTCATAATAGTTCTTTCCTACAGGGTTGTTTTTTAGTTTTCAATCCGTTCGAATTGTTTAATTTCTTCTGTAATACTTAGTAAATAATCGATATCATCATAGCCATGTAACAAACAGGTTTTTTTGTAGGTATTGATCTCGAAGGAAGCCCCTCCGGCCCCCCCACCCCCCAAGGGGGGATTTTGAGACCCTGAAATTGTAATGGTTTGTTTTTTTAGATCGATCACGAGTTCTGTTTGATGATCGCAGGCAAATATTTTTTGCAGGAATTCATCGCTTACCTGTACCGGAAGTATCCCGTTATTTAGTGCGTTGTTTTTAAAGATATCGGCGAAAAAACTGGATACTACAACCCGGAATCCATAATCCAGTAAAGACCAGGCGGCATGTTCACGGGATGATCCGCAGCCGAAATTTTTGCCGGCTACTAAAATTTCGCCGGAGAATTGTGATTGATTCAGCGGAAAATCTGCTTTGGGTTTTGTTTCATCGTCCTGTTCATAACGCCAGTCACGAAACAGGTTTTCACCAAAACCATCTTTAGTGGTCGCTTTTAAGAATCGGGCAGGAATGATCTGATCGGTATCGATATTTTCGATATTGATCGGAACAAAACGGCTTTTTATGGTTGTCAATGCTTTCATTTTATTTTTAGATGCGAGATAGCTGTGAGCTGCGAGCTGCGAGCTAAGAGCTTCGAGCTGCGAGCTACTAGCTTCGAGCTACTAGCTGCGAGCTGTGAGCTACGAGCTAAGCGCTTCGAGCTGCGGTGAAAATTCCCGGGCTCACAGCTCATACCTCGCAGCTCATACCTCACGGCTCACGGCTCACGGCTCACAGCTCACAGCTCACAGCTCACAGCTTTCGGCTCTCGGCTCTCGGCTCACAGCTCACGGCTCACGGCTCACAGCTCACGGCTCACGGCTCTCGGCTCACAGCTCATACCTCACCGCTTTCTTTTAATTCAATAATGTTCTTACATCCGTTACCACGCCGGTAATGGCTGCTGCTGCCGCTGTCAACGGACTGGCTAGTAATGTTCTTGCCCCGGCGCCCTGCCTGCCTTCAAAATTCCTGTTGCTGGTACTGATACAATATTTACCAGCCGGTATTTTATCTTCATTCATACCCAGGCATGCCGAGCAACCGGGTTGACGAAGATTAAAGCCTGCTTCCCGGAAGATCTGATCAATGCCTTCTTCGATGGCCTGGGCTTCTACCTGCTTGCTGCCGGGTACGATCCATACTTCCACGTCATCGGCTTTCCTTTTTCCTTTTACAAATTCGGCCACCATGCGCAGGTCTTCGATCCTGGAATTGGTACAGCTGCCGATAAAAACATAATCAATTTTTTGTCCCAGGATGGCCGCACCCTGTTGCAGTTCCATATAGGCCAGTGATTTGCACAAGCCCGACCTGTCATTTTCATGTATGGTTTCCGTTGTAGGAATATTTTGTGAAATGCCAATGCCCATGCCGGGATTGGTGCCATAGGTGATCATGGGTTCTATTTCGCCGGCATGGATGGATATCTCCTTGTCAAATTGTGCATCGTCATCAGAAAATAATGATCTCCAGGCTGCTAATTTTTTGTCCCAGTCTTCTCCCTGTGGTGCAAAGGGCCGCCCATGAATATAATGGAATGTTGTTTCATCGGGTGCTATCAACCCGCAACGGGCTCCCATTTCAATACTCATATTGCAAATGGTCATCCGGGCTTCCATGGATAATGCCCTGATCGCAGAACCTGCAAACTCAACCGCATAGCCGGTTGCGCCGCTTGCCGTAATTTTTGAAAGTATATATAGAACAATATCTTTGGATACCACACCCGGGTTTAATTGACCTTCTACCCGGATGCGCATGAGTTTTGGTTTGCTTTGCAATAAACATTGCGTGGCAAAAACCATTTCCACTTCACTGGTGCCAATACCAAATGCGATGGCACCAAATGCACCATGTGTAGAGGTATGACTGTCGCCACAAACAATGGTCATACCCGGCTGGGTGATTCCCAGTTCGGGCCCAATGACATGAACTATGCCCTGGTACTTGTGACCAAGGCTATATAGTTCGATGTCATGTTCCTTACAATTGGTTTTTAAAGCGGCAACCTGTAAACGTCCGAGTTCTTCTTTTATAGGAAGATGTTGATTGATGGTTGGTACATTATGATCGGCGGTTGCAACCACCTGTTTTGGGCGAAAAACCCGGATACCCCGTTTATTCAACCCGGTAAAAGCCTGCGGGCTGGTTACTTCATGAATAAAATGCCTGTCGATATATAAAACCGAAGGTCCGTCGTCAATGGTTTTAACGATGTGTTTGTGCCAGATCTTTTCAAATAGGGTAACCCCCCGGCCCCCTAAAGGAGGAGTTTGGGAATCTGCGGATGTATGTTGGTCACCTGTATGCATGCTTCTGTTTTTTTGTTACCAGCCTGTCAGGCTACTGCTGTTTTTGTTTGATGTTGTTTGGCCATAACAGCAAGATCCGCGTCTTCTACTTCTTTCTTTATGTCGGCAACCTGTAAAAACCGGTCGTATAAAAAATCAATATCGTTCCTGTCGAATGTAAAACCGAGCTTGTGAAAGCGATGGGCCAATGCGCTGCGGCCACTCCTGGCCGTTAATACTATTTTTGAACTGTCGGCACCAACATCTTCGGGGCTAATGCTCTCATAGGTTAATGCATTCTTTAAAAATCCGTCCTGGTGAATACCCGAGGAATGCGAGAATGCATTGCTGCCTACAATGGCCTTATTGGGTTGTACCGGCATGCGCATGGTATCGGATACAAGCCTGCTCATGGGGTTTAATCTTTCTGTTTTAATACCGGTATGCAGCCCCAGGCTTTGGTGTTGTTTAATGATCATCACCACTTCTTCCAGGGAGGTGTTGCCGGCTCTTTCGCCCAGGCCGTTGATGGTACATTCAATCTGCCTGGCACCCGCAATTACGCCGGCAATGGCATTGGCGGTAGCCAAACCCAGGTCATTATGACAATGACAGGAGATGATCGCTTTGTCGATATTGGAAACGTTATTCTTCAGGTAAGCGATCTTTTCACCGTATTGATGTGGCAGGCAGTAACCGGTTGTATCCGGAATATTTACGGTTGTAGCACCGGCTTTGATCACGGCTTCGATCACCTGTGCCAGGTAATCGTTATCCGTACGGCCCGCATCTTCCGCATAAAACTCAATATCGTCAGTATATTTCCGGGCCCAGGTAACACATTGTACCGCTCTTTCTAAAATCTCTGCTCTTGTGGAATTGAATTTGGATTTGATGTGCAGGTCTGATGTACCGATGCCGGTATGGATCCTGGGGCGTTTGGCGTATTTTAATGCCAGCCCGGCAACTTCAATGTCTTTTTGTACGGCGCGGCTGAGAGCACATACCGTTACCTGTTTAAGTGTTTTTGCAATTTTATTAACCGATTCAAAATCGCCCGGCGACGAAATGGGAAAACCTGCTTCAATAATATCAACGCCCATATCTTCCAGTTGCAGCGCCAGTTCCAGCTTTTCACTGCTGTTTAATTTGCAGCCCGGAACCTGTTCACCGTCCCGTAAGGTGGTATCAAAAATGTAAATTTTTCCTGCTTCCATAATAATATGTTGTAATAAAACTGACTAAAGTTTTCAGGCTGCTTATATTTGTATTCACCGCCAATCATGCCGGTAATCATCAACCTGCCATGCTAAAATAACCATCTGGCTAATGCCGGTAAAATCAAAATAGGTGGATGTTTACAGCATTAAAACTGTGTTTTTTACCGGTAAACCCAATGCGGTAAAGGGTTTAAAGAATTTAGAATTACGATGGCCAACCGTTCTACCGATGCGTTATTTCAACTGGTTAAGTCACTCGAAAAGGGTGAAAAGCGGAATTTTAAGCTATATATCAAGCGAAATTCTGATATCGGAGACTTAAAGATCATTCAGCTTTTTGACACATTGGACAAACTGGAAAGCTATGACGAACACCTGCTTTTAAAGAAGGCGGCAGGCATTGCAAAGCCACAGCTGTCTAATCTAAAAGCACATTTGTATAAAGAAATTCTTTCCAGCCTGCGACTCATCAAGAACGAAGGCAATATTGATATCCATTTACATGAAATGATGGACCAGGCCAGGATATTGTTTAATAAGGGGCTGTATATGCAAAGCCTGAAAGTGCTGGACCGGTTAAAGGAAACAGCAGGCCAATACCAGCAAATAACCTACATACAACAGGCGCTGTTCTTTGAGAAAAAGATAGAGGCTTTTTATATCACCCGCAGTATCCAGGACCGCGCTGATCAGCTTGCCCGGGAATCTGATCTGGTCAATGACCAGATCAGGTTGGTAAATAAATTAAGCAACCTGGCTTTGCAGTTATACAGCTGGTATATTAAGAATGGTCATGCCAGGAATGCAAAAGACGTACAAAGTTTAAAAGCATTTTACGCAGAAAATCTTCCGGCAGCAGCAAGCCAGGCAAACAGCTTTTATGAAAAACTATACCTGTATCAATGTTATGTTTGGTTCGCTTTTATTCGCCAGGATTTTTTGATGTATTACCGGTACGCCCAAAAATGGGTTGACGTATTTTCTCAAAACCCCAACATGCTGCGGGTTGAAATGTCGAGTTATATCAAGGGCATGCACAACTTAATGAGTGCACATTTCAGTTTAATGAATGAGGAAAAACTGGGAAGCTGCATCCGGCAATTTGAATGGTTCACCAAACAAAAAATTTTAATTGAGCATGAGAACGCCCGGATCATGGCCTTTCAATATTTGTATACTGCCCGTATCAATTTATATTTTTTACAGGGTAAGTTCAGCAAAGGTGTGCGTTTGGTGCCGTTTTTAGAATCGATGCTGCAGGAGTATCATATTTACCTGGATACACACCGGGTGCTGGTTTTTAAATATAAAATTGCCTGCCTGTATTTTGGCAGCGGCAATCATGAAAAAGCCATTGATTACCTCAATACCATCATCAACCATAAAGCAGATCTGCGCACCGATCTGCAATGCTATGCCCGCCTGCTGCATTTAATTGCGCATTATGAATTGGGCAATTTTGATCTGCTGGAATACCTGATCAAATCTGTTTACCGGTATATGGCCAGGATGGAAAACCTGAGTAAGGTGGAGGAGGCCATGTTTGCTTTCCTGCGCCGTTCATTCCGGGTAGGTGCCCATGCGTTAAAGCCGGAGTTTGAAAAACTTTTAATAAAGCTGAAAAAGTTTGAAGGTAACCCGTTAGAGAGCCGGGCATTTGCTTACCTGGATGTTATTTCCTGGCTCGAAAGTAAGATCAATGATATCGATGTACAGGATGTGATCCGGGAAAAATTCAAAAGCAGGAAGAAGCGTTAATACCGATTATGCCGGTATGTAGTTGAAAGCCATTTACCATCGGTATAATACACTCTAAGATTTAACGTAGTGCTTTTGCCTACTTAGCAAATCAAGAGGCTATTACTCATCCCGGTCATGGTTTATTACTATGGGTATAGGGCAACTCCAGCTTAAAATGACGGTTGCAGTAAATGTTAATTACCTGGGATTAAATATTTTTGGGAGGCAACCATTTTACCATACTTTTACACTTTGAATTACGGTACCCGTGTAAACTTTTAGACCAACTATTTTATAACCAACAATCCTTGCGAAAAACGGGTATTGTTTACTAAAAAAACAAATGGATAAAATTTTACATTCCGGTTAACCGGCCCTGCATACCTCTATCAGCAAAAATTTAATAACAATTACGTAAACAACATGTACGCCTGTTGAGGAGGTGAAACCCTTATATTGCACAAAAATAACAGACATATAACAATTTTAAAACAACTGAACATGGATTTTGTAACCCCTAACAATTTAATACCTGTACTTATGAAAAAAATAATAAATGCCCGATCGCTGAAAGCGGTTTTGTTTTTGATGCTTTTAATGTGTGGAATGAAGGGTTGGGGGCAGGTGACCGTTTTTACTGATGATTTTAGTACTAATACAAGCACTACCTATACAACCTCCGGATCGATTGGTGCTAGTGTTTGGACTGTCAATCGATCTGGTGACGATTGGGGTGCGAGAAGAAATTCAAGTCCTGCTCAGCTTGAACAAACAAATGATGTTGGTGCTACAACTAATGTTTTAGGTTGGGTTTTTTCAAATACAGCTTTATCAGGATTTACAGCTCCTTTTAATTCTACTCTTAACACGAATCCCGGTATTGTAACTTGGACATTTAATATGAGAACTAATAGAACTTCTGCATTAGCTGGGTTTACATCTACAAATTCTTATGGAATGGCATTTATACTTTCGAGTACTTCAAATACTCCAAGTGTTTCAGGTAATGGATACGCAGTAGTTATGGGTGGGGGAGGAACCAATACAATTGGTTTAATTGCTTTTACCAACGGTCTTCAAGGAACAAAAACTACCATTGTCGGATTTGGAGGAGCTCCAGCTGCTTTAACAAATTACTTAAGTGTAAAAGTAACATATGTTCCCTCTACTAATTCATGGGAACTTTTTAATAGAGACGATGGATCATCAGCTTTTACAGACCCCGCTGGCGGAACTTTAACGTCATTAGGAACTGCAATAAATAACACATATACGGGAACTAATATGACTTATTATGGCGCTTATTGGCAAGGATCAACTGGAGCAGCACAGACAACTTTTTTCGATAATACAAAAGTAACAGTAGCTACCGGTTGTACCCCTTCTTCAACCCAGGCCAGCGGCCTTTCTGCAACATCAGCCACAACTTCTCAGTTTAATATTAACTGGACAGCAGGTGATGGCAATGGAACCATGATCGTTGTTAGACCAACTGCACAGTCTTTGGTTGCCCCTTCCAGCGGAACAGCTTATACGCCTAATACGGATTATACGCTGGCCGGACAGATAAATACCAATAACCGTGTGGTATTCCGTGCGGCAGGAACAACGGTAACGCCAACCAATCTCAGCGCCGGTACGCAATACACGGCTACGGCTTATGAATATAATACTACCGGCGATTGTTATAACCTTACCAGCCCGCCAAGTTCTTCTATTTTCACGTTAAGCCTTGAGCCAACTGCACATGCTGCTTCATTTACAGCCACTGCTGTTACGCCCACTTCAATCGGTCTTTCTTTTGCTGCAGCAAATACGATCACCAACGGAGCCGGTTATATTATTCTGCAAAAACAAGGTGCAACAGCCCCTACAGGTGCACCTGCAGATGCAACAGGGTATAGTGTTGGAAATACCATTGGAGACGGAACTGTTGCTGCCATTGTTACCAATGCCGCAGCTGTATCTGCCACCATTAGTTCACTCACGGCTTCCACGCAATATTATTATACCATTATACCTTATAACTGGAATGGCACAAATGCAGCCACCTATAATTATTATACAGATGCAACAATACCTAGTGCCACAGCAACAACACTTTCTTTAAGCGCCCCAACTATTATCAGTCCCACTGTTACCGCCATTACCAATACTACAGCAACGCCGGGAGGCAATGTTACCAGTGATGGAGGTGCTGCTGTTACTGCCCGTGGAGTGGTATGGGCAGAAACATCGCTTAACAGTAATCCAACCATTGGGGGGGCCAATACAACCGATGTTGCTGGAACCGGAACAACGGGAGTATTTACAGTGAGTGCTACAGGACTTCCGGTTGCTACGCAGATCAGCTATGCGGCTTATGCAACAAACAGCCAGGGCACATCTTATACAACGCCTGTAACTTCTTTTTATACTTTAGCAAATCCAACAACTACTCCTTCAAGCGTAATTTTATTTGGAACTGTAACTACCGGCAGCATTCAACTGAGCTGGACTAACGGTGACGGTGTAAACCGGATCGTTGTTGCAAGAGCAACTGCAACCACCAGGGTTGGACCATCCAATGGGGTTGGTTATACAGCCAACAGCGCAGACTTTACGGATGTGTTAAATAGTACAACAGGTGCGGGGAACGTGGTTATATTTAATGGGGCAGGTTCAACCGTGACCGTAACAGGTTTAACAGCTGGCACCAGCTATACATTTGATATTTATGAATACAACGGTGCAACAGTAACTGCAAACTACGGGGCAAATTTCAGCGGAGCAAGATCAACCATGGCAGCGGAGCCAACAGTACAGGCAACCGCTTTAACTTTTACCAACGTAAATGCTACTTCTTTTAAAATAAACTGGGTATTGGGCAATGGCGCAAACTCACTTGTTTTAGTTAAGGATGTAACAGCGGTTGATGCCGATCCCGTTGATGGAACAACCTACACGTCTAATAGTATATTTGGCCTTGGCGCCGAGATCGGAACAGGCAATTTTGTGGTTTACAAAGCAACACTTGCAACGGTTACCATTTCAGGTTTAACCGATGGTCATACTTATCATGTAGCGGTTTATTCATTTAACGGATTTGGTGGTACAGAAAATTATTTAACCACATCACCGGCTACAGGCAGTCAACTGGCAGCTACAGCAACTTTTTATTCACAGTCCACTTCAGACCCGGCAGTACTGGCAAACTGGAATACGGTAAGAGCAGGAGGTGGTACTTCCCCTGCTGCATTTACTGATGGTAATTTTGTAATTCAGAACACACATAATATGACTACCACGGCTGCATGGTCTGTGGGGGCAACAGGTACAATGCTTCAAATTGAAAGTGGAGGAATACTTACTGCTCCCTTTGCAGTAACCAATGCATTGGGCTCAACATTTAAGATTGATGGAGGGGGTAGCTATATTCAAGCCTCTGCAATAGCTATGGGATCTACTATTTTCGGCGGAACAGAAGTTTTTGCCGCAGGTAGTAATATCGAAATACAAATTGCACCCACAGGAACTAGCTCACCATCGGCGCCAGGCTGGGGAAATCTTACTATCAATCAGACTACGGGTGCAGGTGCTATTGGATGGGCAGGAGTTTTATCTTCCATACAAGGTAATCTTACAATCCTTGGGACTGGGTCAGGTGCAACACGGCATGCTTTAACAGCTGGAACAAATGTTACCACCTCTATAGGTGGCAACTTTACAGTTACGGGTGGTAATTTTTGGTTATCATCCGGTGCAGGCACAAATACAGTTACTATTACTGGTAATTTGGTTGTAAATGGAGGAACATTGGATATCGCAAATTCATCTGGTATTTGTAGTATAAATGTTGGTGGAAATGTAACCGTTTCATCCGGAACATTAACCGAAGGGGGAAGCACTACTACTTCAAAAATTGTATTTAATAAAACCGGAACACAAGCCTTCACCAGTGGTGGAACGATCTCTAATTTAGTAAATTTTGAAGTTGCTACTGGTTCTTTAACTGATCTGGGAACCAGCGTTATTTCTGGCACAGGAGCAGTAACAGTTAACAGTGGAGGAATATTAAAAGTGGGATCTCTCAATGGAACAGGAGCTATTGCTGGTAATATTACAGCTTTGGGCGGACTTATCTTGAACGCTGGCTCTACCGTGGAATTTAACGGAGCGGCGGCACAATTTGCTGCAGCAAGGACCTTCTCCAATCTTATTATTAATAACGCTGCAGGCGTTTCTATGAACAGCAGTTCTGATATAACGGTTAGCGGAACTTTAACTTTAACATCAGGCACATTGTCTATTGGTTCAAATACCCTGACCCTCAATGGTGCAGTAACAACAACTTCAGGTACGCTTACCGGTTCATCTTCCTCCAATTTAACAATAGGAGCTGCAGCAGGTACATTAAGCTTTTTACAAACTTCAGCGGCTACCCGCTCTTTAAATAACCTTACCCTTGGCGCTGCAGGTGCGGCAACCCTGGGTTCTGCACTGGATATCTATGGCACCGTTGGGTTAACAGCCGGTGGCAGCCTGGATATGAATGCACAGGCGGTAACTTTAAAATCAACTTCAACCGGAACAACCCGTGTGGCCGATCTAACAGGAAGTACCTTAACCGGTGCAAGCAATGTAACGGTTGAACGCTTTATCAATGATGCCGGCAAACGTGCGTGGAGATTATTGAGTGCACAACAGGTTACCGGTTCTCAAACCATTTTCGATGCCTGGCAGGAAAGCGGCGCCGTAGTTGCCAACAGAGGAGTTTATATGACCTCCGGTGGCAGCGTATTACCTGGTTTTGACGGCACATCGCAAAACGGGACTTCCATTTTAATACATGACCAAACCATACCCTCCTGGACAAGTATACCGGTTGCCAATACCAATGCAACCGCATTATCATCGCAGCAGGGTTATATGGTATTTGTTCGTGGCGACAGAAGCCATACAACTACGCTGCCAACACCTACCGCTTATAATACAACCGTCTTAAAAACAACGGGTGCATTAAAACAGGGCACACAGGGGGCCGTTACCGTATCGGCAACAGGATCGGGCCGCACATTGGTAGGTAATCCCTTTGCATCACCCGTTGATATGGATGCAATATTTACAGGTACCACCAATCTTGACCAGGAAATGTATGTTTGGGATCCTTCACTTTCCGGTAATTTCGGTGTGGGTGGGTTTAGGTTTGTAGAAAGAAATGGTGGTGTTTACCAGCAGACACCCGTTGTATTAGGTGGTGGTCCGGTACCCGATGCCAACAGCCGGTATGTACATTCCGGCCAGGCGGTATTCCTGAAAGCTACCGGGGCAAATGCCAGTGTGGTGTTTGCAGAAAACAATAAAACCAATATGTTGTCGGTGGTTAATCCCATTGTAAATACACCCGGCGACCAGCAAATATTTGCCAACCTCATGATCGTTAACCCGGGTAATGTGGCCTCATTGGCTGATGGTTTTCGTGTTCGTTTTGATGGGGCCTACAGTACTTCTGTAACCGATGATGCAGAGAAGATGGGCAATTTTGCCGAGAACATCTCTTCTTACAGAAATAATAAAGCACTGGTTGTTGAAAAACGCCCGATGATCGGTACGCACGATACCATCTTTATGCGGTTGAACAATAGCGGCATTAAAGATTATCGTTTAGCCATTGGCACTTTTGATTTTGTACAAACCAATGTAACCGCTTTCTTAAAAGATGGCTGGCTAAACACCATTACCGGTCTTGATCTTACCGGCGCTGTGAATTATGTGGATTTTAGTATCTCTGCCGATCCTGCTTCGGCTAATCCTGACCGTTTTAGTATTATTTTTGCCGCTTCGGGTCCGTTACCGGTTACCCTTACCAGCCTCAAAGCAACCCAAACCCCGGGTCCCGTTGGGCAGGGAAGCCAGGTGGAAGTGGAATGGAAAGTCAGCAACCAGTTGAATATGAAACAGTATGAAGTGGAGCGTTCAACCGATGGTGTTAACTATACCCAAAAAACCACGCAACCGGCTACAGGTATCAATGGCAGCGATGCAGTGTATACCTGGATAGATCTAAATCCTGTTGTGGGTAATAATTTCTACCGCATACGCATGGTGGGGTTCAGTGGCGATGTTAAGATCAGCCAGGTGGTGATCGTCAGGATCGGTAAGGGGGCCAAACTGATCACGGTTTATCCAAACCCGGTTAAAGACCGTACCCTGGCATTACAGTTTACCGATATGGAAAAAGGCGTTTACCATTTAAGGTTGATCAATACAGCCGGCCAACAGGTATACAACAAAACGATAAACCATACCGGCGGCAGTGCTGCGCAAACAATTGCATTACCCGGCACCCTGCCAACAGGAAATTACCTGGTGGAGATCCATGAACCGGGCAACGTGAAAACCACGAAAGCCATTGTTATTAACGAATAATGAATAATAACGGCCGCTATTTTTACAGGTAGCGGCTGGTTTTTAAAAAATGATATATAACCCACTCATAAAGCAAAAAAGAATGAAAAATCAATTTTATTTGTTTTCATCCCTGTTCATGATTATCGCTTTGGCATTGCCTGTTTTGGCTATTGCCCAGGATCCCGGCGGCGGGCCCGATGTGCCTATCGACGGAGGGTTAAGTGTATTACTGGCTGCAGGCGCTGCCTATGGCGTAAAGAAATACAGGGACCATAGGAAGAATAGTAGTGAAGAATCAGGTACGAATTTGAAATAAAGAGTGGGGAGTTCGGAGGCAGGAGTTCGGAGTCAGGAGTTCGGAGACGGGAGTCAGGAGTTCGGAGACGGGAGTCATGAGTCGGGAGCCGGGAGACGGGAGTCCGGAGCCGAAAAAAATATTGACCAGGGAACGGCCCGCCCGGATGACACCGTGGGTCTGTAAATTAAACTGTGTCAAAAAAATATTTTGATCTAGTAAAAAAGAGGTGGGACGGCTCCATTTACAGAGCAAGGACCGCCTCTTTTTTACGGCAAATTATGAAAGAGCTGTTTTCATTCTGTCACCAAAAATAA
>JANNSN010000043.1:0-41747 GCA_031402615.1 Chitinophagaceae bacterium
TTAAAAGTTAATTTACCGGTATTTATAATTATGTCCTGAACTACAACCTCTGCTGATGCCGATGCCTGTATTTTTTTTAAAGAAGGAGTTGTAATATAAACATTCATGTGAACATCAGAATAGTTATGAAGGTCTTCGGTACGGATATTTAAAGTATTGCCCACGTCGGTAATTTCAATATACTTCATAATATTATCATCCGCTTCTACCCTCACAGAAGCAGGTGATCCTATTTTAACCTCCACATTAAAGCCTCCCCCAACGTTAATTGCATCAAAATTTCCTACAGTACGGGTTTCACTGATAATGTTTCCGCTGCCGGTTGTACGGTCGCAGGAAGCTAAAATAACAAGTGTAAAAAGAAAAAGGATGATACGTTTCATGGCAGTTAATTTACACAAATATAAAAAAACTTAACGCTAAACTCAAACATTCACAGCTAATAACATCCAACTAATTATTGACCGTCGCAGCTCTATGACAGAAAAAATACTAATTCTTGATTTTGGCTCGCAATACACACAACTTATTGCCCGTACTGTACGGGAGGCAAATGTTTATTGTGAGATCATCCCATATAACAAAGCAATTGATTACGGACCCGGCTTAAAAGGCATTATACTTGGGGGTTCGCCTTATTCGGTTAATGAAGAAAATGCACTGATGCTTGATGTGAAGGAAATAACCTCCAAAGTTCCGGTATTAGGCATATGTTACGGAGCCCAGTTAACGGCAAAACTATATGGCGGGCGGGTAGAAAAAAGTGATAAAAGAGAATATGGCCGGGCTATTTTTACCATTGAAAAAGAAGATACCCTTTTTCAGGATATTTCAGCTTCATCGCAGGTTTGGATGAGCCACAGCGATACTATTAAGGAATTACCTGCAGGATTTGAATTGTTGGGTACAACGGAAAGTATTCCAGTAGCAGCCTTCAAACGAGCAACCAACAACAACCAACGAGATAAGGAAAACGAACTACCGCTTTACGGTTTACAGTTTCATCCCGAAGTGTACCATTCTGCCGAAGGCAAAACAATAATTAAAAACTTTTTGGTAAATATTTGTAATTGCAGCCAGGACTGGACCCCGGCGCATTTTATTACCGATACAGTTGAGGCTTTGAAAAAGCAAATTGGCAATAAAAAAGTGATCATGGGCCTTAGTGGCGGTGTTGACAGTACCGTGGCCGCTACCTTAATACACAAAGCCATTGGCGAAAACCTATACGGTATTTTTGTAGATAATGGCGTATTGCGCAAACATGAGTTTGAAGATGTATTGGAAATTTATAAAAAACTGGGGCTACATGTAATTGGTGTTGATGCCAAAGATCATTTTTATAAAAAACTGGCTGGCAAAACAGACCCGGAAGAAAAACGAAAAGCCATTGGTGGTGGTTTTATTGAAATTTTTGACCAGGAAGCACACAAAATAGAAGGGGTTGAATTGTTGGGACAAGGAACTATTTACCCCGATGTTATTGAATCTTTATCCGTACATGGGCCCTCTGCCACGATCAAGTCGCATCATAACGTGGGTGGGCTGCCCGATGTGATGAAACTTGGCTTGGTTGAACCGCTACGATCTTTGTTTAAGGATGAAGTTAGACGAGTAGGTACGGAACTGGGAATTCCAAACGAAATGTTATATCGTCATCCTTTTCCGGGGCCGGGTTTAGGTATCAGGATTTTAGGAGAAGTAACGGAAGAAAGGGTACGATTGTTGCAAGAAGCAGATTCGATATATATTAACGGTTTAAAAAAATACAATTTGTATGCAACCGTTTGGCAGGCTGGTACCATCTTGTTACCTGTAAAGAGTGTGGGTGTAATGGGCGACGAAAGAACTTATGAATTTACTATTGCATTAAGGGCAGTAACATCGGTTGATGGTATGACGGCGGACTGGGCTCATTTGCCTTATGAATTTTTAGCCGATATCAGCAATGAAATAATCAATAATGTGCCAGGCATAAACCGTGTGGTATATGATATAAGCAGTAAGCCGCCGGCTACAATTGAGTGGGAATAGTTTTGGGAGTTGGGAGACGGGAGTTGGGAGTGGGGAGACGGGAGTTGGGAGACGGGAGTAGGGAGTTGAGAGTCGGGAGTCGGGAGTCGGGAGACGGGAGTTGGGAGACGGGAGATGTTTAAAAAATTTGAACCTGGATTATGCATAAAAAATTTATTATTGGATTTGTTTTTTTAGCTACCATTTGCAGTTCTGCAACCCTGTGTGCCCAAATTGATTCGGTAAAAAAAGTACCCGTTTATAAAGTGGGAATTTTTGCCCCGCTTTTTCTGGACTCTGTTTTTAACAAAAATACATTTAAGTACCGGCAAAGTATTCCGCGTTTTATCATGCCGTCTTTGGATTTTGTGCAAGGTGCGTTACTAGCTTTAGACAGTTTACAGGCCGGTGATGATTTTATTGATGCCAGTATTTACGACACCAAATCGTTTACAGAAAAGGTTCCTGATCTGATACGCAATAAAAAATTAGATAGCCTGCAGCTGATCATCGGCAGTGTAAAAGACGATGAATATACGGAACTGGCAGCTTTTGCATTACAAAGAAATATTCCTTTTATATCGGCAACCTATCCCAACGATGCAGGCATTACCGGAAATCCCTTTTTGGTGATCATGAATTCAACGCTGAAGGCACATTGTGACGCGATTTATACTTATATACTTCAGAATCATGGCACAGACAAGGTTTATTTAAGTCACAAAAAAGGGGGCCAGGAAGATATGGTGGCGTCCTATATAAATCAAATGAACGAATTTGATGGAAAGCCATTATTACCCATCGAAGTACTACATATAGATGACAAGTTTAATTCGGATTTTCTAAGATCAAAACTGGATAGCAATACCAAAAGCGTCATCATAGGTGGAAGCCTGGATGAAAAATTTGCTGTAAATATGGCCAAAGCCTGTTACGAACTGAATAAATCCTATCCAATAATGCTTATTGGAATGCCCAATTGGTATAATTTTTCTTCCTTGTATGATAAAAAAGAATTGGCCGATTATCCTGTTTATTTTACATCACCATTTTTTACCACTAAAGAAGATGCATTCAGCAAATCATTAACCGCAGCGTATTATCAAAAATACAGGGGCAAGCCCAGTGATATGGCATTTAAGGGATACGAGGCGGTTTACCTGTTTACGAAACTATTGTCCAAGTACCCTGATAATTTGATGAGCCACATCAATGAAATACCCGTTCGGGTTTTTTGTGATTACAATTTCAGGCCAGTGAGGTTAACTAACGAAATTGCTGTACCTGACTA
Organism: Chitinophagaceae bacterium; assembly: GCA_031402615.1. GTDB lineage: Bacteria > Bacteroidota > Bacteroidia > Chitinophagales > Chitinophagaceae > Ferruginibacter. The sequence continues at coordinate 3,305 of JANNSN010000043.1, forward strand.
TTTTGAAAACAAGCACCTGTATTTAATTAAACTATTAAATGGCAATACTTCCAGAGCCTGGTAATGGCAAAAAAATCATTCAATAAAAAGAAAGGCTGTACTGCCTGCCTTTTTATTGAACATCTCCTTCTTAATATATTAAACGTTTCCGTTGCAGGGTGTACAGGAATATAAACAGCAAAGTAATACCAATTCCAAAATACATGGCAACGCCCGTAAAAGCAAATGCACCGATAAATAATAACTGGGTTAAGAATGGCAATACTTCACCAATGGTATAAAATAAAAAACCCTGTTTGTTAAGTTTACGCATTTGCAACGCGCCATAAAAACAAAGCCCAATCGCAGCAAGTGACAACAAAACAATCGGAATCCGGTTTTCATATGACCTGGTGATCGTCTTGATCATGGTTTCCGGGTCGCCCATCATTGATTTTACCCAGCCGGGCATACTGTCTGAATTCATCTGCTCAGAAAGCTTCTCAATTCCGTCAAAAGATTTTTTTGCAGTAAAAAAAGTCCATAGTGAGCCAAGTAGCTGAATGGCACATCCAATAAAAGTTAAGATGGTAAGTACATTTAACCCAGATGATAATTTTGGCTTGTTGTTTTCATCAAAGTTTAAAACATCTGCTGTGTTCTCCTGGTTCATAATAGTTAGTTTTGTACAAAATAAAAAAAAAGTTGTTTAAAACAAAGTCAAATCTAATTAAGTTTAGATTGATATTGCCCCGGATAAAAATATTCCATAAAAAAGGAGCGCTACTTTTTCTTTTTCAACTTTAAATAATCCAGAAAATAAACAACCTTTACTGTTAGTTCATTGATATGCGGGTTGTCAATCACCTTTCCGAAATTTTTAATATAATTTATATTGGCATATGGATCAATGTTAACCTGGTTGCCCAGGGCATTTTTCCAGGCAACGGTTAACCGGCTTCCCAATAAAAAATCCCAGGTAAAAAACAGATCTACATTAAAGGTATTGAAATTCAGGTTTTCATCGGCAAAGAAGGTTGTATCCCTCCATGTGCCATCGGCATTTAAGTTATAAAAATTGGTATTTTGAAGTAACGACCAATAATGCCGCATACGCACATTCAGGTTTATTCTGGATGTAAAATTATATTGCCCGCTTAAAATAGCTGTATTGGTTTTTACCTGGCGGCGGGCAATTACCGGCGAACCGTTTGGGTTTAAAAGTATAGAACCATTTTGTTTGATAAATGCTCCCCAACTCCCCCGGTCCTGCTCAATATCCATACTCGTACTTATCTGAAGTTTATCACTAAACCTGTAACGGATTCCCAACCTGCCGGTCCAGAATGGATCCCTGGGTAAAGGAGATTCTGCGCCACCTATTTTCCAGTTAATGAATAATTTTTTCCTGCTGTCGGTACTTCCGTTAATGCCCAGGTAATAATAAGGTGCACGTCTTAAAAAATACCCGGTGTATACGTTCGTATGCACAAAATAATCATTTGTCCAGGCCGGGTTACTTTGAAAATTAAAGGATAGGTCCCAGAAATTTTTAAACAGGAAGAAGGCACTGGTGTTCACCTGAAAACTTGCCCAGGTAAACGGCTTGTACAAATAAATATTGGTAAAACCGGCTTTAAAATTATGATTAAGGAACTGCCTGGTTGGCTTGATTTTATTGTAACTGATATTTCCGGTATATTCAACTGCATTGTTGTTTAAAATAAACCCCAGATCATTTGGGTCATATTTATCGCTTTCAATATTTACTGAGCCCCGGTATTGTATTATTCCACTTACCTTACCAAAACTCCCGGCCGTTGTAAACCCGTTTTTATTCCCAAGCTTACCCCAGATACTGCTGTATTTGCCGGTATATGAAAAGTTATACCTGTTTTTTTTATCAAAAATTGATAGATCTATACTGCTGACATTGGCATTACGGCTGTTGCCTTTACGTAACACATTAGTATTGGTAAAGCTTATTGACGACCGGTTTTGTAATACCTGGTCCAGCACGATGATATTATAATTGGTAAACGGTTCCGTTAATATACTCGTGTCTGCGCCCGTGTTCAGGTTCCTTAGTTTAGCATACATCGGCGCAGAAAGTGCATTAAAAATACCAATGCCGAGATTACCCTTTGTACGGCCTGAAAATTTTGTCGCATTGTATAACCTCGTTATTCCGGGGTTCTTAACGATCTTATACTCGGTGCTGCGTCCATAACTATCTAAAATATCAGAGACCATGCCAGGCGCATTCCCAATTCTTCTTGAATAAAACAATCCGGCTTTATTAAAGAGTTCAGTACCTTCTGAAAAAAATGGCCGGTAATCTTCAAACTTGACCTCAAACGGAGACAGGTTAAGAAACACGTTATCACTCTGTACCTGTGCAAAATCCGGAATCAGTGTCATATCCAGTGTAAAACTTTCGTTTACGCCGTATTTCACATCCATACCTCCGCTTTTCAAAGTTTCGGTAACATTTCCGTTTTCTGTAGGTGATACCCGCACACCCCCGGATAAATAAGGCAAGAAAGACAATCGCAATGGCGGATCCAAATTATTTAAACCTCTCCAAACACCCCACTGATTTAATTCTCCGCTAATATTTGGATCTAAGGGAGACCAGATACTATTTTCGTTTTCCATGCGCGTAAACCGGGCAAAATTAATTCCCCAATCCTGGATCTCATTTTTTGAAAATCTGATTGCACTCAGCGGTATTTTTATTTCTGCAACCCAACCATCTGATTTGATACTTGTTTTGCTTTCCCAAACAGCATCCCAATTTTGATCATAAACCACGCCGCCATTATTGGTGCCACTTTGTGATAATTTGATATCGCTTTGAACATTAGCGGGTGAAACCCGAAAAACAAAAGCATTCTGCCTGTCATGATAGGTATCAAATCCAACGGTAAAAATATCTACATCTTGCCTGTCCAGTAAATCCCGCACCGTTAATTGCCTGCGTATATAAGACGGATTATCGTACAAATAGGCTCCAATATAAATGGCCGTGTTGTCGTATGCTATCTTAACTTCTGTTTTACGTTTTGATACATTTCCAAAAACCGGCGTGGCTGTGATAAAATCGCCGGTAGACAGTATGTTCTTCCAGGCTTCATCATTCATATCACCATCAATACTTATGGGCTGATCAATTTTAACGGCAGATATGCCTCTAACCTGTGCATGTAGCACAAAGGGTAGAAGGTACAGGAAACCAAGTATTAGACGGCGAATCAGCATTTAAGATAAAGCCAAAGGTATAATATTATCGTACACGAAAAAGTAAAATAAATTTAATCTTTTCAGCTGATTCTTAGTGCTTTCCCCTTCTCTGTAACTCTTTCTTGATCAATACCAGTTCTCTTCCGGTTTGGCCCGAAACAGAGCTGTTTTCCTGCGCCCTGCGCATTAAATAGGGTATAACATCCTGGATAGGCCCAAATGGCAAATACTTACTTACCGAACAACCAGCTCTTGCAAGATTAAAGGTAATATTATCACTCATTCCATATAATTGAGAAAAATGTACATGGGGGTGATTATGAGGTAACCCTTTTTTATCAAGTAATTGCATAGTATACAAATTACTGTACTCGTTGTGAGATGCAACAATCACAGCGATTTTATCAACATGATCTATACAAAATTCGATGGCCGCATTATAATCCCTGTCGCAGCTTTCTTTATCCGGTTGAATCGGCGAAGTATAATTCAAGTCCGCCGCCCGGTTTCTCTCTTTCTCCATATAAGCTCCCCTAACCAGTTTGGCACCTAATATAAAATCTCTTTCGAATGCAGCTGCATAAGCGTCTTTTATAAACTGCAGCCGGTCGTGACGGTATAATTGCATGGTGTTATAAATGACCACTTTATTTTTATTAAAAATATCCATCATCAAAATGGTTAAGGCATCCACCGGATCCTGTATCCAGGTTTCTTCAGCATCAATCAAAATACCGATATTCTTTTTGTCTCCAACCTGACACAATTGTTGGGTGCGCAATCTTACTTTATGCCATTCTTCTTTTTCGCCATCAGTTAATGATTCAACTGCCTGCAGATACCTTTTCATTAATGTACCAGGTGCATGGTGCATGGCAGTATCCAGTTTTTCCAATAGGCTAAACCTGGCAAAGCCGGTAACTTTAATACTCATAAACGGAATATTCGGCTGGGTTGCAGCATAATCAATTACCCGTTCAAACTCGTCGCGTGCATGTTCAAAATTAGCTTCGCCTTCTTTTCCTTCTACGCCATAATCCAGTATTACCTGTACTTTAAATTTCTCAAGTTTATCAGCAACTTTTGCTGTTTCATGTAGCGTTTCGCCGCCTACAAACTGTTTAAAAATTGTTTTTCTGATCAGGGTTTTTGTAAACGGCAAATGCCAGGTAATGGCAACAGGTGTTATTTTTAAGGCCAGGTTAACCAACCAGTTCTTACCCATAATACCGAAAAGAAAACCTGCTTTTTTTAACTCCCCATTGGTTTTAGCAGCAAATGCATACTCTGTATTCTCAAAAGAGATATTGTTTTGTTTAGTCATAATTAGCGTTCGTTACCCGAATTTCACAAAACAAAAACGAACTGCCAAATATATAAACATGATAGATATCCTTTTTTGAAAAACAGATTTTAACAGGTTGTTCAAAAAGCCGGTTTTAAATCCGCTTATCTTTGCAAAAATTTTATTATGGATAAAAAAGCCAGTGAATCGTTGGTAGTGATGACAGAATTGGTTTTACCCAATGATACCAATACTTTTGGGAACCTGATGGGAGGCCGCCTGATGTATTGGATGGATATTGCCGCTGCTCTTGCCGCTATGAAACATTGCGGCGCACCGGTGGTAACAGCATCTGTCGATAATATCTCATTCGAAAACCCCATTAAACTGGGTAATGTGGTACACATTGAAGCCAGGTTAACCCGTGCTTTTAATACCAGTATGGAATTGCATTTGCAGGTGTGGGGTGAAGACGCTATACAACAATATAAATACAAAAGCAACGAAGCCTACTACACCTTTGTATCGCTTGACCCCAATAACAGACCCCGAAAAGTTAACCAGCTGGTACCGGAAACCGAAGAAGAAAAAAAATTATTTGATGGTGCGTTAAGAAGAAGGCAGCTGAGACTGATACTGGGCGGAAAAATGAAACCCGAAGAAGCGGATGAATTAAAAGCCATATTCATTCCAGATTAGTTTTTTGTAAAAATACGGGTATGTCAATTTAGAGGTTTAAACGGCTGAGACTGCTCAATGGCATACATTATATCCGCAATAATTTTTTCGTTGGAGTCAGTTAAGTTTATTTCCATGGGATCCTTGAAAGTAACCGTTAATCGGGTTCCTTTTTTTACAAGTTTCAGGCCTTTTTTATTAAAGGCCTTGTTGAACCCGTCGATAACTACCGGCACTACAACAGGTTTGCAATTTTTTATAATAAAAGCTGTTCCTTTTCTCCCCGGTGCATAGGGCGTTGTGGTACCCTGTGGAAAAGTAATCACCCAATTATTTTCCAGGGCCTTGAAGATCTTTCTTGTATCGCTGGAATCCAGTCCCTTCCGCACTTCCCTGGCTTCACCAACCCAAACACGTTTTACCAGGATGGCGCCACCCAAAGTAAATAACTTACTCAGCCAGTTTTTTTTCATGGTTTCCGCTGCTGAAACGAACATAAACCTTGTATTAGGCCAGATCAAATAATAAGGAATACCCAATTTATTTTTTTTATGCCAGCTAACGGCACAAAAAATATGTAAAAAGGTAATTACCTCAGCAAAATAAGTTTGATGGTTACTGACAAACAACACATTGTTTTTTGGCAATTGTTGTAACTTTTCCATCCCGTTGATCTCCAGTTTATTAAACAACACCAACCCGGGATATGAAACAATCCCTACCAGGCTATACACCAGTTTTTTCACCAGTGACGATTCTTTGAGCCGGGTAAAAAAATTACGCATCTACTAATTGGGTTTAGCAAAAAATACAATGATTAAAATAGTACACAACAAAAATAACAGATAAAAAACAAAGCTAATTTACAAATTGCACACGTAACAAATAACGATCGGCGTAGTTTAATAATACCGATTATACCAGTATGTAATCCAAAGCCATTTGCTATCGGTATAATACCATATCAGATTATCACGTAGTGCTTTGGACCACTTAGTAAAACAAGATGGTATAACAATCCGCACACGGTATATTTGCATCCATGAAACTTAATACGGTCATTTTCGACATGGATGGTTTGCTTATCGACTCGGAACCTTTATGGAAACAGGCGGCGGATGATTTGTTGTTACAATATAGCGCACAGTTAACGAATCAACAATACGCAGTAACGACCGGCTTGCGTACCAAAGAATTTTTAGCTCACTGGTTCGTTCATTTTAGCTTACCGCCGGATGATCTGGCCGAAGCTGAAAAAAAAATTGTAAGTCGTGTAGTGGATTTGGTAAAACAAAAAGGGAAACCCATGCCGGGTGTGTCACATATCCTTAATTTTTTCCGGGAACGGGAGTTTAATATAGGGCTGGCTACATCGTCGCCACCCGCATTAATCCAGGTTGTTGTTGATATGCTCGGCATTGGCACCTACCTGCAGGCTGTTTCTTCGGCAGAGAATTTGGCATTTGGGAAGCCGCACCCCGAAGTATATCTGAACTGTGCCGAAAAACTGGGTGCTTTTCCTGATCAATGTGTTTGTTTTGAAGACTCATTTAACGGAATGATTGCGGCAAAAGCGGCTAAGATGAAGTGTGTAATGGTACCGTCATTGCAGGAAAACAAGAAGCAGGTATGGGAAGCCGCTGACCTTAAAATTTCTACTTTAAATAACTTTAATGAACTGCTGTTGGCAAGTTTATGAATGAAAAAAACAATTTTTTCCAAAAAACAAATCATGATTTATCCCGGTTTTTACATAACATATCAAAAAAAGAACCTGGTAAAAAAGAAAGATTCTTGTTTTTTTTATAAAAAAAAGTATATTTGACCCCGGATGGGGGTAGGTTTATAAAAAACCTTTCTAAAAATCATTAATTTCATATTTTTACTCATAAATCTAAAACAAATACAATGAAAAAGTTATTACTATCTTCAATAATCATGTTCGGAATCTGTGGTTTCGTAACGGCTCAAAAAAATACCGCTAAAAAGGTTCAGCCTGCTGCGAAAATAAATACCATTTCGCCTGCAAGTGATGTTAGTGCTACAGCTATTGCAGACCAGGACAAAGCGCCGGTTGCTGATTTAGCGGCACCTGCCAGCGGTGCTGATGCACAGGCAGCTGCAGCCGAGGTTGCACAAAAAAAGCAGTTAAAACAAAAACAGGCTGATGCTGCTAAAGTAAATAATGCCGGTGAATTGGTTGGCGATGCTGAAACGACACCCGCCAAGATGTATGAAATGAAGAAAGCTGCCGCAAAAAAAGCTGCCGCCGCTGCTCCCAAGAAGACGACAGACAATTAAGTTCAATTTTTTATAACTTATTAATCAAAAAAGCACCCTGCAATAAGGGTGCTTTTTTGATTACCTACTTATTTACAACAACAAAATCAATTTGCTGATAAAAAATTAATGCACATTATTTAAACAAACGCCAACTGAAGATTTTGAATGATTATTTTTCTTCGTATCTTATGTGTTTATGATGCAGAACATTCTATTATTACATGGTGCCGTGGGTTCAAAGGATCAATTGACTGAATTACAAAATAATCTCAAAGGCACTTTTGCAGTTCACCTTATTAATTTCAGCGGCCACGGCGACGCTCCGGCGAATACCCAACCCTTTTCTATACCGTTGTTTGCCCGGGATGTGCTATCCTACCTGGACGAAAATGAAATTGAAACCATTAATATTTTTGGATACAGTATGGGCGGCTATGTGGCCATGTACCTGGCCATTCATCATCCAACCCGGATCAATAAAATAATTACCCTGGCGACAAAATTCAAATGGAATGCAACCATTGCTGCAAAAGAAAATACAATGCTGCAGCCTGAAAAAATCGAAGAATTACTTCCGGCTTTTGCGCACAGTTTACAGAAGCGTCATTTGCCTAATGACTGGAAAACTGTGTTGCAAAAAACAACGGCCATGCTTACCGAAATGGGAAAGAATAATCCCATCAAACCTGAAGAATTTGTAGACATTCACAACCAAACCATGTTGATGCTTGGCGACAAAGACAGTATGGTTACACTTGATGAAACATTACACATTTATAAAAATCTTGCCCATGCCCAATTGGCTGTTTTACCCAATTCGGCTCACCCCATAGATATGGTAAATATGGAAAGTTTAGTTAATGAGCTGAAGACCTTTTTACATTAAAAACCGGCTTGTTATGTATTTTTATATCTTCTATATAAAAATAAACTGTTGAAAATCTGCCCAAATAAGCACTGAGCTGCAAATTAGAACTGATTTTAAGCCTAAAATCGGGCATCTTTTACTACCTTCGCCTCCCGTTTAAAAAACACGGGTACTTATATGTCATTTATTATTAACAAACAACTAAACGCAGATGCACAGGAAGGTTCTGCCGGAGAGTCCGGAGAAACTGCTGCGAAAACAAACGTACCTGAAGAAATTATGGATACAAATGAAAAAGAACCAACAGCCGAAGCAACTGTTGAAACAACTCAGGAAGTTGCAATAGAAACAAATGCTGTTGTCGACATGGAAGTAAAAGCGCCTGTTGAAGAAAAAATCGTAACGGCGCATGACGATTTTGACTGGAGTGTTGATAAGCGTAACGTAACAAGTTATACTGTTGCTGAAAAGGAAAAGTATGACCGTGTGTACGACAACACGTTCAAACAGATCAATGATGGTGAAATGATCATGGCTACCATTGAATCATTAACCAAAACAGATGCGGTAGTTAACATCGGATTTAAAAGCGATGGACTGATTTCATTAAACGAATTCAGAGACATGCAGGTTGGTGTAAAAGTTGGCGATATTATAGAGGTAATGGTGGTGGAAAAAGAAGACAGGGAAGGAAACCTGAACTTAAGCCGCAAAGCCGCCCGCACTACACGTGCGTGGGAAAGAATTGTGGAAGTTCACAAAACCGGTGAAATTGTTACCGGAACGGTAACCAACAAAACTAAGGGTGGTTTAATCGTTGATGTATTTGGTATGGAAACATTTTTACCGGGTTCTCAAATTGATGTTAAGCCCGTTACGGATTACGACCAGTTTGTTGGTAAAACCATGGAATTTAAAGTGGTTAAAATCAACGAAGCCATTAAGAATGCTGTTGTTTCTCACAAAGCACTTATTGAAAGTGATATTGAAGCTCAAAGAGCTGAAATCATGGGTAAACTGGAAAAAGGTCAGGTATTGGAAGGTACCATCAAGAACATCACTGATTTTGGTGCATTCCTTGATCTTGGTGGCTTAGACGGTTTATTATACATCACTGATATTTCATGGGGCCGTATCAACCATCCTACCGAAGTATTGAAGATGGATCAGAAATTGAATGTAGTGGTATTGGATTTTGACGATGATAAAAAACGTATCAGTCTTGGTTTAAAGCAATTGACGCCTCACCCCTGGGATACCCTTACTGAAAACCTGAAAGAAGGTGAAATTGTAAAAGGTAAAGTAGTAAATATTGAAGACTACGGTGCATTCCTGGAGATTATGCCGGGTGTTGAAGGTTTGGTTCACGTTAGTGAAATTACCTGGGCTAACACGCCAATCAATGCTAAAGAATTCTTCAACTTAAACGACGAGCATGAAGCTAAAGTTGTTACGCTTGACAAAGAAACCCGTAAGATGAGTTTGTCTATCAAGCAAATGACTGAAGATCCATGGAGCACTATCGAAACAACTTTTCCGGAAGGAAGTAAGCACAAAGGTGTTGTTAAGAATATCACCCCTTATGGTGTGTTTGTTGAATTAACCACTGGTATTGGCGGTATGATCCATATCAGCGACCTGAGCTGGCTTAAGCGTTTTAATAACCCAAATGAGTATACCAAGGTTGGTAACGAAATTGAGGTGGTGATCATGAATATTGACCAGGATGGGCGCAAACTTCAGTTGGGACATAAGCAAATTGAAGAAGATCCCTGGAACTCACTGGAGTCCACATTCCCGGTTGGAAGTGAGCATGAAGGTACTGTTGTGAAGAAAGATGATAAAGGTGCGATCGTTCAATTGCCTTATGGACTGGAAGGATTTGCTCCTGCCCGTCACTTAGCCAGGGAAGATGGAAAATCAGTAGGTGTAGATGAGATCGCCAGGTTCCTGGTTATTGAATTTGACCGTAATGACAAGCGTATTGTTTTAAGCCATGCCCGTTTATGGGAGCAGGTAATTGAAGAAGAAAAACAAGCTGTTATTAAAGAAAAGAGAGCTGATCATGAAGTAACCAAAAAAGCGGTGAAGAATTTACAAAGTAAGGTTGAAAAATCTACTTTAGGCGACTTAAGCGTTTTAGCTGATCTGAAAGCGAAAATGGATAGCGCAGAAAGTGCAAATGCAGTAACTGACGCAGCGGCAGTAAAGGCAGCAAAGGATATTATTGCAGTTGCAACAGATGATGCACCAGAGGCAACAAATGCGGCGGCTACTGAAGAGCCTGAAGCTTAGAAAATATGATTTGGCCTTCAGGCGAATTCTAAAAAATATCAATCCCGTTCAGTTTATGCTGAACGGGATTTTTTTTTATTAGCTGGTTGGTCGCCTGACTGGTATTTAAGACTATGTAACCATTCGAACGTTGGCTTCCCTTACATATCCCGGTAACCGGGTGATTCCATTAATTACAGCTGTAATACCATCTTGATTTGATAGGAGTCCAAAGGACTACGTTAAAATCTTATATGGTATTATGCCGATAGCAAATGGCATAGGACTACATACTGGTATAATCGGTACAAATATCAATTTATTCAGGTGCTTTAGGTTGGATAACCTGCATACATTTGAACATTACCGGCAAAAACTATTTCGCAACCATCATATCAATGAACAACAAAAGAGATATTAAAATTAGATATAAAAGACGGTATTGAACTGTCGGCAATTTTGTAAGAAACTGAAATTACAACCGCCGGCATAATGGTTGCCGCGGCTGCAGGCACCAAAAAAAATTCTACCTCGCTTTCTCCAGTTTTTAGTAAAAATCGGGTATCGGGAATTTCAAAAAAAGGCCCAATAAACAGCAACAGGTTTAATTATCCAACACCTTTACCTCTGTTCTCCTGTTCAGTGCCCTGCCCTCGGCAGTTTTGTTGCTTTCAACCGGCACGGTTAATCCGTATCCTTTGGCGGTAACCCTTTCCGGGTCAATGCCCTTGCTTAACAGGTAATCCCGTACGGTATTCGCCCTGGCTTCAGACAAGATTAAATTGCTTTTTGCAGCACCCACATTATCAGTATGCCCGCCCAATTCAATCCGTACATCTTCTTTTCTTTTCAAATAGGCGACCAATTCATCAATAACGGTAAAAGACTCCTCTTCCAGGTCAGCTTTGCCGGTTTCAAAATTACAATCCTCCAGTACAAAACTTTTGGAAGGCATAAACTGAATATCCACCTTAAAAGGATCCTTATAATAGGCCTTTCCTTTGGTAGCGGGTATATCCAATACAACATAACTGGTTGAATCTTTAAAACCCAAAATAAATATTTCGTAAGAATCGCCTGCCGGTAACCGCGTTGAAAATTTGCCGTTCACATCTGTTATTCCCTGGTATTCGCGGTTATTTGCTTTAGCCCTGAAAACAACGATCTCATATGGCAGGATATTATTTTTAAAATCCGTCATGGACACATCTATGGGTGCATCTTTAGGTATTGAAGCATCCTGGACCTGGGTGGACTGAGTTGTATTTTGTGTATTTGAATTTGAAGTATAAACAGGTTTAGTATTAGTGTTTCCCGAAAAATCATAATTACCTGCTCCATTAACTATGGTAACCATGTTATTGGCAAAATCAAACTGCATGGGCCCCAGTTTACCAATGGCCGACTGACCGAGCAATACCGGCACATTTATATCCTTACTCACCGTAGCGGCAATATTATTCAATTTTAAACCTGCAAATTCAAAATCCTTTAAGTTAACCACAACACCTTCTGTAAGTTCATCCAACGAATAATTTGAGGGGCTTAGTATATCACTTGCGCCCAGGTACCTGTTCTTAAACATAAAATTTGCTTCAGATAAGGCGATCTTAACAACCGGTTCGGCAGTTGCAAAACTGAAATTCAGGTTTAGCCCATTCACTTTACAGGGAACCAGGGATATGCCATCTTCCTGCTTCATTTTTATGGTAGTTTGGGAAAAACTACATATGGATAATCCAAGCATGACCAACAAGAGTGAAACTGTTTTCATAAAAATCGATTTAATATTGAATTTGAAGATACTACTTCGTTCATTTCCCAGAATTTTTTTTACCTGCCACCAGGTGCTGCACAGCACAAATTAATAATAAAAAACCAGTCAGGCTTTTTTCAATTATTGTGCCATCCGTAAGTTTTTTTGTTAACTGCTTGTAAAGGAACTTTAAAGTCGTTGTTGAAGCTGAACCACCATGTCATCTTTCCAGCTTTTAAAATCGCCGGCTATTATATGTTTCCGGGCTTCGCCAACCAGCCACAGGTAGAAAGCCAGGTTATGGACGCTGGCAATCGTAAGCCCTAAAAACTCTTTCGATTTCATTAAATGGCGCAGGTAGGCTTTGCTGTAATAATTACTCATGTTACAATCAAAGCCCTCATCAATAACTGAAAAATCTTTCTCCCATTTTTTATTGTCAATATTAATAACACCATTGGTTGTGAATAACATGGCGTTACGGCCATTTCGGGTAGGCATTACGCAATCAAACATATCAATACCCAACGCTATCGCTTCCAGGATGTTCCAGGGCGTACCAACGCCCATTAAATAGCGTGGTTTTTGTACCGGCAAAATATCGCAGCACAATTCGGTAAACTCGTACATCATTTCCAGGGGCTCGCCAACACTTAATCCACCAATGGCATTTCCCGTTGCATTTTTTGAAGCTATAAATTCTGCTGAGGCGGTACGCAAATCTTTATAGGTACTCCCCTGCACTATCGGAAATAAATTCTGCGTGTATCCGTATTTATCGGGTGTTGACTCAAATCGACGGAAACACCTGTCTAACCAGCGATGCGTTAATTCCATACTGTTGCGGGCATAGGTATAATTGCTGGGATATGGCGGGCATTCGTCAAAAGCCATGATGATATCGCCCCCGATCACTCTTTGTATATCCATCACTTTTTCCGGCGTAAATAAATGCCTGCTGCCGTCAATATGACTTTGAAACAAAGCCCCTTCTTCTGTCAGTTTTCGGTTATTCGCCAGCGAAAAAACCTGGTAACCTCCGCTGTCGGTTAATATGGGTTTGTGCCAGCCATTGAATTTATGCAGTCCCCCTGCCGATTCTAAAATTTCCAAACCGGGCCTCAGGTATAAATGATAAGTATTACCGAGGATGATCCGGGCTTTTACTTCGGTAAGTAATTGCTGCTGGGTTACCGCTTTAACACTGCCCACGGTACCTACCGGCATAAAAACAGGTGTTGGTATTTCGCCATGGTCCGTGGTTATCTTTCCCGCACGTGCTTTTGAACGGGTGTCGGTAAACTGTAAATCAAATTGTAATGCCGCCATAAAAAATCTGTATCCTTATCTAAAATCTGTGTCCCTTTCTAAAAATTGTACAATACTAATTCTATTTACTGCTATTTTTGCCAAATGAATTTTACCCAGATCTGGCAAATACTGTTTTATGTTTTTTGCCTGGTAACCCTGGTACAGGTTTTCTACTACCTGTTCTTTTTTACAAGACTGGCTGTTTATAAACCAAAGCCCAGGACTGTATCACAAACCCACCCGGTATCGGTAATTATTTGTGCCCGTGATGAAGCCGCAAATTTAGCAAAAAATTTGCCGGGATCACTGATTCAGCAGTACCGTACCACGCATGAAGTAATTGTGGTAGATGACAATTCGTTTGATGATACCAAATATTTACTGGAAGAATTTCAAAAAACCTATAAACAATTACAGGTTGTAGAGTTAAAGCAGGAGGCCAAACTGATACCGGGGAAAAAATTCCCCTTAAGTATTGGTATAAAAACCGCCAGGCATGAAATTGTTTTGTTGACAGATGCAGATTGTGTGCCGGCCAGTGAGTTTTGGATTGATAAAATGCAGGAAACTTTTGATGACAACACCGAAATTGTTTTGGGCTTTGGAGCCTATCACAAAAAAAAAGGCTTGTTAAATAAAGTTGTTCGGTGGGAAACTTTTCATACAGCGATGCAATATCTTTCTTATGCCCTGGCAGGTAAACCATATATGGGCGTAGGGCGTAACCTGAGTTATAAAAAAACCATATTTTACAGGCACAAAGGTTTTTCGGCACATAATAATATACCCAGCGGCGATGATGACCTGTTTATTAATATGGCGGCCACAAAAACAAATACAAAGATCAATATAGACAAAGACAGTTTTACTTTAAGTGAGCCACCCAAAACATGGGGAGCCTGGATAAGGCAAAAAAACAGGCACTACAGTACTGGAAAATATTATAAACCCGTTCACAAATTTTTACTGGGGTTATACACGCTTTCTCATTTTTTATTTTATCCGTTATTAGCAACATCGATCCTATTTTATCAATGGGAATTAGCTTTGATCGTATTGGCGGTACGTTTTATAGTTCAGGCATTTGTTTTATACCCCATTATGAAAAAATTAAATGAACAAGCCCTGTATCCCTGGTTTTTATTGATAGATATCTGGATGTTTTTTTATTACCTGGTATTTGCAGTAGCTGTGTTTAAGCGGCCAAAGAAGGGGTGGAAATAGAACGACCTCTCCCCAACCCCTTACCAGTAGGGACGCAACTGGAAAGTTAAAGCAAAGAAAGAGCGTTTTATTTTAGTTAACTTTTATGGAACTGATACAAAAATATTTTACTGATTTTTCGGAGAAGCAGTTGGAGCAGTTTAGGGCGCTTAAGGATCTGTTTCACGAATGGAACTCAAAAATCAATGTGATATCCAGAAAAGATATGGATAATTTTTATGAACATCATGTATTACATGCTTTGGCCATTGCTGCAAAATTTAAACTTACAAAAGAAATGCAGGTGATGGACCTGGGTTGTGGCGGGGGCTTCCCGGGTATTCCTTTGGCCATCCTATTTCCAGACACTAATTTTCACCTGGTTGACAGTATCAATAAAAAATTGAAAGTAGTTACCGCTATTTCTGAAGCAATTGGCCTTAGTAACATTACCACCCAACATGCACGTGCCGAAGAGATCAAAAACAGAAAATTTGACCTGGTCATTTCCAGGGCTGTAGCGCCGTTGAAAGACCTATGGCGCTGGAGTAAACCGGTTATTCGAAAAAATAATAACAGGGAAGCCCCCAATGGCCTGATCTGTTTAAAAGGCGGCGATTTAACAACAGAGATATTTGAAAGCGGTTGCAAACCAATGGTTTGGGAAATAGAAAAAATATTTCGTACCGAATTTTTTACCCAGAAATATATACTTTATATACCTTTTACTAAATAGAACCTACCACTTTGAGGTATTGCTAAACTGCAATTTTTTATCCACCTTTATACAACTATGAGTAAGTCAGTAGCAATTGTAGAAGATAATTATGACATCCGGCATGCCCTGGAACAGATTATTGAATCATCTGATTTTACTTTGGTCGGATCCTGCATAACGGGAGAAGAGGCCTTGGTTAAACTGCCCATACTGAGCCCTAATGTTGTACTGATGGATATTGGGCTGGGAGACGGTGTTAATGGCATTGAGGTAGTGAGGGAGTTAAAGATCAGCAATCCTGAAATACGGTTTATGATGTGTACAATCTATGACGAAGATGAAAAAATATTTGAAGCTTTAAGAGCAGGAGCCAGCGGATATATACTAAAAAAGACTTCGCCGGCAAAGCTGTTGGAAGGAATAAAAGAGTTGCTTGAGGGTGGCGCTCCCATGAGTAGCCAGATAGCCAGTAAGGTAGTCGCCGCTTTTCAAAATAAATCCTTAACAACTGTATTGGGCAATACACTGGATGTTCTTTCCAAAAGGGAAAATGAAATTCTGCAAATGTTGTCGACCGGGCTTTTATACAAAGAGATTTCAGATAAATTAACGATAAGTTCCGAAACAGTTCGTAAGCATGTATACCATATTTATGAGAAGTTGCATGTAAGCAACCGTGTTGAAGCAGTAAATAAATATTTTGGAAGATAATACTATCTTGATTTATATAGCAAACCAACGGACTGCAGGGTAATTATAGAGGGTATTATACCAGCCTTTACCGATATAACCAGTATTGGAAAAGTGGTTGGACTATTTATTATGTCATTCGGTATAAAAGATTGATAAGCAAGCACACACTATCATTAAACCCTGGTTTTTACCGGGGTTTAATGTTATAAAATTTTCCAAAGCCAAATATCCGTCTGCGGCGTATTCCCAATTGGAAAATCATGCGTAAAACCTGAATTTTTGAACCCATACTTTTCGTAAAATTTTTGAGCTCTTACATTGTGCTCCCAAACGCCCAGCCAAACCATTTCATATTCATGTTCAGCGGCAAAATCCAGGATATGATTCATCAGTTTTTGTGCAATGCCCTTACCCTGGTATTCTTTCAGCACATAAATTCTTTTTAATTCCAAAGCCTTCCATTTTCTTTCGGTTGGAAAATTTGTATAGTCTTCCTTAAAATGAAGATAAGCAACCGGCACCCCGTCAGCTACAGCAAAAAAACAAAAAGTTTCGTTGTCTGTTAACTCTTCGCGCAACTGGTCTTCGTTAAAATTCTTACCCAGGAAAGATTCCATATCATCCCGGGTACAGGTTCCGGTAAACGTATCAAAAAAAGTTTGCTTCGCAATGCCTGATAAAGCCGACACATCATCGGTCGTAATCCTGTGTATATTTATTTCCATTTTTATACTTTGACCAGGTTCGTGGTTTTACCAATTCAACTCCAGCATATTATTTTTTCTGTCAACATCGGCCATTCTTTTTGA
The DNA here is from genome assembly GCA_031402615.1 of Chitinophagaceae bacterium. Lineage (GTDB taxonomy): Bacteria > Bacteroidota > Bacteroidia > Chitinophagales > Chitinophagaceae > Ferruginibacter. Next base: position 20,405 of record JANNSN010000043.1, read on the forward strand.
GGCATCAATCTCCACGATCCTGATATCCGTAAGCCGGTGTTTCAATTCAACAATATATGTGGGATGAGTCCATTTCCATTCTTCAAGGATTTCGCGTTTTTGATCCCTGACCTCATTTTGTTTATTTCCAAACATTAAATTTAATGGCACGTAAATCATTTCGGTACTTCCGTCTTTATAAGTTAACTGCAGATCAACAGGCATTGGCATTTGTCCTGTTCTTTTTAACCTGATCTTTGATACGCCGTCCTCTTCCCATAAACTGTCAATCTTGTAGTCGATCGTTTTGGTTGTATTGATCCAGTATGCTTTATACCAGTCCAGCTGAATACCACTTACATCCTCGGCAATTCTAACCAGGTCATTTGCATTCGGATGTTTAAACCGCCATTGTTTGTAATATTCCAATAAGATCTTATCCCTTACATTGGCTCCAACGATATAGCCTAGCTGCTCCATAAATACTTGCCCTTTTGAATAAGCTGCAGCGCTGTAACCATAATTGGTATTAAAATGATCGGCATGTGTAGTCATAGGTTCTTCAAAGCCACTCTGGGCCAGGTTAAAATAACTTATGTAACCCATGCTATGATCTTCGGGTATCCTATCCATGAAAAGTTTTACAACCCTGGCAGTTGGGTTGTTTGGAGACCGTTCAACCAGTTCTTTGGCTGACTGTAATGATGATTTCTGATTATAAAATTTAGAGACCAGGTCTTCGGCGTAACTGGTAAACCCTTCATCCATCCATCCATACAAACTTTCATTAGTGCCGAGCATCATCTGGTACCAGCTGTGCATCCATTCATGAAAAACGGTTCCCAGGCCGGGGCCAACGAGTAGTGTGGCCATGGGATATTCCATACCCCCATCGCCCCCCTGTATAAAAGAATATTGCGGGTAGGGATATTTTCCAAAATTCTTTTCAATAAAAGGTAATACAGTCTTTGCTGCTGTAAGTACTGTTGCCCAGGCAGAATCATTTTTAAGATTATTTTCCTTATACTTATAAATGGAATGTAAAGTTGTACCGCCATTGGGCATTTTATAACTCAGGTGTTTATACCCGGTATCAGCGCACCAAACAAAATCGTGTACATTCTCACCCACAAAATGCCAGCTTCGTTTTACCTTATTGGTTGGCTTTAATTCGGTGCCCGGTGCATCATAACCCCAGCCTATTTCTTTTGCATTCACCAACACCCCTGTTCCACCCAGTTTATATTGTTTATCCATGTGTATGGTAACATCAAAATCGCCCCACACGCCATAAAACTCGCGGGCAACATAGGGCGTTGGATGCCAGCCTTCGTAATCGTACTCACATAATTTTGGATACCATTGGCTCATGCTATACTTTACCCCCGTTGCAGGATTATCTCTTCCGCTGCGGCGAACCTGCAAAGGAACCTGGGCCTCAAATTCCATGTCAAAAACTACTTTTGCCCTTGCGGCAATGGGTTTGATTAAAAATACTTCCAGTATGGTTTCGTGATATTTAAATGGTTGTGGAACTCCATTCATCTTAAGCGAGATTATTTTTTGATATCCAATTTCATCTTCTTTTAAATTTGCTATACGGTCTTTTACCCGGCCATCCCAATCAGGTCTGTTATTTACCAAATTCTTTCCCAATTCCTGGCTTCGTATATCCATACTGCTGTTGGGTTGAAATGCATTCCAGTATAAATGATAAAATACCTTGTATAATATAACCGGTGAATTGTTGCTGTACTCCAGCTTCTGTTTTCCTGTAAACCTGTTGGTATTAACATCCACATCAATATCCATTTTGTATTTAACGCCCTGTTGCCAACGATCGGGTTGGCCAAAGGATACCAAATGAATAAATAATGCCATTAAAAATAAAATAATCGATTTCTTCATGTAATATAATTTATAGGGGTAAATTTCGGTAAAATAGCTTTATGAAAAATATAAAACTGATAAATGGTTTTCCTTTTGTACAATACAGCAGGGATACCTACCAGTCTGATGAAATGACGGAAAGGGCTGTATCCTTTGCTGAATGGATGGATACCAGAAGAACCTGCCGGGATTTTTCGGATAAACCTGTTCCCAAGGCAGTCATTGAGCAAATTATTTTAACAGCTTCTTCTGCCCCAAGCGGTGCTCACAAACAGCCCTGGACCTTTTGTGTAGTGAGTAACCCCGATATAAAAAAACAAATTCGCATGGAGGCCGAAAAGGAAGAATATGAAAGTTATCATGGCCGAATGCCCGAAGACTGGAAAAAAGACCTACTGCCCTTACAAACGGATTGGAAAAAAGAATTTTTGGAAATTGCTCCCTACCTGGTCATTGTTTTTAAAAAAAGCTATGATTTTGATGACAAAGGAAAAAAGACCAACACCTATTATGCTAACGAAAGTTGCGGCCTTGCCTGTGGTTTTTTATTGGCTGCCATTCACAACGCCGGACTGGTTGCGCTAACGCACACACCCAGCCCCATGAATTTTTTAAGCAAGGTATTAAACAGGCCGGTAAATGAAAAACCTTTTTTATTGATACCGGTGGGTTATGCAGCGGAGGAATGTTGGGTACCGGATATTAAACGGAAAGCATTAACAGAAGTTGTTGAATTTTATTAATAATAGTAGGTACTTATTTTATTTATCGGTCTGCAACATGCGTTGCTACCGGTTCAATTCAGGAACTACATGACCATGTAAGTCAATAACATTTAAAATGGTTTTCCTACTTTGATGTTTTCTTTTTTTACATGTTCTAAAACATCCTCTACATAAATTTTCAACTTACTATTATTTTTTTTTGATTATCTGAACCGTCATTATCTAATTCGTGGCTTGAAAGTTTCAATTTGTCTCTTTCCCGAAGTGTTAAAACCGGCAACCAAATTAAAAGCTAATAATGAATAGGCATTCTTAGCGGGTTAAACAATGAACGAAAGCGTTAGTAATCAGAAAATCAGTTTTTTCCCGCCACCACAACCACAATCTCCCCCTTTACCGTTTTTGCATTAAAATGATCATGCACTTCTTGCAAAGTACCCCTGGTATTTTCTTCAAATTTTTTGCTAAGCTCACGGCTTACGCAACATTGCCTTTCAGCACCAAAGTACCGGATAAAGTCGTTTAATGTTTTCACCAGCCGCATCGGGCTTTCATAAAAAACCATGGTTCGTTCTTCTTCTGTTAATTTCTTCATCATGGTTTGCCTTCCTTTTTTGAGCGGAAGAAACCCTTCGAAACAAAAACAGTTGATGGGTAAACCACTGTTTACCAGTGCCGGTACAAAGGCCGTAGCCCCTGGCAAACACTCAACGCTAATATTGTTCCGGATACATTCCCGCACCAACAAAAAAGCCGGATCGCTTATACCGGGTGTGCCAGCATCGGTGATCAAAGCCATTGTTTTACCTGCGAGCAATTGCTCTGTTAAGTGTGTTACTATTTTATGTTCGTTATGCTGATGATAAGGAGTGAGGGGATTTTGTACCTGGTAATGATTTAACAGTACAGAAGAGGTTCGCGTGTCTTCCGCAAGGATTAAGTCTACTGATTTTAAAACTTCAATTGCCCTGAAAGTAATATCAGCAAGGTTACCAATGGGGGATGGAATGAGGTAGAGCAAAATTGTAGATTTTAGATTGAAGATTGTAGATTGACGTTATTAAGTAGAACATTAGCGTTGCGTTGAGAAAAGTATTAGTTCTTTGAAAGTATTGTCAATATTGAGTTTGCTTAGAATTTAACATGGAAACGATTTGAATTTTTGAAAATCAAAAAAGTTATAACTTGTTGATTTTCAATTATTATGAATCAAGGCAAATATATCTTTTCCCAGGTCATTGGACTAATTTCCCACAAACAGTTTCAAACCCTTGTAAACAGGCACTTTGGTGATTACAAGGTAAGGGAATTTAGTTGTTGGAAACAGGTTTTATGCATGGCATTTGGACAACTAACCCACAGGGAAAGCATGAGCGATACTGTTTTATGCTTAAAAGCAAATGCAAACAAAATGTATCATCTTGGTATTGGCGAAGTCGTAGCTATCAGTACAATTACCAGAGCAAACGAGAGTCGTTCCTTTCAAATTTATGAAGACCTTGCAATGTTGCTTATTGATGAAGCAAAACAATTGTATGTTCGTGATGATGGATTGGAAGTATCTCTCACAGGAAATGTATTTGCTATTGATGCAACCACCATTGATTTGTGTCTTTCTGCTTTTTGTTGGGCTACTTTTAGAAGTACAAAAGGTGGTATTAAGTTGCATACGCAACTTGATCTAAAAACCGCTATACCTGAATTCATTTTGTTTTCGGCCGCCTCTGTTCACGATGTAAATGTTTTGGATGTTATTCATTTTGAAGCCAATAGTTTTTATATAATGGACAAAGGATATGTAGACTACAAGCGGCTTTTCAAGATACATACCAGTGGGGCCTTCTTCGTTACAAGGGCAAAGGATAATATGAATTACAGGAGATTGTACTCATACCCAAAGGATATTGCTGCTGGCGTAATTTATGATCAATCTATTAGGCTCAACAATCATTATGCATCTAAAGATTATCCTGAAAAAATGAGAAGAATAAAATTCAAGGATGAACAAACGGGTAAGGTATTGATATTCCTTACTAACAACTTCCAACTAAATGCAACAGAGATAGCACAGCTATATAAGCATCGCTGGAAAATTGAATTATTCTTTAAATGGATTAAACAGCATCTTAAGATAAAATCATTTTGGGGCCAGTCTGAAAATGCTGTAAAGACCCAGGTTTGGATAGCTGTATCTGTTCACGTTTTAGTGGCTATTGCTAAAAAGCGCTTTATACTCATGCAAAGCCTTTATGAAATCCTACAGGTTTTAAGCATATCCATTTTTGAACGAATGCCCATAAATCAACTGTTTCAGCAAACTCAATCACAATATTTCAAAGAACTAAACGATAATCAACTGAGTATATTCGATTTATAACGCAACGCTAGTGAAAGTAGAATAAATCTAAAATCGGCAATCTACAATCTAAAATATTTTTAACTCACCGTAATTTCGTAAACTTCCATAACGGGGTTCGCCAGTAATTTTTTGGCGGCTTCTTCTGCTGTTGCCATGGCTGCTTCTTTAGTATCTGCTTCTATTTGCAAATCGATATGCTTACCAATTCTAACATCCAAAATATTACTCAAGCCTAAATTTTGCAAACCACCCATTACCGCTTTGCCCTGTGGATCCAATAGATCTTTTAGTGGCATAACCTTTACCTGTATTGTGAATATCATGATTGTTTTTGCTTTTGAAGCAAAGATAAAATAATGTACACAATAAACACGATCGGAACGGCCAGCCAGTGAAAAATAAATGCTGCAGCAACGGCAACAGCCAGCAGTATTATTTTAGGAATATTATTTTTTAAACGGAGATCTTTAAACTTCAGCGCCATTAATGGTAATGTAGAAACCATTAACCAGCTTACCAATACAATTACCGCATATAATACCCACTTATTCGTAAGCCATTCGTTAATAAAAAACCAATCATTTCCATCATGCAGGATCAATGGAAATGATGCAATCAACAAACCTGCTGCCGGTATGGGTACTCCTTTAAATCCAAATGATTGCGAATCGTCTGTATTAAACCTGGCCAAACGGTAGGCACCTGAACAGGCTATTATAAAAGCCGGCATCAACCACAGCAAGGACACATCCAATCCATTTTCTTCCTTAATAAAACTGATGCGGAGCAGTTGATAAAGGATTATTGAAGGTGCCACACCAAAACTTACCACATCACTTAACGAATCTAATTGTTTGCCCATTTCGGATGAAGCATTTATTAAACGGGCAACAAAGCCATCTAAAAAATCCACCACCGCAGCGGCAAAAATAAACAACGCCGCAACAGATAATTTTTCAGGAATATTGTAATGGGTACTCAGATCGCTTTCCACATAAATGGAGATTGTTTCTGTTTGTAACGCAAAAACTATGGCGATACAGCCTAAAAAAAGATTGAGCAACGTAAATAAGTTCGGAATCTGTTTGATCATAGGTTCAGGCTATTTTTTCATAAAGGCTTCAATCTCTTCAACGGTGATCGGAATATTTTTCATCAGGTCTTTATTGCCGTTTTTAGTTATCCAGAAATTATTTTCGATCCGTACGCCCATCTGTTCATCTTCAATATAAATACCGGGTTCAATGGTAAAGACCATTCCCGCTTTGATGGGCGCCGTGCGGGTGCCCAGGTCATGCACATCTATACCCAGGTGGTGAGAAATGCCATGATATAAATATTTGCGATAAGCCCTGTTCTCAGGATCTTCATTTTTAATATCAGACTTTTTCAGTAGTCCGATTTTTTGAAATACCACGGTGGCTTCATCCCCAACTTTTTCGGTGTAATCAATAATACTGATACCGGGTTTTAAAATACCGGCGGCATAATGATGTAAATGCAGGCAGGCATTGTACACCGTTTTCTGCCTGCGGCCAAACTTGCCGTTTACCGGAACTGTACGGGAAAGATCGGCATTATAACCCCCGTAATCGGCACCAAAATCCATCAGTATTAATTCACCATCCTTGCACGCACGGCTGTTATCAACGTAATGCAGGGTTCGGGCCCTGTCACCACTCGCAAGTATACAGCTATAACCCGGTCCCGTTGCCCTTTGTGATAAAAAAGAATGGTATATTTCTGCCTCAATTTCATACTCCATAATGCCCGGCTTAATGACCTGCATCACTCTTCTGAAAGTGATATCGGTAATATCAATTGCCTTTTGCAGAACTTCTATTTCCAGGGCCGATTTAATGGCACGCAGGTCTTTCATTACTCTTGCACTACGCTTATAATTATGCAAAGGAAAGCGTTGTTTCATCAGCTCTGCATACCGGTAGTCTCTTACAAAAACCTTGTTTGCCTTCCGGTCATTTTCATTGGTATCTAAATAAATAGTATCCGCTAAATGAACCCATGCCTGCATCAAAGCATCTGCAGTATCCAGCCAGATGATTGTTTTGATGCCCGAAATAGCCGTGCCTTCATCGGCCCTTAATCTATGCCCATCCCATTTTTCTTTCAATGCATTGGGGCGTACCAAAACCAATACTTCGCGGTGTTTTGGATCCGGGTTATCGGGAAACAAGATCAACATCGTATCTTCCTGCTCGATACCGGTAAGCCAATATAGATCGCTGTTCTGTTTAAATGGATGTAACTGGTCGCCATTGGTTGGCAGTTCGTCATTGCTGTTAAAAATGGCAATCGAATTCCTGTCCATTTTTTCAATAAAACGCCTCCTGTTCTGTACAAATATTTCGGGATTGAGGGGTAGATATTTCATGTATTTCTTTTTTTATTGATCAAAAAACTGAAAACAAATAAAACAATTTCGTATTTTTTAACTAACCCTCATGTGGCGGTACAAAAATTTGCTTTTGACCGGCAATTTCCTGGTTTTTTATTAGCCTGCAATATACATTTTAATAGTATCTATTTTTTTGATAAAACTTGTTCAGCCAGGTCTGGTAACCCAAGAATGAGATTTTGGTGTTCCATTCATCAAAATAAGCTTTATTAAATATATCCAATTATTATTTAAACTTATTTAATAAAACTTAGAAAAAATTAATAATTATAAATATTTCGGCTTTATCAGCTTACTAATTTTAAATATGTGTTTGTTTGATTTCTATTTTGAGTTCACAATTGCATAACTTTGCCGCAACGATTGCAATAATTAAACTAATAACTTGCTATGTCAGTACCAACCGTAATGTATGCCCCTATTGAGGCATTGAAAAAACTAGGCTTATCCGTAACTGAAAATGTACATTATCAACTTAATCCCGACCAATTGACCGAGCAGGCAGTTCAACGTGGAGATGGCGTTTTAAATGATACCGGGGCCCTGTTGATCAACACCGGAAAATTTACCGGTCGCAGCCCGAAGGATAAATTCACCGTAAAAGATACCCTTACCGAAAACACAGTTCACTGGAATGATTTTAATATTCCAATTGAAGAAAAGTTTTTCTTTCAGTTAAAAGAAAAAATGCTGGCTCATTTGAGCGGCAAAGAGATCTGGGTTCGTGACTGCTACGCCTGCGCCGAAGAAGCGTACAGGCTTAAACTTAGGGTTATTAATGAAAACCCATGGAGCAACTTGTTTTGCTACAATATGTTTATCAGGCCGGAAGAGAATGAACTGGAAAATTTTGAACCAAACTGGCATATCATACAGGCGCCAGGCTTTAAAGCCGATCCTGCAATTGATGGCACACGTGCCGAAAACTTTGCGGTTATCAGCTTTACACATAAAACTATTTTAATTGGAGGAACCGGCTACACCGGCGAAATGAAAAAAGGTATTTTCACGATGTTAAATTATGTGTTACCCACAAAAGCCGGTGTTTTAAGTATGCACTGCAGCGCCAACATGGGTGATGAAGGTGATACCGCTGTATTTTTTGGACTAAGTGGCACGGGTAAAACAACATTAAGCGCCGACCCCAAGCGTAAACTGATTGGTGATGATGAACATGGCTGGACAAAGGACAGTGTTTTTAATTTTGAGGGTGGTTGCTATGCAAAATGTATTGATCTGAGTGAAGACAAAGAACCGGAAATTTACCACGCCATCAGGCCCGGAGCTCTGGTTGAGAATGTAACTTTTATTGAAGGAACCAATAAGATAGATTTCAACAGTAAAAAAATAACCGAAAATACAAGGGTGAGTTATCCATTGACATTTATCAGTAATGCACTGGAACCTTCAATTGGTAAAACACCTAAAAATCTTTTCTTTTTAACCTGCGATGCCTATGGTGTATTACCTCCCATCAGCAAATTAAGTGCAGGACAGGCCATGTATCAGTTCATCAGCGGCTATACTGCCAAAGTTGCAGGAACCGAGGCCGGTGTTACTGAGCCCAAATCTACTTTCAGCGCCTGTTTTGGGGCACCGTTCTTACCCTTACATCCTGCGCAATATGCAGAAATGCTTGGCAATAAAATGAACGAACATAATGTAAATGTATGGATGATCAATACGGGCTGGAGTGGTGGTGCATATGGTGTTGGCAGCCGTATGAAGTTGAGTTATACAAGAGCAATGATAACAGCAGCGCTGGAAGGCAAACTTGATAATGCAAGTTATGAAGCGCATCCTGTTTTTGGAATGATGATGCCTACCCAATGCCCTGGGGTACCTGCCGAAATTTTAAACCCACGCAATACCTGGGCCGATAAAAATACTTATGATGCGATGGCAAAAAACCTGGCCCAACAGTTTATTAAAAATTTTGAGAAATATGCCAGTGGAGCGAATGAAGAAATTTTAGCTGCTGCGCCTAAAGTGTAGGCCGTTAACCAACTAACATTAATTAAAAATCCCCCTAAAATTTTGAGGGGATTTTTTCGAAACTTATTTTTTTTCATTCAAATACCATCTCCGGCACATCTCCCTCCACTATCAACTTCCCAGCTGTTTTAGAAACAATTTCTTCCACAGAAACTCCCGGTGCTCTTTCCAATAATTTAAATCCATCATCAGTAACATCCAATACGGCCAATTCGGTTACAACCTTTTTAATACAATGGATACCTGTTAACGGCAATGTACAGGAAGGTAATAATTTACTTTCTCCTTTTGGGTTGGTGTGCATCATGGCCACAATAATATTTTTTGCACTGGCAACCAGGTCCATGGCACCGCCCATACCTTTCACCATTTTACCCGGAATTTTCCAGTTGGCGATATCGCCATTTTCACTCACTTCCATGGCACCTAAAACGGTCAAGTCAACTTTACCGGCGCGTATCATGCCAAAGCTCATGGCACTGTCAAAAAAAGCCGAGCCCGGTAAAGTGGTAATGGTTTGTTTTCCGGCATTAATCAGGTCCGCATCTTCTTCACCTTCAACAGGAAATGGCCCCATGCCCAATAATCCGTTTTCGCTTTGAAGCACTACATTTATTCCTTTGGGTATATAATTAGCAACCAGCGTGGGTATGCCAATGCCCAGGTTAACATAGTAACCGTCTTTAAGCTCTTTTGCAATGCGCTGCGCTATTTGTTGTTTGGTTAACATACCCCCTGTCCCCCTAAAGGGGGAACTTAGTTTTAAAGTTTATAATTTATTTCAGATAACCTTTGAATAGTTACATAAACATGTTTTGCAAAATCCTGAAGCAGCCAGTTCCCCCTTTAGAGGGCGGAGGGGGTCGTCACCGTCCTCTGCTCAATCCGCTTCTCATAATCCTTTCCCTGAAAAATACGATGCACATAAATGCCCGGTGTATGGATATTATTTGGATCCAACTCGCCAGGCTGCACCAGTTCTTCCACCTCTGCAATCGTTATTTTACCGGCCATCGCCATCAAGGGATTAAAATTACGGGCCGTTTCCTTAAAAATCAGATTACCATCGGTATCACCTTTCCATGCCTTAACAATCGCAAAGTCAGCATCAAAAGCGTATTCCAGCAAGTATTCTTTATTGTTAAATACCCGTGTTTCTTTTCCTTCAGCCACTTCGGTTCCCACCCCGGCCGGGGTAAAGATGGCGGGCATACCATAACCGGCAGCCATACACCTGGTTGCCAAGGTGCCCTGCGGTATCAATTCTACTTCCAGTTCACCGCTTAATAACTGTCTTTCAAACTCAGCATTTTCACCCACATAAGATGATATCATTTTTTTCACCTGCTTCTGTTGAAGCATTAGTCCAATGCCAAAATCGTCAACACCAGCATTGTTGGAAATACAAGTTAAACCAGTAGGTCCTTTTTTTACCAGGGCAGCTATACTGTTTTCGGGGATCCCGCATAAACCAAATCCGCCGAGCATGATAACAGAACCGTCTTTAATATCTGCAACTGCATCCGCAGCATGGTTGTATACTTTATTCATATTATTCTTTATTCTGCCTCCATAGGTTTTATGCCTGGATATCTATCGCGGCTCTCCCGGGAAATTATACTGTCCAGTATCACTTTTAACAACCTGGAATTTGATTTGTAAAAATCGTAACTGCCATAAAAGTCTGTCTTCGATATTTTATGTATGGCAAATATCTCCTGCTGTAATTTTAAATTTTCTGCTGCTGCATCTTTTGCAGAATCTTTGGTGATGAACTCAGATGTAAATGATTCTGCCTTAAAAACATCCCACAATACGGCCTGCATTTTATCAGGCTTTAAAATACCTTCCGGTATTTCATCATGCCCTCCACAGGAAGCTAGCCAAAACAATCCGAGAAGCAAAATACAGATCCTTGTCATTTCAGTTCATCTTTATATTTGGCCGAGTTGGTGATATCCAGTTTTTGCAAAAGCTCCGAGGCCCGTGCCTTGTCCTGCTGCGGTGCTTTTGCGAATATTTTAACCAGTTCATTTGATTTTCCCTGGAAGAAAAACTGGCTGATCATTTTATTGGGATTATCCGTATTAAAATTGTTCAGCAGGTTCAACACGTTCATCACCTCTGCCCTGGCGGCATTTTCATTTTCATATAATATATCCATACCCAGACGGTAATAATTGTAATACACGTCATGCATGATGGTGTAACGACTGTTCAGCATATTCTCTACCAGCCAATAACGGTTTCGGACACCGTCAAAAGCTTTCCAGCCCGATATCCCCCTTCCATCGGGTGCATTGTTTACGATATTCTGTGCTTTCTGAAAAAATGGATCGCCGCCCCGGGGAGAGAAAGATGCATAATCAAAAGCAATCACCATATAGGCATAATAACCCATGATCGCCATTAAATTGGAAACCAATGCATCGGAGCCCGTTACCCTGTTCTCATTAAACTCCAATAGCTGAAATTCAAGGTATTTAAAGATCAAATTATCATCTTTGAAATTAATAATGGGCGACAGGTAGGTTGTATTAAACACCGGCCTCGCCGCCTGTACCGTTAAAGAAGCACTATACACATTCAATTCGCCGGTAGACTGCAGGTTCAATAAAAAATTACATTCAATTCTCTCATTTTGCTGAAAATTATCTGAGGTCCAATTACGGGTATTCATAAATGTATTTAAGGCTGCCTGCAGGGTGCGAAACACATTCTGGTTCACATTATTACCCACCATATTACTAACAACGGTTATGTTGGCCTTTAACTCCTTGGCGGCAGCCATGTTAAACGCAAAAGCAAGAACAAATAATAATTTAATTTTTTGCATAAAATTTTTCAATGATGGTATTTACAATATCAACAGCTACTTCCTTTTTTGATTTGATATCAAAAGGATAAACGGCACCGGACTTATCAAAAATAGTGATTTTGTTGGTATCAAATCCAAACCCGGCCCCTGCATCCTGTAACGAATTTAAAACAATCAGATCCGCATTTTTAGACTGCAGTTTTTTTATGGCATTCGCTGCTTCATTATTGGTTTCCAGCGCAAAGCCTACCAGTAACTGATCTTTAGTTTTACGTTCTCCCAGTGTTTTTAAAATATCCTGTGTTTTGGTTAATGCAACCGAAAGTTCGCCATCCGTTTTTTTTATTTTCTCTGTAGCCATGTTTACCGGTGTGTAATCGGCAACAGCAGCACTCATGACTGTAATTTCAGCAGTTGGAAAAACCTTTTCGCAGGCCTTTAACATGTCTGCTGCCGATTTTACTCTAATCACGTTGATGCCTCCGTTTACATGGATAGCTGACGGGCCAAGTACCAGCGTTACTGCCGCACCTCTTTTTTTCATTTCCTCGGCAATGGCTATGCCCATTTTTCCTGAAGAATGATTGCCGATAAAGCGAACCGGGTCAATCTGTTCATAAGTAGGCCCGGCCGTTATCAATATTTTTTTTCCAAGTAATTCAGTCTTATTCAACAAAAAATCATTCAGCCAGTTTACAATAGCTTCAGGTTCTGCCATTCTTCCCGGACCCACGAGGCCACTTGCTAATTCCCCATGGTCAACGGGTATAACCTGACTACCAAATCCTTTTATTATTTCCAGGTTCCTTTTAGTACTGCCATGATGCCACATATCCTCATCCATGGCCGGGGCAACAACAACCGGGCAGGTGGCCGAAAGATAAATGGCCATCAATAAATTATCACATAGCCCGGTAGTCATTTTAGCCAGAGTATTGCAACTAAGAGGGGCTATCAACATGATATCGGCCCAACGGCCAAGCATTACATGATTGGCCCAGGAATCATTTTCAGTTAAATCAACCAGTACCGGGTTTTTGGAGAGAGTGGACAGGGTTATTGGTGTAACAAAGTCTTTGGCTGCCGCTGTCATCACTACTTTTACTTCGGCACCTGCTTTTACCAGGAGCCTGGTTAAAGGGGCGGCTTTATAGGCAGCGATACTACCGCTTACCCCCAATAAAATCTTTTTGTTCTGTAACATAAAAAGCCCCACCATCTTTTTTTAGGAGAGTGGGATTAAAATTATGACATCTTAACTAAATAAGATGCTAAAATATTAGTTGTAATTAACTGAAAAGGTCTTCGTCATTTCTACGGAAGTAAACTTTGTCTTCCATAAATTCCTGTGTTGCCAATAACGAGGGATTAGGCATACGTTCGTAAGCCTTGGAAATTTCAATCTGCTCTTTATTTTCATGGATCTCTTCTAAACTGTCGGTATGGCTTGCAAACTCTTCCAGTTTATTATGCAATTCTTCTTTCAGGGTAATATTAATCTGGTTAGCTCTTTTTGCAATAATTGCAATAGATTCGTACAGGTTACCCGTTTTTTCCTTTATGTCAGATAATTTTTTAGGTTCTACAACGCTGCTTGTATTAGCGCTTAACTGACGTCTGAGTTTGCTCATATTTGATTACTTTAATGTTATTATGACTAAGATTACTGAAACTTTCTGCTTCTTTTAATAATTTACTATCCGGGTAACGGTCAACAAAATCCTCGTATGCTTCAATTACTTTTTCATAACGCTCAACCTGTTTGTCGGGTATACTTAATTTAGCAAATTTATAATACGATTTAACTGTTTTCAGCTTATACTCCTCTCCCATTAATGATTCGGGGTAATTATTGATCAAGTTGGAATAAGCAATAGCTGCAGCCCTGTATTGGCCCATATCAAAATATAATTCAGCAGCCCGGTGTTCTTTTTTTTCTAATTTGATCCTGCACTGATCAATAATATCTGATGCTTCCTTATTTCGTTCTGATCCGGGATGTGTATTGATAAAAGTCTGCATCATACCCATTGCCCTCACTGTATTTACCTGTTCTAATTCCACTTTGGGCGATTGCTTGTAAAAACAAAAGGAACGCATATAATCAACTTCTTCCGCATTTTTACTGTTTGGGAATACTTCCAGGAATCCTTTAAACAGGTTTTCCGCGTCGGCATACATCTTCATATTAAAAAAACAATACGCATCTTTATAATATAACTCTTCAAATTTTACAGACCCTTTAAATACGGGGAATAACTCTTCATACAATTGCTGGGCAATTTTGAATTTCCCCTTACTATAAAATTCATCGGCCATTTTCAATTTATACTCGAAGTCTTTGCTTTTAAATACCTTATTGTATTTACTGCAGGAAGTTACCAGTAATAACAACAATACCGGCGCCAAAAATAATCTGATTGATCTCATAAAGGACTGCGAAATTAACGTAAATAACTCAAAAATGCCTTTAATTACACGAATTCCCAAAAATCTTCAGTTAATGATTTGATAAAGAAGGCTTTTACCATATAAAAAATTAGCCCCCCGTTAAACGGAGGGCTAATTTACCATATATTATCTTGTTATTATTAATCACACTTAACATCTACCGAGTTCTTGTCTCCGGCTCCAACTTCGCAATTGGTAGTAATTCTGTCGGCACTGATACCTTCTCTTTCAATCAGGTAAATTTTAATTGTCTCTAACCTTTTTTGGCAATTTGCCTGTGAGGCCTTAGACGCTTCAGGATATCCGTAAATGGAGATTAAACAAGTAGGATTTGCCTTCATTTTAGCAGCAACAGATGCCAACATCGCTTTGTTATCATTTGATAATGCACTGGTATTACCCTTATAAATCAAAGTAGGATAATCACAAGGACATGCTGCAACAGGTGGTTCATAGGTCTTGTTTTTGCAACACTCCGGATCAGGGCATTTTCCAACACCATCAGCATCAACAGGCTGACACTCTGTTGGTGTTATTTTTTGTTTGTCCTTACAATCTGGCACACCATCACCGTCTGTATCTAAAGTAACACCGTGTGTATCAACCTGGCAGCCGGCTGGTGTATTAGGCTCCCTGTCTAAATGGTCACAAACACCGTCACCATCATTATCTTTACAATTGTTATCAGGTATTTTAACATTTCGGTGATTTCTCAACTCATCGTAAGCATAATCCAATGGATTGACCCACCATAATGGTTCAACAGATTTTGCGCCCAGGTTAACATTTAAACCAACAGAAACATAATTGTATGAATCAAAATCACGTGTTAAAGCTGCGTCGCCCCAGGCGTGCTCCTGCCAACGTTGTCCGTCCAACAAATCTGTTTTTACAAATGTCCATCTGTCTTCAATAGCTAAATTCACTCTTTTACCCAGTTTAATAGCCACACCCGCTAAAATTGTACCGGAAGGTTTCAACGTTTTGTCTTTCCAAAACGGCCTGCGTGAGCCTTCTGCCTCACCATCTGTTTCGTAGGTTTTATCCATACCATCTTTCAGGTCTTTCAGGATATCTTTTCGTTGCTTATAAGTACCGGGACCATATTGACCAGATACTCTGTTGTACAGGTTTCTGTAACTATCCCCATTGGCATCCAATGCATTCACTTTTGTTTCAAAAGCAGTTACACCAACACCGCCACCACCATAAATAACGATACCGGTCTTTTGCTTGTGAAAGCGAATATTGTTTAAAGTAACGATACCCTGTAATCCAAGATCCTGCAACTTCGTTTTGTAATTATAATAAACAACATCCGCATTGGGCTGGTTAGACAAATTTCCATTATTATCGCTAAACACGGTAACACCGGTTGTTGATGCATTTCGCAATGCATCCGGCGCAAAATAACGCTTACTCGCAGCTTGTATATTGGTATTCCAGGCCGGATTCTTAAGAAAGTTTTGGGCTACGTTATAATTCAACCCTTCTCCGGATCCATTCAAATATTGTAACCGCATAGAAAATACATAACCAAATGCCTTTCTAACATGTACTTCAAAATTTGGAAATGTAAACGGCTGAACAGAAACATCACTGCTGATAGTAAACAAACCCAAGGATGCTCCAATCTCCCACATGTTACGTGGCTTGGCTGGAAAGTTGTAAGTACCGTTCCAGAATTCGTTTTGCTGGTTCATTCTTTTGGAAGATATGACAGTAGAATCATAAACACTGCCTGCTCCTCCAACCTGGGCGTTTACTTCTGCCACCAAAAATAAAAGCACCAGCCCTAAAATGAATTTGTAATTTTTGCTTACCATAATTATAAATTAAGAAAATTTAAATACGTATGAGTTAATAATTAACACAAAAATATCAAATACAGCCTAATAATCAAATTTTTTTATTATTTAATTTGGTCATATTTAAATAATTGAGTAATTATAATTGACAAGACACGGATATTAGTACTTTCGTTGCAACCTTGTTAAAAACAAATTGTGGGATTTTTTACTGAAATAATACTGCCAATCTATAAAAATGGATTTTATAAATAAAATACTTGGAGAAGAACTAAAGGCCTTTGAAATAAAGTTTGCAGAAGCTGTAAAAAGCGAAACAGTGTTGCTGGATACCATTTTGAAATACATCATCAAACGCAAGGGTAAACAGCTAAGGCCGATGTTTGTTTTGTTAAGTGCCAAATTGCACGGAGAAATAAATGAAAGTACTTACCGGGCTGCAGCATTGGTTGAGCTTTTACATACAGCAACTTTGGTGCATGACGACGTGGTGGATGATTCAATGGAACGCAGAAGTTTTTTTTCTATCCATGCATTGTGGAATAAAAAAATTGCTGTGCTGGTAGGCGATTACCTGCTTTCAAAAGGATTGTTGCTGGCCACCTCAAATAATGATTTCAGGCATTTACATATTCTTTCAGATGCGGTTAAACAAATGAGCGAAGGCGAATTGCTGCAACTTCAAAAAACAAGAAAATTAAATCTCAATGAAGAGATCTATTTTGAAATTATCCGCAATAAAACTGCGTCTCTTCTTTCATCGGCCTGTTCGGTAGGCGCCTACAGCACCAGCAAGGACGAAACCATTACTGACAAAATGAAAATTTTTGGAGAAAAAGTGGGTATCGCTTTTCAAATTAAAGACGATCTTTTTGATTATGGAAAAGAGGATATCGGCAAGCCAACGGGTAATGATATCAGGGAAAAAAAACTTACCCTGCCGCTGATTTATACGTTGAATAATATTGACAGTTTATTAAAAAGAAAGCTCATTTATATCATTAAAAACGAAAACAAAGATCCGCAAAAGGTAAAGCTTGTTGTGGATGCTGTAATAAAAGCAGGGGGTATCAAATATGCTTCCGACAAAATGAATCATTACCGCGATGAAGCATTGGCGATATTAAACAGTTTCCCGGAAAACCCAGCCAGGAAAGCCATGGAAGAACTTGTTCGTTTTACCACCGACCGGAAATATTGATATGGAGAAAAGATGGAAAATAGTAAAGGCCGATAAAAGCAAAACCGATGCGTTACAGGCATCGCTGAAAATAAACCGGTCAATATGCGGCATTTTAACAGAAAGGGGGTTCGATGATTTTGAAAAAGCCAAACAATATTTCAGGCCTCAGCTGAGCGATTTACACAACCCCTGGTTGATGAAAGATATGGACAAGGCGGTACAACGCATACTTTCGGCCTTTGAAAAAAAAGAAAAAATACTTGTATTCGGCGATTATGATGTTGATGGCACTACATCCGTGGCTTGCATGTATCAATTTCTTTGTAAAATTTATGAACCCGGCCTTGTAGATTTTTATATTCCGCACCGGTACAGAGAAGGATATGGCATTAGTAAAATGGGTATTGATTATGCCGGGGAAAATAATTTCTCCCTGGTTATTTCGTTAGACTGTGGCATTAAGTCGGTTGATCTGATTGCTTATGCAAAAGATATCGGCATTGATTTTATTGTTTGCGATCATCATTTACCCGACGAGGAATTACCGGTAGCCGTGGCCATACTCAATGCCAAACAAAAAGATTGCCATTACCCGTATAAAGAACTATGTGGTTGTGGTGTAGGTTTTAAATTGATAACCGCACTGGCGACCGAACTACATATTGATGAGGAACATTACCACTGTTATTTAGACCTGGTAGCTATTGCCATCGCTGCGGATATAGTACCGATGACCGGCGAAAACAGGATATTGGCCTATTACGGACTTGAAAAAATAAACAGCACACCCAATGCAGGAGTTAAAGCGTTGATTCTCCTTGGCGGCATTCAAAAAAAACTTTCCATTAATAATGTGGTGTTTGTTATTGCACCCCGGGTTAATGCCGCAGGCCGTATGGATGATGCAAAAAAAGCTGTGCAATTATTTATTGAAGATGATTATGAAAAAGCATTCGTATTTGCAGAAATGCTGCATGATGATAATACCGACCGCAAGGAAGCAGACAGCAGCATTACACAGGAAGCGCTGGAGATCATAAACAGTGATGCTGCACTTCAACATAAAAAAACGACCGTTGTTTTCAGGGATCACTGGCACAAGGGCGTAGTGGGTATCGTTGCCAGCCGGTTGATTGAAACCTACTTTCGCCCAACAGTTGTGCTTACCCGAAGCGGCGATGTTGCAGCAGGCAGTGCCAGGAGTGTGCCTGGTTTTAATTTATACGAAGCTGTACATGCCTGCAGGGATCACCTGCTGGGCTACGGTGGTCATTTTGCGGCAGCAGGGCTTACCCTATTGCCGGAAAACGTTGCAGCTTTTACCAATAAATTTGAGGAAGTAGTTTCAGCAACCATTCCCGAACACCTGCTGATACCGGAAATCATCATTGATTCGGAAATTTCCTTTACGGAGCTGACCCGGCAGTTTTACAGTATCCTTTGCCAGATGGAACCTTTTGGACCCGAAAATATGCGGCCCGTTTTTGTTGCCAAAAATGTACGGGATACCGGCTATTCCAAAATTGTAAAAGAACTGCATATCCGTTTTGTGGTAAAGCAGGATAACATTTCTTTTACCGGTATCGGATTTAACCTGGCCGAAAAATTTACCTTGCTGAAAAACCCTGTTGACATCGTTTTTACCCTGGATGAAAATGAATGGAATGGCAACGTTAGCTTACAATTAAAAGTAATCGACCTCCGCAGCAGTGACCTATGAAACTACTTACCTACATAAAGTATTTTTATTTCCTGCTCGATAACTGGGATTATAAAATTGCCTGGTACATGATAAAACAGGATATACGCGGTGAAAGAAAATACAAAATAAATACCATCGGCGCTGATGAACTAATTGACCTGGAAGAACTCGGCATTGATGTATCGCATGCTGCCATCTACATGCCGGTGAGTTTTAATTTATTGGAAGAAATTTTTGAACAAATTCCGGTAACAAAAAGAAATCATTTTTTAGACATCGGTTCGGGCAAGGGCCGCGCCCTATGTGTGGCTGCTCATCATGGTTTTAGAAAGTTGACCGGGTTGGATTTTTCAAGGAACCTTTGTAACATCGCCAAAGAAAATCTTGAAAAAACCAGGATCAGTATCCCTTCGGTTAATTTTACGATCATCCATAACGATGCCTTTTATTATGAAATACCAGGTGATGTGGATTGTATTTTCATGTTCAATCCTTTTGATGAAATTATTATGAGTGGCGTTGTAAATAATATTTTTGAAAGCCTGCAAAATAATCCACGAAAAATAAGTATTATTTATGTAAACCCTTTGCATAAAGAACAGTTTTTAAAAGCCGGGTATACCGAAACCTGGCGAAGCAAAAAGATGAAATATATTGAAGCCGTGTTGTTGGAAAATTAACAGGTGACGGGATCCTTCTGGTGCCAGGCCACTACAAAGGCTTCCGGAACAACATGTTGTACAATTTCCAGAAACTCCAAAAAATAAAACACGGTCGATCGTGGCCAAACATCTATGTGCGCATCCGCCTCTTTCATCATTTCCCTTCAAAATGATCTTTAACCGCTTTTTTTGTGGTTAACCAATTTCTGCCTTCCTTGTAAGCATCAATTTTTCCCGTTCTGGCAAGCAAACTGATATACGCTTGCCCGTAGGGTATCCCTTCTTCTTCTACAATATTTGAAATCAATTCATAATCATCATTGCCCGGCAATGCCTGTAAATAAATATTTAAACTTCTTTCCAAAGCCTGCACCATCATTAAACAAAGCTTTTGATAACTGCCTGTATTAGCCTGGTTTAAAGCATCGTAATATTTTTTACGGTCATGTTTTAAAATGATGGCCGGAGGAAACCCGGCTTTCAGCAACAGTAAATTCATGGCCAGCCTGACGGTGCGGCCATTGCCATCAAAAAACGGGTGGATCCAAACCAACCGGTGATGAAATAGGGTAGCCAGCTCAATATCATTTAAACCCAGTGGATTTCTGTTTACAAATAAAATTAATTCATCTATTAAATCTGAGACTTTGCCGGCATTGGGCGGGGTAAAATTAGCCCCAACAATACGCACACCGCCGTTACGGATTCTTCCGGCAAAATCATCTGCTATACTCCGCATAACAAACCCATGTAAACTCAGGATATCAGTACTTCTTAAACTGTAATCTTTCTTTACCAAACTGTACAGGTATTCAATAGCTTTTTCATGATTATGAGCCTCAAAATGCTCCCGCAATGATTTTCCTTTTATGGTGATCCCTTCCTGTAATATCAGCCTGGTTTCATGTAAACTCAACGTATTGCCCTCAATACTGTTGCTGTTATATGTCCATTCCAAAGAAAGCCCTTCTCTGATTTTTTGCAAAACACCATGCGGCAAAGGCCTCGCGTTAGCCAGCAAAGCTTTTTTTTCATAAAGTCTTTCAAAAGACGATGATAACCCACTCATATCTCCCGGTTGTATATTCCACATACACAAATATACAAATTTATCGGTTAACTATAAATTATACAATATCCGATATTTTAAAATTTCCCTGCCACGCTTATTAAAACCGATTGGATCTTTTAGTTGGTTCAACCCGTAACGGCTTATAATACCAAAGTGAATTATATATTAGACCAAAAATTGCCTGCGAATATATATTGATAAGCACAGATAGATTTCACCTCCCCCACGTTTAGTTTTTTACAAAGAGTACAAACATATTTTTCGAGATCCTCAATGGTTTTAA
>JANNSN010000044.1:0-18868 GCA_031402615.1 Chitinophagaceae bacterium
ACCCACCCAGATCGGCAATTATGCACCCAAAAACTTCGACCTTGGTTATGATGGTGCCGTACCTGCCGGTAAGGCTTTATCCAGGAGCCTGAATATTCCGGCGGTAAAATTATTGCAGCAATACAAGTACCAGCGGTTTTACGAAACACTCCGGCAATGTGGCATCACTACACTCAACCGATCGGCAGACACGTACGGTTTAAGTTTAATTCTCGGCGGGTGCGAAGTAACGATGTGGGATCTGGCAGGGGTGTATGCATCAATGGCACGAAGTGTAAATCACCAGTCAAAAAATCATGGCAAATCTGATCATAGAGATTTTCATCCCCCCAATTATATGAGTGCTGCATCCGGCGTGGGTAGTACCACGTTAGGGATGAATGCAAAGCCTGACGGCAATGCAATATAAGATCCGACATCTACGTGGTTTACTTTCCTTGCTATGCAGGAAGTGATGCGTCCCGGCGAGGAAGGCTTGTGGCAACAGTTCTCCTCTTCACAAACCATAGCCTGGAAAACCGGTACCAGCTTTGGATTCAGGGATGGATGGGCAATTGGGTTAACGCCAAAAAATGTGGTAGCGGTTTGGGTAGGCAATACCGATGGCGAAGGCAGACCGGGATTAATTGGCGTACACACGGCCGCTCCGATCCTGTTTGATATTTTCAGACGCTTACCCAACAATACCTGGTTTAAAAAACCAACTTATAATTTCACTTTTTTGCCCGTGTGCAAACAAACCGGCTACCGTGCCAATATTGGCTGCCCGGATATTGATACTTTATTTTCGCCTCCCAACGCTGCTACAGTTCCGCTTTGTGCTTACCACAAATTGATCCATTTGGATGCAACAGGAATTTTCAGAGTAACAGATGCATGTGAAACGCCGTCAAATATGCAACACAAAAGTTGGTTCATTTTATCACCGGCTATGGAATATTATTATAAGCAGCGAAATATAGACTACAAACCCCTTCCTCCTTTTAAACCCGGCTGTGCTTTATCGGAAACGGGCAAACAAATAGAAATTATTTACCCCCAGTTTGATGCAAAAATATATGTGCCTTTGGAAATCAGTGGAGATCGCGGCAATACTGTTTTTACCGCAGCCCACCGAAGGCCAGGTACAAAAATTTTTTGGAGTTTGGATGATGTATTTGTTGGAACTACACAAAACTTTCATCAAATCGGGTTGAACCCCGCACCTGGAAAACACATCATCACCCTGGTAGATGAGAACGGAACCAGTGCATCCAGGCAGTTTGAGATACTGGAAAAAGAAAACTGATATGCCTTATCAAAAATAATTTATGTAAACAATCCGGGTGTTGCATCATGATGAAAAAATAGGATGAAAGCACAACTGACAAAATTTTTACCCGTTTTAACCTGTATCCTGGTTTCACAAATCATCCGGGCACAACCAACTCCAAAAACCATTGATACTAAAATTGATAAAGCGACCGTCTTTTTACATGGCG
Organism: Chitinophagaceae bacterium; assembly: GCA_031402615.1. Lineage (GTDB taxonomy): Bacteria > Bacteroidota > Bacteroidia > Chitinophagales > Chitinophagaceae > Ferruginibacter. The sequence goes on from JANNSN010000044.1 coordinate 1,482, forward strand.
CCCAAATTAGCCGCTCGGGAAAGATCAGCTTACCCCCCGGTAAGGTTGAAATTGTTTTCAGCGGCATATCTCCTTACATCCATAAACAAAGTATCCAGGTGAAAGGCGAAGGCAATTTTACGGTATTGTCGGTTGTACATAAACTGAATTACCTGCAGGAACAATCCAAACAAAGCGATATACAAAAAGTGGATGATCAAAAAGAGATGCTGCAGGATAAGATAAACATGGAGACCAACATGATGAGCATTTATCAAAATGAAGAAACACTATTATCGAAGAACCAGGGTATTGTGGCACAAAATACCGGGCTTAAGATAACCGACTTAAAAGAAGCAGCAGACTTTCACCGCTTACGCCTAACCGAACTAAAATTGAAAGAAACCGAAGTCAGCAAAACGCTGAAGAAATGGAATGCAGAGATGATTAAATTAAATAAACAACGGGATGAATTGAACAAACAAGCCAGCACGGCCACGAGCGAAATAGTGGTTACCGTAGAGGGCAAAGACCATGCGAATGCAGATTTTAGTTTGAGTTATTTTATTGATAAAGCAGGTTGGTACCCAACCTATGATGTGCGGGTTACAGATATTCAGCATCCGATCTCGATGATCTACAAAGCCAATGTGTACCAATCATCAGGCGAAGACTGGAAAGATGTGAAACTCACTTTATCAACGGCCAACCCAAAACAAAATGGAGAAAAACCCGGTTTACCAAACTGGTACCTTCACTATTTTACACCGCAGTATGATGGACTTAGCGGCATCGCCAGTGGTGTATACAATCCTAACGTAAGAGAAGTTTCGGGCAGGGTAACCAATCAAAGCGGGCAGCCTGTTTCTTTTGCCACCATTAAACTAAAAGGAACCAATACCGGTATGTCGGCAGATGCCAATGGTAATTTCAGTATACTGGTTCACTACAATATTTCTATCATTGTTTTTTCCGGTGCTGGTTTTCAAACCAGGGAATTATTCATTTCTTCCAATATCATGAACATAGCTTTACAGGATGGTGGTGCCGAACTTCAGGAAGTTGTTGTAACGTCTGCTTTTGGAACTTCACGTTCAGATCGGGATACAGACGATGGCTACTCAAAAGCGAAGACTGAAAAAAGTATTCCCTTAACCATTTCTGAGAAAGAAAACAGTACCAGTTTTTCTTTTGACATAGAAATGCCGTATACCATTTTAAATGATGGTAAAACAGCTACTGTTGAAATTAAAACCATGGAAGTTCCTGCGTTATATGAATATTACTGTGTGCCTAAACTGGACCAGGACGTTTTTCTTACCGCTAAAATTATCGATTGGAATGAACTGAATTTACTGGAAGGCGAAAGCAATTTATTTTTTGAGGGCACTTTTTTGGGCAAGGCCATGATCAATCCAAAAACTTCAGGCGATACTTTACATATTTCGCTGGGCCGTGATAAGAACATTTCGGTAAAAAGGGTAAGCGTAAAAGAGTATAGTAAAAAACAATTACTGGGCAGCAACAAAATCGATTACAGAACTTTGGAGATCAATATCCGTAATAATAAAAAACAGCCCATCTATGTAATTGTGGAAGATCAGTTTCCATTAAGTACGATGAAAGAAGTGGAAGTAGACAAAATAGAAAACAAAGAGGCCGAACTGGATCAGGAGACAGGAAAATTGAAATGGGCTGTAAAACTTGACCCGGGTAAGGAAAAGAAAGTTGACTTTAAATACTCCGTGAAATATCCAAAAAATAACAGCCTGGTATTGGAATAAAGTACTGTTTTGGTAAAGTTAATTTTGTAAAGACGCCATTTTCCAAAAACTTCTTACTTTTAAGCGCTAAAAGCTTAAAAGTATGCCAATACGAATGGAAGATGATCCACAGGATCAACAGGACTTTGATGACAGTAATACATCGGGGGGAAGAACTACCGGTGGCGGTGGTGGACTATTAAACTTTTTACCCTTACTTTTAACGCTGTTCAAAGGTGGTGGAGGTGGCAAAAAAATAATCCTGTTGTTGGTGGTTGCCGGTGCTGCCTATTTTTTCTTTTTCAGGAGCGGTTTGGGCGGCGGGTCAAATATTATTAAAAGCCTTTTCTCTCAAAGCGGGTATAGTTTTAGCCCGGCCGAATTTAAAAAAGCCAGTGTGTATGAAGGCCTGGCAGATGACAATACCAAAAATCCGTTACCGGAAATGGTTTCCTTGTTGCGCTTTGCACCCGACCGGCAAAACCAGGGCAAGCAGGGGTCCTGTGTAGCCTGGAGCAGTACGTATGCTGCGCGTACGATAGTTGAAGCTGCATCTACCGGGCAAAGTGGAAACAGTACTGCTTTCAGTCCGGCCTATGTGTATAACCAGATCGGCTTAGAAGGATGCCAGGGTGCTTACATTCAAAATGCCATGGAGTTAATGAGTTCCAAAGGCGTGGTTACTTTCAATGATTTTCCTTATACCGACCAGGATTGCAGCAGGCAACCCAATTCCGCATTAAACTCCAAAGCATCCCAAAATAAACTACACGGTTTTACCCGGTTAACTGATGGTGAAAGTACACAGGGAATTAATGTACGTGCCGTAAAAGAGCATCTGGCAAAAGATGCCCCGGTAGTTATCGGGATGATGGTGGGTGGCAGTTTTATGCAGAGTATGATGGGAAAAGAGATGTGGGCACCATCCAGCGAAGATCGAAGCCAAATGGGCTTTGGCGGGCATGCCATGTGTGTGATCGGCTATGATGACCGTAAACAGGCTTTCCAGATCATGAACAGCTGGGGACCCGAGTGGGGTGTTAATGGCGTTTGCTGGGTTCGCTATGGAGATTTTAAAGAGTTCGTAAGGGAAGCCTATGGTGTTGATCCCATGCCCAAACGCGGAGCCGGGGTAAATGTTGGTTTCGAGGCGGCTTTGGGGTTGGTAAAAAATGATGACAAAAAATATATTCCGTTAAAATTAAGGGCAGGTAATATTTTTGAAACCGTTAGTACTGTTGCACCCGGCACCAAATTTAAAATAGAAATAAAAAATTCGACCGAGTGCTACACCTATATTTTTGGACAGGAAACCGATGGCAGCAGTTATACTTTATTTCCTTATCCCGGTAAAGAAGATGCTACAAAAACAGCCTTCTCTCCTTTCTGTGGAATAACCGGATATCGTTTATTTCCGCGCGGAAAAAGTTTAGTACCCGATAACGTTGGTAACAAAGATGTATTTGCGATCGTGGTAACAAAACAAGCCATTGACTGGTACGCCGTAAACAATGCTATTTCGAAAAGTGCGGGAACAGATTATGCAGCTAAAGTTGCAGGCGCTTTACAACAGAATGCGGTATCGGGCGTTCGATTTTCATCCGGTATGGGAGGAACGATCAATTTTAAGGCAGACAATACAGACCAGGGAACTGTCGTGTGCCTTGTAGAAGTAAAAAAATAAAGTATGCAGAAATTATTAATTATTGCTTTTTGTTTGACTTCTTATTCCGGTAGCGCCCAAACCGCTGAAAGTAAACTATACCACCCGGAGGCCAATGCAGAAAATGAAATAGCGATTGCCATTAAAAAGGCAAAGGCCGAAAAAAAATATGTATTACTGCAGGGGGGAGGTAACTGGTGCAGCTGGTGTATTGAGTTTGCCAGGTTTTGCAAAGCAGATGATAAGGTAGATTCAGTGATCAATGCGGGTTTTGTATGGCTTCATCTAAACTATAGCAAAGAAAATTATAACAAAGTTCTGTTTGCAAAATATGGCTATCCCCAACGACTTGGGTTTCCGGTTTTTCTTCTCTTAAATGAAAAAGGCGAGCTTATTCATACACAAAACAGTGAATATTTTGAAGATGGCAAGAAAAGTTACGACAGGAAAAAAGTACAGGCATTTTTAGAACAATGGAGCCCGGCTGCAAGGGACCCTAAAAAGTACGGAGATTGATTATTGCTGATTGCAGAAAGACGATGGTAGATTGGTGAAGTCCTGATCAATTTATGAAAATCAAAATCGACTTGTTTTGGCTAACGGGACTAAAATATAGAATTAAATGAGCTACGCTGATAAATTCCTTCAAACAATAAAACATCCTGTAAAATTCCGGATGTTCTTATTGTCCAAATTACCGAGTGCGTTTTTTTCGGGCGTAAGGGTCATTGATGCTGATGAAGAAAAATGTACCGTGAAAGTTCCCTATACATGGTTTAGTCAAAACCCCTTTAAGAGCACCTATTTTGCCTGTTTAAGTATGGCAGCCGAAATGAGTACGGGCGTATTGGCACTTGCACATATTTATAAGCGGGAGCCATCGGTAAGTATGTTGGTATTAAAAGTAGATGGCAATTTTGTTAAAAAAGCAACAGGCATTACCATTTTTACCTGCGAAGATGGGTTTACAATAAAAAAAACGATTGAGGATGCGATAAGCAGTAATGAAGGCAAATCGGTTACTGCAAAATCCACCGGCAGAAATGCCGCCGGAGAAATCGTTGCCGAATTTACGGTAACCTGGAGTTTTAAGGTTAAATCCAGATAATACTGATAAAACGGACACTCTCCCCTGATTTTGCGTAATTTGCACCTCCCTAAATGCATCAATAATAAATAAGTAACGGGCAACTTGCTGATGTATATTAAAAATGGATTTCTATTATGGCAAAAGACTTACGAAAACAGGAAGCACTAGACTATCATTCCAGAGGAAGACCCGGTAAAATAGAAGTTGTTCCAACTAAGGAAGCTAAAACACAGAGAGACCTTTCACTGGCATATTCACCAGGTGTTGCAGAACCCTGTTTGGAAATAGCCGCCAACCCCGAAGATGTATATAAATACACCGCCAAGGGAAACCTGGTGGGAGTTATCAGTAATGGTACGGCCGTTTTAGGACTGGGTAATATTGGCCCGGAAGCCGGAAAACCGGTTATGGAGGGGAAGGGAGTACTATTCAAAATATTTGCTGACATCGACGTATTTGATATTGAGATAAACGAAACTGACCCCGAAAAATTTGTTCAGATCGTACAGGCATTGGAACCCACATTTGGCGGCATTAATTTAGAAGACATTAAAGCACCGGAGTGTTTTTATATTGAAGAGGAATTAAAAAAGCGTTGCAAGATCCCCATCATGCATGATGACCAGCATGGTACCGCTATCATCAGTGCTGCTGCTTTATTGAACGCACTGATCATTCAAAAAAAGAAAATTGATAAAGTTAGATTCGTGGTAAGTGGCGCTGGTGCCGCAGCCATGGCCTGTATGCATTTATATGAATCGCTGGGTGCCAAACGCAGTAATTTTATGGTATTTGACCGAAAAGGGATTTTATATAATGGAAGACCGGATGTGGACGATCAGAAACTAAAATTTTGTGTTGATGCCAGGTACAAAGATTATGACCTCGCAAAAGCTTTTAAAGATGCGGATGTTTTTATTGGTTTAAGTGCCGGCAATACAGTATCGCCGGAGATGGTCAAGAGTATGGCTAAAAATCCAATTGTATTTGCAATGGCTAATCCCGAAGCAGAAATCAATTACGATGTGGCTGTAGCAGTACGTAAAGATATCATCATGGCTACCGGCCGTAGCGATTATCCCAACCAGGTAAACAATGTTCTTGGCTTCCCGTATATTTTTCGTGGTGCACTCGACGTGCGGGCCACAGCCATCAACGAAGCCATGAAACTGGCCGCAGTAAAAGCTTTAGCCGAACTGGCCAAGACACCGGTACCCGATATTGTTAATCTGGCTTACAATGAAAAAACCATAATTTTTGGCCCAACCTATATTATTCCAAAACCAATGGACCCACGTTTACTATCTACCGTGGCACCCGCTGTGGCAAAAGCTGCTATGGAAAGTGGCGTAGCTAAATACCCTATAAAAAACTGGGAAGAATATGTAGAAAATTTAAACAGCCGGCTCGGATTGGATAACCAGTTAAGCCGGGTAATAAGTACCAAAGCCCGTAAAGATCCCAAGCGTATCGTTTTTGCCGATGCAGAAAATATCAAGATCTTAAAAGTTGCTCAGCTGGTGATGGAAGAAAATGTAGCTTACCCGATCTTGTTAGGTAAGGAACACAAGATCAGAAAAATTGCAGAGGAAAACGGTATTGACCTGGAAGGAATGCCCATCATTAACCCGGCAGACGACCAACACGAAGAGGTTAGAAAAAAATATGGGGATCAGTTCTTTGATAAACGGCATCGCAAGGGTGTTAACCGATATGAGAGCTACAAAGCGATGAAAGACCGCAATCATTTTGGTTGCATGCTGATTGAGAATGGCGAAGCCGATGGCATGATCAGTGGATTGAGCAGAAACTATCCCGATACCATTCGCCCGGCATTGCAAATCATAGGCACCGAACCAGGGGTTACGAAAATAGCCGGTATGTATATCATGTTTACAAAACGTGGCCCGTTATTTTTGGCAGATACAACCGTAAATTTTAATCCTACAGCCGAAGAATTGGCTGAAATAACACTATTGGTTGCCAAAGAAGTGAAACAGTTTAATATTAAGCCAAGGATTGCCATGCTCTCCTACTCGAACTTTGGAAGCAGCAACTCACCCGAAGCAAACCTGGTACGCAGGGCCAGGGAGATCGTAAAAACCAAAGACCCTGCATTGATCTGCGATGGTGATGTACAGGGTATCCTGGCTTTCAACAAAGAAATTCTAAAAGAAAATTATCCATTTACCGAATTACTCGATGGAGATGTAAATGTGCTCATCTTCCCTAACCTGGCTGCGGGTAATATTGCCTACAATTTATTGCAGGAAGTGTCGGGCACTGATTCAATTGGTCCCATTCTGTTGGGATTGAACAAACCGGTGCACGTTTTACAATTGGGCAGTTCTATCCGTTCTATATTTAATATGGTATTGATTGCTGTTGTAGATGCACAAACCAAAAACAAAACCAATACCAAAGAGGTAGTGAAGAAAAGTAAATGGTGGAAACGCAGTCAGCTTATTGCACCGGAAATGTGATGAGGCCCTACGGTGATTGATGTACGATGTACGGTGCTTGATGTACTGCAGTATATATTTAAAAATGGTTCTGTCGCATAGCTGGTTAATTCAGTACAATACATAACAACTTAAACAACTGAAATATTCTTACATTCGTACAGCTGACATCTAACAACCTAACAAACTAATTAATGCTTTTTTTTAATCACTTTGGCCGTTACCTCCTGATGCTTAAAGGTATGTTTACCAAACCGGAAAACATGCGCATGTATTGGAAGGAGTTGATGCATCAATGTGTGGAAATCGGTATTGGCTCCCTGGGTATTGTCATTATCATTTCAGTTTTTATGGGTGCGGTGAGTGCGGTACAAACTTCTTATCAACTGGTAAGCCCTTTAATACCTGCCACTACCATTGCACAGATCGTTCGGGATACCGTTATCCTGGAATTTGCCCCCACAGTGGTTTGTATTGTTTTGGCGGGTGTAATTGGCAGCAAGATTGCCAGCGAGCTTGGCAATATGCGTGTAAGCGAACAAATTGATGCTTTGGAAATCATGGGCATCAACACCAAGTCGTATTTGATCATGCCCAAAATCATTGCCTGTTTACTAACGATTCCCATGCTGGTGGTGCTATCGATGGTGTTGGGTATTTTAGGTGGAAGGCTGGCCGGTGTTGCAACGGGCATTTTATCTACCGATACTTATGACATGGGTCTATTAATGAACTTTGTTCCCTACAATGTGTTTTTTGCATTGGTTAAGGCTTATACTTTTGCTTTTATCATCAGCAGTATTCCATCTTACTATGGTTATTATGTAAAAGGTGGAGCATTGGAAATTGGCAGAAGCAGTACCAAAAGTGTAGTTGTAAGTTGTATCATGATATTGTTTGCCGACTATATTTTAGCAGCGCTGCTGCTTAACAAATAGAAAGTATCCCTTTTCCAATGGGTAGCGGGCAGTTTCAAGAAGAGTAGCAACAAGGGGAGAAGCCGCATGGGAAAAGTAGGATAAATTGCACTTTTTTTGCAAATGGTAAACAACAAAAGCATTAAAAAAAGCAACAAACTTTTTTTTTGAAGTAATTTCCCCGCAGCTCAAAAACATGCAGAAAAAAGTAACCATTATATTATAAAAAAAACAAAGGGTAAAATCAGCTCGCTTCTCCCTTGCAGCTAATCCTCTTGCAGCTTACTATGATAGAATTTAAAAACATAAAGAAGAGTTTCAGCGATAAAGTGGTGCTGGATGATGTAAGTCATGTTATGCAAACAGGCAAGGCCAATTTAATCATTGGCCAGAGCGGTAGCGGCAAAACAGTATTGCAAAAATGCCTGGTAGGATTATTTGAACCCAATGAGGGTGAAATTATTTATGATGGCGTAAGCTTTACCGATATGAATGTGGAAGAGCGTAAGGAACTTCGCCAGCAGATTGGGATGCTCTTCCAGGGTTCGGCATTGTTCGACAGTATGACCGTAGAACAGAATATTATGTTTCCGCTGGACATGTTTACAACCAAGACATTTGCTGAAAAATTAAAGCGTGTAAATGAGGTTTTGGCCAGGGTAAATTTAGAAGGAATCAATAAAAAATTTCCGGCCGAGTTGAGTGGCGGTATGAAAAAACGTGTAGGTATTGCCCGTGCCGTGGTACTCAATCCCAAATATTTATTTTGCGATGAACCCAATTCGGGCCTTGATCCGCAAACGTCCATGGTAATTGATAAACTGATTTTAGATATTACCCGCGAGTTTAACATGACCACGGTAATTAATACCCACGACATGAACAGTGTGATGGAAATGGGCGAAAACATCATTTATCTCTTCGAAGGCAAAAAAGAATGGACGGGTAATAAAAAAGACATCATCTTCTCCAAAAACGAAAGACTAAATGAATTTATCTTTGCCTCCGAGTTTTTACAGGATGCCAAAGACATGCGTATGCTCGAAGCCAAAGGAAAAATCAGTGATGACCGGGATATGGATGAGTTACTGAACGGAGATGAAATAACTTAGGCCCAACCGAACCATAATATGGAAGTCAGACAGTCGGGTTTAGACCGGTTACAGCGTTACCGTAAATAGGTTAATTGACCGTCGACTTACCGGTACCCATAATTACCCGTCCCGGTCTTTCATACCAATAACCAAATTATCTCCTTCGCCAATCACCCCATCTCCCCTATCTTTGCCGCATTAATATACATTTACTCATTATCAATTATTACTTAAATTATGTCTGTTTTAGTTAATAAAGATTCCAAAATTATTGTACAGGGCTTTACCGGTACTGAGGGTACATTTCATGCTACACAAATGATCGAGTACGGCACTAAATTGGTAGGTGGCGTAACGCCTGGTAAAGGCGGCACCACACATCTTGACAAACCGGTATTTAATACCGTTGCCGATGCGGTTAAAACTACAGGTGCAGATGTAAGCATCATTTTTGTACCTCCGGCTTTTGCAGCCGATGCCATCATGGAAGCTGCCGATGCAGGAATTGGATTGGTTGTTTGTATTACGGAAGGCATTCCGGTTCAGGATATGGTTAAAGTAAAAATTTATTTAGCGCATAAAAGTACCAGGCTCGTTGGACCCAACTGCCCCGGTGTAATAACAGCCGATGCATGTAAAGTGGGTATTATGCCGGGCTTTATTTTTAAGACGGGCCGCATCGGAATCGTGTCAAAATCGGGTACATTAACCTACGAAGCTGCCGACCAGGTTGCAAAAGCCGGCCTCGGAATTTCTACTGCCATTGGCATTGGTGGCGATCCAATTATTGGAACAACAACCAGGGAAGCAGTTGAATTATTTATGAATGACAACGAAACAGATGCTATTGTAATGATCGGAGAAATTGGTGGCGGTATGGAAGCAGAAGCGGCCCTTTATATTAAATCAACCGGTAACAAAAAGCCTGTTGTTGGTTTTATTGCCGGTCAAACAGCACCTCCGGGTCGCCGCATGGGCCATGCCGGTGCCATTGTTGGTGGTGCCGATGATACAGCAGCCGCTAAAATGAAGATCATGACTGAATGTGGTATTCATGTGGTTGCAAGCCCTGCCGATATCGGCAAAACAATGGCAGAAGTCTTGAAGAAATAATTATTTCAAAAATAATTTTAAGATCCTGGTTAAAAACCGGGATTTTTTTTGCCGGAAAGACGAAAAGAGTTTTTCTATAAATACCCCGCCTTTCCGACTTCCCGGCCCAAAAAAACCGGAGCTCCCGCCCCGGCTCCAAAGTATAGCCATGAAACAAAACTTTCCAGGTTACGTATTTTCCCGAATCGTTTCAGTATATAAGACCAAATTCGAGGCTGATTGTTTACCTGCGATTTTTAATTAATTGTTAAAGAGTTTTACACAAAATAATTATGCAAAGCAATCATAAATACCATCTACATACAAATTCCTGTATAAAATGACTGTACAACCGCTGAACAACAATTTGTATCTTGTAAGTAAATACCCGATTATGTTTATTAAAAAATTAGCCCTGGTTATTTTTTTGTTAACCGGTATTACTTATACGCTGATGGCTCAAAAACAAAACGATTACGCAAAAAACTGGAAAAAGGTTGAAAGCTTAGAAAATAATGGCCTTACCAAATCTGCTTTACTTGAAGTAATGGTCATTTACAATTTGGCCATGAAGGAAGGAAATGATGCACAGCAGATCAAATCCTGCATGTACCAGATCAAATACCGCAATATGGTTGAAGAAGACAGCCGGGAGAATAATATATTTTTTGTAGATACTTTGATTACCAGGGCTAAAGCACCGGTAAAAAATATTTTACAAAGTATGCATGCCGAAATGTTCTGGCAATACCTGCAAAACAACCGTTGGAAATTTTATGATCGCACCAAATTAGTTACAGAAAAAAGTAAAGACATCACTACCTGGAGTATTGAAAAACTGTATGCCACCATTTCAAAATTATACAATGGCTCTTTGCAAAATGACGCCATCTTAAAAAATACAAAATTAGAAGGACTTACCGACATCATCATTAAAGGAGAAAATACCAGGCAACTCCGCCCTACGCTTTTTGATTTTTTAACCCACCGGGCGCTGGATTTTTTTATGAATGATGAAGACGGGGTAACCAAACCGGCTTACCAGTTTAAAATTGTTGACGCCGCTGCGTTTGCAAAGGCGACTGATTTTACAAAAGCTTCCTTTGTTACCCAAGACACTGCTTCATTACAACACAGGGCATTGCTTATTTTCCGGGACCTGGTAAAATTTCACCTGGCAGATACCAACCCCGATGCACTAATTGACGCAGACCTGATACGCCTGAATTTTGTTAACCAATATGCGGTACTCCACGGAAAAGAAAAATTGTATGAGAACGCGTTGCTGGCCATAGAACAAAACTACCCCGGCAACCCGGCCATAGCACAGGCGATGTATTTACGCGGATCTGTTTACTACAACCGTGGGCAGGATTTTAAACCCTATTCCAAAACAGAAAACCAGTACGAAATAAAAAGGGCAAAGGAATTATTTGAATCCATTTATGCCCGGTTTCCTAAATCCGAAGGCGGCATTAATGCAAAAAACAGCCAGGTTCAAATTGAGCTTCCCTCCTTAAACCTGGAAACCGAAAAAGTTAATCTCCCTTTGCAACCATTCCGCAGCCTGGTCACCTATAAAAATATTAAATCCCTATACCTGCGTGTTATTAAAACAAGCCGTGAAGAAATGAAGAGCATGGACAATAGAGAATATGAAAAAAACTGGAAAGCCTATACAGACATGAAAGCGGTTAAAAGCTGGAATATTAATTTGTCCCAACTACAGGATTACCAGGAACACGGGGCAGAAATAAAAATTGATGGTCTCGAAAAAGGCGTGTATTTAATTTTGGCCAGTGTTGACCCCAATTTTTCCTTATCCAAAAACATCATTGCCAAACAGGTAACTTATATCAGTAACATCAGTTATATACATACCAATACCAGCGATTATTATGTGTTAGATCGCGATCTTGGCCAGCCGCTTGCCAATACGCAGGTACAGATCTGGCAATCTGTTTATAGTTATACCCTGAACAGGTATGAAGAAATAAAAGCCGAAAAATACACAACGGATAAAAACGGTTATTTCAAAATGAAAGAAACCTCGGATTACCGGAATTTCTTATTGCAGGTAAGATATGGCTCCGACGAATTATTTATGGATGAAAATAATTATACTTACAATTACAGCAGCTATACCAACCTTACAGAAAAGCATACATTTTTATTTACCGACCGGTCTATTTACCGTCCCGGGCAAACCATCTACTTTAAAGGCATTGTTATTTCAAAAGACAAAGATATTTTAAAAAGCGGGGTGATACCCGATTTTAAGAGCACCATCCAGCTAAAGGATGCCAATGGACAAAAGGCGGCTGACCTTGCTGTTACGACCAATGCTTTTGGCAGCTACCATGGTTCATTTCGTTTACCCGAAGGAGTAATGAACGGTATCTTTACCCTGTATGATACCGCTACGAAAGCTTCGGTAAGTTTTAGCATGGAGGAATATAAGCGCCCTAAGTTTTTTACAGAGATACAAAAGCCAAAAGGCACGTACCGGATCAATGACAGTATAGAAGTTACCGGCACAGCAAAAGCTTATGCAGGTAATAATATAGATGGTGCCAAAGTAAGTTACCGCGTAGTTCGTAAGGTTCGTTATCCCATCTGGTGGGGCTGGAACTATTTTAGGCCTTCCTATCATTCGGAGCAAATGGAAATAACCAATGGTGAAACCGTAACTGATGATACAGGCGCATTTACAATCAAATTCAAAGCGATCCCGGATGAATCCGTTGACAAAAAAGATCAGCCCACATTCTTTTATGATCTAAGCGCTGATATTACGGATATCAATGGCGAAACCAGGAGCGGTAACACATCCGTGGCTGTTGCCTATCAAATGTTGCAACTGGAAATTAATATGCCGAAAACCATGTTGGCAGACAGTTTAAACCAACTATATATTTCAAGCACCAATCTCAATGATATTTTTGAAAAAACCCTGGTACAGGTGAGCATCCATCAAGTACAATCTCCAACCAAAATATTCAGGAGCAGGTATTGGCAAATGCCCGACCAGTTTACCATGAGTAAAAATGAATACCAGGGATATTTCCCCCATGATATGTATAAAGATGAAGATCTAAAAAGTCAATGGCCATTGGGTGAACTGGTTTTTAATAAGACAGACAGTACCCGTGAAAATAAACAATGGGCAATCAGCCATCAACAATGGAAGGCAGGCTGGTATAAAATTACAGCTACAGCAAAAGACAAGTATGGCGAAATGGTTAAGGCAGAAAAATATATTCAGCTAACCAGCAGTGTGGAAAAAGACCAAATATATGAAGCAGTACAGGTTGAAGTGGTAAAAGGAAATGCAGAACCCGGCGAACAGATCCGTTACCATATCAGCACCGGCTTTGATAAGATCTACCTGGTGCATACTTTAAGTAAAATGGACAGAACGAATAACCAGGAGGTGAAGACGATCACGAATTCCACACCCGCGTCTTTTGTGGTTTCTGTGGCAGAAGATGACCGTGGCGGTATGGCCTCAACCTATGCTTTTGTACAACATAACCGTGTTTACAAAGGGGGTGAAAGTTTTGCTATCCCGTGGAGCAAAAAGGATCTGAACATCAGCTATGAAACCTTTAGAGATAAGTTATTGCCCGGCAGCGAAGAAAAATGGAAAATAAAGATAACCGGTAACAAAGGAGAAAAAGTTGCGGCAGAGATGCTGGCTGGCATGTATGATGCAAGTCTCGACCAGTTTAAACCACATAACTGGTTCAGGCCAAATATCTGGCCAGGATTAAATAATACCATCATCTGGTCGGCAGGTGGTTTTTCAAGCATTAATTCTGATGAATTTGACAAAAGGGATGATGTTTATTTGCCCCCTGTTCCAAAATCATACGACAGGCTTTTAGATTCCGATAGTTATGGTGGAGGTTACTACGGAAACGACCGGGTTGTAATGAGGAGTTCACCAATGGCCGAAGGCGGAAAATTGGAAAGTGCAGCAGCCCCTCCACCTGAAGGCAAACAAGTTAAATCAACAGCGGCGAAAATTGTGAAAAATGGAGAAGTAAACGCAGATACCGTTGAAACGGAAAACGGTCAACAACCATCAACCAACAGCCCGGCCGTTCAGATCCGCAAAAACTTCAACGAAACCGCTTTCTTTTTCCCTGATCTGAAAACAGATGCCGAAGGAAATATTGAATTTTCATTTACGATGCCCGAAGCTTTAACACAATGGAAATTGATGACACTGGCGCATTCCAAAGACGCGGCTACAGCATACGGCGAAAAAACTTTGGTTACACAAAAGCCTCTGATGGTACAACCCAATGCACCACGGTTTATGAGAGAGGGCGACAACATGGAATTCAGTGCAAAAATTGTAAACCTGGGTGAAAAAGAAGTGACCGGCGTTGCCACACTGGAATTACTGGATGCTGCTACCAACAAACCGGTTGATGGCTGGTTTAAAAATGTTTTTCCAAACCAGTACTTTACGGTTGCGGCAGGGCAAAGTGAAGCGGTAAAATTCCCAATGGAGATACCGTTCAACTTTAACTCCGCACTTACTTACAGAGTAAAAGCCGTTTCAAAAACTTCCCCCACCGGGGGAGGTTTGGAGGGGGCTTTTTCAGATGGAGAAGAAATGGCAATCCCGGTTTTAACCAACAGGATGTTAGTGACAGAATCAATGCCAATTAATATGCGTGGCGTTAACAGTAAACAATTTACATTCGATAAGCTGCTCAACTCCCTTCCCCCCGGAGAGGGTTGGGGTGGTACTCATCACGCACTAACTGTTGAATACACGAGTAACCCTGCCTGGTATGCGGTGCAGGCCCTGCCTTATTTGATGGAGTATCCTTACGAATGTGCCGAGCAAACATTTAACCGGTATTACGCAAATACTCTGGCAAGCTTTATCAGCAGGTCAATACCCAAAATTAAAACGGTTTTTGAACGCTGGAAAAATATGGACACCGCTGCGCTGATGAGTAATTTGGAAAAAAACCAGGAATTAAAATCAGCTTTATTACAGGAGACACCATGGGTGCTTGATGCACAGAACGAAAATCAACAGAAGAAAAATATTGCTTTGTTGTTTGATATGGTACGCATGAGTGCCGAACAGGAAAAAGCAATTGTCAAGCTAAAAGAAATGCAAAGCAGCAATGGTGGCTTTGTGTGGTTTAAAGGAGGAATAGATGATCGCTACATGACCCAGTATATTGCAACAGGTATCGGGCATTTAAGAAAACTGCATGCATTAACCGGTGATCATTACGAAAAAATAATTCCTGTCATCGCAAAAGCAATTCCTTATCTCGATAAAAAAATAAAAGAAGATTACGACAACCTGATCAAATACAAAGTAAAATTAACCGGTAATAATTTAAGCAGCATACAAATACAGTATTTATACATGCGGAGTTTTTTTTCTGAATACAAAATAGCAACAGCATCGCAAACTGCTTATAACTACTACACCGGACAGGCAAAAAAATACTGGTTAAGCAACAGCAAGTATATGCAGGCGATGATAGCCCTGGCCTTGCACCGCAATAAGGATGCGGTAACGCCAAAAGCCATTATCAGATCTTTAAAAGAAAACGCGATCAACAGAGAAGAATTGGGTATGTACTGGAAAGAGTGGACCACCGGTGGCTATTACTGGCACCAGGCTCCCATCGAATCCCAGGCCATGATGATTGAAGCTTTTGCAGATATTGATAAGAATAATAATACGGTTGATGACTTAAAAACCTGGTTGCTAAAACAAAAGCAAACTCAAAACTGGAAAACCACCAAAGCCACTGCTGAAGCCTGTTATGCATTACTAATAAGCCCACCAACCCCACAGGGGGGGATCAAGGCAGGCTCTTGGCTGGATGAAGAGAAAGAAGTGACAATAACGTTAGGAACTACAGTTATAAATAGTACCGATAACAAAACAGAAGCAGGGACGGGTTATTTTAAAAAAAGAATTGAAGGCGATAAAGTAAAATCCAACATGGGCAATATTGCGGTATCGGTAAAGGTAGCTAACTCCAAAACTCCCCCTTTGGCGGGTTGGGGGGCCGTTTACTGGCAATACTTCGAAGACCTCGATAAAATAACTTTGGCTGCAACACCATTAAAACTCGTTAAAAAATTATTCATAGAAAAAAAATCTGACAAAGGCCCGGTATTGGTTGCATTAGAAGACAATACCCAATTAAAAGTTGGCGATAAAGTTAAAGTACGTATCGAACTAAAGGTTGACCGGGATATGGAATATGTGCACATGAAAGACATGCGGGCCTCCTGTATGGAACCAACAAATGTCCTCAGTCAATATAAATACCAGGGCGGACTGGGCTATTATGAAAGCACGAAAGATGCCAGTACCAATTTCTTCATTGGCTGGTTGGCCAGGGGCAGTTACGTTTTTGAGTACCCGATGTTTGTTACGCATGCAGGTAATTTCAGCAATGGTATTACAACCATACAGTGTATGTATGCGCCGGAGTTTACTTCGCACAGTGAAGGCATAAGGGTGAAGGTAGAGTAGCAGCCCGACCTCACCCCAACCCCTCTCCAAAGGAGAGGGAACTCAAAGATTGCAGCGAAGAATATGTTTTGCAAAAAAGAACATTTACACTTACCTGCCCAATTAAGTAATACTCCTGATTTGGAAGAACAACATGTTGGGATCTGTTTGATGCACCGCCTCTCCAAAGCAGAGGGAACTCAAAGATTGCAGCGAAGAATATGTTTTGCAAAAAAGAACATATTTACTTACCTACCCAATTAAGTAATACTCCTGATTTGGAAAAACATGTTTGGATAGTTTTACGCTACACATCCTCCTCTACCGAAGCAGAGGGAACTCAAAGATTGCAGCGAAGAATATGTTTTGCAAAAAAGAACATTTACACTTACTTGCCCAATTAAGTAATACTCCTGATTTGGAAGAACAACATGTTGGGATCTGTTTGAGGCACCTCCTCTCCAAAGCAGAGTGAGAGGGAAGACTTCAGCAAACCAGTTGGTTTGAGCTGTTTCGCTTCCTTCTCTTGTTTCAGCGGTCCTCCTAAAGCAGACTGGACTGAACGGGCCTCTTCATCTCGCGGGTTGATCGCCAGAATGACGGCACAGGATTGTAGCGCCAATTCCTTCTGTCCCTGAGTCGTATAAATTTTGATCAGGGTCCTGTGCGCGCGTAAGTTCTCCGGACTCAACTTGACGGACTCTTCTAGAATAGTCTTGGCCTTCGTGGCCTGCCCCATCTGATCGTAGGCGCGTCCCAGTGCAACCATGGCAGTAATGAAGCCGGGATACAATTTCAGTCCGTCTTCGAGGACGC